>JAHEZQ010000001.1 GCA_023250955.1 Melioribacter sp. | reverse complement strand
CTTGACCAAAAATATCTATTGTTTGACCTTCTTTTAAGGTAACAACTGCTTTTTTAAATTTAGCTGTTCTTCCAGAAAATCTACCTTTTTTAGTAAACTGGGTTTTCATTTTTCCTTTATACCGAATTGTATTTACAGCAGTAACATCAACATTAAATTTTTCTTTGAGGGCTTTAGCGATTTGAATTTTATTAGCATCAACAGCAACGACAAATCCAAATTTATTAGAATGTTTTTCGCTGATACCACTCATCTTTTCAGTAATTAAAGGACGTATTAAAACACTTTTCATTTTTAAACCAGTTTAATTAATTGAGCTTTCTAAAAGACTAACTGCACTTTTTTGTAAAACTAAAACTTGATTATTTAATAAATCATATGCCGAAGCTTTGTTTGCTTCAAGAATATTCATCTTAGGAACATTTCGCCCTGACTTATATACATTCTCTTGAGTACCGTTTGTAAGTAGTAAAGTTCTCTTGCCTTTTACTTTCAAAGCATTAAGAATTGAAACAAAATCTTTTGTCTTTGGTCCATCAAAATTGAAATCTTCAACAATAAGAATTTGATTTGCTTTTGCTTTGTATGATAAAGCAGATCTTCTTGCAAGAGCTAAAACTTTTTTGTTAAGTTTTTGTCTGTAGTCTCTCGGTTTAGGACCAAATATTGAACCGCCGCCAATCCAAAGAGGAGAACGTGTTGTACCTGCTCGAGCACCACCACGACCTTTTTGTTTCCATGGTTTTTTCCCGCCGCCGCTAACTTCACTTCTTTCTTTTGCTTTGTGAGTTCCTTGACGTTGATTCGCAAGGTAAGCTTTGACAGCCAAGTAAATCACATGGTCATTCGGTTCGATTTCGAAAATCTCTTTTGAGAGTTCAACAGTCTCGCCAGATTTTGTACCGTCTTGTTTATAAACTTCTAATTTCATCTTATTCAATAATTATTTATTGATAGCAACAATTGAATTAATAGAGCCTGGAACTGCTCCTTTGACCATAACAATATTTTTTTCAGCAATTACTTTTACAACTTTAAGATTGGAAATAGTTGTATTCTCAAAACCCATTCTTCCGGCCATACGTTGACCTTTGAAAACTCTTGATGGATAAGAGCTAGAGCCAATAGATCCGGGAGCCCTTAACCTATCACTTTGGCCGTGAGTTGTACCGCCAACACCACCGAAGTTATGTCTTCTCATAACTCCTTGAAAACCTTTACCTTTATTCTTACCGGAAACTTTAACTTTATCACCGATTTGGAAAATATCTACTTTAACTTCATCACCAATTTTAAATTGAGAGGATTCAAAGTTTCTAAACTCTTTAAGAGTTTGTGGAATTTTTAATCCGTGTTTTTTATAATAATCCAGCTGAGGTTTACTTGTTCTCTTTTCTTTCTTTTCACCGAAACCAAGTTGAACAGCTTCGTAGCCATCTTTTTCTTTTGAACGCACTGCATAAACATTACACGGACCGGCTTCCAAGATAGTTACGGGAATAATTTGACCATCTTCCGAGAATATATTTGTCATTCCTAATTTTTTAGCTAGCATACCAGGCATTTCTATAATTCCTATAACTTAATCTCTATGTCAACGCCCGCAGGAATATCTAACTTGCTCAATGCGTCAACAGTTTTGTTGTTTGAGTTATGAATATCTATAATTCTTTTATGAGCCCTGATCTCAAATTGCTCACGTGATTTTTTATCAACGTGCGGAGATCTTAAAACTGTAAAAACTGTTCTGCGTGTTGGCAACGGAATTGGACCGGATACAACGGCGCCGGTACTCTTTACAGTCTTGATAATCTTTTCAGTTGATTTATCAATAAGAATATGATCGTAAGACTTCAACTTTATTCTAATTTTCTGACCAGGCACTTTTTCTAATCTCCTTGTTCAACATAAAGCCCCGTATATCGGGGGCTTAAATAATTTATTTTACTCTATAATCTTTGTTACGAAACCTGCACCAACTGTTCTACCACCTTCACGGATAGCGAATTTCAATCCTTCTTCCATAGCAATTTCAGAAATCAAATCAATCTTGAGTTGTACACTATCACCAGGCATAACCATTTCTGTTCCTTCTGGTAATGTTGCAATACCAGTAACGTCAGTTGTTCTAAAATAGAACTGCGGTCTGTAACCATTGAAAAACGGTGTATGACGTCCACCTTCATCTTTTGATAGAATATAAACTTTACCTTCAAATTTCTTATGAGGAGTGATGGAACCGGTTTTTGCTAAAACCATTCCTCTTTCAATTTCAGTTTTATCAACACCTCTTAAAAGAATACCAGCATTATCACCAGCAATAGCAGCATCAAGTTCTTTACGGAACATTTCGATACCGGTAACAACTGTTTTCTTATGAACGCCTAAACCGATCAATTCAATTTCTTCAGCTAACTTTACTTGACCTCTTTCAACTCTTCCTGTTGCAACTGTACCACGACCCGTGATAGAAAATACATCTTCAACAGGCATCAAGAATGGTTTGTCAACACTTCTTTCTGGAACTGGAATGTAAGTATCAACTGCATTCATTAATTCCCAAACACAATTGTATCTTGGATCTGAAGGATCAGCACCAGATGCACCTGCTTCTAATGCATGTAAAGCAGAACCTTTAATAATTGGAATTTCGTCGCCAGGGAATTCATATTTGGTTAGAAGTTCTCTTAATTCCATTTCAACTAAGTCAATCAACTCTTGATCATCAACTGCATCAACTTTATTCATGAAGACTACAATTTTCGGCACACCAACTTGACGAGCAAGAAGAATGTGTTCGCGTGTCTGCGGCATAGGACCATCGGTTGCGGCAACAACAAGAATAGCACCGTCCATTTGAGCAGCACCAGTGATCATGTTTTTAACGTAATCTGCGTGACCTGGACAGTCAACGTGAGCATAATGTCTGTTCGCTGTTGAATATTCAACGTGAGCAGTAGCGATTGTAATACCTCTTTCTCTTTCTTCAGGGGCATTATCAATACTGTCAAATGTTCTTATCTGAGATAAACCTTTTTTAGCCAGTGCCATGGTGATGGCTGCAGTAAGAGTAGTTTTACCATGGTCGACATGTCCGATAGTACCAATATTGACGTGAGGTTTACTACGGTCAAATTTTTCTTTTGCCATCTTAAATACTCTCCTTAATGTGTTTTATTTCTTTAATGATTTATTTATTGTCTAATAAGATTCAACATGTTTCTTTGCTTGAGATTTTTCCTGGATCTCTTCGGCAACAGATTTTGGTACTTCGGAATAATGTGCAAATTGCATTGTGTAAATTGCACGTCCTTGTGTGGCTGATCTTAGTGTAGTAGCATAACCAAACATTTGTGCTAAAGGAACCATAGCTTTAATAACCTGAGCATCTTTTCTGGAAGTGAATCCTTCAATCTTTCCTCTTCTGGAATTAAGATCACCCATAACATCGCCTAAGTATTCTTCAGGAGTAATAACTTCAACGCTCATCATTGGTTCAAGTAAAATAGGATTAGCTTTTAGTGCACCTTGTTTAAATGCCATAGAGGCAGCAACTTTAAATGAAATTTCGTCTGAATCAACATCATGGTAAGAACCATCGTATAATCTTGCTTTTATATCAACAACTGGGTAACCAGCCAAAACACCATTTCTCATAGATTCTTGTAAACCATGCATAACAGGATTTATATATTCTTTTGGTACTACTCCACCGACAATATCATTTTCAAATTCAAAACCTTTTCCAGGTTCATTTGGTGAAAGTTCAATCCAAACATGTCCATATTTTCCACGACCGCCGGATTGCTTAACAAATTTACCTTCAGCCTGAACTGTTTTAGAAATTGTTTCTCTATAAGCAACTTGAGGTTTACCAACATTGGCTTCTACTTTAAATTCTCGTTTCATTCTATCAACAAGAATTTCAAGATGTAATTCGCCCATTCCGCTAATTAGAGTTTGGCCAGTTTCATCATCAACTTTAACTTTAAAAGTCGGATCTTCATCAGAAAGTTTTGCTAAGGATTCAGAGAGTTTATCCTGATCCGCTTTAGTTTTAGGTTCAATTGCAATTTGAATTACTGGTTCCGGGAATACCATTTTTTCGAGAACAATAGCATCTTCTTCGGTACAAAGAGTATCACCGGTTCTAGTGTGTTTTAAACCAACAATAGCAGCAATATCACCACATCTAATTTCTTCTAAATCTTCTCTTGTGTTAGCATGCATTTCAAGAACACGACCAACTCTTTCTTTTTTATCAGAAACAGAATTAAAAATATAAGATCCTGCCTTTAATTCACCAGTGTAAACTCTAATAAATGTTAATTTGCCAACATAAGGGTCTGTCATAATTTTAAATGCTAAAGCTGCAAATTTTTCAGTCGGTGATATTTTTCTTTCAACGTGATCATTCTTAAAAATATGATGAGCAGAAAGAGATCCGGAGTCTAAAGGAGATGGGAGAAAATCAACAACAGCATCAAGTAATTGCTGCACACCCTTATTCTTAAATGATGATCCGCATAATACTGGAATAATTTTTCCCTGAATTGTAGCTATGCGCAATACATTTTTAATTTCTGCTTCAGTGATTTCTTTACCTTCAAGATATTTTTCTAATAATGTATCATCAACATCAGACACCGCTTCAAGCATTTCGGTTCTATATTTTTGAGTTAATGCTAACAAATCAGTAGGTATATCTACAACTTCAAATTCAGCACCAAGAGATTCTTCAATAAACATTATTGCTTTCATTTTCATTAGATCAATAATGCCCCTAAAGAGATCGCCTTCACCAACAGGTAAATTAAGTGGTACAGCGGGGGCACTTAATTTTTCTTTCATCATTTGAACTGCATGAAAAAAATCAGCTCCGACTCTATCCATTTTATTTACAAACGAAATTCTTGGTACATTATATTTATCAGCTTGTCTCCAAACTGTCTCTGATTGTGGTTCAACTCCACCAACAGCACAAAAAAGTGCTATAGCGCCATCAAGAACTCGCAGTGATCTTTCAACTTCAACAGTAAAATCAACGTGCCCTGGAGTATCAATAATATTTATTTGATGATCTCTCCAAAAAGTTGTTGTAGCAGCACTTGTAATTGTTATTCCTCTTTCCTTTTCCTGTTCCATCCAATCCATAGTTGCTGCACCATCATGAACCTCACCCATTCTGTGTAATTTTCCTGTATAGTAAAGAATGCGTTCAGTTGTTGTGGTTTTACCAGCATCAATATGAGCCATGATACCAATATTTCTTACTCTATTTATTTCGACACGTTTTGACATCTAACTTAATAATTCCTTTCAACTACCATTTAAAATGTGCAAAAGCTTTATTCGCTTCTGCCATACGATGTGTATCATCTTTTTTCTTAACTGCAGAACCTTCGCCATTTGCAGCTGCCATTAATTCAGATGCAACCTTTAATGCCATAGATTTATCTTTACGATCTCGAGCATATGTTTTGATCCAACGAAATGCTAATGCAGTTCTTCTTTCAGGTCTTACTTCCATTGGTACCTGATATGTTGCTCCACCAACTCTTCTACTTCTAACTTCCACCAATGGTTGAACATTCTGTACTGCTTTCTTAAAAACGTCTAAAGCAGGTTTCTTTGTTTTTTGTTCTATCAAACCAAAGCTATCGTAAACAATAGTTCTTGCCGTAGATTTTTTACCATCCCACATCAAATAGTTAATGAATTTCGAAACTAGTATATCATTATACTTTGGATCTGGTTTTAAATATTTTTTCTCTGATCTTTTTTTTCTCATAGTAATTATTTTGCTTTAGGTTTTTTAGTACCGTATTTAGATCTGCCTTTTTTCCTATCTTCAACACCACTTGTATCTAATGTACCTCTAATAATATGATAACGTACACCTGGTAAATCTTTAACTCTGCCACCACGAATTAAAACAATAGAATGCTCTTGCAAATTGTGGCCTTCACCTGGAATATATGCTGTAACTTCAATTCCATTTGTTAATCTTACTCTAGCAACTTTTCTTAAAGCTGAATTTGGTTTTTTAGGAGTTGTAGTATATACTCTTGTGCAAACACCTCTTTTCTGCGGACAAGCATCTAATGCCGGAGCCTTATTTTTCGAGGTTACAACCACTCTTCCTTTTCTAACCAACTGGTTTATCGTTGGCACGCAAACTCCTCCAAAATTATACTTTTTGATAAAAATTCAGACTTTGAATTTATTGATATTCGCTTGAATTGTCAAGCAAGCCTGTTCTAATTTTTTAACTATTATACATTAAACTGGTTCTTTCTCTGCATCTATCTCTTCTTTAACAACTGTTGATTCAGCTTCATCGCCAGTTAAAATTATGTTACGGTATTTCTTTAATCCGCTTCCAGCAGGAATAAGATGACCCATAACAACGTTTTCTTTCAAACCAATTAAATTATCTACTTTAGCTTCAGTAGCCGCATTTGTCAATACTTTTGTTGTTTCTTGGAATGATGCTGCTGAAATAAAACTCTCAGTCGAAAGAGCAGCATGAGTTATACCTAATAAAATATTATCGAATGTTGCAGGCTCTGCATCGCGAGTATTAATTAACTTCTTACTTTTCCTGGTTAAATCAGAATTAATTTCTCTAAGTTTCATTTTTGTAAGAAGCTGAGCCATTTTAAATTTTGATTGTCCTGGATCTTCTATATAAACCATCTGTTTAACTTTTTCATTTTCTTCAATGAATTTATTTCTATCAACTAAATCCTCTTCAATAAAAATAGTATCACCGGCAGAAATTACTTGAAGCTTTTGTAACATTTGTCGAACTATAACTTCAATATGCTTATCATTAATTTTTACACCTTGTAAACGGTAAACATCTTGAATTTCATTTACTAAATATTCTTGTACTGCATTTGTCCCTTTTATTTTCAAAATATCATGCGGATCAATTGGACCATCAGTAATTTTTTCTCCGGCAGGAATTTCATCTCCTTCTTGAACTAGAATATGTTTACCATAAGAAACATTGTAAATTTTCTGAATAGATCCATCAAGAGATTCAATAATAATTTCTCGTGAACCTTTTTTACGAGCACCAAATTTAACTTTACCTTCAATCTCTGAAACGACAGCTGGATCATGTGGACTCCTTGCCTCAAAAAGTTCTGTTACGCGAGGTAGTCCGCCAGTAATATCACGTGACTTAGTAGATGATTTTGAAATCTTAGCAAGGATTGTTCCTGCTTGAATCTCTTCACCTTCTTCAACTGATAGATATGCACGTGTTGGAATATTAAATACTTTTTCATTTCCTTTATTATCTTTGATAAGAATACTCGGTGTTAAAGTTTTGTCTTTTGATTCGATTACAACTTTTTGAACGTGACCTGTTTGTTCATCAGCAACTTGTTGAATAGTAATATTATCTAATAAATCAATAAATGAAACTTTACCTGCATTATCAGCTACGATTACAGAGTTGTACGGATCGTGATTATACAGCGGCTGACCTTTTTTAATTTCCTGTCCTTCGGAAACTAATAATTCCGCACCGTAAGGAATCTCAAATTTCTTTATCTGTCTATTATCTTCATCGTAAAGCCCTATTGATCCTCTACGACCAATAACTACCTTTACTTTTCCGAAGAAATCAGTTTTTTCAACAAACATGATTCTATCAAACTTAACTGTACCATTAACATTTGCTTCAACTTGTGATTGAGATGCAATACGTGATGAAGTTCCGCCTAAGTGGAATGTACGTAATGTAAGCTGTGTACCAGGTTCTCCAATTGACTGAGCAGCAATAATTCCCACAGCCTCACCATTTTCTACAAGCTGACCGGTAGTTAGATTTCGTCCATAACATTTTGCACAAACACCGCGTTTAGCTTCGCATGTTAAAACTGTTCTAATATAAACTTGATCAATATTTGCTTCGTCTATTTTTTCAGCAATATCTTCTGTAATTACTTCACCGGCTTCAATGAACAAATCATCTGTACGAGGATCATAAATATCTTCTTGAGCTACACGACCAATAATTCTTTCTGCCAACGGTTCTCTTTCGAGTTCAATATCTTTAAGTGCAGAAATATAAACACCTCTAATAGTACCGCAATCTAGTTCAGTAATAATAACATCTTGAGCAACGTCGCATAAACGACGGGTTAAATAACCAGCGTCTGCAGTTTTCAATGCTGTATCTGCTAGACCTTTACGAGCACCGTGAGTAGAAATAAAATATTCAAGAACAGACAATCCTTCTTTGAAATTCGCAACGATAGGATTCTCAATAATTTCTCCAGATTGACCGGTTAAACTCTTTTGCGGTTTCATCATCAAACCACGCATACCGGCAAGCTGACGAACTTGATCTTGTGAACCTCTTGCACCTGAATCAACCATCATATGTAATGAATTGAACCCGCCTTGATCGGTTTTGATTCTATCCATTAATGATTTAGCAACGTTATTTGTAGTATGAGTCCAAACGTCAACTATCTTATTATATCGTTCAGCATCAGTAATCAAACCTTGTTCATGTTCGCTAAGAATACCTGAAACTTTTTTGTTTGAATCGTCAATCAGTTTTACTTTTTCATCAGGAACAATCATATCGCTGAAGCTGATAGAAATTCCTGCTGCTGTTGCATAACGGTAACCAAGTTCTTTTAGATCATCTAAAAATTTGGCTGTTGCTTCGTTACCAATTTTGATAAACATTTTATAAATAAATCCCGAGAAACTCTTCTTAACAAGTAATTCGTTAATGTAACCCATTTCTTTAGGAACGATCTCATTAAAAATTACACGTCCCACTGTAGTTTCTAAAAATTCTTTATCAATTTTAACTTTAACCTTTGCATGTAGATCAACTACTTTACAATTATATGCTATCTGCACTTCTTCAATACCGCCAAATATTTTACCTTCACCTTTAGCACCGGTACGAACTTTTGTTAAATAATAAAGTCCTAATACAATGTCTTGAGAAGGCAGAACTATTGGCAAACCATTTTGCGGAGATAGAATATTATGACTACTTAACATTAAAATTGATGCTTCAAGTTGTGCTTCGTATGATAATGGAACATGAACCGCCATTTGATCGCCATCAAAATCTGCATTGAATGCAGTACAAACTAAGGGATGAAGTTGAATTGCTTTTCCATCAACTAAAATTGGTTGGAAAGCTTGAATACCAAGACGGTGCAATGTAGGAGCGCGGTTCAACATAACCGGATGACCATCAATTAATTTTTCAAGGATATCCCAAATGGTTGCATCTTTTCTATCAACAGCTTTGCGTGCACTCTTTACTGTTTTAAAATGTCCGCGTTCAATAAGTTTACGGATAATAAATGGTTTGAAAAGTTCGACTGCCATATCTTTCGGTAAACCGCACTGATGTAATTTCAACTCAGGACCAACAACAATAACAGAACGGCCAGAATAATCAACACGTTTACCAAGTAAGTTTTGGCGGAAACGACCTTGTTTACCTTTCAACATATCACTGAGAGATTTTAATGGTCTGTTGCCATCACTACGGACTGCACTTGCTCTTCGAGAATTATCGAACAACGCATCAACAGCTTCTTGAAGCATTCTCTTTTCGTTTCGAAGAATTACTTCAGGGGCTTTGATATCAATTAATCTTTTTAAACGATTGTTACGAATGATAACTCTTCTATATAGATCATTTAAATCTGAGGTAGCAAATCTTCCGCCTTCAAGTGGAACAAGCGGACGAAGTTCCGGTGGAATTACAGGTACAACATTTAATACCATCCATTCCGGTTTGTTCGGAACCTTTCCTTCATATTCTCGAAAAGCTTCAAGTACTCTTAATCGTTTTAAAAGATCTGCACGTTTTTGTTGAGAAGTGTCAGGTCCAAGTTGAGATTTCAAATCAGCAAAAGTATATTCAATATCAATCTTCTTTAATAATTCTTTTATTGCATCGCCGCCGATTCTTGCAACAAATTTTTTCGGATCTTCATCTTCTAGTGAATCATTATCATGTGGAAGAGAACCTAAAATTTCATAATACTGATCTTCAGAGATAAGATCTTTCTTATTCAATCCGGTTGGCCCGGGATTAATTACAACATATGATTCGTAGTAAATAACTTTTTCAAGTTCTTTAGTTGTCATTCCAATTATGTTACCAATCTTTGATGGCAACGCTTTGAAAAACCAAATATGAACTACAGGAACAGCAAGCTGAATATGTCCCATTCTTTCACGACGAACACTTTTTAACGTAACTTCAACACCGCAGCGGTCACATACAATTCCTTTATAACGTATTCCTTTATACTTTCCGCATGCACATTCCCAATCTTTAACGGGACCAAAAATTTTCTCGCAGAATAAACCATCTTTTTCAGGACGAAATGAACGATAGTTTATTGTTTCAGGTTTGGTTACTTCACCGTGAGATCTTGATAAGATATCATCAGGACTTGCCAAACTGATCGTCATTTTTTCGATCTGTCTAATTTTATTTTCTTGCGGTTTAAATCGCATTTTCTACTCCTTTAGTCAAACTCTTGGTTGATTCCGATTGAGTTAAACTCAATCGGAATAGCTTAGTTAATTTTTATATCAAGACCGAGACCTTGAAGCTCTTTAATCAATACATTAAATGCTTCGGGAATATTTGGTTCAGGTAAATTTTCACCTTTAACAATTGCCTCGTAAGTTTTTGCTCTTCCTGTTACATCATCGCTCTTCACTGTTAAGATTTCCTGAAGAACATGTGCAGCACCATAACCTTCGAGAGCCCAAACTTCCATTTCTCCAAATCTCTGACCACCAAATTGAGCTTTACCGCCTAGAGGTTGTTGAGTAATTAGCGAGTAAGGACCAATGGAACGAGCATGAATCTTGTCATCAACCATATGTCCAAGTTTCATCATATATATATAACCGGTCGTAACTTTCTGATGGAATTTTTCTCCGCTTCTTCCATCATATAACCAGGTTTTACTACCTTCACTTAATTCAGCACTCTTCAACCATTCTTCAACATCGCCAACTTTTGCACCGTCGAAAATTGGTGTTTCGAACTTAACTCCAAGTTTATTTCCAACCCATCCAAGAGCTGTTTCGTATAATTGACCTAAGTTCATTCTTGAAGGTACGCCAAGCGGATTTAGAACGATATCAACCGGAGTTCCGTCTTCATGATGAGGCATATCTTCAAGGGGAACAACTTTTGCAACAACACCTTTGTTACCGTGACGACCAGCCATTTTATCACCGACAGAAACTTTTCTCTTCTTGGCTACATAAACTTTTGCAAGTTGAGTAATTCCCGGAGGTAATTCATCACCGCTTTGTATTTTCAATTTTTCGCGTTTGTAATCTTCTTCAATCTCTGCAAGAAGTGTGAAATAGTTTGAATATAAATGCTTGATTAATTCGTTTGTGTTTTTTCTTTCAAACCAATCTTTTGTGTAATCTAATTTTGAAATGTCATCTATGTCCGTAAATGTTTCATCTTTAATAGAAGTACCGCTTCTCAATACAACGCTGCCGTCCAAATCACGAATACCCGAAGTTGTTTTTCCATGAGTAATTCTAGTTAATTTACTAACCAGTTTGTTGTAATGATTTTCTTTTGTTTTCTTATAATCGGTTTCAAGATTATCCATCAATTTCTTTTCAACTTTTTTTGAATCAGCATCTTTTCTTTTGCGGCTGAATAATCTTGTCTTAATTACAACACCTTTCAATCCCGGAGGTGCTTTCAAAGATGCATCTTTCACATCGCCCGCTTTATCACCGAAGATTGCTTTTAATAATTTTTCTTCAGGTGTAGGATCTGTTTCACCTTTTGGTGTGATCTTACCAATCAGAATATCACCTTCTTTAACTTCTGCACCTTCTCTAACTATACCATGTTCATCCAAATCTTTTGTAGCTTCTTCACTAACGTTAGGAATATCCCTAGTTAATTCTTCTTCTCCGCGTTTTGTTTCGCGAACTTGAAGTTCAAACTCTTCAATATGAATTGAAGTAAACACATCATCAGCTACAAGTCGTTCACTTAGAACAATTGCATCTTCAAAATTATATCCGCGCCAAGGCATGAATGCAACCGAAACGTTTCTTCCAAGTGCAAGTTCACCTTTATCAATTGCAGGACCGTCAGCTAAAACTTCACCTTTCTTTACACGCTGACCGGTAACAACAATCGGTTTTTGATTAAAGCATGTTTCCTGATTTGTGCCGTTAAACTTTGTAAGCACATGTTCAACTCTTCTTTCATCATCAAAACTTACTAATGTTTCAGGGGCGCTTTCATCAACATCATACTTAACAATAATTCTTTTTGAATCTGCATACTCGACTACACCACTATCTTCAGCTATTATAATAGAACGTGAATCACGAGCAATTTTTTGTTCCATACCTGTTCCAACTATTGGAGCTTGAGGAACAAGAAGCGGAACTGCTTGACGTTGCATGTTAGATCCCATCAAGGCTCTGTTTGCATCATCATGTTCAAGAAATGGAATTAATGCAGCGGCTGCGGAAACTATTTGAGCAGGGGCTACATCCATATAATGAACTTCTTCAGGAACAACCACAGGAAAATCACCGCGCTCTCTGCATTTAACTCTATCTAAAACATAACGTCCTTGTTCATCCAAAGGAGCATTTGCTTGAGCAATAATAAATTCATCTTCTTGATCGGCACTTAAGAAATCAATACTGTTTGAAACTCTTCCTTCTTTAACTTTTCTATATGGTGTTTCTAAAAATCCGTAGTGATTAACACGCGCAAAAATTGTGAGTGAAGAAATAAGACCAATGTTCGGACCTTCGGGCGTTTCGATCGGACATAAACGACCATAATGAGAATGATGAACATCACGTACCTCGAACCCTGCACGCTCACGAGTTAAACCGCCAGGTCCCAACGCAGAAATTCTTCTTTTGTGCGTAAGCTCTGAAAGCGGATTAGTTTGATCCATGAATTGTGAAAGCTGGTTTGTACCGAAAAATGCATTTATCACACTGCTTATTGTTCTAGCATTTACCAAATCTTGCGGCTGCATATTTTCGTTATCGCGCATGTTCATTCTTTCTTTTATAGTGCGCGCCATTCTTGCTAAACCAACATTATATTGCTGCATCAACTGTTCACCAACAGTTCTTACTCTTCTGTTACCTAAATGATCTATATCATCAACATTAACATTACCGTTTTTAAGTTTAATGATATTGTTCATGATTGCAATAATATCTTCAACTGTTAAAACTTTGATGTTATCCGGAACATTTAGATTCAACCGGTCATTCATTCTAAACCGACCGACTTCTCCCAGATCATATCTTTTCTCATTAAAAAATAATTTATCTATTAGACCAACTGCAGTGTCAACATCCGGGGCTTCACCTGAACGCAGTTGTCTGTAAATAGCATATAGAGCTTCTTCTTTATTTGTTGATGTATCTTTTTTAAGTGTGTTTATTATTAAGTCTTGTTCAAAAGTAGTTTCAATACTTAGCAACTGAACTTTAGATACACCTGAACCTTTTATACTTTCAATAATTTCTTCGGTTAATTCCGCATCTTTGGATGCATAAATTTCACCAGTTGCTGTGTCTATTACATCGTTGGCTACAATTCTTCCAATGTGTTTATCAATGCTTAAATGTTTAACTGTTACTTCTTCAATAAGATTGAACAGATTTAAAATTTGCTCATCTGTTTCATAGCCAAGAGCTCTTAATAATGTTGTTGAAGGGAATTTTTTTCTGCGATCTATATAAACATAAAGTATATTATTGATGTCAGTAGCAAATTCAACCCAGGAACCTCTGAACGGGATAATTCTTGCTGAGTAAAT
>JAHEZQ010000064.1 GCA_023250955.1 Melioribacter sp. | reverse complement strand
ATTGCGACCCACCATATCTACATGACACGAGATGCAACAACAATGAATATGAACACGAGATGCAACAACACGATCACATTGATCTGTTAAACATCTGTCGGACCATACAAGGGAAAGTAGCAATCAGCGGTTATGATAATGAGATCTATAACAATCTGTTGAAAGGGTTTTACAAAATAACCGCTAAGAAAAAACGGGATACTTTATTCTGCAGCCCACGTCAAGAAGTTCTCTGGGCAAATTATGATCCGTTGAATCACACAATTTCATTATTCCACAAAGAGGTAAAATGTCACGCGCTGATTTGAACCAAAGCAAAATAGTTAATGCGCTTCGCTCGGTTGGTGCAACTGTGGAGATCACTTCTCAGCAAGGAAATGGATTCCCAGATTTGGTATGCGGCATCTTTGGGAAAAATTATTTGATCGAAGTAAAGAACCCGGACACACGCGGGAAGCTCCGCGCAACACAAGAAATATTTGTTGACAAGTGGAAAGGCAAGGTGCACGTTGTTGAAACTGTTAACGACGCGCTCCGGGTGATTGGAGTTGAAGTATAAAAATAATAGGAGAATCAGTATGAACTTTAGGCCGTTAAATTTACTAAAAAATATCAAGGACAAATTTACCCACAAAGCAAAACCAGTTAAGAAACTTGATATGACGATTAATAAAAAGCCGGTATTATATACAAAGCCTGCTAAAGAAGTTGAGGGAAGATTCAGAAAGTATTTCCATTTCATTCGTGGCAAAAAAGAAGTTAAACAAGCCTCTCGTGGCCGAGTGAGAACAGCTTTAACTCGTAGACACTTCGGGTCGTTTTCGCCCTTGAAAAGATTCCGAGTAAACGGAGGAACTATAAAATGAGCGAACGAATAGAAAAAAAACTTAGGCAATTAGCAAGAAGAAAATTTAAATATGATTATAACAAGATGTTGGAAGAAATAAAAAAAGAAGCATTGATGATTCGTATCCGTTGGCTTTTTGGATTGATCAAGCGATTATTTTTTTCTAAAACAGCAAAGCTTGAAAAGAATTCGATTTAATAGTTCCCTAAAAATTTTTCGGATTCTTTTTGTGCAAATCAAAATTATAATTGCGGGTGTGAAAAATGTCGAACGACAGCAAACAGTACCACGATGAAGTAAATGAAGTTATAGGTGAAATATTTGTCGGTATGCTTAAGAAGGAAAATCTTCTTCATGACAGAGATCTGCGTAACATAAAAATACGAAGGGACTACAACCGAATGGTAATGAGCGGGACACCCAAAGGAGAAGCAATAAAGACATTGAGCGATCAGTTGTATTATTCAGCTTCGGGGCAACCATACAAAATTGCAGAGCGATCAATTGAGAAAATAATTTATCCGAGTAAAAAGAAATGAAAATATTTGCATGGTTGAAATCCAAGCATTACAACATAGAGACTTTATCTCTTGTGGATGCAACATATTTTCCGGATGCGATGATGCAGACTGGAGTTTACCGAAAATATGTAAGAGAAGATTCTTTCTGTGCGTTTTATTATGCGCCATATCCACCGAAGACTGAACCTAATTTTAAGCTGTATTATGCCGGAGAACCGCAAACGAATAAATGCTGGAACGAGTGGGACATGAATAATACGCTCACACGTTTTGGAAATAGACTACTTGTTGATGAAGCCGGAACAGTTTTACTTGAAAGATATTTGAATGAAAAATGTCAAGTATCATTCTCAAGTTATCGGCACGTAATACGTTGGTTTGAGAAATTAACCAGATGGAGAATACCAATACCATTTTCAACCCCAATTAAAAATTGGGAATGGATTGAAGAAAATTTTGGTGAAATTCAACACGGTGGTTCTTTAGCAAGTACAGATTTTACTATTAGAAAATCTCGCTTCAACCACGTTTGGTTTAATCCTAACAAGTTTTATTTCAGTTGGCAGATGAGAGCAATGGTAAAATGGGCGGTTGCACACAACAAAACTATTTAGAAGAATTAAAAAGGCGTTGTGATGAACAAAATTATTCCGATAAAAACGAGAATTAATATGAGTGGTCAGACAAATATTTTTTTTGAATTAGAAAATACCAATGCCTAAAATATCAAATAAACATACCGATTTGTTTTATACTCATGTTGATGAAACTAAGATGGAGATTCTAAAGAATAAAGAATTTCAAGGTTCAAAAAAAAATAGGACTCTTACAAAGCATATTCGAGAATTATTCGATTGCAGTCCAAGAACCGCCACAAGATATATAGCAGAAGCTCGTTCGTCTATTCGCGATGCAACAAAAATTAAATCAGATAAAATTTTTAAGAAAGCTCTCCGCGATGAAGATTTTATGATCACTGGCGCATTGATTAGGGGAGATCTGAAGCTTGCACATGAAGGGATGAAAGAAAGGAATAAGCTGCAAGGATTGTATGTAGAGAAGATAGAACAGAGCGGATCACTAACAATGAAAAATATTGATATGAGCCAATTTACCGAATATGGACTTGAAAGATTAAAGCGCGGAGATGCACCGGAAGAAGTAATGCTTGATCCTAAATCACTAAAGAGAAATGATGGAGATAAAAACTCAAATACAGGTAGCAGCGGAAGCTGAGTTAGAACTTAGGCGCAGAAGAGCAGAACGTCTTACGAATTACGAAACTCAGCGGGCCTATTATCAAACACATCCATTTGATTATTTGGTGGAGCGTTTGGGATTTCAGCCGGAATCACTCGACTGGAATTTATTGCCGGAATATGCTGATCATAAATGGGACGGAACAATAAATCCAATTAAAACAATTCTTGATTCGCTCGCTATTGGGATAAAGCGCATTGGAGTAGAATCAGCAACCGGTACCGGCAAAACAAAACTTGGGGCCGGAATGGTTTTGTGGTTTCTCGATTGTTTTGAGAATTCAATTGTTGTAACAACGGCACCGAAAAAAGATCAGCTTAGTTTGCATATCTGGCGTGAGCTCGGTGTGATGTATGAAAGTTTCGGGAAAGGTGAATTACTTTCTTCGCTGAAATTGAGAATGATCCCGGGCGAAGATAATTGGCTGGCGGTTGGTTTCGTTGCCGGTGTTGTAGCAAATGAAGAATCATCAACAAAGGCGCAAGGATTTCATGCGGAACATTTATTAATCATTTTGGAAGAAACTCCGGGTGTGCCTAAACCGATTATCGAAGCATTTCAAAATACAGCTGATGGTCCGCACAATATTATTTTAGCTTTCGGCAATCCCGATCATCAGTTGGACAATCTGCATAAATTTTGTTCGCTGCCAAACGTTACAGCAATTAGAATATCCGGTTATGATCATCCAAATGTTGTTTTGAAAAATCCTTCCTTTATTCCGGGTGCAGTAACCCTTGATGGTTTGAATGATAAAAAAATGCGTTACGGCGGAGAAGATGCACCGTTATTTCTTTCGCGTGCACGTGGGATTTCTCCCGGACAATCAGTAAGTGCACTTATTCGGCTTGAATGGATCTCCGCATCAATCCAGCTGGGCGATAAATACAAATATCCCAACGGAACATTTGACGAGAGCAAAATTGAAGGCGAAAAATGTTTAGGTGTTGACGTTGCCAATAGTGAAGCCGGAGATAAAGCGGCAATCGCGAAAGGTAAAGGAAATGTTCTACTGAGCATAAAAGATTTTCATTGTCCGGACTCAAACATATTAGGCAAGCGGGATGTTTATCAATTAATGATTGATGAAAAGATAAAAGCCGATAATGTTGGAGTTGACAGCGTTGGTGTAGGTGCCGGTACAGTGAACGCACTTAAAGAAATGAACCAGAGAATAGTTGCGCTTGGCGGAGCTGATGCACCGATAAACATTCGCAAGGAAGAGGACTTCAATAATCTGCGGTCTCAAATGTGGTGGCAGTTGCGCGAGGATCTA
>JAHEZQ010000033.1 GCA_023250955.1 Melioribacter sp. | reverse complement strand
ATATTTTTGTCTGACCGAGATCAGGCATATCTACGTGAACTATATACAATCCGCTCGCTACAGGGAATGAGTTATCATTTACTAAATCCCAGGTAGTAAACTGGCTGGGAGAATCCTTCTGAATAATTCTTACAAGCTGTCCAGCTAAGTTGAATATACGCAGCGTAGCTTTTTGTGGTAAATGACTGAATGTTACGAAACGCTGATACTTGTTAACTTCGCGCGGATTTACACCGTAATAAGGATTCGGGAATGCATTGATCTTATCTACTTCTTGTTTTGCTAGATCAACATTATTTGTAACAACAGATGGGGCTGTGAAAGCAAATTTATCACCTGTTGTTCCAGAAGTTGGCTGATTCGGTTTTGTTGTTTCGATTCTGAAGATAGCTCCGGTTTCCGGCATTGGTGCGACCAAGTTTGCCGGCCAGTTTGCTGCAGATACTGATCCAATATTAAGACCCACAAATACTAATCTTGCCATAACTTCGTTACCGATAGTTGAACCGCTAACATCGTCGAAAGAATTCGCTATTGCAGCATCGTAACCTTTTGTGCCAGGTGTATGATCAGTAACATCGTAAATATAAATCCAATCTGTTTGAGGATCATTATCTGAACCCGATACAGAGTGATCAATCTTGTTAAGACTCCATTTATCATCTCCGTCAGAATCATTAACCAAAGCTACTAACTTATAATCATCAGCAGTACTATTTGGCGTTCCAATTCCGGTATTCCATAATTCAAAAGGAACATGAACATGTGTACCAGTTGTGAATGCCATTTCTGCTTCGCTTCCGGCAGCAGTAAAACGAATTTCGAAATCGTAAGGAATAATCATTGGCCAGTTTGTTCCACCACGAGGAACACGGGCAATGAAGTTCGCATAATCAGCAATCATAGCAGAAGAACTCATACCGGTATTAATTCCCCATAGAGCAGTGCTGTTTTTCATTTGACCAGCCTGTGGTCTATCATTAGTTCCAGAACTATTAGGTGCAAGACCATCCAATGTTGGGAATCCATTACTGTTAAATGCGAAAGTACCCATATTAGGTGTAGTTAATTTTCCACCAGCATTTGCTGTAACCAAGAATTTCTTAAAATTATTTGATGCACCCTGAACATCAATTTGTAAACCGCCTACTATGGGTGCTATATTTCCAAGAACTTCCGGTATACCTGTTAATACAACTGCACCGGTTGTTTTATCAGTTAATGTCCATTTTGTATTTCCAGAAACACCTGTAAATGTAATTTCATAGCTATGACCAGTAACAGCGGCAGGATTTATTACTTTAATAATTGCACCACCATCGCTACCACCTTGAGTATGTGTTACAGAAATTGTAGCACCTGGATCTACAGTGTAAGCCGTACCAGGATTTACTTGATGCGGTGTACCTGCTACTTTTGCAGAGAGAGTTTCCAAAACATTTGGAACTGCACCTGGATCAGGATTATAAGAATATGCAGAAACTACAAAATAGTATTCTGTACCATTTGCCAATGGAATACTGCCTCGAAGTTTATCAGTTGTAATAGTTATATACCTTTGAATACCACTGTTAGTACCGTTCTTTGTGAATTTTCTAGTACTGTTGAGTGTCTGAGTATCAAATACCAAACTTTCAATACTGCCTACTAAGTCAACAAGGTCATAAGTTGCAACTACAGCACCTTCAGTCAACTGAGCATTTAATCTAGGCAATTGATAAACAACATATCCTTGGAACTTATAACCCAATTCATTATGACTTTCTGTTTTATTATAAGCAACTGGATCATCAGCCCAGGAGATGATTAATTTTTGATCGAACTCTGATGCTTTTCCAATTTTACTTACAGGATCTAACGGTACAATTGGAGCTGATGGAGGATTTGGAACCTTGAAGAAGTTATTGTATGCTTGTTGAACCTGTAAATCTTGGAATTTTAATAATGCAACAGCACCTAATCTTGTAATTGGGGCAACACCTCCGGCAGCTAGCTGACCAACAACCACTTCTTGTGTATCGCCTGCTGCTAAAGTAAACGGACCTGATACCGCGCCCATACGTCTATCTTGTTTTGGAAATAGAATACCGTCAACCCAACCTTGTCCGGTAACGGGATCGCCAGGGCAGAAAAACTTTGTAGTTTTTCCGGTTAAAGGATCAACGAATTTTGTTCCCAGAGAACCTACTTTTCCTTGCATAAGATTACGTACGCGTAATGCTCCGGTAGTATAAACACCCAAAGTTGGGTCACCATAATTAGCAACACCTTGGGTGAACAAATAGAAAGCGGTCATTGGCATATTCGTATAACCATTTCTGTATTTGCCTTTGAATATAGCTTTGTCTGTAGTTTTTCCAGGAATCATTGGTCCTTGCATAAAGTCAAATCCAGAAGAAGGAATATATGTTCCATAAGATGGATCTTGATCATCTCCATTATAGATAAATCCTAAGCTCAATAAAGTATCACACCCGGCAAAGTCATCACCGGCATCTCCACCAAGATCAGGATCTGACCACATGTTAACATAGCAGCTATCTATACTATTGCCACCTTTGTTAATCAGTGTATATTTTCTAAATAAAGCGTCTCCTAATGCGTTCTGTTGATTGTATCCCCAGATTGTTGCTTGCATTTCGAGTCCTAAACCAACTGAACCATAAAGTTTTTGAGATTGAGTAGGATCGGTATCGTTGCAAACGAACCAAATGGTTTGATCTGCACCTGGAACACCAGGAATATCTGTTGCAGGATCATATTGACCATTATTGTTTTTATCATCGTATGGAGCTCCATACTGAGCTGGCCATTCTTGCCAATCTTTATCGTACTGAGCATAGATTGCATCTTTGGTTTTACTTTCATCTTGAATTTCTTTACTGTAATCTGCTTGCGGATCTTTATAGTCTCGGCGTACTCTGTAGATTCTTACATTAGGTAATGAAGGACTTTCGCCAAGACCGCTAGGAAGAATTCTTCCGGCTACTTGACCACGATTATAAGTTGAACCGCTTACACGCCATTCTCCATTAACATAACCACCATAAAGAAATCCTGATTCATAAAACACAGTTTTACCACTACCGATTGGGAATTGAAATCCCGAATCGCCGGTGTTTGAAAGATCCGACTGTCCATCATTCGTAAAAAATGTAGAAACATTGTTGATGTTAAATTTAGTAGCTGATGGAGAGCCGGTAGTTTTAAGCACTTTACCTTTTGTCCCTTCAACTCCTTTAGCCTGTACATTAACAAATGTACCTAAAAGAATTAAAGTAAGAACAAGATAAAAGCTTATTTTTATTAATTTCATTTTGCTTTCTCCTCTATTTATAATATTCCATTAATAGTCTAATCTAATGCCTAATCTAACCTGGCGCATTCCGGTCCATAATCCATTTCGTTGTAATGTCAGTAGATTATACATATCAATATAAGTTTGGCCCTTAGTTGCAAGTTGTTGTTGATAAGTTGTAGGATTGCTTAAATATCCGTTATCAGTATTTGTACCGGTTACTAGATAAACTTCGGTAGCGCTCTTTGTATTTAAGAGATTTAATACTGTAACATAAATATTAGCTCGCAATGTTTTAAGGATTGAGAAAGACTTGTCAACTTTTAAATCTATATTGAAATAATCTGGCATTTGTGAAGATCCTAATGGTTCTACCGGTTGTCTAAATCTAGCATCACCACTTAAGTTTTGAGAAATACCTACAGATGCTGGATTTCCTGTTGCTCTTGTAAATGGACGTCCAGATTGATAAGTGAATAATACATTAACACCAAAATTATGAAGAATAGAAGGACCATCATTATCACCGAAACGGTAATCAAGATTTAAATTAGCCATAAATGGTCTATCAAATTCTAGTGGAGAAATATTTTTTGGAGTATATGGTTGACCTGCAACTACTGGTGCGCCAACAATTCCACGGTTAGAAGCCGGGTATGAACCGGTTCCTTTTGCATCTTGGAATGACATACTGCCATTAATAGAGATTCTTTGGAATCTTCTCATGTTAACAGCAATTTCAACACCTCTAGTTGTAGCGAAATCAACATTTGCTCTTGTATAATAATTTGTATAGCCGGAAGCTATATCAACTGGTTGAGGAACCATTTGAATAAGGTCTTTAATATCTTTATAGTAAGCTGTAATATCAAAAGACATAAAATCAGCTATCTGTTGTGAGAAACCTAATTCATAGCTAGTGGTTCTTGTTGGTCTCAAACCTAATCCGTTCATGTTCGAGAAAAAATATCCTGTTGTTAATTGATATGCGTAATAATCATATCCAACATAGGATTCATTTAGATCAGGTTGTTGAATAAACTTTCCGTACTGTGCATGAAATACTGTTCTATCAGTAACAGGGAAAGAGATTCCTATACGGGGACTGACAGCACTAAAAGTAGGAACTTTTACCCAACCAGCAGCAAGTAAAGTATTATCTGCTTTATTAATTGAATAATCTGGTCTGGTAGGATCAACCATTTGTAAATTGTCAATGTCAATATAATCATAACGTAAACCTACGTTTAAGATAATATCTTCATATTCAATTTTATCTTGTAAGTAAGCTGATGCAAATATTGGCTTATGAGCAGCATGAAAAATATCATCTGTACCGTCGTATTTACTTCCGAAATAATCATAACCAAAAATCGTTGAACCATTGTTTCTAAGAATGTTAATCTTAATTTGATCTTGACTTAGATTATTTGGATTGTTCGCCGGTAAGGAATTGTTATATAACTGTTGTGCACTTTGTGCAGGTGCATAACTTCTGTACGTCCAGTTCTGATACTCACCGCCTAATTTTATTGTATGATATTTATTTGGTAACCAGTTTAAAGAACCAGCGAATGATAAAGATTTTGTATCACTTTTATTATATCCAATATTTACAGCACCTGTTCTATTGAATCCCCAATCATAAATTACTATTTGACGTGGGGTTGCGAAACGGCCACCATATCTAAGAGCTATATCCTGTGGAGAACGTGTCCAAACATAACCTACTGCTGCGTTAGCAATGCTATCGCCATAAGCCCAGAAATTATCTTTCAAGAAAGAATCCTGTTGACTGTAATCAGCAAGAACCATTCCTGCAGAAAGTTCATAAAATAAACTTGGACTTAAAACGTGGGTCATCTTTAAGTTGAAAGTTCCATTGTGATTGCTATATTCACCTGGACGGTCATTCATTGTATTGAATGGTCCAGTTGCGTTGGCATTATTTTCATCAATATAATATGTACCGGACAATCTGAATAATAAAGGTTTAAAATCGAAATTCAATGTACCGGTTAATGTGTAATATTTTCTTGCAGCTTTAGGTTGAGCACCATTATTAAATAGAAAATTAACAGTGTCTCTTTGGGCCGCAGGAACATCTGCCTGCCAAATATTACCAAGATTAATAGCTGGCTGATCAGCATGTGTACCGCTTCTATTAAACAGATAATTTAAATTTGCAAAGAATTTAATTCTCTGATCAAAAAGGGGTCCGCTTAAAGAAGCACTTGTTTCATCATAACCCCACCAGTATGTACCTAAACGTTGCTTACCATCGAATGCATTATTAGCACTCTTGAATGTAACGTTATCAGTAATGTATTCAACACTTGCTTTCAATTGAGCGCCGCCACTTCTGAATGTAGAACGTACAATACCTGAGTTAGCACCGCCGAATTCTGCTGTGTAACCACCGGATTGAACTTGCATTTCTTCAATGGCATCTTGAGATATTGATACTGCTCTACCACCACCACGAGGATTTCTTACAGAAACACCTTCAATGTAATAACCAACTTCATCAGCACGACCACCACGAACGTGGAACTCGCCATTGTTCGTTGATACACCAGGTGTTAAAGTAAAGAAGCTGTTAAAACCACGAACAGGAAGTGCAGAAATATCTTCGTTCGTTGTTATTCTTACAGCGTTTGTATTATCTTTTTGAATGATTGGTCTTCGAGCAACTATATCTACTTGACCAACCTGAATATCTTGACTTGGTAACTCGAAATTAGTTATTTGAGTCAAGTCAGCATTAACTCTGACATTAGAAATAGTTATTGTTTGGTAACCGACGTAAGAAGCTTTTAGTGTATAAACGCCTGGATCCAAATTTTGAATTAGGTATTCGCCGCTTGCATCAGAATTAGCACCAGCTGTTGAGCCAACTACTACTACGTTGGCACCAATTAATGCTTCACCTGTTTGCAAATCGACTACTTTTCCCTTGATTCTTCCCTTTGTACCTGCATTAATTAATACAGGACAAAGTGCAAGAAATAGCAAAAAGTAAAAAATCTTTCGATGCATGTTTTTACTCCTTATTTGTTGAATAACTAAGAAAGGGTTTTTGAAATGAAAAAACTTGTAAAAAAAATGTCAAACACTACCTCCTTTTTTTAGAAGTGAATTATTAATTCTAAATTACAGAAACTTAATAATAACAGTTCCGTATTTTGCCCTAATATTTACGGAACAAATGGCTTCCTTTGTAAGTCTAATGCTATGTTACAAAAAACCGTTTTTCTCTTGTTTGAAGCGATTCAAAATAAACTAATGTGATTTCTAAATCAAGAGTAAAATTGTGTTTTTTGTTTGTTTTTATTAGAAGCCCTTTATTTTTAATTGAATTTAACACCCTCTATTTTATTTGTCAAGGTCTAATTCCAGCGCTCAATTTTAATACCTTAGAATATAATCCTGTTTTCATTATAAGCAAAAATTCTATTAAAATAAGCTAGGATTCATTTATTTTTTTTGAATCGAAGAAAATGTTAAAAATAATATCATCTGTAGAGGAAAGTTTTTTATCCCGATATTTCCAATATCTGTCTGCAAATAGATAACGCTATTCCACAAGAATAGCGTTATTAGAATTTTGATCGGTTGATTTGACAAAATTATTCTTTCAATAATGATTAAACTAATTTTTTTATTTTTTCTGCAAACATAGATTTTGGAACTGCACCAATAATTGTTTCAACAACTTTTCCACTTTTTAAAAATAAAACTGTTGGGATACTTCTTACTCCATACTTAATTGCAGTCTGTTGATTTTCATCTACATCAAGTTTGCCTACTTTAACTTTGCCTTCATATTCGCCTGCTAAATCTTCAATGATAGGCGCAATCATTTTACATGGACCACACCAGGCTGCCCAAAAATCAACAATGACAGGAACATCAGACTTTAATGCTTCTGCATCAAAGTTTCCATCAGTAAAAGTAATAGGTTTCATTTTTGTAACTACTCCTTAATGAATTATAAAAAACTAAATCCTTAAACAACACCATTCTTTTTTAAAACTTCTCTTGCAATAATTCCTTTTTGAATTTCAGAAGTACCTTCAAAAATTCTGTTGATACGGGAATCTCTGTAAAATCTTTCTATTGGAAGTTCGCGTGAATATCCCATACCACCATGAATTTGAACTGCATAATCTGCAATCTTGTCAAGGGATTCAGAACAGAAAATTTTAACTATTGCCGATTGACGATTTACTTCTTTCTTGGCATCATAATCAGCTGCAGTTCTATATACCATTGACTCCATAGCATAAAGCAATATTGCCATTTCGGAAAGCATAAATTGTACTGCCTGAAAATTAGAGATTGATTGATCAAACTGTTTTCTTTGTTTTGCATACTGGGTTGACATTTCTAAAAGTTCTTTTGAGGCTCCTAAACATGCAGCTCCCAATCCTAATCTGCCTGCATTTAAGGTTTTCATTGCTAGTATAAATCCACGACCCTCTGTACCAATTAAATTTTCTTTTGGTATTCTAACATTATCAAACGTAATAGCATTAGTTGTACTTCCCTTAATTCCCATTTTCTTTTCAGGTGGACCTGCACTAAATCCTGGAGTTTTTGTTTCTACAATAAAAGCACTGATACCTTTATCCGTCCTTGCAAATACAGAAACTATATCTGCTATTCCACCATTAGTTATCCAAAGTTTTTCACCATTGATAACCCATTCATTACCGTCTAAATGCGCACGCGTTTTTACATTAAATGAATCAGAACCGGCTTGCGCTTCTGTTAAACAAAACGCACCAATTTTTTCACCTTTGGCAAGAGGTGTTAAATATTTCTGTTTTTGTTCTTCACTACCACCGATATAAATTACATTTGAACCTATTGATTGATGAGCTCCAATAAATGTTGCCGTGGACATACAACCACGGGCAATTTCTTCTTGCATCAAACAATAACCGACTTCACCAAATCCTCCGCCTCCGTATTCTTCGGGAAACGCAACGCCTAAAAATCCAAGTTCACCAAGTTTCTGAATTAGTTCTTTAGGAATTTTTTCTTCAGCATCTATTTTAGCAGCTATTGGTTTGATCTCATTGTTTACAAAATCGCGGGTCATGTCCCGCAGCATTTGTTGTTCTTCAGTTAGAGTAAATTCATTCATCAATCCTTCCTGAGATTATTTGTTAAATGTTTTTTCACCGATATAATTTACGATGTATTCTCCGCCGTCAACACCAATTACATTTCCAGAAATCCAATCTGCTTTTTCATCACATAAAAGAAGAATTGCTTTCGCAACTTCTTCGGGTGTTGTCAATTTGCCGCGGGGATTTTTCATTCTTGCCGCATAGAGCATTTTATCGAACATTGGAATTTTTCTGCCAGCTGCTGTATCTGTAACCCCTGCCATAATTGAGTTACATGTAATGCTCATTGGTCCAAGTTCTACAGCAAGTTGGCGGATGTGAGATTCGAGAGCAGCTTTTGCAGCTGATACAGCTCCGTAATTTGGAATTACTGTATGTGAACCTGCACTTGTTAAAGCAAATATTCTACCGTTATTTGCAAACAAATCTCTTTGAACTAGTCCTTGCGTCCAATAAACTAAGGAATGAGCCATAACATCTAAAGTCATACTCATTTGAGCAGGAGAAATGCTATCGTTTGGATTTTTTGTGATGTATGGTTTTAAAGTTCCGAAAGCAAGAGAATGTATAAGTACATGAACATGGGGATGTTCTTTGGTTGCAAATCTTTCTTTGATTTCGTCCAGAGTATCGTTGATCTTAATTTGATCTGCTGCATTTATATTAAAGAAGATTGCCTTCTGACCAGTCTTTTCAATTTTTTTAATAACTAGTTGAACTGACGGCATTGTTGCTTGGCGATCAAGATGAACACCAAATATATTATATCCATGTTTCGCAAGTTCAACTGCAGACGCACCCCCAAAACCGCTGGAAGCTCCTAATATTAGCGCCCACTTTTTTTCCATGTATTTTTCCTTGTTTATTTATAACGGCACAAACTTAAGAAATACGAATACGAAATCAAATCAATATAGATGATGTTAACTCACAACAAATTTCTTTTAATTTTAAGTAGCCAGATAAACAATTGATTCTTCGCCGAGAAGTTTTTTTACTTTAGGTATGAACTCTGAATTGAATGAAATTTTATAATTGATATAAAATTCCCGCATAACACCATCATCTTTTAAGCAGATAAGTACAGGTAATGATCCTTCATTTTCTTCAATTAATTTTTTTATCTCAATAACCATGCTAGCTTGGTTTGAATTCTTATCTATTATAATACCGATTCTCTTTGTTAGTTTTTGTTTTGCATCGTCTAGTGAAATTGCTTCATCAACATGTAGTTTTACAGCATCACCACTGCTTTCCAATTTACCCGTTACTAAAATAGTAGATTCAAGTGCAATTAGATTTTCGCATGTTGCAAAAACTTTAGAGAACATCAAACATTCACAGGAACCGCTGAAATCATCTAACTTAAAAAACACCATTTGATTTCCGCGTTTATCTATCTTTGTTCTAACTTCCGTTACAACTCCGCATGCTCTTACCGATTCGTTAAATTTATAAGTTTCCATCTCTCCAAGATGAACTGTTGCGAATGAGTTGTATTCAGTTTCATATTTTCTCAGCGGATGATCCGTTAAATAAAAACCAAGTACCTCTCGTTCTTTGGCTAGTCGTTCTTTTGTTTCCCATGGACGAACGACAGGAAGCTTTGGTTCGTAAATGTGCATCGCATCAGAGTCATCAGAAAATAAACTATCTGATTGAGATCCTTTTGCAGATTGCACTTTGTTACCAAAGGTTAGGGATTCTTCAACTGCTAAAAAATTCTGTGCGCGAGAACCGCCGCAAAGATCAAATGCTCCTGAAAGAACTAATCCTTCCAACGCACGTTTATTTACTATCCGATTATCAACATTCGCACAAAAATCATAAATGCTTTTAAAATTTCTTCCAAGTTTTACATGCGATGATTTAATCATTTCCACAGCATTCACTCCGACATTTTTTATCGCACTCATACCAAAAATAATTTGCTTATTCTTAACACCGAATTTTACAGATGGATTATTTATATCCGGCGGAAGAACTTTTACATTAAGTTTACGACAATCTTCAAGTAAGTTAGTAACTTTATCAGTGTTGCCGTATTCATTCGATAGGTTTGCCGCAAGAAATTCTTCTAAGTAATGTGCTTTTAAATATGCAGTTTGATATGCAACAATTGAATATGCAACAGCGTGGCTTTTGTTAAAACCGTAATTGGCAAATTTATCTATCGCTTCAAAAATTTCTTCTGCAATTCTTTTGCTGATATTATTCTTGATTGCTCCTTCCGTAAATTTTTCTTTCTGTTCGGCCATTGCCTTCAAATCTTTTTTACCCATAGCACGGCGAAGTAGATCTGCTTCGGCTAAACTCATTCCTGCTACTTTATTTGCAATCTGTATTACCTGTTCCTGATAAACAATAATCCCGTTTGTTTCTTTAAGTATGGGTTCAAGAACTTGATGTGAATATTTAATTTGCCTTTTTCCATTATGACGAGCTAAAAAATCATCAATGAATTCCATTGGACCCGGACGATAAAGTGCGTTCATCGCTGCAAGATCATTTATACTGCTCGGTCTAAGTTTTTTTAGATACTCCCGCATCGGGGCACTTTCAAACTGGAACACTGCAGTTGTCTGCCCTTTGCTGAATACTTCATACGTCTTAGCATCATCGGTTGGAATATTATCGATATCAATTTCAATCTTGCGGGATTGTTTTACTAATTCGATCGTATCTCTAATGATTGATAAAGTTCTGAGACCTAGAAAATCCATTTTTAATAATCCGGCATCTTCAAGGTCCTTCATATTAAATTGTGTAACAATAGAATTATCATCGCCATAAATAGCAAGCGGAACAAAATCACTTACTTCACCCGGAGTAATAACAACACCCGCCGCATGTTTAGAAGCATTGCGATTCATACCTTCAAGAATTTTTGCATACTTAATAAGTTCTTGAATAATTGGGTCGTCTGATTTTTTTACCCACGCAAGTTCCTGTACTTCATTTAATGCTTGATCAAGATCGTAAACACGTCCGAACTTTGAAGGAATCAATTTTGTTATTTTTTCTACGGTTGGTATTGGAATTTTAAGTACGCGTGCAACATCTTTTAATACCGCTCGTGATGATAATCTGTTAAAAGTTATTATCTGGGCTACAGAATTCTCTCCGTACTTTTCTTTTACATAATTGATGACTTCACCACGTTTATCATCTGCAAAATCAACATCAATATCGGGCATTGATTTACGTGCCGGATTCAAAAACCGCTCGAACAATAAATTATATTTAAGAGGATCAACATTTGTTATTCCCAAAACGTAAGCAACCAAACTCCCCGCAGCACTTCCTCTTCCAGGGCCAACGGGAATTCCTTTTTGCTTTGCAGCGTTAATAAAATCCTGTACGACTAAAAAATATCCGGCATAACCCATTTGTTTAATAACATCAATCTCAAATTTGAAACGCTCTTCTATTTCCGGAGTTACTTTTTTAAACTTACTCTCTAATCTACCTTCCGCAAGTTGTTCAAGATATTCTTCTAAGTTTTTTGCAGTGGAATTTTGTGGTATTGGAAATTGCGGGAATTGATGTCCATGAAAATCTAATTGTAAATTTATTTTTTCTTCGATCTCAATCGTATTTTCAATTGCACCTTTATAATTTTTGAAAAGGTTTTTCATTTCATCTGCGGATTTGAAATATATCTGATCGGTTCCGTATCGCAAATCTTTATAATCAACTGTTCCGGTTTTATCACCAAGTTGAATTAAAATATTATGTGCAATGGAATGATCTTTTTCGATGTAATGAATATCATTCGTAGCAACTAATTTTATTCCGAGATCTGCAGCCAGTTTAGGCATCGTATCGAGGATAGGTTTTTCAATATCCATTCCATGATCTTGAATCTCAAGATAAAAATCATCTCCAAAAATTTCTTTTAATTTAATTGCGGTTGATCTGGCTTTAGCATAATCATCATTAATTATTGGTGTTGAAATTGGTCCAGCAGGGCATGCCGAAGTACAAATTAATCCTTCACTATACTTTGCTAGAATTTCAAGATCTACTCTCGGTCTATAATAAAATCCTTCAATATGACCGATGGTAGTTAACTTCATCAAATTTTTATAACCGGTCTCATTCTTTGCAAGCAATAAAAGATGATTATAAGGTTTTGATTTCTTTTTCCCATTATCTGGGTCATCACCTTTCCTATCGAAACGTGTTCCATCAATTACAATGTACGCTTCCATTCCAACAAGCGGTTTAATTCCTTCCTTCTTAGCTTTTTTGTAGAATTCAGCAGAGCCAAACATTACTCCATGATCAGTTAAAGCAACCGCATGCATATTATTTTTTTTAGCTGCATGAATTAGATCTTCAACTGTGCATGCACCGTCCTGAAGACTATAATGAGAATGATTATGTATGTGAACAAAATCTGACATTTATAATGTGTTGAATTATTGTTATGGATGATGAATTTTAATTTTTAATACACTAATCGCTAAAAGCTAATAGCTACATTGTTCCGGAGTGTCCAAAACCGCCATCACCGCGTTTACTTTCATTAAGTTCATCAGTAACAATTAAATTTGCGCGGTAAACTTTTGAAATAACCATCTGAGCAATTCTATCGCCGCGTTTAATAATAAAATCTTCATCACTAAAATTGAATAGGATCACTTTGATTTCCCCACGGTAATCGGAATCAATTGTTCCCGGAGAATTTAATACTCCGATTCCATTTTTTGCTGCAAGTCCGCTGCGGGGACGAATTTGAATTTCATAACCAATAGGAATTTCAACTTTTAGATTTGTTGGGATTAATCCAATTTTACTTTTTTCAATTTTCATTTCAGTTTCAACAGCAGCACGAAGATCAAGTCCACTGCTTCCTACGGTAGCGTACTCAGGTAAGAGTATGTCCTTAAATTTATCAGTGATATGCTGAATTTTTATTTGTATTGATTCCATAGTGCTCTTTTAGAATTGTGATGAAAAGTTATGATAAAAGAAATTTTATTTCTTCTTGTTTTTTAAAAATTTAGAAAAGATAAAAAACTACTTGACACGAAGAAGCATTTTAACTAAACGAATAATTTCATTCTTCTCAACTACTCTTAATACAAAAAGTGAACCGACAAATCCGACAAGCAAAATCAGTTTGTAAACAAATGTAAGGCCTATCTCGTAATACAAATAGTAGTAAAGAATACATGTAATAGTTATTGTTGAAAGAATTTTGAAAACTTTACCATACTCATATTTAATAGGATAAAACTTCTGAGAGAAAAGATATAATCCAAGAGCCATAACAACATAGCTTGCTAACGTTGCCAATGCTGCACCTATGAGACCTAGAATTGGTATCAATAAAATATTTACAACAACATTAATCAATGCACCGGCTCCCGTTACAAAAGGAAAATATTTCGTTTTTTCTTCAATATAAATTCCAGCTTGAAAATTGTAATAGATACCGTTGAAAAGATAACCTAGAAGAATAATCGGCACAATTGCTATTCCACTCAAAAAATCTTTTCCAATAATTGATTTCCCGGGTAAGAATTCAAATCGTGCAAAATCTTCCACGAACAGTGTAAGAACAATCCATAACATACTTGACACCAACAGAAACAGTGTTAATACTTTTGCAAAAATTTCTTTGGCATTTTTTTCTTTGGCATTGTTCAAAAAAAATGGCTGCCATGCAAACTGAAACATCGAAACAAACAGCATCATGAATACGCCAAGTTTGTAATTAGCCTGGTAAATACCAAGTGTAGATTCATTTGTCATTGCCAATACTACGGGACGATCTATTACCTGGACTACCATTGCAGCTAAACTTGCTGGTAGATATGGAATACCGAACTTCAAAAGTTTATTTAAAAATTCTTTATCAATCTTGAAAGAAATCAATTTATATATTTCAGGTGTTAGTACAATAAAAGAAAAAGCCGATGCAATCAGGTTAGCCAAAAATATTGCTTCGATACCAAGTTTGTATTTCAAAACTAAAATAAAATTAAGAGCTAGATTTAATATAATGTTTGAGAGTTTTATTGAAGTAAATTTCCCCGATTTCCTTTCTAACCTTAAGTTAGCAAATGGCACAAGAGCTAACGTATCAAAAATCAAAATAAATATTAGATAGTAATATAGTTTAGAATACTCATTAGGAATTTCCATCAATCTGGAAAACGGGATTTTTAATAGATAGAATGTTACCGCCAACAATATTGTAGTTAACGAAACAAAAAGATATGCAGTTGAAAAAATTTTTTTCTTTTCTGCTTTATCTTCTTTTAAGGATGCATATTTCATAAAAGCTGCATCCATTCCATAGATAAAAAATATGTTTAGAAATGCGAGGTAAGCGTAAATGTTGGAGTAAATTCCAAAATCATGTGTGTTAATTACATTTGTATAGAATGGAATTAGAAAAAAGCCAAGAAATCTTCCGACGATTGTACTAATTCCATAAATCGCAGTGTCTTTAGTTAGTTCTTTTATTTTTTCTAACATTTCAAAACTTTATCCGGCCGAAGGATTTTTCTCCGGTAAACTTTAATAATTATTTTTTGAAAAAAGGTCCTAATGCAGCAATATATTCTTTTGGCGGACGTACAGCTTTTTTTGTTTCTGTTCGAATAAAGATATGTGTAGTAAATCCTTCAGCAATTAATTCATTTGTATTTTTTCTCTTCACAACATATTCGATATGGACTTTAGGAGAATACAATTCCTTAACGGTTGCATGGATTTCAAGGATGTCATCATATACTGCGGGTTGATAATATTTTAATCCAGCTTCAATTAACGGTAATTGATAACCTTTTTTTTCAACTTCACTATAAGTGAGTCCGGTTGCTCGCAACAATTCAGTTCTTCCAACTTCAAAGTATTCTAAATATTTCCCGTTATAAACAAACTGCATTTTATCGGTATCAGCATATCGAACCCGAATTTCCGTAACGTGTGTGAGCATAAGGTAATTTGAATTTAATATTTATTATTCAATATACATTCCCATCTTTGCAAATTTTTCAAGACGGTTCAGTATCAATTTCTCTGGTTTTATTTTCATCAAAATGGAAAGTTCTTCCTTCAAGACTGATTTTAATGTACTTGCCATTTTTAAATGATCTTTATGAGCACCGCCCAAAGGCTCGGGAACAATCCGATCAATAATTCCTTGTTCCAATAAATCTTCAGCAGTTAGTTTTAATGCTTCTGCTGCAGTTTCTTTATATTCCCAACTTCTCCATAAAATACTTGAACAAGATTCCGGACTAATTACCGAATACCAGGTATTTTGTAACATTAAAACTCTATCGCCAATACCAATTCCTAATGCACCTCCGCTTGCACCCTCGCCAATAATTGTAACAATAATTGGAACGTGAAGGCGGCTCATCTCTAAAAGATTTCTAGCAATTGCTTCAGCCTGTCCGCGTTCTTCTGCTTCAATTCCAGGATAAGCGCCCGGCGTGTCAAGCATCGTGATAACAGGAATTCTAAATTTCTCTGCCAGTTTCATCAAACGTAATGCTTTGCGGTAACCTTCGGGATTAGACATACCAAAATTTCTATAAACATTGGATTTTGTATCCCTTCCCTTTTGATGACCGATTATCATTACTTTTTGGTCATCAATCATAGCAAAGCCGCCAACAATTGCTTTATCATCTTTGAACAATCTATCGCCGTGCAGTTCAACAAAATTCTCTGTTATCATATAAATATAATCCAGAGTATAAGGACGTTCCGGATGGCGTGCTAGCTGAACACGCTGCCAGCGAGTTAGATCGTTATAAATATCTTTCTTGAGCTCAAGAACTTTTTCTTCAAGTGTTTTTATCTCGTCAGAGATATTAAGACGCCCTTCATACTTCCGCATTTCATCAATCTTTTTTTCAAGTTCAATTATGGGCTTCTCAAAATCCAGTACATTTTTTGCCATTTCTACTCCACACTAAAAAACATTTTTGAAAGTGTCTTTCCAAGTATTTCTAGGTCTAACCAAATGTTTTGATTTTTTGCGTAAAAGATGTCAAGCTTTTTTATTTCTTCGATATCATTTTCTAATAAATTTTCTACAAACCAGAATCCGGTTAAACCGGTTTTTCCAACATATAAATCACCGTGATAAGAACTATCACGCGGCCCTACAAAACTTTTCTTTCCGATGAAAACACTCGGGATTCCGAGGATTAATTGAGTGAATTTACTCTTTTTTGATCTCAGCTTTTGAAATAAATATATGAAAGGATAAACCAAAAACAAAATTAATGATGAAAGTATTATGTCCATGATTTGTTTTGATGCTCGGTGAAAATAAGATGAAATATTATACTGTACTTTCAGAAGCGGAATATCATCTAACATTGTAATGGAAGACTTGCCTACCAAATAATCTAATTCTTTACCTGCTACAAGAAATTCTACATTCAACCCTTGACATTCCGCAACAACTGAAAACATTTGATTGAATGAAAGATCATCCGAAGAAAAAATTATTTTATCAACTTTTTCATCAGCAATTATTTTTTTTATGTTATCAACAGTTCCTAAAATTTTATAACTGCCAATTTTTTCACCTATACTTTTTCTTGTCAGTCCGATTATCCCGACGACTTGATAAAGTTTAGTAAACGTTGATTTCAATTTTGATGCAAGTTCTTCTGCTTTAGATTCACTTGCTACTATCAATGTCCGGGATTTCTTGGTATTAGTCTCAAGTCCAATTCTAAAAATTACTTTAAGTGCTATTCTCCAGAACAAAAAGAAAACAAGAACAATTGCGTATGTTATTAAAACAACAGCGCGGCTGAATGCTACTTGTTTGAAAAAATAAGTTAGCGCAGATAAAAAGATCATTCCAAATAATAGTGAACTGATAGTACGTAAAATTGAAAATGATTTTTTACTATATGAGCCGCCAATAGATGATATTAAAATTTGAATGAAAGCGGGAATAAAATAAACCCATGGTTTTGCATAATCCGGAAAACCTTTCCAATGCTCATTAGAATAAATATCTACTGCAAGAAGAACGGAGATTGAAAAAGTAAAGAAGTCAACAATAATTGAAAGAAACGCGAGCTTGTAAACATTTGCAAATGCAATTAGTTTTCTGAAAAGTATCGCTATTTGAAGAATCGACTCAACAATGAATGAAGAAGAAAAATGTTTACGGACAAAAAGATGCATGGCATCATAAAAGATTTTTGTTTCATCCAAACTGCTTCTTTTTGTGCTCTCACCTTTGTAATGAATTATTTCAGTATAGTGTACATAATAGACTTTATACCCGGATTTTTGCGCTCTGTAACAAAGATCCAGATCCTCACCATACATAAAAAACTGTTGATCGAATCCACCGATTTTTTCATAGACTTCTTTTCTCATCATCATAAACGCACCGCTGATTGCATCAACTTCGTAAGTTTGATTTTCATCGAGGAACGTTAAATTATAACGAGCAAACAATCTGCTCTTAGGAAAAAGCTTGCTTAATCCCATAACTTTTGTAAATGAAGTCCATGGTCCGGGGAAACCTCTTCTGCAAGCGAGCTGTAATGAACCATCGGGGTTTAATACTTTGCAGCCTGCAATTCCAACTTGAGGAGTTTTATCAAAGAACTCCAACATTTTAATTAAAGTATCTTCTCTAACTATTGCATCAGGATTGATCAACAGAAAATATTTCCCTTTTGCTATTTGTAACGCTTGATTATTAGCTGAACCAAATCCAACATTTTTTTTGTTTGCTATTAATTTGATATTTGAAAATTTCTCTCGAAGAATTTCAACACTTCCGTCATCCGAAGCATTATCAACAATGATAATTTCCGTAGAAATGTTTTTTACCGCTTTACGGAGTGAGTCCAAGAGATTAAGTAAAAATTCCTTTACGTTATAATTGATAATTATTATTGAGAGATCAATCATTGCGGTCTTATTTTAATGTACCGAAAATACTTTTCAATCTTAACTTCCACACCATAATAACTGCTTCTCGAACAATTTTCCTCGACATCTTTGAAGTGCCATGTACTCTATCAACAAAAGTTATTGGAATTTCAATAAGCTTAAATCCTTTTTTCCATGCTTTATAATTCATTTCTATTTGAAATGAATAACCGTTAGAGTGAATTGCATCAAGATTAATTGATTCCAATACTTTACGGCGGAAACATTTAAATCCTCCGGTTCCATCTTTAACCGGCATTCCGGTAATAATTCTTGAATAAAGATTTGCAAAATAACTTAAGAGTAATCTTCTGATAGGCCAATTGATTACACGTACTCCGTAAATATATCTGCTGCCTATAATTAAATCATTATTATTTATTTCTTCTAAAAATCTCTCAATCTCTTTAGGATCATGTGAAAAATCAGCATCCATCTGGACAGCACAATCATATCCGTTCGCCAACATGTATTTAAATCCGGCGACGTATGCTGTACCGAGACCCATTTTTCCTTTTCGCTTAATGATTTTTACCCGTGAGTTTTTCTTACTTATCTCATCAACAGCATTTGCTGTTCCATCAGGGGAATTATCGTCAACGATTAAAATATCAAGGGAAGGATAAGATTCAAGAAGTTCAGGAATCAGTTTTCTGATATTGTGAATCTCGTTGTATGTGGGAATTATTACTATAGCTTTCATAATCAAATTTAATTTTAATCGTAATGACCTTTACCGAATAATACTACAAAAACAGTTCTGAAAATTATCTTAAAATCCATTCTTAAACTCATATTTTCAATATAGAATAAATCATAACGAAGTTTAACCTTTACATCTTCAATTGTCTCATCGTATTTGTGTTTTACTTGCGCCCAGCCTGTAATTCCAGGTCTAACTTTTAATCTTCTTTTATAAAGTGGGATTTCATGCGAAAGTTTTTCTACAAAGAAAGGCCGTTCAGGACGCGGACCGACAAAACTCATATCACCTTTCAACACATTGAAAACTTGAGGAATTTCATCAAGGCGAACCTTACGGATGAATCTGCCAACCTTGGTAATTCTTGGATCATCCTTTGCAGACCAAACCGGACCGGTATGTTTTTCGGCATCTGCAATCATTGTTCTAAACTTTACCATCTTAAAAACTTTTCCATTCATTCCGGCACGTTCTTGCTTGAAGAATACAGGTCCTCTACTATCTATTTTTATAAATAATGCAGTTAATAAAGTTGCAGGAGAAGTCAAGAGCAAAAGAATAAATGATAAGACTATATCCATCAATCTTTTAATTTTCTTTTCCCACTCCGGCATTAATTCCGGCATTACATCAATTAGTGGGAAACTATAAAGCTGAGAGATCTTAGCCTGCCCGCTTATGATGTCATAAAGATCGGGAACGATTTTTATCTCAACATTTTTCCCTTCACAACGTGAAATGACTTCAAGAATAGTTTCTTCTTCGTGGCGTCCCAGAGAAATAATAACATTCTTGATTTGATAGTTTTCCAAAATTGTTTCCAAATTGTATATTGTATCAACAACAGAAATATTTTTAAAAGAATTGTTAAGCTGGGTGCCGTCAACATCAACATAAGCTACAACGTCAACACCAAGTTCTCTGAATTTCAGAATCGAATTGTGAATTTCATTCGACTTAGGATTAAACCCTACAATTAAAGCATTTCTTCTTCCGATTCCTTTAATCAAAAGTCTTCGTTGAAGACTTCTAATAAATAATCTCCCAGTACTAACAACAAATAAGAAAATCCCCCAATAAAGGAAAATATAAAATCTTACAGAAGTTGAAACACCGTTTGTGTAATCATCATACAATACTAAAAAGAACAAAATGAAAACACCGACAAATGATGCCTTGAACAATGTAGATAATTCATCAAATCTTGAAAGAGCAAACCATGTACGGTACATTCCAACAAAAGTGAAAATGACGAGCCAATAAAAATAGACTGCGATCATTGAAAGAAGAATATCGGGTTGGGCGATTAATTCGAACCAGCCTGTTTGTACCCGTAAGTAGAAAAATAAAATCCAAGCAAGATTAACTGCAATAAAATCCGTAGTTAGAATTAAAAATTTTTCTGTTTTTTTATTCATAATATTTTGTATTAAATTTTTGTTAAAACTTTATCTGAAATATAATCTCCGATTGCAAGAGATGCTGTAGCAGCGGGAGACGGTGCATTACAAACGTGAACAACTTTTTTATCTTCTATAATATAAAAATCGTCAAGTAAACTTCCGTCTTTTAAGCATGCTTGTGCCCGTACACCGGCACCGCCCGGTTCAAGATCGTCTGCTGTTACTTCGGGAATCAATTTATTTAATGCCCGGACAAAAGCTTTTTTGTTATACGATCTATAAAATTCACTTAATCCCATTCGCCAATGTTTTTTTATCAATTTATGAAAACCGTTCCATGTAAAGGTTTCAAATGTATCTAGTAAATTAAAACTTGTTTTCGTATATCCTTCTCTCTTAAAAGAAAGAACAGCATTCGGGCCGCATTCCCTTTCCCCGTTTATCATTTTTGTAAAATGAACGCCTAAGAACGGAAAAGCAGGATCAGGTACAGGATAAATGAGAGCATTTACTAAATTATTTTTTTCTTCCTTCAATTTATAATACTCGCCACGGAACGGAACAAGGCGTAACTGTAAATCCGGATTAGTCATCTTGGTGATTCTATCTGCAAATAATCCCGCACATGTTACAACAATATTGGATCTAAAAACACCTCGTGATGTAATTACTTCGCATTCATCTTTCTTAATTAATAAATTCTTTATTTCTGTATTGAATTCTATTTCCCCTTCAGCGCGTTTAATTAGTTCAAGATATTTTTCCGATACTTCGCTGTAATCAATTATTCCGGTTTGAGGAACAAAAATTCCAGCGACACATTCAACGTGTGGTTCAATTTCTTTTACTTCTTCACGCGTTAGTCTTTTTAATCCTACAAGACCATTTTTGTTTCCACGATCAAGAATATTTTCCATTACTGAAATTTCTTTTTCTGTAGTAGCAACAATTACTTTACCACAAATGTCGTAACGGACTTTATTCTCATTGCAAAAATCAATAAGCATTTTATATCCGCGGACGCAATTCTGTGCTTTCAAACTTCCCGGTTTATAATAAATACCGGAATGGATCACTCCGCTGTTATTCCCCGTCTGATGTTTTGCTACACTATTTTCTTTTTCGAGAATAAGTAGTTTTAGCGAGCGATTCTTTTCTAATAGTTTTAACGCAGAAGCTAATCCAACAATACCTGCGCCAACAACAATTACATCATATTTCATCTATCTCTCGGTTGATTGCCAAATTACGCTATGCTTTCTTTTAATAAATTTTATAAATCCAACTACAACTGCAATATTAGAAACAACAAAAAAATAAGGAAGAGAGAATATTTGTATTCTTACTTTTATAAAGGAAAAGATAAATCCAATCAAGGCAAATAAATAAAAGAACAGTTGGATTGAAAAGAAACATAGAATAATCAAATTTGAATATGAAAGAAATAAGCTTAGAACAAGAACCAGTAATAAAAGTATTGGTAAAAACCATCGTGTAACTTTATGCGAAAAAAATGCATAGCTCAAAAAATGGTTCTTGTTAAGAAGCAATGATTTGAAAAAAACAAGCGTTTGAAAATTTGTGGCGCTAAACCGAACTTTCCTTTTGTATTCCGACCATAAATTTTTACCTGTATTCTCATACGCTATCGCATCCTCTCTATATGTAAACTTACAACCTTGGGAAACAACCGAGAGCGAAATGAACAGATCATCAGTAACTGCTTTTTCAGTAGGAATAGTTCGGTATAATTTTTTTCTAATTGCAAAAAATCCACCATTAGCAGAAAGCGAAATCCCACACATGCCTTCTGCACGTTTAATAATTGTTTCATACTTCCAATATTTTACTTCCTCAACACTGTCAGTACGCGCTTTATCACTATCAATTAGAATTAACTTTCCACATACTCCACCAACATTGTTATCAGCAAAATCAACAATTATATTTTTCAGCGCATCTTTACGGAATTCCGTATTCGCATCAGTGAATACAAGAATTTCTCCTTTCACGTCCTTTATAAGATTATTGATGATTCCCGCTTTACCAAGACGTTTTTTTGATAAATAAACTTTGAGCCAAGGGTATTTTTCTTTAAGTGATAATAATATTTTGTCAGTTGAATCGCTTGACGCATCGGAACCAACAAACACTTCTACTTTGCTCATGTCATAATTTTGTGACGCGATATTTTTTATCCGTTCCGAAATAACTTTTTCTTCGTTATATGCAGCTATTAATACCGAAATAGTTGGCTGGAAATTTTTAGATTTAATCTCAATAGATTTATTTCTTCCGATTAGATAAACAACAACAGGATAAATGATAAACGAATTTATAATCACCAAGCAGATTACTAAAAGCACTATTTCTAAAAAAAGAATCATTCGCTGTTAATCATTTTTTGTTATTAACATTTTTACCGGATTCAATTTGCAAAACTTTATCAAATATTTTTTCAGTAATCGCTTCCCACGAAAAACCTGCAGCTTTTCGAACTCGTTTTTGATTCTTCTCAGCTGCATTATCTTCTACTGCCAATTTTATCATTTTTATAAATTCTGTTTTATCTTTTGCTATAAAAGCTAAGTCACTATTTTTTTTTGCTTCAGGCAAATTTGATGATACAACCGGAATTCCCATCGAAAAATATTCTAATAGTTTCAGTGGATTTGCCGGAATTGTTATTTCATTAAGTTCAAAAGGAATTAATCCCACATCAAACACAGAAGCGTATTTTGGTAATACTTCATAATCTACCGCTCCCAAATAAGTAAAATTTTTACAATCCAAAAAACGACTTAAATCCCTTGTCGATTTTCCGACTAATACAAAAGAATATTCAGGATAATACTTAACACACTCATAAATAAGATCCAAGTCAATCCATTCGGAAATCAAACCAAAAAAACCAATTACAGGTTTCTTAATTCCTTTCACTTGTTCTGCAAGCTGTTTTGTCTTTTTAAAGTGATCGGTATCTACACCTTGTGGTGCGAAGAAAGTATTTCCTTTTGGTGATTTTCTTGTTTGGAAAAGAGAATCGGAGACAGCAAATACAGCGTCAACTTTTGTAACTAATTTTTTTTCCAGTTCAGGAATTGATTTGAACGCTCTGTCCATATGTGAATAATCGTCAACGCAGTAAAAGACGGAACATGATTCTCCAAGTCTCCCAACAAGATTATCAGTTATTGGTGCAGATGTAATGAAAATCGGATCAACGGCTTTGTAATAATTCATTTCTTTTTTAACTGCTCTCGTTATCGATATTTGATTTAACCAACGTATAATTTTATAATCATGTAATGGTAAAACAAAAGGAAAAATCAAGATTGGTGTAATTTCACATTCGGTTTTAACTTTATCTGTTTTGTATAGAATTTTCAAAAATTTCTGAGCAGCGCGTTTGAAATCTGAGATGGTGATTTTCGGCTTTCTAAGACCAAGTGAACCAATCCAGAAAACTCTATTATTATGTTTCATCAAAACACGGGCAATGTGCTGAAGTGTAGATGGGAACCTTCCCCAATCGTCATTGAAAATTATTATGTCTCTATTCGAAATCATCTTTAACTAAGCATCTTTTGTTTAAGAATCTTCAAAATTCGCGCTGAAGCTTTACCATCACCATAAGGATTTTTTGTTGTAAAAAAATTAAATCCGTTTTTCAATTTCGAATCAATCTCTGTAAATCTAGAAAGGATTTTTTCTTTATCGCTTCCCGTTAAGAATGCATAACCAGCTTTAATAGCTTCATTCCGCTCAGTTATATCACGCATCACTATTATTGGTTTTTTGAAAACAAAACACTCTTCCTGAACACCACCTGAATCACTCATAATAAAATGACATTGCTTCATTAAGTATAGAAAGTTTAAATAATCCAACGGCTCCGTAAGAATATAATTCTTTGTCTTACTCAAAATGTCGCGTACCGGTTTCATAACATTTGGATTCAGGTGAACCGGATATACAAAATTGTATTCTGAATATTTCTTGGCTAGTTGTCCTAGTGAACGAAGCAACTTTACCATCTCATCACCGAATTTTTCTCTTCGATGTAAAGTGATTAAAATAAATTTCTTTTTGAATAAATCCCTACCGTATTTTGATTCAAGATTGGATTTGATCTGTGCAGCAAACTTTGGCTTATCCAGCTTTAGTTTTATTTGAAGGAGTGCATCAACTACTGTATTTCCGGTAACATAAATTGTTTCTTTTTGAAATCCCTCTTGCAATAAATTATTTTTTGAATCCACAGTCGGAACAAAATTAAAATCTGAAATCACTGAAATAAATCTTCTATTAACTTCTTCAGGATAAGGATGAAAAACATCATAACTTCTCAAACCAGCTTCAACATGTGCAATTTTAATCTGTTTATAAAAAGCAGCAAGAGCTGATGTAAAGGCAGTAGTCGTATCGCCTTGCACCATTAAAAGGTCCGGTTTATATTTTTCCAAAGAAATTTTTAATCTAATTAATGAATTTGAGGTGATATCATATAACGTTTGGCTCTGTTTCATTAGGTCAAGATCATCATCAACTTTCAAATCGAAAATATCCAATACCTGTTTTAACATTTCTCTATGCTGCCCAGTTGAACAAACAATTGTCTTAAATTTTTTTTCTTTTTGTAACGCATGAATAACTGGAGCAAGTTTTATTGCTTCGGGACGAGTGCCGAAGACAATCATAATTTTTTTCATGCAATCGCCTTAGATTTATTAACTGGATAAACAAATATTGATCGTAAATAACAACCAGATTTTATTATCAAAGATCTATTCCCTTTTATTAATCCTATAACAAAATATAACGGAAAGCGGAGAACTAAACCCAATTCGTGTATAGAAACTGCAAGCAAAAATTTAGTTCCTCTAAAATTTTTTTGAAAAAATTGAATTTTGGAAATATGCTGATTGCTAAATTTGAACCAAAGATTAGAATCTGTGCTGGCACCACCAATATGAATTAACTCAGCTTGTGGAATGTAATAAACTTTCCCGCCAGATCGTTTCCAACGGTAACATAGATCAGTTTCTTCATAGTAGAAATAAAATCGCTCATCAAGTCCATCAAGTTCTTTTAATATTCTGTTTGGAATAAAAAGAAAAGCTCCCTTCACGGCATCTACTTCAATTGGTCTTGTTTCTCGAGGATTATTTAAATGATACTTGTTTAAGGTTTTGCTTCTTGGAAATAATTTGTATAGAAAAAAATTCTCGCCGAATAAATTTGAAATCGAATCGAAATCAACTACTGAAATTTGATGAGTGCGGTCTTCATTTAATAACTTACAACCAATAATTACTTGATCATTATTCTCCTTAGAAAATTTTACTACTTTAGAAATCACATCCTCGACAAAGACAACATCATTATTTAACATCAGTATATATTTGCCGCTTGCTTCCTTAAAGCCTTGATTGTTCGCTACTGCAAATCCCTTGCCCGTATCATTCAAAATGAATTTTACTTTTGGATATTTCGAGACAACTTTATCAATTCCCACTTCAGTCGAGCCGTTATCAACAATTATTACTTCAAATGTGATTTTTTTTGTCTCTTGGAACAATGTCCTTAGACAATTATCCAGCAGAGAAAATGAGTTATAATTAACTATTACGATTGATACATCAACCATTATGAGTCTTCTTAGGAAAGAAATAAGTAATATTTTAGAGTAAATATAAGTGTTATCAATTAAAGATTTGATTTTTATTTTTATCTTGAAGTTACATTTTTATCCAACATGGGACTTTATGAAAAAAGTATTATTCCCCTTTTATTGGATCCTAACAATAATAGTTATGACTTACACTTCTTCTAATGCTCAATCAACATCCAACAAAAGATATGAAGCGGTGGAAGGTAAAATAGTAGGTATATGGCCGCATAACGACAGAATAAAATCGCCTGAAAGATTAAAAGAATTGAAAGACCGTTGGGGATTTAATTATATACTTCTTGCCGCAGTTTACGGTGAAAAAGAAAAATCGCTGGCAAATTATGCCGGCTTTGATTCATTACATATAATGCATCAAATTTATCTGCCTGATTTAATCAATGATAAAGAATTGGTTATTCGTAATATTAAAAATGTTGGAAAGATCTGGGCTTATTATTTTGATGAACCGATCAGCCGTGAACATTCATATATACAGTTTTTAAATCTTATTAAAGATCTTAGTAACAACGGATTTTATCCTCATGCAAAATTTATTGTAAGTGAACTTGATGAAAATAAGGCCGCTCGTCTATTAAGAATTTCAGATGCAATTATGTACAGCGGTTACGGTAATAGAGCAGAGATGGGATTAGATCAAGTTAAAACATGGAAAGAATGGAAAGAATATCTTGGAGAAAAATTTTCTCTTACCTGGATAAGCTCTGATCAAGATTCAAGTGAATATCGAACGTTATTTAAAGCTGCGCGTGATTTAGGATTTAATGCAGTTTGGTTTTATGCTCTAGAACCGATTAGTGAAGGTGAGGAAGTAAATGACAGCAATTACGAAAAATTCTGTGAAGCCGCAGTTGAATATGGATTTATGAAATTAAAATAAGTATTCCGAAATTTATTTTATGCAATGAAGGAAAACTTTGAAAGCAACTTCTTACCAAACTCTTCTTTATTAATAAGCTTAAACAAAGTAAGAATTTCCTGATCACTAAATAGTTTTGTAAATAAGGTTACGAAAACTACAGCGATACTTGCAAAAATTAAATAAGGTATAACCGGCAATATTGAACAAGCCCACAATATCCCTGAAAGAATTAATGACCACACCAAAACTCTGTATCTTCCAATTGATGGTCTAAAACCAAATTTGTTAAGTGCAAATAGTATAAATAGAAACGAAATAAAACTTGCAATTAGTTTTGCTATTGCAGCACCGACAAAAGAATACTTCGGAATTAACAAGAAACAAAAAACAAGATTAATAGCAACCTGAACTCCGCTGTAAATAAAATTGTAGTGCTGCTTATTGTTAGCCAATAAAACTGAAAGTGAATAAAATCCGAAAAAAAGGAAAATCTGGCACCAATAAAGAATAGAAGCTGATTGTGCAGTTTTAATAAATTCACTTCCAAAAATTATGTTTACTAATGATGTTGATTCAAAAGTAAAAACTGCTGCCATTACAAACGAAATAAAGTAAAGAAGTTTAATCACAAGATTAGTAATAAACTCTGTACTTTCTTTATCGCTAAGTCGTTTAACAAGAATTGGAAAAACCGTTGTTACTATTGCACCTGGAATTATACTTAACGGCATTGTTAATCTTGTTCCCGCAGAGTAAATACCAACATCAACATTATCTTTGAATGCACTCAGAATTACAATATCTATCTGCATAAAAACGCTTGTAAGGACTACAAATCCAAAGAGAGTAAAAGATTCTTTTAACAACCAGCCGCTTTTTTCAAATGTTACTTCGTATTTATAACCAAATTTTTTATTTAAAAAATAAAACGATAATATAAAACCCGGTAAGTTTGAAATGGCATATGCTATTACAAAATAAAGAACCGGATCACTAACAAAAGGAATAAGAAAGATCATTGCCAGTAAAACTAAATTATCAAGTATTGAAAGCAACATCGGATAGTGCATTTTAAGATTAACTTTGAAAGGTGTTGCCATTAGTTCACGAACAACAACCATCTTAGCAGATAGTATTATTGTGGTAAATAAAATATTTGAAAGTAGAATTTCCCTTGATGTGAATGAAAGGAACGGCGCGGATATATTAAAACCAATAACCAGTAAAATATAAATTGAGAATCGAAGATTTAACCCGGCGCTAAAAAAATGATAATTATTTTTGTCTCTCGATAGTTCTCGAAAAACAATCGGCTCGATACCAAAATCTACAAGTCTTGAAAGAATACTGACAACAGCGAGTAAACTGCTGAAGTGCCCGAAGTAACCAGCACCCAGAAATCTAATTGCAAAAACAATTGCTATAATATTAGTTACAAACGCAATTGCCTGGCCAATCGAAAGTGAAAATACATTTTTAGTTACTTTATCGATTTACAATCCCAGATTATTTTTTATTGATCGTTGAAAAAAAGATTTGTTCAAGATTCTGAGTTATTTGTTCCCAATCGTAATTAGCTTTAACAAATTTGTATCCCAGTTCTGCAATTTCATCTGCGTATTTTTGATCATTAAGTAATTTTATTATTAGATCAGCATATTCCTTTGGAGTATCAGCTACCAACATTACATTTTCAGTGGAAGCAACAATACCTTTCCTTGTTAATTCCGAAGTGATACATGGGATTTTCATTGCCATAGCTTGGAGAAGCTTATTCTGTAACCCGGTACCAATCTGCATTGGGGCTAAAAATATTTTAGCTTGTTTATAATATTCGCGGACATCATCAACCCAACCTTTAATATCTACCGTTTCAGACTGAAGTGAAAGGATTTTACTATTAGGAGCTGCGCCGGCAATTAAAACTTTTAAGTTGGGAATCTTCAACTTCAACAAGGGCAAGATTTCATCAACAATAAATATTGATGCATCTACATTTGGTGGATATCTTAAATTTCCTGAAAAAAATAGATCGTATTTTCTCTCGAACGGAATAGGTTTATAATAATCACTGTCAATTCCATTGGGAATAATTTTTACTTTTTCTTTTTCTTCGAATTTCAGTAGACCCTGATCTTCCGTTGTTATTATTATTCGCTCATCGAAATCATCAAAAACTACTTTTTCATATTTTAATGCCCGTTTATGTTCAATCGTTAATATCAATTTCCAAAAAATATTTGTTCTTTTAATTCTGCGTTCAAGCCCTTTCGATATTACATCCACATAATCAATTATTTTAGGAATTGATTGAATATCTCTTACATACTCAGCTGCACGAATCAACTGGCAGTAAATTAGATCCGGTTTAAATTGTTCGATCTCTTTAATAATTTCTTTTTTAATATCAGAGGAATAATAATAGGCGGTTTGAAGGGGGATATCTCTAAATAGTCCAACTAATAAATTAAAAAATATTCTCAGTTTAGAAAGTTTTACTACCCTTACTTTCTTGCATATATCTCGAAGAGGATCTTTTTCGGCTCGGTAACAAGAATTCTCATCAAGTGAAAACAATAATATTTCATGTCGTTTAGAAAGAAATTTTATTTGGTAATAAGCACGGAGTTTATCACCTTTATCAATTGGATAAGGAACCCGTGGAGTTAAAAAGAATATTTTCATAAAATGTTTAAAATAAATTTTACAGTATTAAAAAAAATGTTTTAATCAAAAAACTATTATGATATCATACAGCAAAAAATAAGAAAAGTTAATAAGAAATGAATTTTATTGTTTTCTTTTTATCTCAATACGACTAATTAAATAATTCACTATACTTCCTACAAGATTCTCCCAATTCAATAGTTTGCCAATAGTCTCGCTGGCTTCTTTCATATATTTTGTTCTAATCGTTTCATCATTAAAAATTGAAATCACTTTATCCGCGAACGATTCCGGTGTATCTGCAGTAAAAATAAATTTTTTAATTTCTTCTCTAAACCCGCTGATTGTCAAACTCGTTGCAACCGTGGGTATTCCTAAAGCTAATGCCTCTGTTATTTTATTTGGGGTCCCGGCACCGAATCTTACTGGTGCAACATTTACTTCACTTAACAAGTATTCCTTTTTCATATCAGATACAAATCCAGTAACAATAATACTTTCAGATTGAAGAGCTAAGATCTCCTCGGGTGGATCCTGTCCAACTATATAAAATTTTGTTTGAGGAATTTTTTTCAGAATAAGTGGTAATATTTCCTTTGCAAAGTACATTACAGCATCTCTGTTTGGAAAGTACGGCATGTTACCAGTAAATATTATTCTAAATTTTTCAGGTTTAGACGATGCATATTTATAAATCTCATTATTAATGCCGTTAATAAAGAGTTGAATGTTATTATGAATCTTTCGTTTTAATAAATAATCTCTATCAACAGGCGAACATACAAAAACAGTATCGAAGTTCTGGACGATCTTTTCATAATTAATTATTTTTTTCCTTTCATAACCGAAATACATTCTCTTTAACGGATTTCTCAAAAACTCCATATACCTTGTTAGATATAGTGAAGTAGCATCTGTTAAATCAATAACTTTCAGAGTGTTAGAATCATTTACAGCATTGTAGTATTGCGCAGTTGTGAAGATATGGAAATAGATTACATCGAATTTCTCTTTTGAAGTTAGTTCAAATATCTTTTGATGTATTTTTTTTGAATGATAATACGAGACCTGTAAAGGCTCAGAAAGAATAAATGATCTTACTAGATTAAACATGGACCTCAACTTAGATAGATGGACAACTTCAATATTGATTCCTTCTTTTTTATAATCTTCCAAGGAAGTTAATTCGTTTGGATTTTTAAGAAATGAAACAACTTTAACTTCGTTCTTTTTAGAAAGAGTTTTTATGATATTATAAATTCTGAGCTTATCGCCTCGGAAAGGTGGGAATGGAATTCTTGGAGTAATAACTAAGATCTTCACTATGCTCTGTGATTTTTTGTGACGGAAAAATAGGAAAAATAGAATCAGTCTAATAATTTTTTTTATATTGTCTTTTGTTAATATTTGATTGAGTTATTTGGAGCTGTATTGAAAGTTCTGCATATAAATAGTTTTGATAAGAAAGGCGGAGCAGAGACTGTATTTCAAATATCAAAAAATTTCCCGGGAATAGATAATTACAGCGGATATGTAGAAACCAGTCGCATTTCTAAGAAACCTGATATTTCTTTCCACTCATGGGAAAGCTATAATAAATTTATTGGAATACTTAACTATATTTTTTCTTTAAAAAATTACAACGCTCTACGGTCCTTCCTTAAAACAACCGATGTTGACGTTATTCATTTACACGGTTTCTTTTCCTCCATATCCCCTTCAATATTGTTAGCTATAAAAAAGGCAAAGCAGAAGAAAAAGATTAAAGTTGTACAAACACTTCATGATTTTCACTTGATATGCCCGAATGCAAGTCTATACAATTATAATAAGAATGTAATCTGCGAAAAATGTATAGGTAATGGAATTAAACTCAGCATATTGTTTGAGAATTGCGATCGAAGAGGATGGGCTTTTTCTATAATTAAAGGTTTAAGAAGTTTTGTTGCCAACAATATTCTTCATCATAAAAATATCATTGATACTTTCATCTGCCCAAGCGAATTCTTAAAATCAAAATTGATTGAAGACGGAATAGGCGAAAGCAGGATTACAGTAATTAGAAATCCGATTAGCTTTACAAATGATTTTGTAATTCCGCCTAAAAAAAATATAATCTGTTATTTCGGAAGATTCTCAAAGGAAAAGAATTTAGAGTTTTTGATAAATACATTTAATTCTTGGAAACTAAAATTCCCGAACGATTTCAAATTATTTTTAATCGGCGAGGGTGAAGAGGAATCCACTCTTAAATCATTAGCATCTGAATGCAGTACAAAAAATGATATATACTTTATCAGTTTTTTGCCTTATGATAAATTAGTAACTGCAATTCAAGATGTTAAATATTTAGCCATGACATCAATGTGTTATGAGAATGCACCAATGTCGGTGATTGAAGGAATGTCATTAAATATTATTCCGATAGTTCCTTCGATTGGCGGTATGAAGGAAAGTGTTGAGACTCTTCTACAATTTGGGAAAACATATCTGCCTAACAACATTGATTCTTGGATTGATTCAATCTGTTATTTAGAAGAAAATTATAATGAACAGATTAAAAAGTTGGTCAAATCGAAAATAAATATATTAGAAGAAGCGGGTATAGAGAGTTACTTTAGAAAGGTTTTCAAAATTTACCAATGAAAATAAATGATTTATAATTCTCTTTTTTAGCTGATTTTCTAGGATAAATCAGCTAACAACTGAAGAAGTAGAAATCATTTTTGTAACTGTATAAATAACAAAAAGATTGAAAGCGAAATGAAGAAAACTGATTATCGGGATGAAAAAAGAAAAAATTATTACAAAACTAAAAATTGAATAAACTGAAATAGTATTTAAGTTTGGATTTCGTCTCATTTTATAATATAAATTTGAAAATAACGCTCCGAGCATCATCGGTATTAAACCAAGTCCTAAAATTCCAAAATCCCAATAGTAAATGAAAAACATAGTATAAGTGTTATAATTATTTGATAATAAAAAAGGAAATTTCGGTAATCTTAAATATTCTACCATTTGATGCTTTATGCCGGCAAGAGCGAATACAAAATCAAAAGAAAAAATCCCGTAAGTAAAATTATTTATCTTATCTACTGAATGGGCATAATTTTCAAGGTTCATTGCAACATACATATACGGTTCGGTTAATAATGAATACTTGATGCTAAATTTCATGTCACTTAAGAAATACAAATAATTAGCAATTGTACCAGTCAACCGCACGAACGTCATACTAAAAATTATAACTAAAATAATAGCAGTGATTATCAGTACATTTTTAATTCGAAGTAGATTTGTTATGTAATACATTGAAACTGCGGAAAGAATTATTGCAAATACAACATAATATCTTTGTAGAAGAAATGCATAAGTGAAGCATGTTATTAAAAATACAAATGCTAATATTATTTTTTGTTTTTTCTGCTTCTTTGTAATTATGAAATAGAGAATTATAAAATAAATTATAGCTGGAAAAGATTGTACAAAAAGTCCAAACCCAAAAATTCCCCAATCGTTTCTGGCAACTCCAGGGAATAAAGTGAAAAATGGGATATATCCTATTACTAGTGCTGAAACGATATACGAGACTAAATAAGCAAGAAAAAGTATTATTACATATTTGAATAACTTAGGTGAATTGAAAGAATCTTTTTTGAAAGAATTTCGAACTAGCTCTATCTTTTTAACTGGTTTATCAATATTAACAACATAAATAATGAACATTCCTGTGAGCATTGAGAACAAAGAGATTATTATCATTATCCAACTGAAATCTGTCCAAATTATTTGATACCTGCTCAGTTTTAGATCAGTTAATCCAATTGCAAATGACCAAATTATTACAAATAACCGTGCGGGTGAGAATACATCTGTTTCCTTCTTAAACAAAGAAATTATTAGAAGTAAGAATATTCCGAAACAAATAAATGAGACCCAAGTCATAATGTTATTATTTTTTCAATTTACTTTTTGACAAACATCAATCTAAAATCTTTTGAAAATATTAATTCTTTTTCATCTTTTGTGAAGAAGAAATAATAAATAATGAGAATAAATGTTAACCCAACGAATGGTACTGTAATAAAAAGATTAATACTTTTAACTAACCAAAACATAGAAGCAATCACAAAAGAAATTAACAGAAAAGTTAGAGTCTTAACATTAAATAAATATTCTGTCACTAATCCAAAATTTGTTGTATAATAAATTATTCCAACAAATAAATTTGTAATAAGAGAAACAATTGCGGCTCCATAAGCACCATAGATTGGAATCAAGAAATAATTAAGAACGAAATTCAGAAGTGTTGCAGCTATTACAGTATATAATCTTATTTTTTGTCTTTGGGATGTTGTTAACATGAGTGCATAAGATTCTAATGAGAATCTTACAAAGAGAGTGAGAGCAAATATTCTAAGAACGGGGATTGTTTCAGAATAATTCTTCATTCCATAAATGATTTTTATAATTTGTTCTGCATATACAAATAATATTATTGAAATTGGAAGTACGATCGCTATCAAAATTTTATTCATCAAATAACCAACTTTTTTCCATTGTAATGGATTTTCAATATTCAACCTTGATAACAACGGCATTAGTGTATTGATAAATATATCCGGAATTACTAACGGCAGCATAATAAGCATAAATGCTGCTTGATAGACGCCAACGGTTTTGTCTCCTTTCCACAATGAAAGGAGTATTGTATCCAACTGAAAAAAGAGATTATTAAATAAAAGAAAGAATCCGAAAACAAATACTTTATTTTTAATATCATTGAACCCTTCAAACAAAAGTTTAAAGGATAAATTAGGAATAAGTTTGTAAGAATATACAACAGCCACAATAAAACCTATGAAACGGGTTGCAACAAATACAAGCGCTATTATTAAAACATCTACTTTAAGAAATATTAATGGTAAAACAATTAAAATTAAACCCACATTAATAATTAATGAGACTTTAGTTTCGTACTCTAATTTCTCAAAACCTTTATAAAGAGCAAATAGATAATTTGTGAGTGTTGTGAAAACTGTATAAAAACTTAGAACTTGAATTAAGGCTTGCGTTTCTTGACTAAAATTACCAAACAGTGAAAGCATCCACATTGCAATAAAAGTGAAAAGGCTGAACATCAATTTCAATGAATAAAACTGACGAAATAAATGAACTGCGTTAATTCTGTTACGAGCTACTTCAGTTGTCAAAAGAATATCAAAGCCAAAATCTGCAAGAATAATAAAATTTGTTGCCAAGACTTGTGCAGATTTAAACTGCCCAAATATTTCCGGTCCATAATATCTTGCAATAATCCAGAAAACAAAAACGTTGGCAATCAAACGGGATGATATTGAAAGAGCTGAATAAACAGAATTCTTTCGAATCCTTACTGCTTCAGACATTAAGGATTTACCTTTTTATTAAACGAAACTTTGAAAGGTCGGACTTAAGTAAAGAAAAAATATATTTATGTCTTTCAGGATCTGTTGTTTTTAGTTTGAGAAACATTTCCATCATAAAGACTAAAAAATACCCAACCAATAATGAAGAAACGAATGAAACTAGAGCATAGATAGTCCCTTTAGGTTTCGCTTTGCGATCTGGTGGAGATGCTTTATCAAGAACTAAAACTGAAGGAGTGTTTCTAACTTCTTCAATTTTTGCTTGCTCGTAAAGCGGTTGAATAAATTCAAGAATTTTATACTGAATTTCCAAGTTGCGGTAAATCTTTAGATAGTCATTTCCAAGTTGAGGAGCTTTTTTAAAAGGAATTAATAGATTCACCTCTTTCTGTGATGCATCTGTTCCTGAATTAAGCTGATCTATTTTCTTCTTAAGTTCATCCATTCCTAATTTTGCATTAACCGTCATGGGATGATCATTTCCATAAGTTTGTTTCAATACATTAAATTCAACTTCCTTTTTATAAAGTTCAGCATAAATAGTTGACATTGATTTAACCGTGGCTTCTAATTGTTCAGGCACTGCTATAACACCATATTTTTGCTGGAATAACTTCATATCAGTTTCAAGATTTGTAATGTCATTCACACTTTGGAAATATCTCTTTTCAACAAATTCACGATTTGCTTTAGCATTTGTAACACCTAATACTGTACTCACCTCGTTTAATCGTTCAACTAGATAGTTAGCAATATCAGTCGCTTTCTGAGGGGATTTATCCAACACACTGATTGTTAGATTTCCTTCATCTTGTATTTCCAAAATAAAATTAGACTGCCAGTCTTTCACTACTTTATCGTAATAGTCATCTTCTCTATCATATTCCTTTCTCAAATCGAATTTTTTGATCACATCATCGGTTATAGTGGCGCTCTTCAATATCGCAACATATTTATCCGTTTCAGTATTTCTACCTGTTAACGCTGCTAATCCCCTACTTGCAGAAAAACCTTTTGCTAAATTTGAAAGTCCAGAGATAGACGACAATAAATCGGTCTTTTCGGCTGGTAGAACTGATGCTGTGGCCTCATACCATTTGGGTGCTATTAAAGCATAAGCTGTCGCGCCTAAGGTTATTATAAGAACAAACCAAATTAGGAACCAACGGTAACGAACTGTTACTGTTAAAAATTCAAAAAATGTATTACCTACAATCTGATTATCACTACTTTGATTCATAATTACACCCAACATTTATACTTTATTATAAATTTTACTTTCCAGATTGAACTATGATTAAGACGATAGTAGCAACTGCTGTTATAATACTTGATAACGACCCAACTTGTTTTAAATACCAATCAAATCTCTTAGGAATATCTTTAGGAACATATATAAAATCACCAGGTTCTATTCTAACATCAGAATCAGCGGTAATCCATGTCCTTGTTTTTGCTTTAATTATTTTTACATCACTGTCTGCTAATTCTGTCTTACCACCGCTTTTATTCAAATAAAATTTCCAGTCTTTTCCTTTTTCATATTTAACAAATCCCGGTGTATAAACTTGTCCGAACAAATAGACCAATTCTTCCCTATAGGGAACAACAATAACATCCCCATTACGAACAATATATTTTGAATCACTAGTCGAATCAGAATTTATTTTAGTAAAATCAACTATACTTTGATTTTGAAATACTCGTAATGCATTATCAACATAAAAATAGGCAGTATCCTCAACTGAAATATCAGCAGTACGAAGCATAAGAAGTTGTTCAGTCATCATCTCGTTGAAAGTTTTTTCATAAAATTTTTGTGTGAGAGTTATATTCCCTTCCTTTTCATAAGTTTCTTTAAATGCTTTCATTTTTAATAGCTGTAAATCACTTGTACCGCGAATTAATTCACTCTTTCCTAGTGATGCATTAGCTGTGAATCCACCAACTTTTTCTACTACCTCTTTGATTGTAGTACTATTCTTTGTTATATAAACATATCCGGGTTTCTGAACTTCACCTAGTACTAAAACTTTAAATACTCGTTTTTCATTTTCATCAAACATAACACGAATCCTATCACCGCGTTTTAATATTACATCATCACTAATTGAAGAAACTAACAATTCTTCTTTTTCACCTTTCTCTTTTAACCGTGAGATTTCAACAAACTTTACATTATCGTACGCCAGATTTAAACCTCCTGCAAACATTATAGCATCAGAGAGTTTATCACCCTCAACAAATTGAAACTTCACCGGTTTATTTACCGCTCCGTCTATATCAATAAAATTCCTTTCATCATCATAAGCAGAAAAAATAATAACATCATCATTCATAAGATAAGGGTTATACTTAAAATCTCCGGTTAACCTAAACTTAAGTAAATCAACTTTCAGAATTTCACCGCTTACTCTCTTTAGTGTAATATCCCGCAGAGGAAATCTATCCAGCCCTTGATAAACCTGCTTAATAGTTTCAAGTTGATTTAATGATGATGTAATTTTTTCTTTCGCTTGTGTAAAAAGTATAGTTATAAAATGATCTACTCTTTGAGATCTATATGCAGTAAACGAACCGGTAACCACAAAATCTCCACCAACAGTTACAGTTATCGGTTGTAACAGTTGTGTATTCATTTGTTTGTTGAGCGACGACTCTTGCTCTTGTGCCAATAGAGCAGCACTCGATAAAATTATTATTAATAATAGTTTCTTCATAGCATTCTTTTTTTAATTCTGATTAAATCGCTCACTATACTGAGCATAATAATATTTTTGATATTCTCCCGAAATAATTCTTTCCCACCAATTTTTGTTTTGCAAATACCAATCAATTGTATCACCGATAGCATTTTCAAAATTAAAACTTGGCTTCCAACCTAATTCATTTTTAATTTTTGATGAATCAATAGCGTACCTGCGGTCGTGCCCGGGTCTGTCTTTTACATATTCAATTAATTCTTCACCTTTACCGAGTTTCTTCAAAATCAATTTTATAATCTCAATATTTTTCATTTCACGACTTGCACCGATATTGTATACTTCTCCCGTCTTACCGTTTTCGAATACAAGCTCTACTGCCTTGTTATGATCAATAACATAGATCCAATCTCTAACATTTAATCCATCGCCATAGACAGGAAGTTTTTTACCGTTAAGAGAATTAATAATCATCAATGGAATTAATTTTTCCGGGAACTGCAACGGTCCGTAATTATTTGAACATCTGGTAACAACAACGGGTAAACCATAAGTATGATAAAATGACAAAGCTGCCATATCTGCACTTGCTTTACTAGATGAATAAGGACTGTTAGGACTAAGCGGAGTTTGTTCGGTAAATAAACCTGTAGGACCTAAACTACCGTAAACTTCATCGGTAGAGATTTGTACAAATTTCTCAACTTGATATCTGCGAGCAGCCTCGAGCAAAACTGTTGTTCCTATTACATTTGTTCGGTAGAAAATTTCCGATCCGAGTATACTCCTATCAACGTGAGATTCTGCTGCGAAATTTATAACAAATTTTAGATTAAATCTCTTAAAAAGATAATCTACCAACTCATTATTTGCGATATCTCCTTTAATAAACTTATAATTCTTGTTTTTCTCAACCGTTTTGAGGTTTTCAAGATTACCGGCGTAAGTCAGTTTATCTAAATTGACAATAAAATAATCATCACGTTTAGAAAGAATATGATTAATAAAGTTACTTCCAATGAATCCGGCACCACCAGTTACAAGTATGTTTTTAGTTGTCATCAACTTAGAATGCAATTAATCCGAAGTAAATACCGGTTTGAATAAAAAATGAGCTGCTACTTAAATCCGATGGAACATTCCCTATTTCCTGATCATTATCAACCTTCCAGCGGCTTGCAAAAGTTGTAATATAACCGCCACCAATTCTGAATGCAATAAATCTACTTAATGGAATATCAACATTTAGTGTTGGAGCTACTGTTAAGAAACTATTAGAAATTTTTCTATAAATGTTCTGAGTAGTTTTATTAGAAACATCGTTCCAGATGCTGTTCCAAGAAAAATTATTTTGATTCTGAAAAATCTCTATACTAGAAGAACCAGCTCCAATTATAGCACCAATAGAAACAGCAATACTTTTAATGAAAGGTAAGGAATACTCAAGAGTTACTCCACCAAGTCCGTAATTATATTTTACTTCTTTATTAAATCCATTGCTAAAACCGCTTGAAGATTGTGTTCCGCTTAATCCAATTCCGCCAATTCTTAAATTATCCACAAGCATTATATAAGCATACCCGCCGCCGCCATAAACAAACATTCCTTTACTGGAAAGATTTTCCAAACCCATAATTTTTATTTGAGTATTTACAACATCAACATTAGGAAAAACCAAAGTCGGAGAAAACCCACCTGCAGCACCAAATCTTCCAACCCAGCCTACATCTTCACCCTCTTGAGCAAACGAAGTACGAAGTGAAATTAATATCATAATAAAGAATAATAATTTTTTCATAGGATTTGTTTGTGTGTCTTTTTGGTGGATAAAATTAGTAATTCCGATAACAAAACGGAAATTATTAATCATTGACTTTACATTAATAAATAAAGGCCGCATTGATTTTCATATCTGTTCACCACAACAAGGAGAAAACCAATAACGACCTTTAATATTGTCGAATTATTCGCTATCAGATTTTAAATATTTTATTATCCTGATAGCCTTTGTTGTAAAGAGCGCTATAAAAAGAAGCATTGCTCCTAATAATATTAGTCCGTTCATAGTACTCCTTTATTCTATTATTACTATAAAGGAAAACTTTAATCCATAATTTTTCTTAAGAATGATGAACTATCTTCTTCATCTCTATTCTTATTGCTGTAATAATCGTTCTCCTCATAATCATTTTTTTCAGCTTTAAATCCAGTCTCCAAACCGCTTTGATCAAACAAATCCGGACTTGTTTTCTTTACTCTTAAGATAGTAGGAACATTCAGATCATCACTATTTTCTAGTTCCATCGAACCGCGTTTGGTTGGAAATCCACCCATACCAACAACTTTTTTCTCTTCGCGTTTTCTTTCTGCCTTTTCTGTTTTCAAATTGCTAATTGGATTTGAACTTGCTTTAGTTTCAAATCCGGTTGCAATTACAGTATAAGAAACGTATTCATTCATTTGATCTTTAATAACAGTACCAAAAATTACGTTTGCTTCTTCTCCTGCAGCTTCAAAGATCACATTATTCCCAGCTTCTACTTCTGCCATTGTCATATTAGTTGGACCGGTAACATTTAAAAGAATATTCTTTGCACCTTTAATTGAAATTCCTTCAAGTAGCGGTGATGAAATTGCTTTTTGTGCAGCTTCAACAGAACGATTTTCTCCACTTGCAATTCCGCATCCCATTAATGCTTGTCCGCTGTCTCTCATAACTGTTCTTACATCTGCGAAATCAACATTGATTATTCCTTTCACAGTTATGATATCAGCAATACCACGGGTTGCTTCAAAAAGAATTTCATTTGGTTTGTTGAATGCAGCTTTTGCTGCCGTAGCTGTATCAATAATACTTAGTATTCTACTGTTCGGTACAACAATCAAACTATCTACCAATTGACGAAGTTCAGTAATTCCTTCATCAGCATTTTTCATTCGTTGCTTACCTTCCCATGTAAAAGGTTTAGTAACGATTCCGATTACAAGAGCACCAAGGCTTTTAGCAATTGAAGCAACAATAGGAGCTGCCCCAGTCCCAGTTCCGCCGCCCATTCCCGAAGTAACAAAAACCATATCGCTTCCTTCAAGCATACGGGTAATCTTATCGCGATCTTCCTCAGCAGCTTTTCTTCCTACGTTGGGATCTGCACCTGCTCCAAGTCCGCGTGTTACGTTTGTCCCGATTTGAATTTTGTGAGTAGCCAAACTCTCTTCTAGAACTTGAGCGTCTGTATTTACAGCTATGAATTCAACACCGGATAATCCGCGTTCGATCATGCTGTCAATTGCGTTGCAACCGCCTCCGCCTACACCAACTACTTTTAATTGTGCTGACATTGGTCTTTGTGTTTCAAGAGTGAAGAAACGGGGTCTCTTTTCCATTGTGGACATAACTCCTCCTTGTTGTGGTATTTTATAGTTTATCAAAAAATTCTTGTAATCTTTTGAATAATTTGCTCACATTGAATTTATGTTCTGAGCCACTTGCTTTTACTGTAGTAAACTGCTCTGAAGATGATTTACCCGGTATACCTCTAATTAATCCTGCAACAGTTGCGAACTCAGGACTTTCAACTTCGTTCGATAAACCTGAACCAAGATCAAGAGGAACACCGATCCGAGCAGGCATTCCAAAAACTTCTTCTGCTAATTCCGTACAACCTTTTAATAATGATCCGCCACCGGTTAATACAACGCCTGCTTTAATTTTATTCTTGAATCCGGCTTGACGAAGTTCATTATCAATTAGAGCAAATAATTCCTTCATGCGCACACTAATGATCTGAGTAAGTAGTGATAAAGGAATTTTCACGTTTCCTCTTCCGCCAACACCTTTAATAAAAATATCTTCATCTTTAATAATTGCATGTTCTGTTGCGTAACCGTATTCTTTTTTAAGCTTTTCTGCATCGGCAGTTACAATACCTAAAGTCTCGCGTACATCATTTGTAACCTGATTGCCTGCAACTCCAATTACTTTTGTGTGCTTAATTGCTTTACGGTGAAAGACAGCTATATCAGTCGTTCCGCCACCGATATCAATCAACAGTACGCCTAAATCTTTTTCATTTTCATCAAGCACAGCAAAACTTGATGCAATAGGTTGAAGCACATAATCTTTTACTGTAAATCCTGCGCGCTCAACAGATTTTTTTATGTTTTGAATTGCGGGTATCGAAGCAAGAACTACATGATTCACAGCTTCCAAGCGCGAACCGCACATTCCAATCGGGTCGTCAATCCCTCCTTGATAATCAACTGAATATTCTTCGGGAATTATGTGAAGTATTTGGCGGTCAGAAGGAATACGTATTGTTTGAACATCAGCGCGCAAACGATCTAAATCCTGTTCTGTTATTTCCCGTTCAGGATTATTTATCGTTACATAATTTCTATGACGCAAACTTGTTATATGCTCGCCTGCCACTCCAACATTTAATTCTTTCACGGTTAACCCGGCTCTGTTCGATGCAATATGCATAGCTTCGGTAATTGCTTCGGCAGTTTTAGAAATATTTGCAACCAATCCTCGATTCAATCCTTCTGAAGGAGCGACACCAAATCCTAAAATATTCAGGTTATTGTCAACTTGTTCGGCAATTACCGCACAAACTTTTGTTGTTCCAAGATCAAGTCCTGCTATAACATTTTTTTTCATGATTTATTTTGACCCTCCTGGCTATTCTGTTCTGTAATTCCGAGATATACGTGTCCGCCGTAGCGCAAATCCACATACTCCATGTAATTATTTATTTCCTTTCCCTTCAAATAAGTCCAGAAATTATTGAAGTAGATTATTTTTCTAATTTCACTTCCTCTTCCAATGATTACAGGATAATTCAAACTTGAGAAATAAAGGACAACATCATTTCCGTTTTGCATATCAATAGATGATAAGCCGTCATACAACTCCGGATTTAATAATTTTACTGTAGTTATAATTTTCGATGCTAATACGATGTCGTTAATATTTTTTAGTGAAGATAAAATTTTCATTCCGTTGCCAAGAACTGGATTGGATATTATCGGGTAATCAATTTTCTTGGTCTGAGGAAAAACAGGAAGTATTTGAAGATTTTCAGTTATGATGTATTGACTAACACTGTCTATTAATATTGAGTCAAATGTTTTTTCAATTATTCTTACCGAAACCTTACTGTTGCCATCGTAACGTACTTCTGCTTGTTGAACGTAAGGATGTTTTTCAATTCTATCTTTAATGATTTGAAGTGTCAGCTTTTCATAATTATTCTTATCAAGCAGGTTTGCATAACTTAAATATTGTTCTTTCGAAAGATGATTATTCCCGTCAAGCGAGATTAAACTTATTTTATAGTCAACATCGTTTTTCAACCCGACCGATAAGTAGATCATCAGCCCGATCGCAAGAATTAAAAATAGTGTGCTTAATATTTTTGTAGTCTTATTCATTATTTTATTTTTGTTTTTCTTTTAAGAATGCAACAAACTTTTCACCGTATTTCCATATATCACCGGCGCCCATTGTTATAATGAGGTCTTCTTGCTTATAAATTTTTTGAAGCAGTTCCGGAATTTTTGTTTTGTCAGGTTCGTAGTAAACATTCTTATGACCAAAATCTTTTGCTGTGTTCGCTATTAGTTCGCCTGTAATTCCTTCTACTGGTTTTTCTCTTGCGGGATATACATCTGTACAGATAAAAACATCCGAGTTCAAAAATGATCTGCCAAACTCAGCATAAAAATCTTTTGTGCGTGAATACAAATGCGGTTGGAATATTGCAACCAATCTTCTATTCCATCCGCGGCGGATACCATCTAACGTTACATTAATTTCTGTAGGATGATGACCGTAATCATCTATGACCATTACCTCTTTGTTGTACTTTATTTCAAATCTGCGGTAAACTCCATTGAATGATTCAAGAGATTTTTTGATTACACTGAACTCAACGCCCATCTCTTTTGCAATCGTTACCGCTACAAGAGAATTTTTTATGTTGTGCAATCCGGGAATGTTGAGTCTAATTTTTCCAAGTTCTTTTCCAAGATAAAACACACTGAACTCAGAATGATTTTCGGAATGCGTAATGTTTGTAGCACGAATATCTGCTTGTTGAGTTAAACCATAAGTGAAGATTTTTTTATTGATCTGCGGAATAACATCCTGAAGAGCAGGTTCATCAAGACAAAGAACTACAAAACCGAAGAACGGAACTTTGTTGGCAAATTCAACGAATGCTGATTTAATGTCATTCAAATCTTTGTATGTATCTAAGTGTTCTCTTTCAAGAGTAGTTAACGCTGCAATAACCGGAGTGAGTTTTAAAAATGTTCTGTCAAATTCATCAGCTTCAACAACAATGTAATCGCCTTTGCCCAAACGTGCATTTGTTCCACCTAGTCCGCTCAACTTTCCACCGACAATAATTGTGGGGTCAATTCCTGCTTCCGTTAATACCAAACCAACCATTGAAGTTGTAGTTGTTTTACCGTGTGTGCCGGCAATCCCGATTCCGTATTTCATTCTCATACATTCGGCAAGCATCTCGGAACGTTTGATCACCGGGATTTTTCTTTTTAGTGCTTCTTTCACTTCCGGATTTTCAAGATTAACCGCGGATGAATAAACAACTACATCGGCATCTTTCAAGTTTTCAGGTGAATGTCCTTCATAAACTTTGATGCCTAAACTTTCCAAACGTTCAGTTACTTCTGTTTTATTTAAATCTGAACCGGAAATATTAAATCCCTGGCTTAATAAAATTTCTGCGATACCGCTCATTCCTATTCCGCCGATACCGACAAAGTGAACATTTTTAATTGTCATCATCATCATAGTTTTATTCTCATATCATCTCGGCAAATTTGATCGCGCTTTCTGCAATCGTTTTTGCGGCTAATGGTTTAGCAAATGATGAAATATTCTTTTTCAAAATTTCCTGACGTACTTCATTAAAGATTAACTCATTTACCACTGGAAAGAATTCGTCTTTCAAATTTTTATCTTCTATCAACTCTGCTGCGTTTGCAACTTTCAATGTTTTGGCATTCATATATTGGTGATTAGCAGCGACATTTGCCGAAGGAACGAATACAACCGGTAACGATAGAAATGAAACTTCCGCAATTGTTGTAGCTCCTGAACGTGCAACAACAATATCTGCAGCAGAGTATGCAACAGACATATCGCTGATGAAAGGAAACACTTTTACAGACTCGTTTGAGAATCTTTTATAATGTTCATAATAAAATTGACCTGTTTGCCAAATGACTTGAATGTTGTTCGACACTAATTGATTTATATTATCAGCAACTGCTTGATTGATAGATCGCGCTCCCCCGCTTCCTCCAACAACCAGTAATACTTTTTTCAAATCGTTCAAACCTAATTTTTTCTTTGCTTCGGATTTATCATCTAACTTCAAATTTATTCTTATTGGATTTCCACTCAATTTTAATTTCGATTCGTCTCTGAAATATTTTTTTGATTCTTCAAAAGCGATATGAATTTCATGCGCTTTCTTTTCAAGTATTCGATTAGTAACTCCCGGATAACTATTCTGCTCTAGCAGCATCACTTTTACACCAAGCACTGATGCCGACCAGACAACAGGACCAGAAACATATGCACCGCAGCCTATAGCTACACGTGGCTTGAATCCGTAGTTAATAACAAATGATTGAATCGCCGAAACAAATAATCTTATCGGAAATAGTAAATTGTTAATGTCTAACTTTCGTGAAAACCCGCTGACCCAAATTGCCTTGAAAGGGAAACCATATTCCGGTACGACACGTTCTTCAATTTTATTTTTTGCGCCAACAAATAAAATTTCAGATTCCGGTTTCATCAAACGAATCTGTTGGGCAACCGCAAGAGCCGGATATAAATGACCGCCGGTTCCGCCACCAACAAAAACAAAACGATATGGAGTTCTATCTTTCATTACACTTGAGCAATTTTTAATTCTGTTGTCTTCACAGTTTGCCTTCCAACATTTACAATAATTCCAATTGATACTGCAAAAAGAATAATTGATGTTCCGCCAAAACTGATAAATGGAAAAGTGATTCCTGTTGTTGGAATTAACCCTGTAACCACGCAAGCATTTATAAATGCGCTAACTATTATGTTGAATCCTAAACCCAAAACAAGAAGCTGGCCAAATTTATCCTGTGCCTTTTTGGCAATTACTAAACAAACACCGAACAAAAAAAGAAATAAGAACAGAACTACTATTGCGCCGACAAAGCCAAGTTCTTCACCAAGGATTGAAAAAATAAAATCGCCGTAAGATTCCGGAAGAAATAAATCACTCTGTCTGCTATGTCCTAATCCAACTCCTAAAAGTCCTCCACTTCCTAAAGCAATTTTTGCCTGCTTCACTTGTATGTTAATATCACCACCATTAATCAAACTTTCGATGAATGTTATTACTCTTTCGCGTGAATGCTTGAATAACATCATAACGGAACCAAGAGTTAAACTAACTGGAACAATAATTCCAAGTATATGTTTTAACCTTGCCCCTGCAACAAATAGAATTACAAATGATGTAACTACTATGATCAAACTTGTACTTACATTTGGTTGGATTAAAACCAAAATGCTCACAAAAGAAACCCAGAACAACGGCAGTAAAAACCCTTCCTTAAACTTCTTTAGTTCATCTCCCATTCTTTCTAACATCACAGCCAAATGAACAATCAAAATAACTTTAGCTGCTTCAGATGGTTGAAACTGAATAAATCCAAGGTCAATCCATCTTTGAGCGCCTTTAACCTTTGGGGCAAAGAGAAAAGTAAAAATCAGCACAGCTATAATTAGTATTAGCGCCCACTTACTGATCTCACGATATTTATCATAAGGGAAGTAGGAAAAAATTATCATCATACCTATCGCAGCAATTACTTTCCATAAATGTGATTTGAACAAAAAGTAAAAACTATTAAATCTGGAAAAGCTATATGTACCGCTTGCTGTAAAAACCATTATTGCGCCGAGTACAATAAAGCCAACCACTAAACCGATCAATATTTTAACGGATGTATTCATCAAACCAATTTGTTTACTTCTTCTTTGAAAACTTTTCCCCTATGTTCATAATTTTTGAACATATCAAAACTTGCACAAGCAGGTGAAAGCAATACAACTGTGCCCGGTTGTGCTTCATTTCTTCCAGCTTCTACACATGCCTTAAGTGATTCTTTGATTTCAGTTAAAACAATTGAATTGAAATAATCATAAACTTTCTGTGCCGATGAACCAATAGCATAAATTTTAGTAACATGCTTTTTAACAAGTCCTTTAATCTGATCGTAATTGTTTCCTTTATCTTTTCCACCAAGTATCAAGTACAATGGTTTATCAAAACTTTTTAGAGCTACGTAAACGGAATCAACATTTGTTGCTTTGGAATCATTATAATATTCAACGCCGTTAAGTTCGCGCACAAATTCAATTCTATGTTCAACACCTTTAAAGGATGAAAATGCATTTCTGATTTTTTGGTGCGGAACATTTAATAATTCTGCTATGATAAGAACAGGCAGTGCATTTGCAATATTATGTTCGCCTTTAATAAACAAATCGCTAGCAGAACAGATTTCGCTAATTTTTCCAAACCATGAGAAGTAAATCTTGCCTTCTTTATAAAAAGCGCCGGCTGGAACTTCACTTAATAACGAGAAGGCAAGTTTCTGGACTTTTTTGTTCATCAAATTATTTTTTATGTTTTGATCGTCTGCGTTATAAATAAAAAAGTCTTCTTCTTTTTGATTCTTTGTAATTTTAATTTTTGATGTGATATATTCATCAAAACTGTTATTATATCTATCCAGATGATCCGGAGTGATATTTAAAATCATAGAAAAATGTGGTTTAAACTGATCTATAAAATCCAACTGGAAGCTTGAAGTCTCCAGCGATACAAATTCATCTTCTTTCACATCAAGTGCGACTTCAGAAAATGCTTCGCCGATATTTCCCGCTGAATAACATTTTATTCCAGCTTGATTCAAAGTATAATTCATCAATGCTGTTGTAGTTGTTTTACCATTTGTACCGGTTATTGAAATAACACTGCCCTTACAAAACCATGATGCAAATTCAACTTCGCTAACTACTTTAATATTTTTTTTCAGCGCATTAGTCAATACGGCGGAATTTGTCGGAACACCGGGACTTGTCACAATAAGATCGCAATCATAAACTTTTTCTGAGTGAGCGCCGCATTCATACGCAATTGATTCAGATTTCATAACTGAAATTGAATCAACTAAATCATTTTCGGAACCGCTATCACTTACAAACGGAATTGCTCCAAGTTTTTTTGCAAGTTTGGCTGCACCTAATCCGCTGCGTACGGCACCAATAATCGATATTTTTTTCCCGCGTATATCCATTATCTTATTTTGAATGAAGCTAAACTCATTAATGCTAAAATTATTGTGATGATATAAAACCGGATTACTATTTTTGGTTCTGCCCAATTCAATTGCTCAAAATGATGATGAATGGGAGCCATCTTAAAAACTCTTCTTCCCTCACCATATTTTTTCTTTGTGTATTTGAAATAAAGACGCTGAATGATCACAGAAAGTGTTTCAATAAAAAATATTCCGCCAAGAATCGGAATCAGTAAATCCTTTTTAACGAGAATCATCATCACACCAAAAGCACCACCGAGTGCAAGTGAACCAGTGTCTCCCATAAAAACTTGAGCCGGATAAAAATTGAACCAAAGAAACCCAAGTCCGGCACCTATTAACGCCGCAATGAAAACTGTTAATTCACCGCTGCCGGGTAAATAAATTATATTCAGGTAGTCTGCGTAGATAACATTGCCGGTTACATAAACAATTATTGCAAGTGCAAGCATTACAATAATGATTGATCCGATTGCAAGTCCGTCGAGTCCGTCTGTTAGATTAACGGCGTTTGAAAGTGCAGTAATAATGAAAACAACCCACGGTATATATAGATAGGAAAAATCCCAGTTCAGGTTTTTGAAGAACGGTAAAGTTGTTTGCGTATTATACTGTGCAAATTCCGGCAAGTAGTAAACTGCAAAGCCAACAATAAGACCAACAAAAATTTGTCCCATCAATTTGTAACGGGCAATTAATCCTTGAGGAACTTTTTTGACAACTTTCAAATAATCATCTAAGAAACCAACGCCACCTAAAAACACAGTTCCAAACAAAACCAGAATGATATACATGCTTTTAATATCGCTCCACAACAGAACCGGAACAATAACCGATAAGAGAATTATTAAACCTCCCATTGTTGGAGTACCTTGTTTCTTCTTGTGGGTCTGCGGTCCTTCTTCACGAATTGGTTGGTCAACTTGATTCTTCTTTAATCGTCTGATAATCTTTGATCCGAAGATGAAGGAAATCAACAAAGCAGTGATAGCTGCAACCGCCGAACGAAATGTTATAAAGCGGAATACATCAAATCCCGGCGGATTAAAAGTTTTATTTATGTACTCAAACAAATAGTAGAACATTATTCAAACCTTTTCTCCAGTACGTTAATAAATTCTTCCATTTTCATTCCACGTGAACCTTTTACAAGAATAACCGAGTTCTCAATTTCTTCGTATTGCAAATAGAGAGATAGAGCTTCGCGAATATGAAAATGGATTGATTTTACATTTTTCTTTCTAAGTGCTTTGTTCAAATGCTTCATCATGTTGCCTGTTGTAAGAACAAATAAATTTTTCTCCGGCGAAAAAAGTTTTGCTAAATCTTTATGTAGTTTTTCAGATTGTTGGCCAAGCTCGAACATATCTCCGAGTACAACTATTTTTCTTTTATATGTTTTGATCTTTTTAAGCAGATCAACTGCCGATTCTACAGAAGACGGACTAGAATTGTAAGTGTCATCAATAACAACAGCGTCCTTGAATTTCTTTACTTCTAATCTTCCATGAACCGGTTTAATATTTTTTATTCCGTTGAGAATTTCTTTTTCATTCAATCCTAGTTTAAGAGCTACTGCAGCAGCAGCTAAGAAATTTTTTGCATTAGCTTCTCCATACAAATGAAGAATAGTTTCTCTAAAACCCTCCCTAAAGGCGAAAGAGAGGGTTTTAGATTTAAGCTGAACACGAGAATTACCTTCATTTGTGTAGC
>JAHEZQ010000032.1 GCA_023250955.1 Melioribacter sp. | reverse complement strand
AAATTTTGGGTTCAATAATATTTCCGATAATATTCTGTACAACAATTATTACCGCCGCTACTAATGCCGCATACCCGAAAGATTCATACTGAACAAGCGCCATAAGTGTTGGCATAATTACCGCAAAGACAGAGCCAACGTTTGGAATAAAATTTAGCAGAAGGGCAAAGAAAGCCCAAATAATGAAGAACTCAATTTTGAACAGCCACAAAATAATTCCGACTAATAAACCAACTGATAAACTGATTAAGAATTTTGTAACAATATATCTTTGTACTTGTTCGGTAATATCCTTAAATGTCTTCTTAAGTTTTAACTCGCGTTGAATTGTAAGTGTTTCAATCGCTTCATCCCTGGAGTCATCGGAATTTTTATCTTTTGTTGTTTTGAGTTCTTTCTTCATTTGTTTAAGCGAAGATTTTATTTCCCGTTCAACATAACGCATTCTTATTGCTTCAAAAATTTTATTGTGCCCAGTATTAATAAATATAAAAAAGAAAAGAATCAGTAAAACAGATGTGACAATTGTAAGAGTTGAAGAAAAAACTCCGCTTGCCAAAACACCAATATCAACTGATTGAATAAGTTTTGACATATCGAAATGTGTAATTAATCTGTTCTTTAATCCAAGCGATACAGCCGATGTGCTTATAATATGATTAAGTTTCGCTTCATACATTGGCAACTGTACACTAAAGGAAACAAACCGATCTACAATAACTTTCGATATGCCGTAAAACATAGATATGGTTAAAAAGAGATCAAGAAAAATTATAATCGGCATTGGTATTTTTTTAGATTCGAAGAAATTATTAAGCGGCTCAAAGAAGAAGAACATGAAATAAGCAATCACGAGTGGAATAAATATGTGCTGTAATTCTCTAAGAACAAAAAAGATTATAAACAATCCAAGAATAGTTACAAAAAATTTAATTGTCGGGTCACTTAAGGGCTTTTTCATTTCTAAAATGTAATTATTTACTAAAATAAAAATACCAAAAAATGAATTTATATAACGTTTATTTTTGGTAAATTCGTTTTAGGTTTCCTACCCCTTATTAAGGAGATGGTTAATGTTAGAACGTTTTTCTATTAGTAAAGATAAATTTTTTATTCTCATTTTTGTGTTGTTTACGTTCCCGCTTTTTATACAATGTCAAAGCAGCAATATCACATCATTAAATCCTAAAGACGAAAGATTAGTTAAACATCCTTCATGGAGCGTTAACACAACGATTTACGAAGTGAATGTACGACAATATACACCAGCAGGAACTTTCCAAGCATTCTCTTCAAGTTTGCCCAAGTTAAAAGAAATGGGAATAGGTATTCTTTGGTTTATGCCAATCAATCCGATCGGTGTGTTAAATAGAAAAGGATCCTTGGGAAGTTATTATTCAGTACAAGATTATACGGCTGTCAATCCGGAGTTTGGCACACTTGAAGATTTCAAATCCATAGTTAATCAAGCGCACGATCTTGGAATGCATGTTATAATAGATTGGGTTGCAAATCATACATCCTGGGATAATGTTTGGACTAAAACTCATCCAGATTTTTTTACTAAAGACAGAAATGGAAAATTTGTATCACCAGTTGCTGATTGGTCGGATGTTATTGACCTCAACTATGATAACAAAGAATTGTGGAATTACATGCGTGATGCAATGAAATTCTGGATTGAGAATTGCGGCATAGACGGATTTCGGTGTGATGTTGCAGAAATGGTTCCCCTTAAATTTTGGAAGTGGGTTCGTCCTCAGTTTGATTCTATAAAACCAGTCTTCATGTTGGCTGAGGGAAGTTTGCCGGAACTTCATCAAGTTTTTGATATGACATACAATTGGCAGCTAAAAGATTTATTCGTTGATTGTGCTAAGGGAAATAAATCCGCAACTGATTTTTATGAATATTTCTCTAAAGAAAAAACCGAATATCCTTTTGATTTCTATAGAATGGTTTTCACATCTAACCATGATGAAAACACTTGGCAAGGAACCGACAAAGAAAGATTTGGAGATGCGGCAGAAACGTTTGCTGTTCTTACCTGTTTTGTGCCTGGAATGCCTCTTATTTACAGCGGACAGGAGGCAGGTTTGAATAAACGTCTTAATTTCTTTGAAAAAGATTTTATAAATTGGGATAGTAATGTAATGCGTAATAATTATAAATTATTTTTCAATACCAAAAAAGAAAACAAAGCATTATGGAACGGCGCAGACGGCGGCGAGCTTCAAAAGCTGTCCGTTAACGACATAAATATTTTTGCGTTTATAAGAGAGAAGGATAATAATAAAGTAATTTCAATATTTAATTTGTCTAAAGAAAAGAAACATGTTAGTATAACAAGTTCAAAACTTGAGGGCATTTACAAAAATCTTTTTACTGATAGTTCTGAAACGCTTAATTCTCAATTTCAATTAACTCTTGAACCGTGGGGTTATAGAATATTTACAAAATAATTAATTGGTGGAAAAAAATTTATTAAAAAAAGTTTTTGATTAATGGATCATAAGAAAAAAATAGCCTCTTCCAACAAAACAGTATATTATCTGATATTAACTGCAGGTTTGTTTATGTCGCTTGCAGTTCTCTACGGTTTATTTATCGGATTAAGAATAAATTTTATTTATACATCTCTTCTTGATTCTTCGCTAGAAATTAAAAGTAATATCTCTAAAGCCCGTTCCGAATTTTTGAAAGAGCCGGGAGCTCAAACGCCCTTAACTTTTAAACAAGCAATGGAATATCTTGATTTAGCAGAGCTTAATACAAGATCTTTGCTTGAAGAAAAAGAACGTCTCAATATAATCTCTATCCCGATTGATAAGGTTACGCTTTCCGAAGAGGTTCAGAAACTACAGGCGCTATTGCTCAATTATCGTGGGCTATCCAGTCAAGTTACAATGAAAGATTCTACGCAATCAAATGTTAATACTCATCGAGAATGGGAGGCTCTTTATTCCCATGTTGAAGCCCAAAGCAAAAAAGTAGAAAAAGAAGTAAGAAATGTTCTAACCTCTTTTGTAAAAGTTTTCCGCATAACTCAACTGGGTCTTGCTGCTTTAAGCTTGATCCTATGTTTATTTACCGTAATAATTATTTATAGATCCGAAAAACAGAGAAATCTTTATACGCGGAAGTTAGAGGGTGTCTCTCTTGATCTTCAAAAAGGATTACACAGAACAACTAAGGTCGAAAGAGCGCTAAGCGAAAGCCAAAGAAAATTAAGTACACTCGTTCAAAACTTACCGGGCATGGTTTACAGCTGTAAGTTGGGACAAGTTTGGGAATATGATTATGTAAGCTCGAGGTGTTTTCAAATAACCGGTTATAAAGAGGAAGAGCTGATTGGTAATAAAATAATTTCTTATTATGATGATATAGTACACAAAGAAGATCATAAAAAGGTAATTGAACAAATCCACCATGCTGTTGAAGGGAAAAAACCATATCAACTTGTTTACAGAATAAATACTGCAGTCGGCTATGAAAAATGGGTTTGGGAACAGGGCGTTGGCGTTTTCTCAGAGAAAGAAGATGAACTTATTGCTCTTGAAGGATTCATAACAGATATAACGGAACAGAAAACGGTAGAAGATCAGCTTTCACTTCAGAGTAATGCTCTTGAAGCGGCCGCAAACGGAATTGTTATTTGCGATAAAGATGGAGCGATAATCTGGGTTAATACTGCGTTTACTAGTTTAACCGGTTATTCATCAAAAGAAGTCATGGGCAAAAAACCAAGCGTTCTTAAGTCTGGAGTTCATGATGATTCTTTTTACGCATACATGTGGGGCAAGATAAACGTTGGCGAAACATGGCAAGGTGAAATAGTAAATAAAAGAAAGGATGGAACTAATTATTGGGAAGAAATGCAAATAACCCCAATTAAAAATCCAAAAGGAGAAATAACAAATTTTATTGCTATCAAGGAAGATATAACAGAGCGTAAGAAGGCAGATGAATCCTTAAAGGAAAGCGAGCTTAGATTTAGAGGACTTTATGAAAATGCTACAATAGGAATTTATCGCTCTACACCTGAAGGTAAGATTTTACTCGCAAACCCAACGCTTATTAAAATTGCCGGTTATGATTCCCTTGATGATTTTTTAAATCTTAATGCGGAGAGTACTTATGTAGATTCAAAATCGCGAGAAATTTTCAAGAGTGAGATTGAAAGGAATGGAAAAATTTTCGGATTTGAATCCAAATGGAAGAAGAAAGACGGAACTGTAATTTATATTCGCGAGAGTGCACGGTCAGTTAGAGATAATGATGGCCGTGATCTTTACTACGAAGGAACTATAGAAGATATCACTGATAAAAAACTTACAGAAGAAGCATTGATAGAAGCAAAAGAGCATGCAGAACAATCAGATCGCCTTAAATCTGAATTTCTTGCACAGATGTCCCACGAGATTCGCACGCCACTTAATGTTATTTTAAGTTTTACTGGAATGATGAAAGACGAACTTCAAGATAAGGTTGATGATGAGCTTTCAAAAGGTTTTGATGTAATCAATGAAGAAGGCAAAAGAATAATGCGTACGGTTGAATTAATATTAAATATGTCCGAGCTTCAAACGGGATCATATTCATACCGTGCAAAACATTTTGATCTTCTTAATGATATTGTTCAGAAACAGTTTAAAAATTTCCAGCAGATTGCTGAAACAAAAAAAATAATTTTCAAACTCAACAATCCAGGTGTAAATACAATAATTGAAGCGGATGAATATTCGACCAATCAAATTTTTCATCATCTAATTGATAATGCCCTTAAATACACTCATAAAGGAAAAGTTGAAATAACAATCAACCGCAGTCCCAGGAATAATTTATATGTTGATGTCTCTGATACGGGAATAGGAATTGCCGAAGAATATATCCCGATGCTTTTTACACCATTCTCTCGTGAAGAACAAGGATATACAAGAAATTTTGAAGGCAATGGACTTGGTCTTGCCTTAGTTAAAAAATATTGTGAGCTTAATGGCGCGGAAATAAAAGTATCGAGCGTTAAAGGAAAAGGAACAACATTTAGAGTAACCTTTCCAAATCACGAATAATCCATAACTTTTTAGACCAGGTATGATATGAAATCAAATACGACTATTATTCTATTATTGTTTTTATTTTCAACAATTTCATTTGCTCAAAATGATTTAGAATCAACAACCATTTTGAAAGTCGGAAACAATCTGCCGGCATTTACAACTCAATCGCTTTCCGGTAAAACATTTTCATCCGATGAGTTAAAAGGAAAAGTTGTGCTCATCAACTTTTGGGCAACATGGTGCCCGCCCTGTAAAGCTGAACTTCCTTTGTTACAAAAAAATATTTATGATAAGATTAAAGACAATAAATTTGTTGTGCTGTGTATTTCCCGCGGTGAGAAAGATGATGTTGTAAAAAAATTCATTGAACAAAATAAATACACATTCCCTGTTTATCTTGACTCCGAAACAAAAACATATAATTTGTTTGCTAATAAATATATTCCTAGAAACTTTGTAATAGGAAAAGATAGCAAAGTAAAGTTGGCAACTGTTGGGTTTAATAAGGAAGAATTTGAAAAGATGATTCTTCTTATTGAAAAGGAATTAAAAAATTAAGTCGTGAACAACGGGCACGTTAAGTGTCCATATTTTATAAATATATATCTATTACTTCTGCACTGATCTTAAAAACGATCCAAAACTTTTTACTTCTTCAAGGCGACAAGACCATACTAGATCATCATTCCAAACTGTAATGTCGGGACAACCATCGCACATACTTTGTCTTCCGTCTTGCATAAAATCCACCGGTTGAATAAATAAAATTGATTGAAGATGTGTTCGTTTCAGTAAGCGTAATGGATTTTTCAGCAGCTCAATTGCTGCTTTGCGAACTCCTTTATCAAACGGCCAGAGTAAAAGCAATGCAGATTTTCCCATCTTCGAGTTTGTAGTTGAAGCATAAGAAAGATATTTTCCTGTACTAAAGTGATAACTAGCCATCATGAGTTCTATAAACTTCGACCCGAGATAACCATATATTTTTTTCTGCGTACCAACTCTTTCAGTTAATAACCATTTGAATGAATCAACTTTTTCTGTTCCATTTAAATATGCACATGGAGCAAATTCCGGAAATTGCTCTTGAACTTTTGCGAGTATATCTGTGGAAAGAATATCTACTCTACGATTTTTCTCTGTATGATATGCAATCGTTTGCCAATCTACTTTCTGCCCGCCAGCATACCAATCGAACGGCATAGTTGGAACAATATATCTGAACGCAATAAATACCATTGTATTAACTATATCAATATTTTTATGTGCCCAATCAATCATTCCAGGTATGTGTTGTATAGTGTCCTCATATACCGTTGAATTAAACGAGCATGCAATTCCGCCAACATCCGCTAACATTTTTGCATATTGATAACGCAATTCATTTAACTCTATTTCATTCTTACCTTTCCAATCTCCCCCGCGCCCCTGTTTACTATCGACATGAAAAGTAAATCCAAACACGCCAGCACTTTTTAATTCAATAAGAAAATTTTTAGTTAATGCGTGGCCGTTAGTATTAATGATCGGTTTTAATCCGCGGGATTTAATATCGCGAACTATCTCAATAATTTGCGGATGCAGAAGTGGATCCCCTCCTGCAATTGAAATGCAGTCTGAGTTTCGCTTCAGCTGAAATATATCCAGCTCGTGTTTAACTTGTTCAAATGTTTTATGTCCATCTTTTTGATTTTCCCTATAACAGCCATCGCAGGCAAGATTGCACATTGAGGTAGGTTCAAGCCAAGAAATTGCGTTGTCAGATAGGTTCCATGGTAACCTGTAAAGTTTTAGATGATCAATTATTTTAGCAGACATGTTTCATCCTCGTTAATAATGGACGATAATTAAAACTTAGGAAAGAATTTATATTAAACTAATTGTATTAACGAACGCTTGTAGAGCAACCCGATGGTAGTCAAACTGCAGATGAATTTAATAAAAAAATTTTTTTAAGCAAATTACTAAGTGAGCACAGGAAATAATTTTTTCAAAGATTACTCCATTAACACATAAGAAACATTGTTTAATGACCGTTTTTGAATAAACCCCTTTTCTATCAAAACGTTAGTTGTTTTCGCTATCATAAATTGATAAAACCAAACAAACCATTCCCTGAAAGAAGTTTGATCTTTATAAACTGAGTTTAAGTAAAGCTTAACAAACAGCGGGCGATTTCTTTCGAGATAGTTTAGAAGATCCTGTGTTATAATCAGAGCAATGTCTTCAAACTTTTTTTGATCTGTTCCGCTTACAAATTGTAATTTTGAATTTTTAGTTCTAAATAAATTATCTAATTCTTTTTCGGTATAGGAAGGCGGGTCCCCGTTAAATCCATTTCCAAATTGTCCTACTGTATAATTGCCTATTGTCTTAAATTTATTACTAAACAATCCAAATGGTTCTGAATTATTTTCATTTTGGTTTTGTAATAAAGCTAAATAATATCTGCTGCCGCCCCTTTGTGGAGGGAATGATTTGATAAATCTTTCTTCGATAAATTTCATCTGCCAATAATTATGCAGAACATTTCCAAGAATAAATAAAGATACATTTTCAAAAGGAATTTTTTTGAAGGATGGTATTTTGGAGTATGCTGATTTAATTTTTTCAAATCTATCTATGGCTATTCCGCTCATCTCTCGCCCAAGAGAATCAGCGGTATTCTTAATTATTTTTCCTTCATCCGCATCAACTATCACACAAGTGGGAACAAAATCTCCGCCGCTGTTTTTTTTAATCAGCCCTTCACCAAAGAGATCATTTATACGAACGTTGTAAACACTGTCCTTCATATTAAAATGTTCTTTTATCTTTTCGGCTTTGAAATTATAATGCAGAAGAAGAAGTATTTCTTTTAAATTGTCTTTCTCAAGATCAATGACCGGAATCGAAAAATCATGGGAGATGGTTCTGATCTCATATTTATTCTGCAATACATCAGAAATATTTTTTTTGCTGCTGCATGCTGTAAGTAACAAAATTGATAATGCGATAATTATTTTTTTCATTGAATTACTCTTTATAACCGATCATTAACGATGAGCCAAAACTTGTATCTCTTCTTTCAATCTTTTTTATTCCTGCGCTGATTAACCAATCTTTCATTTCGGATTCAGTATATGTATCTCCTTTCTCTGTTCCGACAAGCATATTCAATGCAAAGAATGCACCTCCGGCAGGTTCTGTTCTTTCTTCGTTCATTACCCAATCTTTAATTACAATCTGACCGTCAACATTAAGTGAATCAAAACATTTTTTAATCAGCATTTTATTTTCTTCAAAATTATTAATATGAACTATTGCTGAAAGAAGAATTAAGTCGTAACCTTTTCCGAAATCATCTGTAAGATAATTTCCTTCGATAAATTCGATCTCATCATTCAACTTTTCATCATCAACATATTTTTTCGTAATTGGAATAATATGCGGCAGATCGAAAACAACGGCATGCATATTTGGATTCCGTTTTATAAACTCCATTGAAAATGCAGCCGATCCTCCGCCAACATCCAGCATTTTTTTTGTGTTTGATAATTCAAGCATGAGAAAAATGATTTTTGCTTCTTTTACTCCGCGATAATGCATTGCCGCTATGAAAGCTTCTGACCAATTAATTCCTACTAAAGATGGTTTTCGTTCAGCAACTGATGTTCCAGTTTTCACAGATTCTGTTAATGAACTCCAGGTATTCCACAGACCAAGAGAATGAAAAAGTCCGCCCATAAATCCGGGTTTACCTTTAACTAAATACTTTGATGCATTCTCGCAGTTATAAAACTTTCCGTGAACTTTACGCAAGAATCCCAACACAACAAGTGCATTCATCAAACGATCGGTTGCGCGCTTATCGGTATTTATTTTTTCTGCAACTTCTTTTGAATGCATCATATGTTTATCAAGTATAGTAAAAAGACCCAGCTCAACTGCGGTTAAAAGAATTCTGCTCTGCTGAAATGAATTTGCAAGCGCTCGTATTTCTTCCGGCTTTAAGTAATTATTTTGTGTATTCATTAGGTATTTATATTTTATGAAATTTATATTCTTCTTCTAAAACCTTCGCCGAGGACTTCGTGAACATTAAAGATCATAACAAATGCTTTAGGATCTGCTTGACGGACAACATCTGCAAGTTTTGTTATTTCGCGAAGCGAAACAACTGTTAGCAGCATTTCGCGTTCAACGTTTCCGTAAACTCCGCGTGTTTTAACAGCAGTGGCTCCGCGTCCCATTTCATTTAAAATCGCTTCGGAAATTTTATCAAAATGATCGGAAATAATATAAACTGCTCTAGCGTAGTCAAGTCCTTCAATTATCATATCTATTAATTTTGAAGAAATGAAAAGTAAGAACACGGCATAGAAAGTTAAAACAAGAGCTGGACGATCGGGTGAAAGATTTTTTATATCTATTATAAATCCGGCAATTGCAATAACGATAATATCAGTGATGATAATCGCCTGCCCAGGCTTAATGCCAAATTTTTTCTGCATTATTGCAGCAATTATATCGGTTCCCGCAGTTGAGCCCTTAAATTTAAAAATGATTCCCAGTCCTAGTCCTAAAAGCACAGCTCCTATTAAAATCAAAAAGAAGAAATCATTTTTATATAAATCCTTTATTGTTGCAGTGTCCTGTAACCTTATAAATGAAAAACCAGGTATGTCACCGCGGAAAAAATCAATAAAAAATGAACTCAATGAAAACCCTACAAAAGTTTTAAGACCAAATTCTTTTCCTAATTCTTTTAGTCCCCAAATAAATAAAGGAACGTTCATTATCCAGATCATAACTCCAATAGGGATCGTGTTCCCAGATAAATAATGAAACGCCATTGCTAATCCGCTTACACCACCGGGAACAACTCGTGCATCAACAAGAAACACTCCTATACCGAGAGCCATCATTGCGGCGCCGAGAATTATAGCGGCGTAATTTACTATAGAGTTGTCTCTTAAATACTTTTTAGTCATAACAGAATAATTTTTCTTCTTGCTTAAAAATAATGAGAATTGTTGATGCTTGAAAGGAATTGTTCTTAAAGTTTTCCGCTACGGTAAAGCATCTGGGTTTTGACTCTGAGCAGTTGGCGTTCGATTATTAGATCTGCAAAACGTTCGGGAATAGTTGTTCGGTCTTTTGAGCGGAGTATTTCACTTACTTTAGATTCGCTAACATCAATACGGTACATACTACCAAGAAATCGTTCGTAATCTTTAGACATCAATTCGGTTACTCTGTTGATCAGATGTTTGCGGATATCTGCAATATCATTAACTGCAGGCAAAGAATCTTTTGCTAAAGAAAAGTCTTTCTGAAGTTTTTCAATAAGAGATGGGTATAATTCGTTTTCGTTCATAATTTGTTTGTATGTCGTTCTGAGTTCTGGGAGCGGGCGAAGAATCTCTAACCCAATGAGTAGGAGATTCTTCGTTGTTACTCCCCTCAGAATGACAAGATCAATATTTATACTTTAACCACTTTATAACTTCGGACCATTTTGGTTTTTTGCCTGTTCGTAAAATTCCAATTCGATAAATTTTCCCAGCTAGTGGAAAGAGAGCATAAATGGTCAATAGATTAATAATAACTGCAAGTGCCTGCTGCCATATTGGCACTTCTATCAAAGCTAATCTAGCCGGCATTACTATAATAGATGCGAATGGGAACAACGATGCAATTTCAATATATGGTTTGTTGGGATTTTCCATCATTGATATTGCAATGAAGAATGGAATTATTATCAGCATCATGATTGGCATATTACCGGAAGCTGCGTCTTGAGCGTTATCAAAAATCGCTCCCATCATAGAAAACAAACCAACAAATAAAACCAACCCGATAAAGAAATTCAGCAGTACATAAAGTACAAGTTCAGGTTTAATATTGAGAGTTATTTCCGGCGGTAATGCAATTAACGCGGAAGAAGAAACTGCGAGAATTGTTCCGAGCCAAACAGCCATTTGTGCCACACCGGTTATTGCTGAACCCAATATTTTCCCCGTCATTAATTCTCTTGCACTTACTGAAGATAAAATCACTTCCACTATTTTACTTCCTTTCTCTTCTATCACCGACTGCATTGCCATTTGTCCAATCATTAAAAGACTCATATAGAGCAGAATTGAAAGAGCATAAGCAAGCACAAGATTTCCATAACCTTCTTGAGCAATTTTTTCATCCTTAGTAACCTTAAATCCTGTGAAATCAACTCCGCTTCTTGCAAAATCGAGATCTTCTGCAGAAAGAGATTTGCTCTTAAAGAAATTATTTAAAAATATTTTATTTATCGGTCTTTCTAATTCACGAGAAAGAGAAATGTTCTGCGGAGTTTTTGCATAGTATTCAATTTTTTTATCTTTAAGTGCGCTTGAAGGAATAAAAATAATACCGGTCAATTTTTCGTCTACAATCTGCTGCCTTGTGTTCTGAAGATATGTTTTAAAATCCTCGCGAGTCATTGACATGTAATTAAAAACATAATGTTTCTTGGTAACAAAATCCTTCTGCGAAAATTCACTTTGAAAATCTCCTATTAAACCGCTGTTCTCAACTACTAAATCGAATTTAAGTCCTTTGCTTTCAGTGGAATAAAGAAGTGCTTGAACTCCTCCAAACACAAAAATTAATCCTGGTATCATAAGAGTCAAAATGATAAAGGCTTTTGAAAATAATTTTTCGCGAAGCTCCCGTTTAATAACAGCCAAAACTCTATAATTAAACATTCCGCACCTCCTTACCGCTTGTTCCGTTTTCTTCGTGACCGGCAAGCTCAATAAATATTTCTTGAAGTGAAATATCGTTCGCATCAAATTTTTTAACCGTTACATTTTTATCTAATAGCATTCTTAATAACTGTTGGGCTTGATTTGCCTCTTTCAATTTAACGCCGGTTGTATTGCCGTAATCGGCAATGCTGTCAACAATAGGATTAGATTTTAAGAACGATATATCTCCATCATAAGTCAAGCTTACATTTTTTTGTGAGTATTTTGATTTAATTTCTTTCAATGCACCTTTAAGAATAATTTTTCCATGGTCAATCATCACAATATGATCACACATTTTTTCGGCAAAATCCATCAAATGTGTAGAGAAGATTATTACTTTCCCTTTTTGTTTCATCTCAATAATAATTTCCCTTAAAAGATTTGTGTTGATTGGATCTAGACCGGAGTATGGTTCATCTAAAATTATAAATTCCGGTTCATGTAGAACTGTTGAGATAAACTGAAGCTTCTGTTGATTACCTTTCGATAAATCTTCCACTTTTGATAATCTGCGGTCATATAATTCGAATCTCTTAAGATATTCTTCTGCTCTTTTATGAACTTCTCTGCCGGATTTACCTTTTAGTTCAGCAAAGTAGAGAAGCGTATCAAGGACTTTCATTTTTTTGTATAATCCGCGCTCCTCAGGCAAATAACCAACTTCGTTCTTAAACTCCTGTCCAACTTTAACACCTCGCAAAACAACTTCGCCGTTATCGGGAAGATAAATTCCCATCATCATTCTAATTGTAGTTGTCTTGCCCGCACCGTTCCGACCTATGAGACCGAATATCGAGCCCTCGGGTACTTCGAACGATGCATTATCCACCGCGACCAATTTATCGAAAGTCTTGGTTAAATTTTTTACCTCTAGTGCGTACATAGTTCCCCTAGTTTATTGGATTTTTAGTTGAGCAAATATAGAACAAGATTAAGAGAAAGAGCAAGAGTAAGAAACGTTAAACATTATTTTTACATCAATGCAAAATCAACCGCTGCTAGTGAATGTATTTCAAGTGTATTAAATAACGGAAGTGGTGAATCGCTTTGTTTTATCAGTAATGGTATCTCCGTACAGCCAAGAATTATTCCCTCCGCACCTTCGACCTGCATTTTTGCAATTATCATTTTAAACTGTTCTCTCGACTTCTCAATAAAAATACTTTTCAGTAATTCATTTGAAATTGTTCGCTGTATAAAATCACGGTCATCTTGCCGGGGTATAATTATATCAATATTATTTTCCTTCAATTTAGATTTATAAAAATCCATTTCCATTGTTTGTTTTGTTCCAAGCAAGCCGACTTTTTTCAGTCCTTGTTTATTAATCCTTTTCGCTGTTGCATGTGCTACGTGAATGAGCGGAATATTTATCTCTTGTTCGAGCTGATCTGCAAATTGATGAAATGTATTTGCGCAAAGAAGAACACAATCCGCGCCTGCATTAATTACCTTTATCGCAGCATCGCTCACCAATGAATAAATTCCTGCAGAATCATTTTTCTTGTTGAGTGAATCTATTTCACCATAGTTCAGAGAGAACAAAATACATTTTGCGAAGTCCATTCCACCGAGTCGTTTGTTGATCTCTTCATTAATGATTCTATAATATTCAACTGTCGAAATCCACCCAGTGCCGCCTACTAATCCGATAGTTTTCAATTAATTGTCTCCTTGATTATAAAAAGGGCGGAATAAATCCGCCCGAGAAAGATATTACCAAATCTTTACAATTTTATCTTCGGGCTTTCTCATTGAATCACCCGGTTTAACATCGAAAGCTTGGAAGAATTCCGGTAGAATAGTAAGCGGACCCAAAACACGCTGCCGTGCCGGTGAATGAACATCTGTCTTAAGTCTTAATTTTAATTCTTGGGGACGAATATTATCGGCCCAGACTTGTGCATAACCCAAAAAGAATCTTTGCGCAGGAGTAAACCCGTCAATCATTTCTCCTTTTTTATACTGTTCTGTTTTCTTGAACGCCGCATAAGAAACTGTTAAACCGCCAAGGTCGCCAATGTTTTCCCCTAATGTAAGAGGTCCATTTACCTTGAATGTATCGATGGCAACAAACGAGCTGTAATGATCGGCAAGTTTCTTGGCGCGTTCTTGAAATTTTGTGTTGTCTTCTTTTGTCCACCAATCTTTTAAATTTCCGACTTCATCGAACTTTCTTCCTTGATCATCAAAACCATGAGAAATTTCATGACCGATAACAACGCCCATAGCGCCATAATTAATTGCATCATCCGCATCCTTGTTGAAAAATGGTGGTTGCAGAATTGCCGCGGGGAAAGTTATTTCATTGTGGGTCGGACTGTAGTTTGCATTTACTGTTTGCGGAGTCATATTCCATTCTGCCTTATCAACGGGTTTGCCAATCTTAGAAAGGTTATCTCTTCGCGCCCATGTTCTTGCTCTTTCTAAATTTTTAACGTACGAATCGCGGGCAAATTCTAATCCGCTGTAATCTCTCCACTTGTCTGGATAACCAATCTTCACGCCAAACGAATTTAATTTTTTCAGAGCTTGTGCTTTTGTTTCTTCACTCATCCATTCCAAACCTTTTATACTTTCGCCCATTGAAATAAGGAGATTGCTAACAATTGCTTTTGCTCTTGCTTTAGATTCGGGCGGAAAAACTTCTTTAACATATAGTCGTCCAACCATTTCCCCCATTGCACCATTAACAGATTGAAGAATTCTTTTCCAACGCGGCTGCATTGTTTTTGTGCCCGCCATAAATTTTCCGTTGAAATTAAATTGCTCATTAACAAACGATGAACTTAAAGCAGGAGCTGCACCACGAACTAAATTCCATTTCAAATATATTTTCCAATCATCTAAAGAAATGTCATCAATCATTTTCCCAAGCTCAGTAAAAAATTTCGGCTGGGCAACAATAACTAGATTTATATTTTCTACACCAAGATTTTCAAAATAAGAATCCCAATTAAATCCGTCGGAAATATTTTTCAGATTTTCTACTGTCATCTTGTTGTAAGTTTTTAGGGGATCGCGATTTTCAAGGCGTGTGTTTGATGCTTTGGCAAATCTTGTTTCTATGTTTATAATCGTTTGTGCATATTTGTCAGCAGTCGCTCCATCAACATCAATGAGCTTAAACATATTTGCAGCATACTGAACATATTTTTCGCGAATTTCTTTTGAACGTGCATCATCCTTGGTGTAATATTCAACGTCTTGTAATCCAATTCCACCTTGAGAAAGATGCGGAGCCATAAGATTACTTTTCTTTGCGTCTGCAGTTACAAAAAATCCAAAGAATCCGCCTACACCGCTTAAATGTTTTTCGGCGATAAACTTTATCAATTCTTTTTTATCCTGAAGAGCATCAATCCTTTTGAGATCCGGAACAATTGGTTTAAATCCTTCTCTTTCTATCCGTGCCGAATCCATTCCGGTTGCATAGAAATCTCCGATCTTTTGTTGTTCGGATCCTTTCGGCCAATTTTTATTTGCAGCCGCATCTTCAAGAATTTTTTTCATTACTTTATTATTTGCTTCTTGTAAGACATCAAATGAACCATAACGACTGTATTCATCCGGAATCGGATTATTCTTTTGCCATCCGCCGCACGCAAATTGATAAAAATCTTGTGCTGGGGAGACGGAGCGATCTAAATTTTTTAGATCAAATCCGTTGTTCTTATTTTTCTCATCACCCGAAAATCCTGAAAAAACTAAAAAAGAAAATAGAATCATCAACGATGTGAAAAATAGCTTATTGCTTTTCATACTAACCTCTTAGATTGTTATTGGTTTATATAGAGTTTGAGCAATATTTAGACGATTAGTCTGTGGAATTAGTTGGTTAAAAATTGTTAAAAAAGAAACTGGGGTTGTGGTGAAAAACTTCTTGTAGATTTATTTAATCTTGTTTTTCCAGTATTTAAGCTGTTTTTCAACTTCTTGAGGTGAGGTACTACCCTGAGATTTTTTGTTTTTAACGCTTGCATATGCTGTGAAGAGTTTAAAAATATCACTTTCAAATTTGGGTGAGATTTTTTTATAATCAATGATGGTGAGTTGATTTAACTTTTTATTTTGATCTACACATAAGGCCACAATTTTTCCTACCAAATTATGGGCTTTTCTGAAAGGAACATTTTTACGAACAAGATAATCTACAAGATCTGTGGAAAGTAGAAGATCCCCATCAAGTTCTTTCTCAAAACGGTTTTTGTTGAATCGTGTATGTTTTAATAATTCCGAAGTAAGATGTAGACAATCTTTAGTTGTATCCGTTGCATCAAAGAGATGAACTTTATCTTCCTGCATATCGCGATTATATGCTAGCGGTAATGCTTTCATTACTGTAAGCAATCCGAATAAAGAACCATAGACTCTTCCGACTTTTCCGCGAATCAGTTCTGCTATATCCGGATTTTTTTTCTGAGGCATTAAACTACTTCCGGTTGAAAACGAATCATCAAATACTGCAAACGAAAATTCCTGTGAACTCCATAATACAAGTTCTTCACTCAAACGGCTTAGATTCATCATTACAATCGAACAAATACTTATAAGCTCGATCATTACATCTCGACTGCTTACGGCATCAAGGGAGTTTTCAATTATTCCATTCATACCAAGAAGTTTTGATGAATATTCTCTATTGATCGGCAAGGTTGTACCGGAGAGTGCACCAGCGCCAAGCGGCGATTTGTTCGCTCGCTCCATGCAATCATTTAATCTTTCAACATCGCGCTCTAACATAGAAACATAAGCGAGCATATGATGAGAAAATAAAATTGGCTGAGCTCTTTGTAAATGAGTGTACCCGGGTAAAATTGTGTTTTTATATTGTTCGGCTTTTTTAAGTAAAGTTTTTTGAAGTGTTCGCGCCAGTTTAGTTAGTTGAGCAATCTCTTTTTTCATATATAATCGTTCATCTAAAGCTACTTGATCGTTGCGGCTTCTTGCTGTGTGAAGTTTTTTCCCCGTCTCTCCTACTTTTTCTACAAGCCGATCTTCAATTAGCGAATGTATATCTTCTTTTCGCCAATCTAGTTTTAGTTTGCCGGAGGAAATCTCTTTTCGTATTTCTTCTAAAGCTTTAAAAATTAATTTGCCTTCACTGGCTAGAATTATTTTTTGCTTCACAAGCATTTTGACGTGAGCTTTGCTGCCATCAATATCTTCGTTGAAAAATTTTCCGTCAATATTAATTGATGAAGAAAACCTTAATGCGTTATCAGCCAGAGATTTTTTAAATCTACTATCCCAAAGTGCCATTTATTTATGCCGGTTGATTATTTTCTGCTTCAGCTTTTTGCATAACACGGTTAATTGTTTTGTAAGGCAATCCGTAAATTTTTATAAATCCTTCCGATGCCGTATGATCAAATTGATCTGCTGCTGTGTATGTTGCCAAGTCCGGATCATATAACGAATACGGAGAAGTTCTACCTGAAACAATAATGTTTCCTTTATAAAGTTTCAACTTTACCATACCGGTTACTTTTTCTTGGGTTTTATCAACAAACGCTTGAATTGCTTCACGAAGCGGAGAGAACCATAGACCGTTGTAAATCAAATTTGAATATTCTTGAACAATCAAGGTTTTATAATGTGCTACAGATTTTTCAAGTGTAATTCTTTCTAATTCTTTATGTGCATTGTGAAGAATTATTCCGGCCGGGGCTTCATAAACTTCGCGCGATTTAATTCCAACCAATCTATTTTCGATCAGATCAATTCTTCCAACTGCATTTCTCCCGCCTATTTTATTTAATTCTTTAACAAGAGAAACACTATCCATTTCTTTACCGTTCACACTAACCGGAACTCCTTTTTCAAATTCTATTATAACATATTCCGGTTGATCCGGTGCATTTTCCGGTGAAACAGTATGTTGAAATGCATCTTCCGGCGGTTCTGCCATCGGATCTTCAAGAATGCCGCACTCTATTGCTGTTCCCCAAATATTTTCATCTATAGAATATGGATTATCTTTCGTTGCAGCAACGGGAATGTTGTTGGCTTTTGCATAATCAATTTCTTCTTCGCGACTTTTAAATTCCCAAGTTCTCAGCGGCGCTATGCTGATTAAATCCGGTGCCAACGCACCAATTGCAACTTCAAAACGAACTTGATCATTTCCTTTTCCCGTACAACCGTGAGCTACCATGTTCGCTCCTTCTTTACGAGCTACTTCCACAAGAGTTTTTGCAAGTAATGGTCTTCCCAACGAACAAGCCATAGGATATGCTTCTTCATACATTGCGCCCGCTTTTAATGCAGAGAATGCATACTCCTCCAAAAATTCTTTTGTTAAATCTACTATATAGGATTTTGCCGCACCGGAATTATGTGCTTTTTCTTCGAGACCAACTAACTCTTTTGTTTGGCCAAGATTTCCGGTAAATGTAATTATCTCGGCATCGTAATTATCTTTAAGCCATTTAACCATTACGGATGTATCCAATCCCCCTGAATATGCAACAACAATTTTATTTTTACCCATTATTTTATTCCTAAAATTATTTTTATTTGTTCAATTATTTTTTTGATTTTTTTTATTGATTGCGGAATTACAATAATTGTGTCGTCGCCGGCAATTGTGCCGAGAATTTCTAAATCATTTTTTCGGTCGAGAAATACTGCAACACCCTGCGCGCGCCCAGGGTATGTTTTTACAATAATTATATTTTCGTTTCCTTTTACAAATAGAATCTCTTCTGCAATTCTATTTTGAAGAGTATTCTCATTTCCTGTTGTGCTAAGTTTGTAAACTAATCCGCTTGCAGCTGGAATCCGAACAACGCCAAGTTCATTTAAGTCGCGGGAAAGGGTTGCTTGTGTTGCTTTTATTCCTTTTTGCTTTAAAACTTTTACGAGTTGTGTTTGATTAAAAATTTCTTGCGCTGTAATAACAGATTTAATCAACGCGTGTCGTTTCTGAATTTCTTCTAATTTTTTAGTCATGATTTTTCTCCTATTTTATCATCATTATCATTCTGAATCAAGATGAGGAATCTATGTAAATTATTTTGAGATTCTTCGCCCGGTTTAACCGGTCTCAAAATGACAAAAACAAATTATTCGCCAACTATTTCCGTTCCAACGCCCTCTTTAGTAAAAATTTCTAGAAGTAATGCATGAGGAATTCTTCCGTCAACTATATGAACTTTCTGAACACCTTTATCAATTGCATCAAGAGCAGATTCAACTTTTGGAATCATTCCGCCTTTTATAGTTTCATCTTTGATAAATCTTTCAGCATCCTCTTTAGTAAGATGCGGAATCAAATCGTTATTGGCTTTTACTCCTTCAATGTCGGTCATATAAACAAGCTTTGCCGCTTCAAGAGCTCCTGCAATAGAACCCGCAGCAATATCTGCGTTAACATTATATACAGTTCCACTTTCATCAACGCCTATTGGCGCAATTACTGGTAAGTATCCGTCTCTCAATAAATTTTTAATTAAAGTAGTTTTCACATCTATTACTTCCCCGACTAACCCTAAATCATCTTTCTCATATTTTTTTACCGTTACCAATTCCGCATCTATTCCGCTAATACCAACTGCACGACCACCATGGATATTTATACGCCGGACAATATCTTTATTGATAGAACCAGCAAGAACCATTTGAACAACATCTCGCGTTTCTTCGTTTGTATATCTTTGTCCATTCACAAACTTTGTTTCAATATTTAATTTCTGCGATAGAGAAGTAATTTCCTTACCGCCGCCGTGAACAACAACCACATCAATTCCAATTTTGCGAAGCAGGGTAACGTCTTGCGCTACCATTGATTTAAGCTGTTCCTCTTCCATAACAGCTCCGCCATATTTTATAACAAAAGTTTTCCCTTCAAATTGTTGTATGTAAGGAAGCGCTTCAATCAATACATCTTCTTTTCTGAAAACAGGATTTGTCACGTGCGGTAGCTCCCGTTAATTTTTACATACTCTTCGGAAAAATCACACGTCCAAACAGTTGAAGTCCCGCTTCCCATATTTAACTTTATCATTAGATTTATATTTCTTGGTTTTAAGGTTTTGTTCGCTTCTGCAATTGGCATGGTAACAAAATAATTCTGCTTCAGAATGGGCACATCGTTAATAATAATTTCAAACTTATCCGGATCGAAATCAATTCCTGAATAACCAACCGCTGCAATAATTCTTCCCCAGTTTGCATCTTCTCCGTGAATAGCTGTCTTTACAAGCGGAGAAAGAGCAATTGTTTTTGCCGTTTTTGTTGCATCTTCATCACTTAATGCGCCTTCAACTGTAATCTCAATTAATTTTGTTGCGCCTTCGCCGTCAACAACTATATCAATAGATAATTTTTTCATCACTTGATAAAGATTTTCTTCAAATATTTTATAAGATTCTGTTGCGGGCAAAAGCGGACCAATCCCTGAAGCACCGTTTGCTAGCGCAATAACCATATCATTAGTGCTGGTATCTCCATCAACAACTATTCTATTGAATGTTCTGTCACAAACATTTTTTAATAAATTTTGAAAAATATTTTTTTCGATCGCTACATCGGTTGTTACAAATGCAAGCATTGTTGCCATATTAGGATGAATCATACCGGATCCTTTTGCAATTCCGCCTATGCTTACTTCTTTTCCATCTATAATAAATGTTGACGAAGTTGATTTCACAAAAGTATCTGTAGTCATGATTGCTTCTGCTGTACTTATGTATTCGCTTTTATCAACTTGTTTGGCTATTTGATGAATGCCGTTAATTATTTTTACGATTGGAAGCGGTTCTCCAATTACACCTGTCGAGGAAACAAATATTTCTTCCGGCCTAACGCCCAGCACTTTTGCTGTTTCATTGGCCATTGTCACTGCATCTTTATAACCGCGTTCACCTGTACATGCATTTGCATTTCCGCTGTTAACAATTATTGCTCTGAAAAATTCACTTTCGTCCAAATGTTTTTTACTGATTAACACTGGTGCTGCTTGAACTTTATTAAGAGTAAAAACTGCCGCGGCCGTAGCGGGTAGATTTGAAACAATTAACGCAAGATCCTTTCTTGATCTTTTTATTCCACAATGGATTCCTGCCGAACGGAATCCCTTTGGTGCCGTTATGCCATCTTTCATTTTATCTGCAACGACTGCTTCTTGCTGCATCTTAATAATCCTTCTGTTTGTTGAAACCCGAACATTATGTTCATGTTTTGAATTGCTTGACCTGCTGCGCCTTTAACAAGATTATCAATAGTAGAAAAAAGAACCAGCGTGTTATTTTCGAAAATTCTAAATCCGATATCACAAAAATTTGTGTTGACTACACTTTTTATCTCGGGTACTTCTGTTCCCATAAATCGTATAAACGGCGATGATGAATAATTATGCTTAAACGCGTTTATCACTTCTGTTTCGGTTACGTTACTTTTTAATAGTGTATGTATTGTTGTATATATTCCGCGAGTAACCGGAAGAAGGTGCGGCACAAAAGAAAAATTTGTTTCAACGCCGCTAAAATGTTTTAAGTATTGTTTTATTTCCGGAATGTGCTGGTGATTGCCAACTTTGTATGCACGAACACTTTCATTCACTTCGCTGAAGATCATATTTGCTGTAACTGATTTACCCGCGCCTGATGTTCCACTGTAGGAAGTAATTCCAATGTTCTTTGATTCAATTACATTTTCTTTTAACAATGGAAGAAGCGCTAATAGAATACTGGTGGGATAACAGCCGGGATTTGCTATCAACTTTGCGCTTGATATTGCTTCTTCGTTCCACTCGCTTAGACCATATACAGAGCTGCTTAAAAGCTCAACCTCTGAATGCTCGTGATTATAATACTTTGTATAAACTGTGGCATCATTTAATCTAAAATCCCCGCCGATATCTATCACTTTAATATTTGCATTAACTGCTTCTTTAACAACTTGCATAGATTGTCCCGAAGGCATAGCAACAAACAGTAGATTTACTTCTTCAAGAGCTTCCTTTTTAAATTGTTCAACTTGAAGTGAAATCGTGTCCCGCAAAGAAGGATGTATTTCTTCAATGTAACTTCCTACGGTTGAACTGCCGAATAGTTTTGTAATAATTACTTCATCATGATTAAGAAGAAGTTTTATCAACTCAACTCCGGAATAACCCGCCGCTCCGACTATGCCGACATTTATCATTTCTCTCAAATCTTTATTAATGTGGGGTATAATTATACAAGATTATGCATAATTATGCAAGACTAAAATGGTTAAATTAGGAGCAACGGGTATTCGATTAGCATCGTGTGTTTACTATGAACGGAAAATAAAATAGACCGCACCCAACAAACACAATGCCGCCCATACGTAATCCATCTTAAAGGGCTGGCGCATATAAAACACTGCGAATGGAACAAATAGGGAAAGAGTGATTATCTCTTGTAAAATTTTCAATTGAGAAAGATTTAGTTCAGTGTAACCTATTCTATTTGCAGGCACTTGAAGCAAATATTCGAACAGCGCTATTCCCCAGCTTATAAATGCGGCAATGTACCATTTTTTATCAGACAAGTTTTTTAAGTGACCGTACCATGCAAACGTCATAAACATGTTGGAGAGAATTAGCAGGAAAGATGTGCGGACAATTACTGGAAGATTTTGAATATAATTTATCATAAGTGGACCTGCTGGATTTTAAGTATGGATTTATTGCGGGACAAAATAAAAAAATAACTGGAAAAGATTTATAAATATTTTCCCGTTAAATAGACTTTGAAAATTATTCGGTTATTATTTATTCATCCAACTGAAGTAGCTCATCAATCTCTTTGCTTAATTGTTCTACAACATCTTCGTTCGGCGGTGCGCCAATGTGTTTGAATTGTATTCTTCCTTTTTTATCAACTAAAAATTTAGTTGGGATCGCCTCAACTCCGTATTGTTTTTGTACATCGGTTCCCGAAGCAAGTAGAACATTAAATGAATATCCTTTCTTTGTCATAAACTCCTGGATAATTTTGGGTTGTTCATCAACATCAATATTATAGAACACAACATTAGAATTCTTTGAATATTCTTCATACAGCTTCACAAGTTTTGGCAATTCTCCAATACACGGACCGCACCATGTTGCCCAGAAATCAAGAATCACAACTTTATCTTTCAATTTTGAAAGTTGCACTTTTTCATTTTTCAAAGAGGGTAAAGTAAAATCCGCTGCAAGAGAGGAGTTTTTCATTCTTTCATCACGTAACAATTTTTCTATCGTTTTGCTTACAGCGAATTCATCTTTAACGTCTGGATTTAATTCACTAATTAATTTCTCAAGAGTTTGTCTTGCCTTTGCATCATTTTTAATTACCAATCCTTTCACAAGCCATTTTACTGCATCTTCTTTTTTCCCGAGATCTTTATATACATATCCTAACTGATAATGTGCCGGGGGATATTTTTGTTTCTCGTTTACTGGTGCAGATTCTAAAAGAAATTTAAGAGCTTTATCATAATCCTTTTGTTTATAATATTTTTCTCCTAATGCCAGAGCAACGCTGCCATATTTAAATCTTTCCGCTGTTCCACTAAGCCATTTAAGATCATATTTACCAAACGCAATGGTTTCATACACGCTTTCCGGTGTTGTTATGTCATATGCTTTTTCAAGGTATTTCAAACCGAGTGTTACATTATTTAGAGAGTCTGCAATAAAAGTTCCCACCTGTAACAGTAATAACGGGTTTTGCTCACTATAAATTTCTTCTGCAAATTCTGGTATTCTGTTCCGGTTCTTTCTGCTTATAATATTCAAGATACCGGATAATCCCCGTTGTTTTATCTCTCGTAGTTTTCCATTCTCGCTTGAAATTATTTTTCTTATCATAATCTCAGCAGAATCGGGAACATCTTTAGTATGTCCCAATAAAGACAACAAGCGCTGGCTAACAGCTATTTTCAAATCTTTTGTTAATCGAAGTGCCGCTTGTAAAACGGAATATTTTTCATCGAAAGTTTTTTTCGTATCAAATATATCCAGCATTGCCCACGTGCTTGACTCTGAAGTAGAATCCGCTTGAATAATTTTCTGCCAAAGAACATTTGCTTTGTCAAACATTTCCGCACGTTTATAAATTGAAGCCAAGTATAAATAGGCTTGATAATAAGTTGAATCAATTTCAATTACTTTTTGAAATTGTATAATTGCCTCACCGCTATTTCCTTGCTGTTGAGCAAGACCTGCAAGCGACATATAGCCTAGTACATAATTGGGTTCAATGCTGATGGCTTTTTCAAAATAATTTTTTGCCTTTGCGAATCCAACAGAATCTCTTTGCTTGCTAATAAACCAATTTCCCATTTGAGAATTATAAACAGGGCTTTGCGGTTCTTTCTTCAACAATCCTTCAAAAACATTTTTCAAGCTGTCCAATTTTTCCGAAAGCCAATAGCGATAATCACGGAAGTCGCTTGCCGACTGATAAAGTTCTTTTAAGCCAGCTTTCTTATCGCCGCTTTTTAGCAAAGTCATTCCTATACTGTGGTGTTCTAGTGCTGCAGAGAAAAGTGAATCAACGTTTATGGTTTGTGCAAAGGAATTTGCCGAGAAGAAAAAAAGAAAAACTATAAGAGAAATAATTTTGGTTTTCATAACCCCTCTACGTTAAAATATATTTTATTAAAATCCTCTATTACCCGCGTCTCTACCGTCGTCAATATTTCTATCGCGTCTATCTTTGTAATCGTTAAACATATACGAAATGCCGATTCCAATACTGCGGCTGTTAATCATTTCATAATAACTTCTTGAATAATAATTCCCGCCTATACTTTCGCTATTGCTTCTTTGAGCATTAAGAAGATCATTCACTTGAATATAGATACGTAATTTGCGTTCCATCATGGTCTTACTTAAGAAGAGGGAAAGATATTTCATTTCACTTCTAACCGTCCGTCTATTTTCTATTTTAGGAGTGTACATCAAGGATACGCTTGCATCAATATCATACCATAGTTTTAAACTTAGGTAAGTATTTAAAGTAAAAGTCTTATCGGTTAAAGAAAGATCTTCGGTTAAATACTGCCCTGATTGTTCCGAATATCTGTAGTTAAATGAAATGTAGAACGAGCTGATAAAATCCGGGAGATGAAACGGCATCATCGGAGAATTGTAATACGGAAGTGTAAGATTTATTCCGTATGATTTTTCAGTATTAAGATTTAAATAACTGGAAAGTATGGTGCTGTCGTTCTCAGTGGTCATAGCGGAAGTATAACTACCTGTTGTATAATTATAGAACACGCTTATATACTGCGATAAGTTAATAGCGAATGAATTTACAAAAGAAGGTTCCAATTTTGGGTTTCCGGCAAAGTAATAGTTCGGGCTTAAATAACGGCGGAACGGATTGATGTAATAAATTTGCGGGTATGTTACTCTTCTGAATGCATTGAATCCAAGCTGGAACATATCGCTGATCTTGTAAGACACATTGAAGTTCGGAAAGAAGCTTAAAAAGTTTTCCTTAAAATTTAAATTCTGAGTTATCTGGTTTCCTTCCGTAGAAAGATTTTCCGTTCTCAATCCCAATTTTATATCGAAGTCTCCAAGCTTATGAGCATAAGTTACGTATAGCGCGTTTATGCTTTCATAATATTTAAAAAGATTGCCCATCTTCAAACTATCTAACCAATTCCCGGTGAGATAAGAAAAATTTTCCACTTTGTAATCGTTGTTTCTTGTGCGGTAGGTAAAGTTGTAGCCGGCCTCCAATCTGTTCTGGCCGATTGGCAAAACGTAATCGGTTTTCAAAATCAAAGTTTTTGCGTTAACATCTGTATTGCTGTTCTGCAATTGCGGTTTGCCTATTCTGTTGCTGTAATCTAGATTATTTTTTGAATCGGTTAGATCTCCATAAAGAGTGTACATAGCGTCAAAGGTTAATTCATGTCCTTTTGCTGCAAATTTCTTTTTATAAAATCCATAGAAAGAAAGATTTGTATTCGCACCGCCGTTATTGTATAAACCGTTGTAACTATATTGAAAAATATTATTCTTATCGTTTACAAGAGAGTTGCCATTGCTTTCTGAATTATATTTATACCCGTTATAGTTAACAAAAAATGTTGTGGAATTGTTTGCATCAAAATCATAATCGAACCCAACTTTAAAATAGCCGGAGAAAAAACTATTTTTTGCTTCTCCAAGATATTTTTGATAATACATTGTCGGACTTGTATAAACATATCTTTCGTTTTCATTCTTATTGCTCATCTCCATTAAACTGCCGTATGCTTGACCGAAAAGATTTAGTTTATCAGCTTTGTAATTTAGATACGTTCCGCCAAAATTTCTTTTGTTCGAGGAAAGACTAATGGTAAACATTCCACTGTAATTACTAAATGCTTCTTTTTTTGTGATCAGATTTAAAATGTAAGTTCCGCCTTCAGCACTTTCTTTTGCGCCGGGTGCTAGTATAACTTCTACCTGATCAATCATTGTTGCTGGTAACTGAGCCAGCATTTCGCTCGGCATATTGTACTCGTGTCCGTCCATCTGAAGTTTTAAACCTTGTCCGCGCACTGTAATTTTATTTGTTGAAGGATCAACTTCCACAAGTCCGGAATTTTTTAATGCATCTGTAATTGTACCGGAACTTCCGGGAAGGCGATCAACATTGATAACTTGTCTGTCAGCATGAAATTCGATCATCGGTTTCATTGATTTAATAACCATCTCGGGCATTTCAATAGAAGTCGGCATTAACCGTATCAATCCTATTCTTGGTGATTTATTTATATCTACAGAATCAATTACTTGAGTTTGATAACCAACCATAGAAAATTTTGCGCGGATTTTACCTTCAGGAATGTTCTCAAGAGTAAAATTACCTTTTTCGTCAGTGGCAATTCCTTTAAGTTCTTTTCCGGATGATTTGGAAAAAACAACAACCGAAGTATTTGCAAGAGGTTTGCTCGTCATCAGGTCAACAACTGAACCAATCAGCTTAAAATTTTCTGATGTTTGTTGGGCGAATAAAAAATTAGAAAATATAAAGGAAAGCAAAAAGATTGCGGACTTGAACTTCACGTTCACCCCCATGAATTATTTTTAAAGATATCATTTATGTAAAACAACTATGTAATCAGCGGTAGATCCTTTCCAACAAAAAACTAATGTATTACTATACTTACAAATTTTACGGTTCTATAATCCATCATTTACAAATAAATAGCAATCTATAAATCATTCCGGTTTCTTGTCGGGAATGTATTCTAAAATATCTCCCGGCTGACATTCTAAAACTTTACAAATTGATTCGAGCGTTGAGAAACGAATTGCTCGCGCCTTTTCTGTTTTAAGAACTGAAAGATTTGACATGGTCAACCCAACTTTTTCCGCAAGTTCTGTGAGAGACATTTTTCTTCTTGCCATCATTACATCTAAGTTTATGCGTATCATTTCATCACCTCACACAGTTAAATCGTTTTCTTGTTTCAGTTGATGACCTCTATTAAAAACTTCTCCCAAAGCAAAGAAAAATATTCCAAGAATAGCATAATACAAACAGTACAGAGCTATTTTCAGAAAAAATATCGCCCATGACCAATGATTCCAGAAAGATGGACCAAAGTTAGATTTTGAGACCATGTTAATGTAAAGAGCAAACCATAAGATCAAAAAAAACATTGGAACAAAAAGAATTACTGTCCCAATTTTTTTTAATGACATGCTTGCTTTCATAGTAAATGGAGTGTCGGAGTAAGAGATTTTTAGGATTGATCGTATTTGGTTTAAGACATATAAAATTGCTGTCAAGAAAATACTTGAATAAAAGAATGCTAAAAATGTTGTTACATACTTACTTGTGAATGACGCAAAAATACCATAGTCGCCGTAGTAATCGTGAATAGGTGAGGTTAACTGTATACCAAGTCTGGATAGTATCATAAAAAATCCACGATAATAATAACCTGGAGATGCGAGATCATAGACCAGAAAGAAAATTGACAATCCGGCTATACCAATAAAAATTCCGAACATGATGTTAAAAAAACTAAGCGATAATAATAGAATTCTTTTGGAATTATTCGTTTTCATTTTCCACCTCACACAGTTAAATCGTTTTCTTCTTTTAAATTAATTCCGAGTTTAAAGACTTCTGCCACAACAAGAATGAAAGCGCCAAAAAGAAAATGGATATTGCCAACAATATTATAAAAGTTATAAAAACCGTAACTAACACTCATCTTCATTAGATTAGAAAAGCTGATTAAGTTCCGAGAGAATCCGGTTAGATCAAAAATCGATACGGACAAAACTATAATAAACGGTGTCAATAAAAATATCAATCCAACTATTCTTAGTCTGGTGATATTCTTTTTTTCGAAAGGATTATTAGTGATGGCACTAAATAATATTTGCCTGAAGTATATTAAGAAAAAAATTGTGGGCATGGTTCTGATAATATAACCAACTAAACTCATTATAAAAGAATGATTGCCGAAAATGTCTGTGTAAATAGCTGGCTTTAAGAATTCACCTAAGAATCCCAGATACATTGAATTAGCGCTCGCGTTAACTAAAAAATTTCCTAGGTAATAAAAAGAGAGATTATTGCTAACGGGCTGCACTATCATTTTCGACGATACAAGAATCACCATAATTAAATTTAACGCTGTAAACGACACAACCAACACAAACGCAATAGTTAATAAAGAATAGAATAAAACCATAACCGGATGTTTGTCAAAGTAAAAATTCCATCCTTTGAAGTTTTCATGTTTCTTAAAAAGACTTTTTATATACTCTTTCATCATTCCTCCCTTCATTTGCTAACCGCAACTTAATTAATCGCATCTGGTTTGTCAAGAAAAATATATCGTTTATCGGTAAATATTTTCCTTTATACGGAAAGGTTCTGCTTCAGAAGATCGGCGTAGTGTAGCGCAAAGTTATTTGATTCTAGCTAAGATTTTGGGATTGGTTAATTCACGGATTGCATCGTTTGCAATCCAACGTGCGGATTTTGAATCGAGTGCTTGAATTTCTTTTGCAAGTTTGAGTGCTTCTTTGTTTAAGAATTTACTTCGCTTGCCAATCGTGCGTAAAGCCCAGTTAACGGCTTTCTTCACAAAATTTCTTTCATCAATAGAATGTTTCTTGATAAGCGGAAAAAATTGTAGAAAATCTTTGTCATCTCGTTTTTTATCGTGAACGGCAACATAACAGATCAAAGAAAATCCAGCTCGACGGATATACTCTTCTTTTTTTTCGCACCATTCGAAAATTTTCTCAAATGCGTACGGTGTCTTTCTAAACAAGTTACTGCATGTTCCGTCAACAATATCCCACGAGTTAAAATCTTTTACCCATCTATTCATTTGTGATTTTGTTACCAGCTTTGGATCGTCAATCATTGCTGCAATATGCCGAGCTTCATGATAACCGGTTTCCCACAGCTCGAGAGCAAGCTCGTGATTTTTCCCTATGCGTTTCGCAATGGCATACATTGTCGGAGCGTTAAGGCCGAAAGCCTTATCTGCTTTTATTCCGTATCGCTTCATTCCTTCAATATTTTTAGGATTGTAATGTTTTTTTAATTCTTTAATTACTTCAGCGGCTGTCATTTTTTAGAATTTTGTTTTTAAATATTATTGTTGAATGAATGCATAAAGTTTTTCTAAATCAGGCATAATCTCTGGATTCGATTTAAAAATGAGTTCTATCAACTGTGAGCCTGCTTCATAAAATGTTGTTCTATTAAATGGTTCTGTTCTACCAGCATGATTTTCATTTATTCTAAATTTATTTCTCACTTTATTTTCTACCCAGCGGGCAAATCCTTCTTTCCATTCAACCCAAGTCATATAAGAATATTCTTCTTTGCTCAAATACTGACGAAGTGTTTTCCGAACTTCTTTTACAGCATCTAAATCCTTTTCGTTCATTGCTGAAAGAAGAGAAAAGAAAGATTCAGTAAATTCTTTTTTCAAATATGGAAAAGGGTAATTTAATTCCCACATCCAATCTTTTTGTTCCATTGCAAGTTTGTAGATTTTCAAATTTTCCTTCAGCTTCATCTCAATTGTAGCAAACTCTGCACAATGAACGAATTCATGAAAAATTATTGCGTAACCGTCCATTGAATCAAACACTTCTCCCGTTACTACACACGTCATTTTATTATCATTTTCCTGAAGTGGGTATGCCGCCTTTATTCCTTTGGGTACTGGTAATGTAATTGCCGTTTGTTTTACAAAACGATATGTGTTATTTGCAGTAGGTTCAAAAATGTAGAATTGTCCTTCTTCTGCTATTGCAACTGGATAAACATGTTCAAGCGTTGGGTGCATTTCTTTTATAATCTCGTGAAGCTTAAAAATTCTATTTAATCCCGGTAAATATTTTTCAACTGTTAAATTGTCTGTTGCATTCTGAGCAATAATGCTAATGCAAGAAAGGAAAAGAAGGATGTGTATTTTCCATGGGTTTTTCATATCAAGCCATTATTAATGATACTCAAAAATATTTAATAATAACTAAAGTGATAGTTAAAAAAAGTTAACTGATTTATCGAACGGTTTTGATTCAGTAAAGAATAAAATTCACTAAACAAATAAATGCGGCGCTGACAAGCGCCGCATTTCAAATTATTTAATCACTTATGATCATCGTTGAACCGCCGCCGCCGCCAAAACGCGGGTTCACAAAATTATTAAATATAGAGCCAAACGAATAGGATATGCCAAAGTATGCGTAATAGTTATATGAAGTTTCAAGCTGTCTTCTTCTTAATAACACTTCTTCAAGGGATGCGCCCTCAAGAGGCAAAGTAATTTGTTTACCAACTTTGTAATAATTAACATAAAAACTCAACGAAAATCCTTTGAACAGTCTTAAGCTGGCTGAACTATATACACCATAACTTATATTGGTAAAATCATCCAAATAATTTTCTACATCTGATCCCAGGCTAAGGCTACCCCATGGTTCAATCAAAGACAAAGATGCGCTTAGTGCATGTTGCCATAAATCTTCTTGTTTCTTAAAATAAAATGTTTCGTCTACGTACTTGTTAAATGTGTGATAAATCTTATAATAAATTCTCAGCTGATGTACATTCGATTCGGAATATGGAAAAATATTATACTCTATTCCCGGTGCGAATGAATAACTAAAATTTATGTTACTGTAGGTTGAAGAATATGCGCTTCCCCAAATACCCCATGACCATTTACTGTCAATCGCTTTAATAAAAGATGCATTCGCATATTGGCTCCGGGTAATGTTCGTTATTGTTTCGCTCCCGGTTGATGTATCATAAATATAGTTACTTTCACTATAGTTATTCGAGAGGGAAAAATTTAGCTTCAAATCTTCTGTGGTTCTATTTGCAGAGATAGAACTATAAATATATGTGCTGTTATAATTTTTCTCACCGCTGAAATTTCCATTAGAGCTTAATTTAAAAACCCAATAATCCCAGTCGTCTTTCGGCTGTTCGACTTTGTTACTTTTAGGAAATGAAATATTCATTTGATCTGCAACAGATGATTTAGAAATGTATTTGATCAATCCGAGTTTAAGTGCTTTTACCATTTTTATTCTTGATTGATCGTCCGAATCAGTTTTATTAGTTGTGTACTTTACAGTATCGTTCACATTGGCAAATTTATTCTGTCCGATAAAAAGTAAAGTATAATCGCTCCCTCCAGAGCCGGTGTTTTGTGAAGTGTAAAGAACGTGGACATCTGCGTCTTTCCTGTCGCGCACGTAATTAACAATTGGTATTTGCTCTTTGATAAAATTAATGTCGCAATAATTGCAATCAATGAAAACGTTTGGAGCGCCTTCTTTTATTAATGATCGATCTTCCTGTGAAAATGAAATTGATACATAGATAAAAAGAAATGTCAATAAAAGGATTACAACTTTAGAGCTCATCTTAATCCCCTAAGGTTAATTGATGAATGAGAAAAATAATTAAGTATTACTAAGACTGTAAACGTTATATGGCAAAGATTATTGTATTCAACTTATAAATAGACGTTTCTTATACAGTAATGTTACTGTATCAAACAATTTTTTTTAATAATGCTATTTGTCCCCCATGATATGCATTGTGTTGTACCAATCCGATTATTAAACCCTCAAAAGAAAAACCTGTTCCAAGCGAAATGTTTCGTTCATCGCCTACAAGTTCATCAAGTTTCTCTTCATGAAATTTTTTGATTACAGCTATTAATTCATTTGTGTCGGTAAATAATTTCTGTTTTGCTGTTTGCCAATATTTCTCTGTATTCTTTTTAGGTAAGGGCCAATCCCCCATGGTTGGTTCTGCAGAAATGTTTCCATTAAAACGGCTTAAAACTTCTTCTGTCCACGCGTCAATGTGCAATGTTAATTCTATTATGTTATGTGCAGAAGAAATGGGTCTTAGAAATGCATTTTCTACGGAAATATCTTCAAGTATTTTTTTTATTTGAGATCCGTGCCAAGGATCTCCCAAAACCGAGTTGTATAATTCATTCGATAATTTTTCTGAGCGGTTCATATAATTCTTTTTGATTTAGTATATCATATAATTTTTTTAAAAGTTGCTATTCACATTTTAATTTTGTGCAAGATAAGGTTCAGTTTCATTAAATAAAATGAAAATAAATAACGCAAGCCTCAAAACTTATTTCTGATCTATGAATTATCACAAAAAAATCCGCTCTACAGAACTTCATAGAACGGATTTAGGGGTATGTATGAGTCACTTGTGTGGGGGGGATTATTGTTTAATTCTATTATGTTTCTTTAAGTAAATATTTTTACTTGCTCTATTTTGTTCCTGGCGGATTTGTTTACGTTCACCCGGAGTTACAACTCCATCAGCTTTTGCAATTCGCTTCCTATGTTGAACTGCCTTTTGCTGATTTTCTAGTCTATGCGCTTCCCGGCGAGTAAGTTCTCCGTTTTTTACACCTTGATGAATTCTTAACTGCTGACTTTTCTGTGTTCTATTTATTTTGGGTGTTAACGTTTGTGCTGATATAACCGTAAAGCTTACTCCAAGAATTATTAATATTGTGATCATTTTTTTCATTGTGTTTTTCCTTCTTACTAGAAATTCTTTTTGCTTCTATTCTATAGACAATTAATCTTAAACAAAAGGTTTAATGCGCGGTAATAAATATTTGCCTTTTATTTTTATAATCAGTTTTATAAAATTGTACCGTTCATAAAATGAGTATTACATGACAAAAACTATAATTCTTTTGGCTATTCTTTTTATCATTATTGTCGGTGGCTGTAAGGATAACGCGGATTTAACTTCGCCGAAAGTCCCGGCAGTTGTTATTAATACAATAATTGATTCCGTGTTAGTGCATATTAATTATGGCGAGGAAGCATCCATTGAGAATAATACTACGATTAAATTTGACGGTGTTCGCGATTCTCGTTGTCCGATGGATGTAGCTTGTGTCTGGGCCGGTGATGGTGGTGTTAGTTTAGCGCTTTCAAATGGAGTAGAACAACTACATTCATTTCTTCACACTACATTATTCCCAAGAGAAATTAATTATAATGGATATCGAATAATTCTAAAATCATTAAATCCATATCCAAAATCTTCAAGTCCAGCAAAGTTAGACGAATACAATATAGAGCTAATAATTAAACGATAAGAAATATTTATTTAGCGAAGTAAGTATCCCGGGGGATGATCTGTTTGATTAGCGTTACATCATTCTCAAATCAAACGGAGATATATCAGAAATAGTATGCCTTACATTTAATTCTTTAATTAATTCGCGAATGGTTTTCATTTCGGCTTCAGTTAAATGCATTCTATGTTTCAACATTGCCAAACTAGTAAATGCAACTTTTGATGGCTCCATTTCAAAATTCAAAATTTGTTTTTTTATGTTATAAGAAAAGTTTTCGAGTCTCTCCAATTTTTTTTTAAGCTTCATCATAATTTCTGGTTTACTAAGATTATACATTAACAAAATTCCAATGTCAAAATTTGTTGGTCCAGTAGAATCATCTTCTAAAAAACTTGTTATTGAAGAGTGCAATTCAAATTCACCTTCAGGTGTGATATTATAAATTGTTTTCTCTGGAAGATTCCCGCTTCTTTCTTGCCGTCCTAAAATGAGTCCATTCTTCTTCAAGTTGTTAATTGTCGCATAGACTGTCGAATCTGCTAAAGGCAACCATTTACGTGTATTTAATCGTTCGAGCATTTTTGTAATCTCATAAGGATTACGTTCTCTTTCCGACAAAATGCCTAATATTAACGTCGCTAATTTTGATAACATTGTTATTATTCCACTACTTTAATAAAGTAGTATTAAAATAGAGTGAGATTTTGATTGTGTCAATACGTTTCTAGGAAAAAATTGAGCTTATTTCTACTTCGTCATTAACAAATTCTTCGAAAGAAGAATAAAGGAAGCGTACATTTGGGGTAAGCGATTTGTAGTTCAGTTCTAAAGATTCTTTCTGTTTGGGATTTATAACTATTAATTCTTTTTCTGGTGTCATTTGTTTTTTAAATAATGCTTTAATGTGTACATCTGAACTAGAAAGTGAATAACCAATGAATACAATTTTTTTTGTTGCTCTAATTTCTCGCGATGCTTCGGCCATTAGCTGTGATATCAATGGATGATGGATTGTTTTGAGATAGGTTGGGGGCATAATAAGTGTCTGAAACTCTGTGCCATCGATTGGGCATAAAAACTCATATTCTTTATTCTCTGGATATGTATAACCCAAAAACTTCCCTTTATTCAAATCTATCATTCTGTCCCATGGGGTAAGTAAAGTTTGATTACAGCATTTACAATACTTCCAGTTTAAGCTTCCATGTAATTTGATGATTTTATAAGAAATTGGATTATTATCATTATCTATGGATACCGGCTCTCGTGGGTTAATCCAAAAATTAAAATTTCGTAATTCCGGCAAGCGTTCATAATTCATTAAAGGAATACAATAATCAATATAACCATGATTCTTAAACAAAAAATCAAACGCCTGTTCAAGTAACGTATCATAGTTTAATGTAATGATTGATGTATTCGAATTATTTTTTTGAATTGTTTTCCAAAAAAGATGATAGTAGTGACTTCGTTTATCAGTTTGAATATTAACAACATAATGAATTAGTTTAATTAAATATTCTTTGATGTCTCTGATTTTTTCGTTTGTATATTTTGAACTAAGACTTTCGTTCTGTTGAATAAAATAATCAATGAAACCAAAAACTGCTTCTAGCTGTGGATATTGATTAGTAGCCTGATTGTATTCAAAATTATCTTTAATAAACTCAGTAACAATTCTTCCAATCTCTGAATTTTCGATCTCATTTATTCCACCCGATATAATCATCGGCAACATATCTCTCTGCAGAGGAACTCCATCGGGGTGAGAGGCCCCTGCACCTAAAACAAAAACGACATCTCTATTTGTAGAATATCTTAAAAACTTCTCTGTAGGGCTCATTTTATTAAATAGCTTTGTTAGCTTTATTTTATAAGGGTAAACGTAGGATCTGATTTATAAAACATTTTAAATAATCCTACGAATAAATATAACTTTATTTTGGAATCTGTTCATTTAAAAATGAGGGTGGTCTTCTATGATCAAAAATTTACTTGTTGATCTCTAATAAAATTAACTTTTTTCCTTTTTCGTTTCTTGCATTGGAAGGTTTATATGATAATTCAAAGATGGTTGATTTTTTAATGTGTGCTTTATATTTCAGTTCTGCTGTTTTAAATTCATCCACTAAATCTCCTCCTTTTATTGTCGCAATGTAGGCTTTCTCCTTAATTAAAGGTAGTGAATAACGAAGAAGGATATTTAATGTAACTGTGGCTCGACTTAATACTAAATCAAAAGAATCAGAATATTTTTGCTTAAACTCTTCACTTTCAACTCTTAAATTTTCTGCAACAATATTATTAAGTTTAAGTTTACTGATAAACTCTTTTACAGCTTCAATTTTTTTTGTTGTCGAATCTACAAGTACGCCTCTCATTGCAGGACGAGTTATCGCCAAAGGAATGCCAGGAAATCCTCCGCCTGTACCTATATCCAAAAATTTAGAAATTTTATTGGGAAGATATTCAGCTATATAGGAAGAAATAAAAATATGATTTTCAATTATTTGTAAAACATCACGACGTGAAATTAGGTTAAGTCTGGTGTTTTTCTGTGTAACTAAATGTGCAAAGTGCGCAAGTCTTTCTAACTGATATTCATCTGGATTAAGACTGTTTTCCCAAAAAAGCTTTTTAAGTTCCCGCAAATACTGCTCTTGAAGATCCAACAAACCCTCTTAATTAACTTTTCAAATATACTAATAAAACGGAAATATCTGAAGGTGTAACCCCCGAGATTCTTGTTGCTTGTCCTATCGAATGCGGCTTTATTTTTGACAATTTTTCTCTACCTTCTGTAGAAATTGTCTTTAAATTATTATAATTAAAATTTAACGGTATTAATGTCTTTTCTAATTTCTCTGTTTTTACAACTAAGTCTTCCTGTCTTCTAATGTAACCTTCATATTTTATCTCAATCTCTAAATCTTCTAATAATTTTTCCTTATCAATTAAATTATTATAAACTTTCATTTCTGCTTGTTCAAACAGATTTAATATTTCTTTTAATGAGAGTTCTGGTCTTTTTACTAATTTATCTATTGTTTCGGCGTTATAAATTCCAGAAAGGTTCTTCGACTCTAGTAGTTGATTTATTTGATTAGGCAAAATTTTTGTATGTGATAATAAATCTCTTCCAACGGTTATAAATGTTTCCCTCTCTTTCATTTCGTTAAATAATTCTTTTGATATTAGTCCAAATTCATAACCATACTTAAGAAGTCTTCTGTCAACATTATCCTGCCGCAACAAAAGTCTGTGTTCAGCTCTAGAAGTAAACATTCTATAAGGTTCATTAGTTGATTTCGAAACCAAATCATCTATTAATACTCCTATATAAGCTTCACTTCTTTTTAAAATGAATTCTGGTCTTTTTTGTATTTGTAAAGCTGCATTAATTCCTGCCATCATTCCTTGTCCGGCCGCTTCTTCATATCCGGATGTGCCATTTATTTGTCCAGCAAAATATAGCCCTTTTATTAATTTTGTTTCTAGAGTAAGATCTACTTGATAAGGTGGAAAATAATCATATTCAACAGCATATCCCGGGCGTACCATTTCAGCATTTTCAAGGCCTTTAATTTTCTGAATAGCTTCATATTGAATCTCTGCAGGTAAAGAAGTTGAAAAGCCATTAAGATAGATCTGATCTGTGTCTAAACCTTCTGGTTCTAAAAAAAGTTGATGACGGAGTTTATCTGAAAATCTAACTATTTTATCTTCAATAGATGGACAATATCTAGGACCTACACCTTCAATTAATCCGGTAAACATTGGCGATTTATCAAATCCCTTTTCAAGAATACTGTGAACTACTCTATCAGTATATGTAATGTGACAACTTATTTGAGGAAGGAAAGGGAATCGATTTTTATTCGTTCGAAGTGAAAATGGTTTGGGATTTTCATCTCCCTTTTGCTCTTCTAGAATTTCAAAGTTGATCGATTCTTTTTTTAAACGTGGAGGGGTTCCTGTCTTTAGCCTACCTGATGAAAATCCCATCTTTATTAGAGATTCTGACAGTCCTATCGACGCTTTTTCTCCAAACCGCCCACCTTTTATTGAAGTTAGGCCTGTATGCATTAATCCATTCAAGAAAGTTCCAGAACAAATTACTAACGCTTTACACTTTATTTCATTTCCAGAAATAGTTTTTACATATGAAATTCTCTTATTCTCTTCATAGATCTCAAGAATTGAATCTTCAATAATTTCAAGATTCTTAAATGACGTCACTAAATTTACAGCTTCTTGCGAATATAACTTTCTATCAGACTGACATCTACCCGCCCAGACAGCTGGTCCCTTAGATTTATTGAGTACTCGAAATTGAATTCCAGTTTTATCCGCAATAAGACCCATAAACCCGCCCAGTGCATCAATTTCATGCACTAAATGTCCTTTTGCACTACCACCGATTGCTGGATTACATGACATTCTACCTATAGCATTTTTGTCCATCGTAACAAGCCCAACGGAACAGCCCATTTGAACTGCGACAATTGAGGCTTCAATTCCAGCATGTCCTCCACCAATAACTATAATATCGAAATTTCTCATTAAACCTTTCTGTTTCACATGGAACGATTTTTTATTAGGACAGACTATTATCGGTTTCCCGTGAAACTAATTATTTCCCTATACAGAATTTTGAGAAAATATTGTTCAAAATCTCATCAGAAGATACTATTCCAATTATTTCACCAAGGAAATCTTCAGCGCTTCTTAAATCAGTAGATATAAATTCCCCGCTCATTTTATTCTCAACTGATCTTTTTGCATTTCTAAGCTGTTCTAAAGCCTTCTGAAGTGCATCATAATGACGGATTGATGAAATAATGGCGGATTTTTCAGTGTAATTATTTAAACCAATCGCTTTATCCTTCATCAAATTAAATAAATCGCTTATACCAATACCAGTTTTTGCTGAAACTTTCATGTCTCCCTTAAAATATTCACCAGGATTTAAATCAACCTTATTTAATACTATTAATATTCTATCTTTAGATGTTAATTGTACCAGTTGATTATATAAATCTGCAGAAAAACTCTCTGTTGCGTCATTTAAAAAAATAACAATGTCGGCATTTTTAACAGCTTCTTGGCTACGAGATATGCCCTCTTTTTCAATTTCATCGTATGAACTCCTAATTCCAGCTGTATCAAATAAACGAAATAATATTCCATCAATTGAAACCTCTTCGCGAATAACATCTCGTGTTGTTCCGGGTATATGGCTTACAATAGCCCGAGATTCCTTCAAAACATAGTTTAAAAGTGATGATTTCCCAACATTCGGTTTACCAACTATTGCAACGTTTACACCATCTCTTAAAATTTTACCAAATTTATACGTTTCCAATAGTTGATCAATTTCAAGAATTATTTCATCAATTAATTTAATTACCTCATTCTTTGAAACAAATTCTAGATTTTCTTCTGCAAAATCCAATTCTAATTCTATAAGTGATGATACTGTTACTAATTTATTTCTTAGACCTTCAACTTTTTCAGTAAGTAATCCATCAAGTTGATTTCTCGCTCCTCTAAAAGAAGCTTCTGTTCTTGAGTTAATTAAATCTGCAACAGCTTCCGCCTGTGCTAGATCTATTCTGCCGTTTAAAAATGCTCGTTTGGTAAACTCGCCCGGCTCGGCTAAACGGATGTTTTGTTTCAAGAGTGTTTGAATTATTTTCTGTGTGATGAGTGAACTTCCATGAGTACTAATTTCTACAGATTCATCTCCAGTGTAAGAATTTGGTTTTTTGAAAATCGAAACCAGTACATCGTCAATCAATTCTTTGTTTTCATTATAAATCTTTCCATAGTGAATTGTGTGCGTAGGGTGATTAGATAATTTATGTTTACCTTCAAAAATTTTATCAACTGTTGAAATGCTATCAGAGCCACTAACACGTATTATCGAAATAGCGCCTACGCCTGCTGGTGTTGCTAAAGCTACGATTGTATCATTTTCAAAATTCATTTCGTTCCGGAATAATTTTAAAAAGAGTTTGAGAAACGGGGGCACTAAATTAAAACAATTCACAATTACACTCAATAAACAGATCTTATCAACAACTGTGCAGTTTTATTACTAATTCAATATTTACTAATTCGTAATGTTTTATTACAACTCGAAACCTTTTTAGTAAATAATTTGTATGAGAAGTAAATTAGAATTAGAAATTATTTAGGTTATAGTAATGGCTTTTAATCTTAATAAGTTTACTGTCAAGGCACAGGAAACAGTTCAAAGCGCAATAGAGATTGCTCAAAACTATAATAATCAAATTGTTGAACCGGAACATCTTCTTGCTGCGATGCTTCAAGATCAATCAAATCTTGCTGTTTCAATTATTCAAAAATCAGGCGTCAACATCAATCATATAAGAATAAAGATTGGAGAGTTGCTAGAACGCTTGCCAAAGGTCTCGGGAAGCGGAATAGGAAACCAACAACTATCTACAAACTCCGCTAAACTATTTGACGCTGCTTCAAAAGAAACAAAATTATTAAAAGACGAATACGTTTCGAATGAGCATATTCTTCTTGCACTAAGTGACGATCGGGGCCCTGCCGGAAAAATATTAAATGAATCTGGAATTAATAAAAAAATAATTCTATCTGCACTCAAAGATATCCGTGGAAATCAAAGAGTAACTTCACAAAATCCGGAAGATACATATCAATCTTTGCAAAAGTATGGGCGTGACCTGAATGATCTTGCTCGCTCAAATAAATTAGATCCTGTGATTGGGCGCGATGAAGAAATTAGACGTGTGCTTCAGGTCCTTTCACGAAGAACAAAAAATAACCCTGTGTTAATCGGTGAACCCGGTGTTGGCAAAACGGCTATCGCTGAGGGTATCGCTCATCGAATTGTTTCCGGCGATGTACCCGAGACTCTTAAAACAAAAAGAATTGTTGCGCTAGATATGGGTGCCCTCGTAGCTGGGACACAATTCCGCGGACAATTTGAAGAACGACTCAAGGCTGTTATTAAAGAAGTTCAAGAATCCGAAGGAGAAATTATTTTATTCATTGATGAATTACATTTGCTCGTCGGTGCCGGAAGAACAGACGGATCAATGGATGCTGCAAATATTTTAAAACCTGCACTCGCACGCGGAGAACTCCATGCAATTGGAGCAACAACGCTTGACGAATTTAGAAAGTATATTGAAAAAGATGCGGCTCTTGAAAGAAGATTCCAGCCTGTTTTAGTAACCGAACCAAACGAAGAAGATTCTATTTCCATTTTGCGCGGATTGAAAGAGCGTTATGAAGTCCATCACGGTGTAAGAATAACCGACGGCGCAATCGTTGCTGCAGTGCAACTTTCTAACCGTTATATCACCGACCGCTTTCTTCCTGATAAAGCAATTGATCTTATTGATGAATCTGCATCCAAACTTAGAATTGAAATTGATTCTATGCCGGAAGAACTTGACATTATTGAACGAAAAGTAAAACAACTTGAGATCGAAAGAGAAGCTTTGAAAAGAGAAAAGGATTCGGATTCTGCTTCACGACTTGGAGAATTACAAAAAGAACTTAGTGAACTGCATGAAGAACGAAATAAATTAAAAGGGCATTGGCAACTTGAAAAGGAAAAGATTCAGGTCATACGTTCAATGAAAAGTGAAATTGAAAAAGCAAAAGTTGATGCCGAACGTTTTGAGCGTGAAGGAAATCTTGGTAAAGTTGCTGAACTTCGTTACGGTGTAATAAATGAATTAGAGCGAAACCTCAAAAAAGAAACCGAAAATCTTGCCCTCATTCAAAAAAACAATAAAATGCTGAAAGAAGAAGTTGACGCCGAAGATGTTGCTGAAGTGGTTGCAAAATGGACAGGCGTTCCGGTAAGCAGAATGCTCGAAAGCGAACGCGCAAAACTTTTGCGCCTTGAAGATGAATTACACAAAAGAGTTATTGGACAGAACGATGCGGTTGCTGCTGTTGCAAATGCAATAAGAAGATCGCGCGCCGGGTTGCAGGACTCCAACCGTCCAATCGGTTCATTCATCTTCATCGGAACAACAGGAGTGGGGAAGACGGAGCTTGCACGTTCTCTGGCTGAGTTTCTGTTCGATGACGAACACGCTATGATAAGAATTGACATGAGCGAATACATGGAAAAATTTTCTGTATCGCGGTTGATTGGCGCACCTCCCGGATATGTTGGTTATGATGAAGGCGGACAATTAACTGAAGCCGTTCGTAGAAGACCGTATTCAGTTGTTCTTCTTGATGAAATTGAAAAAGCTCATCCGGATGTTTTTAATATACTTCTTCAAGTTTTAGATGACGGACGTTTGACCGACAATCAGAGCCGAACGGTTGATTTTAAAAACACAATTATTATAATGACGTCTAATCTTGGCTCGCATTTAATTCAAGAAAAACTTTCTGAGATTAACGAAAACAATTTTGAAAATATATTGGGTGAATTACGAGTCTCATTAACGGAATTATTACGAAAAACAATTCGACCTGAATTCTTAAACAGAATTGATGAAATAGTATTTTTCAAACCGTTATTAAAGAGAGAACTTAAACAGATTATTGATATTCAATTACTGAAGGTTAGCAAGATGCTTGCTGAAAAAAATATCATAATAGAAGTTGATGAAGATGTAAAAGATTTTCTGCTTCAGCACGGATATGATGTAACCTACGGCGCCCGACCGTTAAAACGTACTGTGCAAAAGTTTATTATAAATCCGCTCTCTTCAGAATTGCTGATGAATAAATTTGAAAGCGGCGACACAATTGTTGTTCGTTATCCCGGAGCGGACAAATTAGAGTTTTCGAAAAAATGATCTGATTAATACCTGTTAAAATTTTAACTCTACACCGACCGGACAATGGTCTGAGCCCATAACTTCAGGCATGGTGAATGCATTTGAAATATTCTTCCGCAAATTTTCCGTTACATAAAAATAATCTATTCTCCAGCCCACGTTTCTATCTCTTGCGCGGGATATTTGGTCCCACCACGTATAAATTTCTCCTTCGTCCTTAAACATCCTCAAGGTATCTAAATAACCCTCAGCTAAAAATCTGTCAATCCATGCGCGTTCTTCCGGTAAAAAACCGGATATTTTTGAATTTTCTTTCGGACGGGCTAAATCAATTTCTTTGTGAGCTGTATTTACATCTCCGCAGATAACAAGTTTTTTCCCTTTTGCTTTTAAATCATTTGCAAATTTTTGAAACGCTTCGTAAAAACCCATTTTGTAATCAAGTCTTTCTTGGGATTGCTTACCGTTCGGATAATAAATATTTATCAAAATGAATTCTTTATACTCAGCGATCAAAATTCTGCCTTCGCAATCATATTTTTCAATTCCAAAACCGCGTTTTACACTTAGCGGTTTTTCTTTTGTATAGATTGCTGTTCCGCTATAGCCTTTTTTTATTCCCTGGCAAAAATACGCGTTATAGCCCGGCACATTTCTTAATTCCTCCGGAAGTTGTTCCTCCCATGCTTTTGTTTCCTGAATGCATAAAATATCGGGATTTGTTTCTATGAACCATTCTAAAAATCCTTTTTTTAGAACGGCGCGAATTCCGTTAACATTCCATGAAATAATTTTCAGATTTTTCATAATTCCTTTCTACAAATTCTTTTAATAAATATAATAAATTGATTCAATAAATTATTTAATCATTTTCGTTATTGACTAAGGTTGAGTCCGTATTTAACTTCCTATTAAGTAAAGCGAGATAATCATGAAATCTGTTAAGTATATTTTTACAGTTGCCGGGGTTTATGGTATAATTGTTTTGCTGCCAATGTATTTTTTTGAAACCAAATTTAACACTGATTTTCCGCCCGCAATAACTCATCCCGAATATTTTTACGGATTTATCGGTGTTGCTCTCGCGTGGCAGATTTTGTTTTTTCTTATTGCTATCAACCCGCTTCGTTATAAACTTATGATGATTCCCTCAATTATGGAAAAATTCCTTTATGGTTTTGCTGTTTTAATCCTTTTCATACAGCACCGCGCCTCAATTATGGCGCTAAGTTCTGCGATTATAGATATTCTCTTCGGTGTTCTTTTCATCTATGCGTTTTTCAAAACAAAAGAAAAGCAAATAAACACTTAGACTCTAATTATTTAAGAATTCTTAACTCTATTCATTTTTTTATCAATGCAAATCTTTCCTATTTTTCTCTCCACAAATTTTTAAATCCTGGTGATGAATGAAATTAAAAACATTTTCCATTCTTCTTTTCTTCTTTCCATTATTCCTTTCATTAAGCGCTCAAAACAAAACAGTAACTGCTGTTCGCGTTCAGAGCGCACCGGTTATTGACGGTGATTTATCTGATGAGATTTGGAAGAAGGCCGTTCCGATAAAAGATTTTCTACAGCAGGAACCGATTGCCGGCGCTCAGCCGTCTTTTCTTACCGAGCTAAAAATAATTTATGATGACGATAATCTTTACATCGGTGTAATGTGTTACGATAACGAACCGGATAAAATTATTGCGCGGGAAATGAAGTGGGACGGAATGATTAGCAATGATGACAACATTAAACTGATCTTCGATACCTTCGACGATAACCGTTCTGCATATTGGTTCGGAACAAATCCGCTTGGCTCGCAAGATGATGCGCTGCTAACCGGATTTGAGATGAAAGATTTTAATGAAGCTTGGAACGGTGTGTGGGAAGTTGAATGCAAAATTCTTAATAATGGATGGAGTGCGGAATTCCGTTTTCCGTTTTCTACATTTAAATTTTATAACAAGCAAAAACAAATCTGGGGATTTAATGTATCCCGAGATCTCCGTCGCAATAATGAAACAGTACAATGGACTTCGATCGGGAAAAATCTTGGTTTAATAAAAATTGCCGGGGCCGGAGATTTAACCGGAATTGAAAATATTCAACGGGGTAACCCGGTTTATCTTAAACCATATTTTACTGCCGGTGCACAATTTGTAAACGGAGAAGAAAAATATAAACACGAGCCCGGCTTGGATCTTAAATACGGAATTACGGAAACACTTTCGCTTGATGCAACTTTTAATACCGATTTTGCACAAGTGGAAAGCGACCGCGCAAGAATTAATCTAACGCGTTTCCCTTTATTCTTTCCTGAAAAAAGAGAATTCTTTTTGGAAGGAATGAAACTTTTTGAATTCGGCTTGGGTGATAATAATCTTTTGGCTTACAGTAGAAGAGTCGGAATCAGCAACGGTGTAGAAATGCCAATTATTGCCGGTGCAAAATTAGTGGGACGCGTTGGTGATTTCGAGATCGGCGCAATCAATATGCAGACAGCATCAAAGGATAATGAGCCGACAATAAATTACGGAACCGCGCGTGTTAAGTATGATCTTTTCAATTCTTCATCGGTTGGATTTCTTGTAACGAATAAACTTTCTTCAGCGGGTTATAACCGCGCTTTCGGCGGTGATGTTCATTTTTCTTTTAATGATTTTTTAGGCGATCAAAATTTAATCGTGCATGCTGCCGTTGCCAAGACAGACGAAAACGGCGGGGCTAAAAATTCTTGGGCTGGCAATTTCTTTATAGATTATCCGAATGATCTTATTGATAGTTATCTCGGCTACAGATTTATACAATCGGGATTTAATCCTGCCATGGGATTTGTTGCGCGCAAAGGTTATCGGCAGCTCGTTTATGATTTCACTTTATCGCCGCGTATCAATCAATATGGTATTAAGAAACTTCAGTTCGAAGTAATAGAAGCAAATATGTATTTCGATAATAACGGAACACTTCAATCGGCAGAGTTCGCAACAAGTCCGCTTAACATTGTAACTGACGGCGGAGATGAATTCGGAGTAGGAATTCACAGGGTATTTGATAAACCCGAAGAAGATTTTGAAATTTTTAACGGGAACCAAATTAAAGCGGGGGATTATTGGTACACCACTTACGGTGTTGATTTCGAATCTTCTTCATCAAGAATTGTTTTTGGCAGCATTGATTATGTGTGGGGCGGATACTACAACGGAACAAGAAAAAGTTTTAATTCTTCTCTTTCGCTCAATGCAGATAAACATTTTATCTTTTCCGGTGATTATACTTTTAACAGTATTGATATTAACAATAACCGTCTTAACACAAGCGAGGTAGGCGGAAGGATCGGCTACAATTTTTCTACAAAACTTTTCTCTTCCATTTTTGCGCAATGGAATAATGAGAACAATGAAGTTAACCTGAACTACCGTATTAATTGGAAACCGAAGATAGGCAGCGATCTTTATCTTGTTATCAACCAGCTTCTTTCTACTGATGGAAAAGTGCGCTCGAAAGATTTTGCAATCCTTGCAAAGTTCGTTTGGCTAATCACATTGTAATACTGATTGTCATGCTGAGCTTGTCGAAGCAGGGAGATTGGTTTTGCGGCATGTTCGTTTATCGCCGTTAAAAGGAATTTGCTATGAGAACTAGTCCTTTAATCATTTCGATTATACTTACTATCAACATTATTTTTGTCCGGGGGGAAATAATTGCGCAGAGCAATTCTTCTGCCGATATGGATACTGTATTAAAAGTCGAGCGCATTGAAGAAATACAGTTTAACTCAAAACATTTTGAAATTACCGGCAATCTTTATCTTCCTAACATAAACACATTATCAAAACATCCGCTTGTTATTTGGGTATCGGGCAGCGGACCGAGTTACCGCGCAGTTCAAACAAATCAAAGCAGAGCATTAATAAATTGTTTTCTCGAATCAGGCATCGCTTATTTTAGAATTGATAAACCAGGTTACGGCGATTCAAAAGGAGAAGTTTTCGATGACAGTTTGTTCGATCAGCTTTCCGGAATTGTTGTTGATGCTATTAACACACTTAAAAAACACCCGCAAATAAATCCGAAACAGATCGGGTTGTTAGGAAGCAGTCAGGCGGGATACATTATGCCGCTTGTTACAACAAAAACAAAAGATGTTTCTTTTATTATGGGCTCTTCATGTCCGGGAGAAAATTCTATTGAGCAATGGAATTATTTGATAGAGAAACAAATGATATGCGAAGGATACAGCGAAGCCGTTGCTAAAAAAAATGTTGAAATGTTTTCCGCACTTAGAACCACGGCAGACAAACAAAAATTTGATGAAGCAATAAATTACTTTGAAGAAAATCCGATGATAATTAAATCCGTGAACTATGATTCCGGATTTGTGAGCAAAGCGCGTAAATGGTGGCCGCGGGAAATAGATCTAAATGATGAATCACATTTTAATCCGATAACAATAATTGAAAAAATAAAAATTCCAATCTTTATGGTTTACGGTGAAAATGATACGCAGATAGATCCGCATCAAGCGTATGATTCTTATATGAAAGCGTTGAAGAAAGCGGACAATCCATTTTACAAAATTGAAATGCTTCCCGGCGTTGACCACAACATGAGCATTACTACAACGGGTTGTTTAAAAGAAATTACTGAGCTGAATAAAGCAGGAACGTACAAATACTCTCCTCGTTATTTTGAAATTATCAGAAGTTGGATACGGATGGTGATCTGTGGTCAATGATCAGTTGTCGGTTTAATATTCATGCTCTTGATCTTGTTCTGCTTTTATTTTCGATTGAAAAAGTAAGTTTTTAAGTTTAAGTTGAACACAAAATCGGGGACGGACTTTTGGAAACTGCTGTAAAATTACCTTTACGAAGACCAAAACTTCTTGATCAAGTTCGTATTACTCTGCGGACTAATCATTACAGTAAAAAAACCGAAGAGAGTTACACTTCTTGGATTAAACAATTCATAATCTTTAATAATAAAATTCATCCGGATAAATTAGGCGCAGAGGAAATAAAAAATTTTCTAAATCATCTTGCTATTAATAAGCATGTTTCCGCTTCTACACAGAACCAAGCATTGCAAGGAATTTTATTCCTTTATAAAAAAATCTTAAAAAAAGAATTAGGCTGGATAAAAGATATTAAGAATGTAAAAAGAGTAAAACATTTACCAGTTGTTTTTTCTCGACATGAAGCTTCTCAAATTATTAACCATTTAGACGGTTCAAATAAATTATTTATCAGTTTATTATATGGAACAGGAATGCGCTTGAATGAAGGATTAAATTTGAAAGTTAAAGATGTTGATTTTGAAATGAATCAGATTATTGTAAGAGACGGAAAGGGTGAAAAGGATAGGATTACAGTACTGCCTCAAAAATTAATTTCTGATTTGAAAGAACATATCCGTAAAGTCAAAAAACTCCACGATTCGGATTTAAAAAAAGGATTTGGCGAAACCGAATTACCTTATGCGTTAAAAAAGAAATATCCAAATGCAGGGAAAGAATTTGGATGGCAATATGTTTTCCCGTCAAACAGTTTTTATTATGATAAAGAAAATAAAACAAAATACCGTTACCATGTCCACGATAGCGTAATTCAAAAAGAAGTGAAGAAAGCAGTTAAGGAATTGCAAATAAATAAACCCGGAAGTCCACACACTTTTCGTCATAGTTTTGCTACTCATTTATTGGATTCCGGACATGATATTAGAACAGTTCAAGAACTTCTAGGACATAAAAGCGTAAGGACAACTATGATCTATACTCATGTTTTAAAAACTGTATTGGGTGTCAGAAGTCCGCTGGATAGTATACTTTAATTGGTGTGTTGTTTATACGGCAAGATTTTTAGAATTTGATGAATAAATAAACTTTTTACTGGAATATAGTACGCATGCTGCCTGTGTACAATACAGCATATTGGCAGTATAATTAATAGTTATACTGCAAATCAAAATAAATGGAATCTGTTTTAGAAAATAAATTAATGACTTCTTATAAAAATGAAATGATATCATTTTTACAATCTCATCCAGAATATTTTGAAGAAGTCATTCAATTGGCAATATCAGATAGACAACCATATTCATGGCGTGCAGCATTTTTAATATGGGGTAGTGTCGAAGAAAATGACAAACGAATTCAGAAGCATATTAAATCAATTGTAAATTGTATTCAAGAAAAGGAAGATGGTCATCAGCGTGAATTGCTAAAAATTCTTTATAAGATGAAAATCAGTGAAAAATATGAGGGTCAGATTTTTAATACATGTGTGAATTTATGGGAACAAATAAGTAAAAAACCATCAGTAAGAATAACAGCATTTAAGTTCATTATGAAAATTGCAAAAAACCATCCAGAATTATTGGAAGAAATTGATATTCTAACACAAGAACAATATTTGGAATCACTATCTCCTGGAGTAAAAAGATCGATTGAAAAAATTATTCATGAATAATTATTGACGCAGTATAACAAGCGTCTCAAGCGGAACGCTGTAGTGGGTCGAAACATTTGTTGTTATTGTTGATTTAGTTTGTTTGGTATTAGTGTAACAAAATTATATAAACAGTAAATCAAATAATTAGTAGCGGACACTTTGTGGCGTCCGCTTAAACGCAACGTCGTTATATGGAAAAATATTAATCTTAAATTAAATCTTTTGGTGCTGGTTAAGAAATATTTTAATCAGATCTCTGGGAAAGGCAGATATACAAATAAATAATAAATCCTTTCAAATGAGGAGATATAAAATGAATCATAATTGTGCTTTGTTTTTGCTAATTCTTATTCAAATGATGATAACCTCTATTAATAGTGCTCAATGGGTACAAGTTTATCCCCATAGTAAAAGCCACATTATTGCAAACGACAATTACATTTTTGCTGCTGATTACATTGGAGTAATTCGTTCCTCCGATAACGGTGCCACATGGACAGAAGTAAATAACGGATTAACTAACCGCCAAGTTACAGCAATAGGATTAAACGGTTCAAATCTTTTTGCCGGAACTTATGAAGGGGGAATTTTTCTTTCTACCGATTATGGGAATAATTGGAAAACCGTAAACTCCGGTTTAACAAATATGAAAGTTTACTCATTCGCGTTTAGTGGCATTAATATATTTGCCGGAACTCAAGGCGGTGGCGTTTTCCTTTCAACTAATAATGGCACGAATTGGACTCCTGTTAATAATGGCCTTTATGGTTTAAGCAACTATGCTCTTTTGGCTAATGGGGCATATCTTTATGCCGGCACTAGAGGGGAGGGGGTTTTCTATTCAACAAACAATGGAACAAACTGGTTGCAATATGAGACCGGACTTACTAATCTAAACATTAATGATCTTGCAGTAATCGGTTCAAATCTATTTGTTGGTACTGATGGTGGAGGAGTATTTGTTTCAACTAACAACGGTAAAAATTGGTCTAGCGTAAATTTGCAATTAATTTGGCTTATTGGAGTTAAAAACTATTTTGCGAATTACTTTGCAGTGAGTGGTTCTAATCTTTTTGCGGCAATTGGCGGTGACGGCATTTTTCAAACTTCGGACAATGGTGTTTCATGGAAGAGTGTTACAGCTAATTTAAACTCTAGTTATGAATCATTAGCTATTAAGGGTACGGACATATATGTGTGCACTTTCTATGAAATATGGAAACGCCCTTTGTCTGAAATGATTACAAGTGTCAATAATACTTCTGATAATTTACCAAATGAATACTCTCTTAAACAGAATTACCCTAATCCATTTAATCCTAGTACTACTATAAAGTATTCAGTTCCAAGATTATCGGTTGTTCAAATAAAAATTTATGATTTAGTAGGTAGAGAAATAAAAACATTGATAAGTGAAGAAAAGCAAGCTGGCAATTATGAAATAAAATATAATGCAAGCGATATTGCAAGTGGGATCTACTTCTGTAAAATGATTACGAATGGTTTTAACCAAACTAAAAAAATTATTTTAATAAAATAAATGCCATATAACAAGCGCCTCAACAACGACCGCTTCTTCGATACGGTCATATTGAGTCGCATTAGGGGTTGGCTTTTCAGAATTAGTTGATTTGTAAAACAAAACTGATTTATAAATAAAAGTTGCGTTAACAAAACTTAGCCGTCTGTTCTTGGTGGCGTGTTAGGCGCAACGACGTTATATGCAAAATAATTAGTGAGTGGATTGGGAAATGAGAACTTTTAAAAAACTCTTTTTTTGCGGACTATTAATTTGTGTTTCTACTCATAATATATTTTCTCAAACAACGTCACACGTAGTACTAGTTATTATAGATGGGGCTCGGTACTCTGAAACACTTGGTGACCCGCTTTTAAGATATGTACCTCACATGAACCAACTGTCACAGCAAGGTGTGGTGGTTGACGCAATGCTTAATGATAGTATTACATTTACTAACCGTGCCATTCCTGCAATATGGTGCGGCTCTTGGTCAACACCTCAAAATACGTTTGTAAACGGTGTTGCTAACCAATATGCA
>JAHEZQ010000063.1 GCA_023250955.1 Melioribacter sp. | reverse complement strand
GGTACAGCGCCTTATAAAATAAATCCCGATTTTATCGGGATCGTAGAGCGGGAAACGGGACTCGAACCCGCGACATCAACCTTGGCAAGGTTGCGCTCTACCAACTGAGCTATTCCCGCATATCAAAATTTTTAGAACACTAATTTCTCGCACCGCAAATATAATACTGCCGAATCATTAATCGCAAGATTAAGAATTTATTTACTAAACACTTGAACCGTGCATAAATCCTCGATAAGGAATGGATTGTTGTACAGTTATAAATGCTTGCTTATCAATCTTTTCAATACTTGACATTAATTGTTTGAGAAATTTCCGCTTAATAATAACTAAGATAATAGATAATTCACCAGACTTTCCTTCTGCCGGAAGAATAGTAACACCAAACTTGGAGTTTCTTAATTTTGCGGTTATTTCATCTGTATGATGTCTTGATACAACATTTACCTGCACGTATCCTATAGCAACTCTTTGCTCGAGAGTTATTCCTAAAATATTACCAAGAGCAAAACCGGTTGCGTATCCAAGAAAATTGTAAAAATTATCCAAATGCTGAACAATATACCTCATTGCAGCGAGCCATATTAATACTTCAAAAAATCCGGCCACTGCTGCATGATATTTTTTTGATTGTACAACCATAATAGTTCTGAACGTACCAATAGTTACATCACAGATACGCATAAACATGATTAAGATTGCTCCAGCTAATACTTCCAACATTTTTTTCTTCCTTTTACAAATGATAGCAGAGAATAAGTTCTAAGTTTTTATCTTTGCTGTGCAAATTTAACATCTAATATTTAAATGTACGAAACCGAAAGAAAAGAACTAGTAGAAATTTTACGTAGTAAAGGAATATCTAATCAGAGAGTTCTTGATGCATTTTTGAAAGTAGAAAGACATCTCTTTGTTCCGGATATTATGAAACAACACGCTTACAAAGATGTTGCGCTACCAATCGGTCTAGGGCAAACAATTTCTCAGCCATATACTGTTGCATATATGACGCAAGAAATAGATCCGCAGCCAAAGCAAAAAATTTTAGAAATTGGAACCGGTTCAGGTTATCAAGCAGCGATTCTTTATGAGTTGGGTGGGCGGGTTTTTTCTATTGAGCGTCATAATGATTTATATAATTCTGCGATGAAAATGTTTGATAAACTAAATCTTAAAATAGCTGCCCGTTGCAGTGATGGAACAATTGGTTGGGATGAATTTTCTCCGTATGATGGAATAATAGTAACTGCCGGAGGACCAACCGTTCCGATAAATTTGAAAAAGCAACTTTCAGTTGGCGGTAGATTAGTAATTCCGGTTGGCGATAAACAAGTTCAAACCTTGCAAATTATTACCAAAATTTCCGAAGATGAATTTCAAACAAATGAAGTTCCATATTTCGCTTTTGTACCACTCATTGGTAAAGAGGGATGGAAAGAAAAGTAATTGTTATAGTTGGCCCAACATGTTCCGGTAAAACTAAAGTTGGAATTTCTCTCGCTCAAAAATTACACTCAGAAATAATTTCTGCAGATAGCCGCCAGATTTATAAGAAACTCACAATCGGTACAGCAAAACCAACACAAGATGAACTTCGAAAAATCAAACATCATTTCATAGATATTTTAGAACCGGATGAAGATTACAACGTTAGCTGTTTCGAAACTGATTCACTAAAAGTTATTGATGAATTAATCTCGCAAGGTAAAATCCCTATTGTCGTTGGTGGTTCCGGTCTTTATATAAAAGCATTAACGGAAGGAATATTCAATTCTGTTGATACAGACGATGATTATCGTGATGAACTGCAAGAGAAACGCGAAAAATTTGGCAATGAATATTTATATGAAGAACTAAAGAAAGTTGATCCACAAAGTGCTGCCGGAATGCTGCCGCAGAATTGGAAACGCGTAATGCGTGCGTTGGAAGTTTTTCATTTAACCGGAGAACCGATTTGGAAAATTCAAGAAAACTATGAAAGGAAAGTAGATTATAATTTTATTTTGTTTGGATTGAACTGGGATAGAAAAATTCTGTATGCCAACATTGAAAAAAGAATTGATGAAATGATTGAGAATGGTTTGGTGGAAGAAGTAAAAAACATTTTGTCTTTAGGATATTCACAAAAAAATAATTCACTTAACACCGTCGGCTACAAAGAGATTATATCTTTCCTTGATAATGAAATTACACTTGATCGAGCAATAGAACTTATCAAACGAAACACCCGCCGTTATGCAAAAAGGCAAATGACATGGTTTAGAAAAACAGAAAATATTAATTGGATCAATTGCGATGAAAACTCCTCCTCTGAACAATTAGCCTCTCTTATCTTAAAAATAATGTAGAATGTTGATTAATCTATTCCTAACTTCCTTTTAGAAACATTTCATTTTCTAAAATTGATTTTGTTATTCTTTGAAGTTCATGTAGTTGTAAATATAAATTCAGTTGCAGTCTGATAAGTTTGTCATCCGTTTCATCACCAAATAGAAAACGGGGATTATTACGACAGACTAAATATTTAACGACAGTTAACTTAATTAACAGACATAAACCAGAGGATAACATGATTGGAATAGTTGGTTATGGTTCATACCTCCCTCGTTATCGAATCAAAGTTGATGTAATAGCAAAACAGTGGGGCTCGGATCCCGAAGCAATTAAACGCGGATTGATGCTCTACGAAAAAACAGTTCCCGGACAAGATGAAGACACAATCACAATTTCTGTTGAAGCCGCACGCTATGCTCTTCAGCGTGCTCGAATCAATCCTCAGAAAATTGGTGCAGTTTACATCGGTTCTGAATCCCATCCTTATGCAGTAAAACCAAGCGCAACAATTTTGATTGATGCACTCGGCATCGGTCCGCACGTTCACGTTGCGAGTTACGAGTTCGCATGTAAAGCAGGAACTGAAGCAATGTATGTTGCTTACAGTTTAGTGAAAGCCGGAGAAATGGATTACGCACTCGGTATAGGCGCAGATACTTCTCAAGGCGCACCGGGCGATGCATTGGAATATTCTGCATCTGCCGGAGGAGCTGCATATATAATGGGAAAAGAAAATGTAATTGCTGAAATTCTTTTTACTAATTCTTACACATCCGATACACCCGATTTTTGGCGGCGCGAACATGAATATTATCCGCGTCACGCCGGAAGATTTACAGGTGAACCGGCTTACTTCAAGCACGTTGTAAATGCGGGAAAAACTTTGCTGGAAAAATCGGGAATGCAACCGAAAGATTTTCAGTTTGCGGTTTTCCACATGCCGAACGGAAAATTTCCGCAAGAAGCCGGAAAGAAACTTGGATTTACAAAAGAACAAATGGAAGTCGGTTGGATTTCTCCGTGGATGGGAAACACTTATTCCGGTTCTTCACCAACGGGACTTGCGGCAATTCTTGATGTAGCTAAACCCGGTGATAAAATTTTCATGGTATCATTCGGCTCAGGTGCGGGAAGCGATGGATTCATTTATAAAGTTACAAACGAAATAGATAAAGTTAGAGACTTGGCTCCCAAGCTTAGAGATATGCTCGACAACGATAAAATTTATTTGGATTACGGTCAGTACGCAAAATTTAGAAAAAAAATTATTCTTAATGAGTAGGGAGATGACGGTATGAAAGATGTAGCAGTAATTGGTGTTGGAATGACAAAATTTGGCGAGCTTTGGAAAAAATCCTTGCGGGATATTTTTGTTGAAGCATCTTTGAAAGCGATAGAAAATTCCGGAGTTGATCATATTGATTCTATGTATGTTGGAACGATGTCGGGCGGATTGTTTGTAGGACAAGAACACATTGGTGCGGTGATGGCAGATTATCTTGGCGTTGCACCTGTACCAGCAACAAGAGTTGAATCTGCTTGTGCATCCGGAGGTGCGGCATTTCGCCAAGCATATTTTGAAGTTGCTTCGGGACAAAGTGAAATTGTTATTGCCGGCGGAGTTGAAAAGATGACAGACGGTGCTGACGTAACTGATGCATTGGCTACCGCCGCTGATCAAGAGTATGAAGTCTATAATGGAATTACTTTCCCGGGTTTGTACGCAATGATCGCACGAGCGCACATGCACCAATATAAAACTACAAGAGAACAACTTGCACATGTTGCGGTCAA
>JAHEZQ010000052.1 GCA_023250955.1 Melioribacter sp. | reverse complement strand
TCTCTGTTGATATAAGATTCAAGCTCAGTAAAAGTTTTTGGACTATTCATATTTATCGGCGGTTCTTGGTTTGCGCGGATAATAATCATGGCAAAACTTGATGAACCGATAATTGCAAAAAATAAACATTTGAAAATTAAATTAAGAACTGGCTTACTCTTTTTACCTGACCAATAAACGCCAAAACCTACAGCAGCCAGAATTGCAAACCCGGCAATTATGTTCATCTTGAAATCATTTTGACCAAGAATTGAAATTAACTTTGGTAAATACTTTACTAGTCCGGGATAAATTACCATAAGTGCAATTCCACCAACAACAATTGGTATGTAAAAAGAATTTCTCTGAAAGACTTTTTTATATAACGCTCCCATAAATATCGCTGTAATAGAAACCATGATCATTAGAAAACGTGAATCAAGAGCTCCGAATTGTTCAGGTGTTGGATTTGTTGTGTCGGTTTGTGATGCCCAAATTATAGCTGCAACTACAAGAATAATAACAGTGTGAACGACAAAAATTATTCCGGTTTTCTGAAGTGTTTTTTCATCAGTCACATATTTTCTAAAATAAACTGTCATCATCACAGGTACGATTGCAAGTACCGACATTAAGTGAACGCCGGTTGAGAGACCAATCAAATAAAAAATAAATACTAAATATTTTTCACTATCGGGTTCATCTGCTTTTTCATTCCAAACAACCATCAACCAGACAACAAATGCTATAAAAAAAGTTGATGTTGCATAAACTTCCGATTCTACTGCGTTGAACCAAAATGTATCACTAAAAGCAAATGAAAGTGCACCGATTGCAGCAGAGATGTAAAGTGCAAATGCATCAAATAAATTTTCGAGTTCTTTTTTTCTATAATTCTGAATTACTTTAACCGCTACCAGGTATAAAAACAAAATTGAAAATGCACTTGCTAAGACAGAAACTGTATTAACTCTAAATCCAATATTATCAGCAAAGGGAATCATAGAAAATAATCTGCCGATTATAAGGAAGAATGGTGTTCCAGGAGGATGAGGCACCTGCATTAAATATGACGAGGCGGTAAATTCACCGCAATCCCAGAATGAAACCGTTGGCTGCATAGTGGAAAAATATGTGAATGCTGCAATGATAAATACGATTGCCGCAAAAATTCTGTGTAATAGTTTTTGATTCATTATTTCACCAAAAAATTATCAATTATGAAGATTGGTCTTCGGAATCTGTTTGAGGAGTTTTAAAGAACTGTTCGAAATTTTTTCTTTCTCTATTTACATGATATTTATCGTAAAGTTTTTTTAGTCGCTGCATTGAAAGTTTATCCAAATCTTCATCGTCTTTATGTCGTTTAACCAGCATTTTATAATCGTTTAACTCATCACTTCCAAATTGCCGTTCATAGCGTTTAAGTATGCTAAAATAATCTCTTTGTTCGCGAGAACTCATCAAAAAAATCTTGTGTTTTTTGAATTTTGGTTGATGAAATTAATCAAAAAATCATTCAATAAAAAACTATATTTGATCCACTTAATATCAGCAGAAAAGAAAATTAATATGCAGGTTTACAAATCATATAAGCCGTTTGTTTCCATTATTATGCCCACTTTCAACCGTGCAAATTTCTTAAAAAGATCAATTGAATCTGTGTTAAAACAGACCTATAATTATTGGGAATTAATAATTGTTGATGACGGAAGCATTGACGATTCATTTAAGATCATTAATGAGTATTTACTTAAGTATGAAAACATTCGATACATGAAACATTCCAATCGCCGACCCCCACTTGCAACAAATGCAGGAATACTTGCATCGTGTGGAGAGCTTTTAGCGTTTTTGGGAAGTGATGATGAATGGAAACCGGATTATTTAAAACAACGAGTTGAATTTATGGAAACACATCCGGATATTGATCTCATTCACGGTGGTGTTGAAATTATCGGGCATCCATTCGTGAAGGATAAAAATGATCTGACAAAAGAGATTCATCTTTCAGAATGTGTTATTGGGTCAACTTTTTTCGGAAAAAGGGAAGTCTTTTTTGAATTAGAAGGATTTAAAAATTTAGTTTATAGCGATGACTCAGATTTTTTTGAACGTGCTGAAAAGAAATATAAAATTGCTAAGGTAGATTTTCCTTCTTATATCTACTACCGAGACACCCCGGATAGTATATGTTCAACGATCGAATAAGAATCAAAGGTAAAGCAATTCAATGAATATTTTGATGACACTTTCTCAACTTGAAGTTACCGGCGCAGAGGTATTCGCAGTATCAATAGCCGATGAATTAATTTCTCGGGGTCACAAAGTATTTATCATCTCAGATACACTGACAAAAAAAACTCAAGCCAAGTATATTTCTGCACCAATATCCAAACGCACTTTCTTATATAGAATTAAGAATGTTTTATTCCTTAGAAAATTTATTCGCGAGAATAATATTCATATTGTAAATGCACACTCAAGGGCAAGCGCTTGGGTATCCTCTTTGGCATGCAAGCTTTCAAAAATTCCATTGATAGTTTTTATACATGGAAGACAGGCAACTTTTTTATCAAGAAAAATATTTCATGCTTATGGTAATTATACTTTACCAATCTGTGAGAAATTAGAAGAACAATTAAAAGATGTGTTTAAAGTTGATTCGAACAAAATGGAAGTTTTTAGAAATTGTTTTGATTTGGATATTATTAAACCATCGAAAGAAAATTCAAAACAGAAAACCGTTTCGTTAATTACACGACTATCGGGACCCAAAGGCGATCTTGCATATAAATTGTTAGAATATATTTCAACCCGCTTAAATGAATTTAAGGATGTAAAGTTTCAAGTCGTTGGCGGACAAACTATACCGGGAAAATTTCAAAAATTTACTTCGTTGTTTGAGTTTAGAGGGTTTGTAGAAAATTTAGAAAATGTAATTAATGAATCTTCTGTTGTAATTGGCTCGGGTCGCATTGCCATTGAAACTATCCTGCTTAATAAACCATTGATTGCAGTCGGCGAAGCATGCACAATAGGTCTGGTAAATAAGGATAATGTCGAATTTGTTCTCGAAACAAATTTCGGGGACATGGATGTAATTGAAAAAGTTTTTGATTTCGAGAAAATTATTTCTGATTTGAAATTGTCTATCAATATGAATCAATGCGATCCTGAAGTTTTTGATAAAGTTAGAGAGAAATGCAATCTGAGAAAAAACGTTAACCGTCTTGAATTTATTTTTCAGAGTGTAATCGTTCGTTATTATAAAAGTGAAATTCCGATAATCTATTATCACAGAATTGTAGAGAGTTTAGATGAAGCAGGCAAACATGGTATTTATGTTACGGCAGGACAATTCGATAAACATTTGAACTATCTTAAAAGAAGCGGCTTCAAAACAATAACTTTTGAAGAAGCACTTGAAATAAAAAGAAACTGTTCTGAAGGAAAATATGTTATTATTTCTTTCGATGACGGTTATGAAGATAATTACCGATTGGCATTCCCGATCTTAAAGAAATATGGTTTTAAGGCAATTATATTTTTGGTTGCCGGATTGGAATATAATTCATGGGATACAAAAAGTAATGAACCGAAATTGAAAATGATGAACAAGCAGCAAATTCTTGAAATGCAAGATTATGGAATTGAATTTGGCTCTCATACTCTTTCTCATACTGATTTAACTAAGGTGTCATTGGAAGAAGCTAAAAAGGAATTATTAGAATCAAAAAAAATACTGAAAGAAAAATTAGGTGTAGAAATAAAATCATTTGCTTATCCATATGGAAATTGTAATAAAGCAGTAAAAGAGATTGCACGCGAAGTCGGCTATGAGTTAGTTTATGCTACAGATAAAGCTCCGCTTGGTTTACACGAAGACCTCTTTCAAATAAGAAGGATTGGGATATTCCCTAATACAACTGTAAACGGATTAGCAAGGAAAGTAAAAGGTCATTATATATTTAAAAGAGAAAAGAAAGATTCTCAATATTTGCGTATTCCACATTGACTTTTTTATTATTGCACTCCTATTTAATCAAGGTTTAGAATGTTATTTAGAAAAATTTTTTATTTAGAAATATTCGTGATCATTCTCAGTATAAATATTATTTCATTTGCTCAATCAACGACTACTCCAGACAGCACTTCTCAAAAAAGTACAATGGAGAAGGATTCATCTGATACACCATCTTTTAATTTTAATAAAATGCCTGAATGGCATGAGATGATAACCAACATTCCGGGTGATTGGTCTAAATATTTTCAAGTAACATTCCAGGAAAATAAAATCCCGCTCTACTTAACTGTTGCAACTACAACTGCAGCACTTGTTGTTACAGATGATAAAACATGGCAAGAATCTGACAAGTTTTATAAAGGAGGCGGAGCTAATAAATTATTTAGTGATATATTCACAGAAATGGGTGACGGTAAAACACAATTTGGTTTAGGAGCACTTTTTGGTATTTATGGCTTAATCACAAATGATGCACGAGCTGTAAGAACCGGAAGTCAAATCGTACAAGCGGTATTAGCATCCGGAACAGTTGTTCAGGTTTTAAAACATATTACCGGAAGAGAAAGTCCTTTCGTTGCGACTTCTCCAACAGGTATCTGGAATTTTTTCCCAAATCAAATTGATTATCATCAGCATGTCCCTCATTTTGATGCGTTTCCATCGGGACATGTAACAACCTTTCTTGCTACTGTAATTGTTATAGCAGAAAATTATCCTGAAGTTTGGTGGATTCGTCCAGCTGGATATTTATTTACAGCAGGACTTGCGGCTGGAATGGTTAACAAAGGAATTCATTGGTACAGTGATTATCCGTTAGCCATTGTGTTGGGCTATACTTTTGGAATGATTGCAGCTCATCCGGAGGGAATACCTAACTCAATTGCGGGTAAAAAATTAAATGTGATGCCGATACTTGTTGAAAAAGGATTTGGTTTATCAGTTGGATATAGTTTTTAAATTTTCAATTTCACACAGTATAATGTTTAATTATATCCTCGGGAATTCTTGTCGGCTTTCCCGTTGCAACGGATACTAAAGTATATACAGACCATCCTTCTGCAGCTACTTTATTTGTTTCTGCTTTCATAATCCAAAAATTTACTTTTACCTGTGCACCTTCAAAGGAATTTACTTGTGTCCGCACTACAATTTTATCACCTAATTTTATTTCTCTCTTAAAATCAATGTGCGTTGTAGAAGCCACCCAGGAATATCCTCGTTCAACAAAAACTTCCATTGGTACTTTATAATCTTTTCTCATTTGATCATAACGCGCCATCAGTAAATAATCTAAATATTTTGAATTGTGAACATGATTATTCATATCTATATCGTCCGGACGGACAATTATTTCCGTTTCAAAAATTGAAAACATTTTTACTCCCAATAATTATCTTGAATGCAATATAATATATTGATTAGTTTTACCCTGTTAAATTTATAAAACAAAATTAGCAGAGACGAAAATGAATCGTAGAGATTTTTTTCGAAAAAGTCTTCAAGCAGGATTACTTACAGGTGCAGCAGTAACTTTCCCAGGCGTCTATGGAAATTATTTTGCAAAGAGCAGTAGGATCTTACCAAGTGCATATGATTTAGTTGCTATTAAAGGCGGCGAACCGGAAGCTATGTTTGATGAAGCAATCAAGATGTTTGGAGGAATGAAAGCTTTTGTAAAAAAGAATCAGAAAGTTTGTTTGAAACCAAATATCGGTTGGGATGTAACTCCAGAACGCGGCGGAAATACAAATCCAAAATTAGTTAAACGAGTTATTGAACATTGTTTAGAAGCAGGTGCAAAAGATGTGTATGTTTTTGATCATACGTGCGATGATTGGAAACGTTGCTACTCAAATAGCGGAATTGAAAAAGCAGTTAAAGATGCCGGTGGTAAAATTGTTCCGGCAGATACCGAAAATTATTATCAAGATGTAAAAATTAATTCCGGAAAAGTATTAACTCAGGCAAAAATTCATGAAGTACTTCTTGACAGCGATGTGTTTATAAATATTCCAATTTTAAAAAGTCACAGTTCTACTCGTACAACTATCTCCATGAAAAATTTAATGGGTATTGTATGGGACCGTGGTTATTGGCATAGGAACGATCTTCATCAATGCATTGCTGATTGTTCAACATACCGCAAACCTGATCTTAATATTGTTGATGCATATTTTGTTATGAAGCGAAACGGTCCGCGCGGTGTTTCTGTAAATGATGTTACTACTATGAAATCACAATTGATTTCTACTAATATGGTCGTTGCAGATGCTGCTGCTGCAAAACTATTCGGAGTAGAACCTGATGAAATTCCATACATCAAAATTGCTGATGCCATGGGAGTTGGGAAAAAAGATTTAAGTTCACTTAACATTAAACGTATAATCATGTAAAGGAATGAGCGGTTCTCTATTACGGAATATTAGAATAATTGTTTCGATAATTTTTATTGTTCCGACAACATTTTTGTTCGCTGATATATTTGGTCTTATTCCCCCCTTTATTTCAGAAAAAATATTATTTCTTCAATTTGTTCCATCAACCTTAAAATTCATTGCTGCAATATCATTTGGCGCAACCGGGTTTGTAATTGTACTTTTGTTAACATTAATGTTCGGAAGAATATATTGTTCCAGTATTTGTCCGCTTGGATTTTTACAAGATGTGGTTAATTGGTTTTCAAAAAAGTTTAAGAGAAAAAAGAAATCCGGATTTGAATTTCTTAAAGAACAAAAAATTTTAAGAATCGTATTACTAATAATTCCAATATTATTTTTTGTTTTCGGAAGTGTTACGCTTATAAATTTTTTAGACCCGTACAGTATGTATGGAAGATTTGCTGGAAATTTTTTCAGACCTGTATTAGTCGGCACAAACAATCTTGCAGCTATAATTTTTAATTCATTCAAACTTTATAGCGTTTATCCTTATGATTTAAAAGCGTTCAACATATATCCTTTCATAATAACTGTAACTTCTTTTGTGGTTGTTGTTTTCTTATCGTGGGAAATGGGGAGATTATACTGCAATACAATTTGTCCGGTTGGAACATTGCTCGGATACATTTCGAAATTTTCCTTTTTCAAAATTATTATCAAACAAGAAGATTGTTTAAGCTGTGGAATCTGCTCCAAAGAATGTAAAGCAAGCTGTATAGACAGCGAAAATAAAACTGTTGATATGAGCAGGTGCGTTGCTTGTTTCGATTGTATAACTTCATGCCCAACAGATGGAATTGTGTACAGTTATTCAATTAAAAAACAGCCAAGCATTCAAACATCCAACCAGTCGGTAATTGATAATTCCAAGCGCAACTTTATTGTAAAATCTTCACTATACATTTTCTCTTTATCAACAATTGCTGCTCAAGTAAAAAAGAAAATAGTTGTTACTAAACCGAGTATGATTCCAATTTTTAGAAAGAGTGCAGTATCACCTCCCGGTTCAATCAGCGTAGAAAGATTTAATAGCAAATGTACAGCGTGTCATTTATGCATAAGTGCATGTCCAACTCAGGTATTGCAGCCATCTTTTTTAGAATATGGTTTTACTGGTATGATGCAGCCGAGAATGGATAACATTGCAAGCTTCTGTAATTTTGAATGTAAAATATGCGGCGATGTATGTCCCACAGGTGCAATTCTCCCAATTGATTTGGAGAAGAAAAAGCTTACTCAAATTGGAAAAGCAAAATTTGTAAGAGACAATTGCATTGTTCAAACACAAAAAACAGATTGCGGTGCTTGTTCTGAACATTGCCCCACAAAAGCTGTGCACATGATTCCCTTTGAGAAGAATTTATTTATTCCGGAAACACGGGATGATTATTGTATCGGCTGCGGCGCTTGCGAGTTTGCTTGTCCTACAAAACCTCATAAAGCAATTTATGTTGAGGGTAACCGCGTACACCAAACTGCAAAGAAAAATGTTGAAGAGAAAAAACAAGAAAAAATAAATTACAAAGAAGAGTTTCCGTTTTGAAATTACAGCATATAGTATTATTAAGTTTAGGAGTGGTCTTTGACAGCAGTGGAAAAAATTATTTAGCAAATCCCTTCGTAGAATTTAATCCGTAATATTTCTGATCTTTTAATTTTCTTGCATAAAATGATCTGGGATATATTTCTTGAATTCTAAAATAACCAAAAGTATGAATAGGAATTCCGTAAAGAGTGAATCTTTTTTCTGCTACAAGAGATTTACATATATTACATCTAAATCCAATATTTTTAATAGTTGTGCCAACGAAGTTAATTCTTAGAAGATTGCCAGTTGTTTGTGGCAAAGTATCTTCAATACATATGGGGCAAAAAATTTGATCCGCAGTGATTTCTTCTTTCACAATATTTCCAAATTAGTTGTCATTACAAGCAATCTAGTTCCAACTTTGACTGTACGGAGTATTATTCTGTCAAGGAGTGGTCCATGACAAAAAGGAATACTTTATTCTTCAGGATAGAAAGAAATATTATTGTCTCTTAATATATTTTCTAAATACTCTATGCGTCTTATCTTTTTTCTATATTCAATAATTAAGAAGATAGGCCAAAGAAGTAAGAGCAAAATTATAGCAATTATCCAGACAAACCCTACAATAGCTTCAACATAATTGTAGAAAAATACTACAACAAGTATTAAAGCAAGAATAAGCAAACTTAAAATTATGCCTAAGCTATCTGCAATGATCTTTTTCATAGTATTTCATACTCGTTTTTTACACAACTTTATATTATAAATCAGTTTTGTATTGCAATTACACTTTTAAGAACAACCAGCCTTGAAAAGCCAAACCCGAAAAACTCACTACGACCGATTCGAAGAAGCGGTCGTTGTTGAGGCGCGGGTTAGAGCATAACATATTCAAAAAAATAGATTGATGACTCTATTGCTATTACATAAATTCATATTCGAGACATTATTTTTTAAATATGAAATACGCTGTTGGTGAAACAATATTTCTATCATTTGATGGAATAGTAGAAAACAAAGTCCAACCTTCTTTTTGTTTTTGGTTAAGAAGCGATTCTATTTCCTCTGCTGGCTTTCTATCTAACTCAATTAATTCAACCTTATATTCTATATTAGCATTTGTTTGTGCAGTAATGGAGTTCCTTGGAATAATAAATAGAATTAGAAACAAACCAATAACAACTAATAGGATTGTTGTTTTTAGTGTTGACATATTTTTAAAGTTCATATTATCTCCTTGAGGTTTTAATAAATTCACATTTATAATTTGTGCCCTAACTATTAGTTAACCCGCCAGCAGATAACACATCTTTAGAGTGTTATCTACCAGCATTTATTTTGTTTTTGTATAATATTATAAATTTTTTGCGTGATAACATTCCATCTATTTTTTAAAACCACTATGGAATTCAGTAAAGGTAAATCTATTTTCTTTGTTCTTAGTATTTCAAAACAAAGTACCCCAATTCAAGAAGTCAGTTTGGCACTTCATTAAATTAATTCAATTGTAAATTGCTGTCAATAAAATTTTTGAGATTCCAACTCGGCTAACGCCAGTTCAGAATGACAATGTTTTATTTTTTAAGATGTTCAGCATACCAGTTTATCCAGTTGGTTATAACATCGTCGTAATATCTTAGATCGCTGTTAATTCCGTGTGGAGCTCCTGGGTACAATTTCATTTTTGTTTCAACGCCAACATCTTTCAAAGCCCAGTAGAGCTGCCATGCTTGTCCCACCGGCACACGGTCGTCTCCCGTTCCGTGAAGAATTAAAGTGGGCGTCTTACAATTTTTAAGATAAATAAGCGGAGAAAGTTTCATAATGTTTTCATAATCAAATACCGGTACCCCGGCAAGATCCCATCGTGCCATTTCACTATGATTAATATCGCTCTCGCCGTACATGCTTAACATATTAGATATTCCGGCAACAGATACAGCAGCTTTGAATCGGTTTGTATGACCAATGATCCAGTTGGTCATGTATCCGCCGTAGCTCCATCCGCCGACAACCATTTTTGTAGTGTCTATTAGTCCCTTTGAGATTAAGAAGTCAACGCCCATCATAATATCTTTATAATCAATGTCGCCTTCTTTACCGCGGTTGGATTCATAAAACTTACTTCCAAATCCGGTGCCTCCATGAAAGTTAGGTTCGTAAACAATAAATCCTTCTTGTGCTAATAACAGAGGTATTGTTGCAAACCGGACTGATACATAACTATCCGGCCCTCCGTGAGGTAAAACCATGAGCGGATATTTTTTATTCTTATCATATCCGGGAGGAAGAGTTAAAATTGTTAGAATGGGATCGCCTCCGACACCATTAAATGAAATGAGCTCTGTAGAAACTGAAATTCTTTTATTTATTTCCGGATTGATATCGGTCAGTTGAGTTACTTTCGGTTGTTTGGTGTCCGTTTTAAAATAATATACTTGATTTGATTTGGTCATTTTATTTCCTAAAAAGCATAAAACACTTCCATCCGATGAACATGAGTAATCATAAATTGCAAGATCAGGTTCGAGAAGCGGTTTAATGTTTCCGCTTTTCAGATTGAGCAAATAAATTGTACTTCGCGAGTCTCGAGGTGTGCTGAAAGAAATATTATCATCATCGAACCATTTTATGATTTCAACAGTTGGAGAAAATTTTTCAGTGTAGTTTTTTACTTCGCCAGTGGCCATGTCCATTACCCAAAGTGCGTCGGTTGATGAATAACCAACAACACAACCCGTTATAGCAAGTTTATTTCCGGAAGGAGAGAACGAAACATCTGAAAAAGCATGACCTTTTGTGAAAGTAGTTACTGTTTCACCTTTTTCGTTTAATACTCTGATATAATTATTTAAAGTGTTTGTATACAAATCGGAATTTGCTGCGCTGACTACTGCGAATCTTTTCATATCCGGTGTAACTGAAAAAGAACTTATGTAATATTTTCCATCGGTAACTTTTTTTGCAGCGCCATTAAAACCCTTGAACCATAAAGCGCTTGTGCTGGATTCAGTGCCAACTACCCAAGCACCGCCGGTATCTTTTTCTTTCTTTACAATCGAACTATCACGAGGTTCGCTGCATAAATAAACAATTGAAGTATCGCTTACCCATTTGAATGCTTGGATGCTGTTTTTTGAACTTGTAATTTGTTTTGCTTCACCGCCGTTTAGATTAAGATAGTAAACTTGAACATCGGTTCCGCGGTTGGAGAAGAAGCCAATCTTTTTTTGATCCGGTGACCATCTTGGACTACCATCATTTTTCTCTGAAGTTGTTAGTTGAGTATGTTTATTATCTTTAAAAGAATATAGCCAGATGTCCATATTAGGTTTGCTCAGCCAATCTTTTTTCACTCCTTTAACATATACAGCATAATTTCCATCCGGAGAAACAGAGACAGTGTTTATTGTTTCCATTGAAAGTATGTCTTTTAAAGTCAGCTTTTGAGCAATTAGGTTTGTTGATATGATTAAAACAAAAAGCAAAATTTTAGTTTTCATTGTTGATGCTCTCTATTAGTTTTAAATTTTTCATTCATTTAAAATTTACATCTTTAAACTTCTCAACTTTGGTGCAACAAAACTAGTAACCCCAACAGTAACAATCGTCATGCTTCCTCCGAAAATAATTGAAGGAATCAAACCCAACAGTTTTGCAGCAACTCCGGATTCAAAAGAACCCAATTCATTCGAAGAGCCGACAAAAATTCCGTTGATTGAAGAAACTCTTCCGCGCATTTCATCAGGTGTAAATAATTGAACTATTGTTTGGCGAATTATTACGCTGACATTATCGAACATGCCGCCTAACATCAATAAGGAGAAAACGAGATAAATGTTTTCTGATAATGCAAAGAGAATTGTAGTTACACCAAATCCGAAAACACAAACGAGTAAATTTCTACCAGCATTCTTAAATAGTGGATTGTGTGCTTGAACATACGACATTATCAAAGCACCAACGGCGGGTGCAGCTCTCATTAATCCTAAACCTTCTGCACCCGTGTGTAAAATTTTATCAGCAAAAATCGGCAATATGGAAACTGCCCCTCCAAAAAAAACTGCGATCATATCCAAACTAATTGCACCGAGAATGACTTGATCTCTAAATACAAATTTTAATCCGGTTGATAAACTTTGCCAGATGTTTTCTTCTTTTGTTCTTTCAGGCATTGGTTTCTTTTCGATCAGAAAAAAGAAAAACCAGCTAAGAGCACTGAAGAAAATCACAAAGAAATATGCTTGACCAATTCCCCAAAAGCCATAGACCAAACCGCCAAATGCGGGACCGGTAATAGCTGCTGTCTGCCATAACATGCTATTCCATGTTGATGCATTACCGAATAAATGTCTTGGTACAAGTTGAGCAGCAAAAGCATTTAGCGCAGGTGAAATGAATCCACGTGCTAATCCTGTAATAAAGATGATTGTAAAAATTGGATATACACCAAATTTAGCTAGTATAGGATGAAATTCTGTCGAAACAAGAAATAACAATAGAGCGCAGAGTAAATAAATAGAACCGGCGTAAAGAATTATTTTTTTTCGATTGATTATATCAGCAACATGGCCGGCAAACAAAGCAACACATAAATATGGAATTGCCTCTGCAAGTCCTATCATTCCGAGCGAAAGTGCATCGTGAGTTAATTCATAAACTTGCCATCCAACAATTACGGATTGAATTTGAATGGCAAACGTGAGTGTTACGCGAGCAATGATAAACCAGCGGTAATCTTTTATTCTTAACGCTGCATAAGCATCGTTGGTTGTCATTAGTTAATCAGAATCATGAAATAATTAGTTTAGTATTTCCTCAAGTTGTTCTGGCGTTACCTTTAGTAAACCATTTGGTAAAAGCCGCGGAGTTAAATCTTTCCAATTTTTATCTTTCACAAATATTTCTTTGAATATAGGAATAGCTTCTTTCATCATCCCTTTATTTGCTAAAGCAACAGCCGTCCAATATTTCATTTCAAGATTATCCGGAAACATTTTCATTGCTGAAGAATATTCTTTCATTGCCAAGTCCATATCATTTTTTTCAACAGCCAAATCACCTTTGTTCATATGTTCATAAGCCCGGTGAACTTTTAGAATTCTTCTTAACTCGGGAAGAGGTGCGTTGCTGTCATCAACACGTAAATCAACTAAGCGGTCTTCCCAAACTTTCCCCGTTGATTTTGCTCGAACTACAAGCAAAGCAGCGGATTGTTTTCCGCGCACATCACCGCCGGCTTTTTCTGCAGCTTCGAGTGCAAGAAGCATTCTTTCGGCAAGAGGTCCTTTTGATTTTTGAAATGCTTCAGCCATAGCCGGCCAAATTTTATCATTAGACATTAAATTTGCCTGTACAGAAAAATTTTTACCTACAATATTTCCTGCCGGCTGAATACATAATTTACCTGTGAACGATGCGGCGTTTCCTTTTGAATCAAGAATTGCAAGCTGACGAAATTCTCTGCCTTCATCGCTCTTTAATAATTCATCCACAGCTTCTTGCGGGTTTTTTCCTTTTCTTAGTAAATCTAAACCACCGGGTCCTAAGGCGGGATTAACAAATGATTGTGTAGCAACAACACCAACACCTGCTTCACCCCACGTTACAATTGTTCCCACTGAAAACCAATGCGACTGAACCGCAACTCCCATATCTCCGGTCTTCTCATCAAATGCTACAATAGAATAAGTATGAGCAAAAGGGAAATCTGATTTATAGACTTGGGCGTTAATAATTGAGAATTGTACAATGAAGAATAATACTAATAGAAATTTCGATTTCATTTTATCTCCATTAAAAATCTTAATCAAATTATATTATTTTCTTTGAATCAACAACATACTAAATTTTTAAAAAGTTTAACTCTAAAAATCGAATTTCAATTTGCTATTCTAAGTGAATGCCTATATTTTCGACACCCATAAATATCAATTTGAACAATCGGAGAAGAAATGAAATCATTAAAAATTGTTTTGATTATCTTTTTAGGTTTATCGGTAACATTTGCACAAAATAAAAATCAATCTGTACAAAAAGATCAGAAAAGTTCTACAATAAAAACTCAGAACGATTCTATCAGTTATGCTATCGGTCAAAATATTTATTCGCAGTTAAAAGACTTAGGACTGAATATTGACATGCTTGCTAAGTCAATGAAAGATGCTGCTGTAAATAAATCTGATTTATCAAAGGAAAATATTATTAAAGTATTAACTGCATTTCAGGCGAAGATGCAGGAAAAACAAGCTGCTCAAATGAAAGCTGAACAAGAAAAGCAAAAAGCAGAGATGGCGCCAATTATAGAAAAAAATAAAAAAGATGGCGAAGCGTTCCTTGCTGAAAATAAAAATAAAGAAGGCGTTAAAACGACTGCAAGCGGATTACAATATAAAGTCCTTGTTGCAGGACCTGGAACAGGACCGACACCTAAAGACACAAGTAAGTTGAAAGCTCATTACAAAGGAACTTTAATGGATGGAAAAGAATTTGATAGCTCTTACAAACGCAATCAGCCTTATGAATTTCCTCTTAATCAAATGATTCAAGGTTGGATTGAAGGTTTGCAGTTAATGCATGTGGGTGACAAATTTGAATTCTATATTCCTTATCAACTGGCATATGGTGAAGAGGGAAGAGGTGATATGATTCCGCCGGCTTCTGTTTTAATTTTTGAAGTTGAACTTTTAGAAATTGTTAAATAGAGATCAGTTGTTGGTTATTGGTGATTAGATTTTACTAATCACCAATAACACTAACAAAATTATTATGCGGGTACGTTTTCAATTACTTCTTTGTGATCCTCTTCAGTTTCATTAACTCTAACTTTTACAACAACTTTTCTAACTTCTTTCGGAATATTGATTGCCATACTGGGCATATGCACATCAGATGGAAAGAATATTGCAAAATGTCCTTCATCGGCAATTAGAAAATTTCCTTCACCTTTATATATAGCGTAGTCTTTTTCTTCATCGTACTCTTCCATAACAATAACTTTTGTTGACTCTGTAAATCCCATTTTTTCTTTACCGGAAAAAATGTATTGAATATCAATATACTTTTTGTGTGCTTCCCATT
>JAHEZQ010000031.1 GCA_023250955.1 Melioribacter sp. | reverse complement strand
TTGCCAACCTTTAGAACGCTCATTGAACCGAGAGCTCCGGCATCCCAAGAACCAGCTGGTCCCGGTTTAAGAACTGGGTTTTCTTTGTAGATTTGGATAGGCTGATTGTCTGAAGCAAAGATCAACAAGAAACTAATTAATGCAACAACTATTTTCATATTTTTAAAAATAATTCTACTCATTTATATTTCTCTAATTACCTGCGTATATTGAAAATAATTTTTTCCCTTTAGACTCAATTTTAATCCAGATGACTAATGTTCTCTTCCCATCAGTATCGTAAATAATCCCTTGTCTGAAATCTTTTCCTTCTGGAATTGTGTTGCCATCAATTTCAATTCTTGCTTTTCCTTTTTCATTCCATCCTTTGATAAGAAAGCATGGATTATAAATTGGAGAAATTTTTGATCCAACTAAATCAAATGAAAGTTTGGTAGAATTCGATTCCAACAAATATGCTCGCTGATCGGCATCGTAACCTTTGCTATTACATCCATTCGTGTTTCTAATTTCGGGAGGATAATTCCATGATAAGGAAAGAGGCATAAGCGATGTTGCACTTTTATCGGTGAAACCATAGATAGCTCTGTTGCCATGAAACACCGCGTTATCAGCGGCGGCAAGTGCGGAATGTGTAACTCTATCAGTGAATAAAGCATTTCTTCCATCGCTTGGAATTTGTGCAGTCGGCCAATGATTCCATGTCATGAAATGTGAATACTTACCTTTACCACCCCACGGACTAATAAACGTTCCTTCCGGGAAAATAAGAAACGGTTTGTATTGCGATTTGAAGTTTATCAATTCCATGTTTGCGTTCTCAAGAGTATTTGTTGGTGTGCCATTTGTCCAATCAAGAACAAGAGAATCACTTTTAACAGTCGACCAAAATCTAACGTTGGCAAGCGTTAATGCTTTTAATTCCAGTTGATCTTCTGCTGTTTCTCCAGGAGGTGCAAGAAATTGTACATCCTGCCAATAGACTGAGGCTCCCGAATGATCATTCACCTTCCTAATAATTACACCGTCTGGATAAATTGTGTAATACTCATCGACCCAGCTTTTGTACCAGGGCCACTCTTCATTAAGCGGAGGAAATTTATTCGGGAATTGCAAATTTGTTGATATGAATGCATACCGCCAATGTACAACAACTCGTGCGTCAGTATTTTCAATTAATCGAACATGACTGAAGCGGCATTGTTTATCAGACATATGTTCGCAGCATCCGAAACCTTCATAACCGGTTTCAACGCTTTGATCGATCATCCATTTATTATTTTCGGTGACAAAACCTGGACCATAATTTGTTCCTCTCCAAAAAATTAAACTCGTTGGCATCTTATCAAATTTTACAACGATATCGGGATAATCTGTTGTGCGCCACATGTTATCCCATAAATCATGATATTTAATTTTTTTATAACGAGCACCAAACTTATCGCTAGTTCCTACCATACCAGGTAATTTCACCGATTCTAAGTCTGGGTTATTGATTATGTTTTGTTCCGGCAAATACTTTTTAAATAATTGTGATACTTGATCTGCACTTAGTGCTGAATTATAAATTTTGATTTCATCAATCAATCCTTCGATACCAACAATTGTTGGGAATCCCGATGCCGGTAATTTCATACTGTTTAATCCAATCAGAAAATCAGTATTTGCTTCAATCATATCTCCGTTTGAAATATTTTTAGTTTCTTTCGGCTCACCGTTGATATAAAGAGATAGTTTGCCTGAACTAGCATCAAAGCTGCATGCAACATGAATCCATTTTTTAAGCGGCAGTGTTATATTTGAAGAAATAATTTCCCATCCGCTTTTTGTTGCGACCATTAAAGCAAGTTGACCTTTCTCGTTAACTCCGAAAAAGAATCCTTGTTCTTCCCATTTACATTGATGAACTATCGCACACCAATCATACGGATAACAATTTAGTGCAATCCATGAATCAATTGTGAATCCGTTTTTTAGATCCGGTGTTTTAGTTGCTGGAAAAACGACTTTGGAATAATAACCGTCGAAAGCTAGCGCTGTACCAGAAATGCCAGCCTTCCAAAAACTTTTTGGACCATCAATTTTACAAGCGGTACTACCGATATTTTCTTTTGTTACATTAAAACTTTTATTGAGACCTTCGTCAAATTTCCACACTGCAACCGGTGATCCGATCATTTCAGATTTTACCGGAGAACCCTTAACCGGTTCATTTAGTAAATTTTGTTTTACTGCAGGAGTAAAAGATTTTTGAGTGATTCCATTTTGAGTAAGTTCTAAAACCTGTGTTACAACATTCTGAGGATCATTCCATTCATCAATATTTTGAGAAGCGGAAGCTTGTTTGATTTGACGAACAACTTTTCCGTCCGGCGTAAATGTAAAAAGTTCGTGGACAACACCGGAGAATTCAAGATTTCCAAAATCCGGCATGTAACGCCAATGAACAATAATTTTTGTTGAGCTATTCTCGATCAATCGAACGTAAGAATACAAATTATATTGGTCAGGTTTAGTCGCATCGCCGTCACCATGCCTTACAACAATTTCTTTGACAGTCCATTTACCTTTACCGGTTTTCCATACCGGCAAATAGCTTGTTTCCCTGCTGAATATAAGCTGACCTTTCTCACCTAACGAAACCACTATATCCGCATGCTTTCCGCTAATGCTATCAGCATAACCAACATTAGTATAGTAAGCGTAAAAATTTTGTGCGAACGATGAACCGTTTATTGCTATAAAAATAATTAGTATAAATAATTTTTTCATATTCACCTCTTTATTAAACTTCTTAAGACTCTCTTCTGTATGTCAAGTACTTATACTAAAATTAATTTTTCCACATTTGGGGGAAGTCGTCATTGAGCCCCCATTTTCCCATTTCAAAATTTTTGAATCCCAATTTCAACGCCGGGGATTCCGGTTTAACTTTATAATTGTTCTTTGATGGATCTTCAAACATTGGATCAGCAAAAATAGAATTCACATCAAAACCCATCTTCTGCCATTCCGACAAAGATAAATTTAGCTTTGCATTAGGATCGGTACGCAATTCATAAACACACGCAAGAAATCTTCCAATGCTGCTGTAGAATAAATTGTAATCGATATATTCAAGCCAAGGGCCTTTTGCCGGAGGCGCAATTAATGTATAAACTTCTCCTCGCGGTTTGTCCATATCAAAATTCAAATCTTTTTCGGGAATCATATTAGCTACCGACATAACGGTAATGTTGTGATGATAACGATCGTGGTTAAATTCATTACCTACATGAAAACAAGGAGAGTTGGCGCCATTAACCCAAATGTTATTGTAAATATTTCTGTACGCTCCTTCACGAAGCTTCATACTGATGCCGACACAAATGTTGTTATAGATTTCATAGTTCGATGCACCATCATCCAGGTCCAATCCCCAGCCTCTTTTATCTTCGAAAAAATTATTACGAACTATCACTGGTTCCATAGCATCAAGTAAAACATCGCCGGCTTCAATGCTCTGTTCTGCCAAGTATTTTGTTTTATATGGATGCGATTGCAGCAGACTCCAATATCTTTCTCTTCCCCATGCATTAAACGGACCGTGATCACCGGTCTCCCGGCAAGTATTATAAGTATGATTAAACTCGATGATGTGACCGCCCCAGGTTCCGTCGCCGATACAAATTGCCGCGCGTGGAATATCATAAATTAAATTGTGGCCGATCGTAATCCGTTTTGTTCTTGAGATGTAAACACCTGCGACCTGCTTACCGTAGTAACCTAAATTGTGCATCAAATTATTTTCGATCTTGCATTCATACGGAAAATCTTTTCGTGTTCCGTTTGTTGTTTCAAGCGCACCAACTAAACAAACACCGCTTTCTCCTATCCCTGTAAATTTTGATCCGTAAACATTTACATTTCTGTTATGTTTATTTATAAATACTCCGGTTCCGCCTACAGCATCGAACCAACAGTTTTTAATATCACAATTATGAGCGCCTTCAAAGAAAATTGAACCGCCGCGATGAATTGCCCAATCGCTTAGCGATGGTATTTCATACTCATCAAGGAAAGTGGAAAGTGTATGTGTAAATCTGAATCCGTTAAGAGTAATATATTGAACCGGGTTATTTTGCGTCCCTTGGTATTGAATAATTTGTTTTAAAGCCGGGTATTCAACAAGAGCATTTTTCAGATCCAATCCTTGAGGCGGAAAGAAATAGAGAATATTCTCCTTCTTATTTAAATACCATTCTCCCGGAGTATCTAATTCTTCAAAAACATTTTCTATAAAATATCTGGATCTTTTATTTACCGAGGTTGGAGACTTATACCATTTAGCGCCTATCTGCCAGCCGCCTTCTCCAAACCAAATTTGATTTTTTTCCCAATCAATTTGTTTTATGCGCCATTGTAGATTTCCCCAATAGTTTGCTTGGTAGATGTGAATAATTGCTTCATCGGGATTCTGCCATTTCTTTTTTGTGAATGTTGCTGGATCGAAGATAATCCCTTTTGATGATGCGCCGGAATAAGTCATATCGGAATTCAAATCTTCATCTGCTATTTTTGAATCCATCGGAATTTGTTTCAGCGCATTTGTATAACCGGAATTGCCCGGATCGGACATATCATAATTCGGAAATCTCGCTCGGGTCATTCGCTTTCCGTTTATAAAAAGCTGATCAAAATTAATTTTACCTTTTAGCTGTGTAGGCAATTCACATTTCCATATCCCATCTTTAAACGGTTTCCAATCACATTGTAATCGTCTTCCGCCGCTAATAGTAACAATTTTATTTTCTTCTGCTTTGTAAATGATGGGAGACAATTTTGAGCCGGAATCTTCAGGTTGAAAAATCAGCGGTTGATTTAAATAATAAGTTCCTTCAAGAAGAATTACTTCAACTGATTTATCGGAAGACTGTTTCAATCCGCGGACAATCTCTTTTGCTTTCAAAAGTGTGGCAAGAGGTTTTTCTTTTGTACCAGGATTTCCATCGCTTCCATTAGGAGAAATGTACAACTGTTGCCCTTGTAACGGAAGAATCACGCAGAAAAGAAAGATTGTTGCTGATAGCAAAAAATGTTTAATCAATTTGTTGCCGTTCATCGTACTCTCGTTTTTAATTGAATACAAAAATTTATTTACTAATAGAACTTGCATCCCAAATTGTAGCCGCTAAAAAATGTTCGGGATTTTCTTTTGTATGGTAATAGTAAATCGTTACTACTTTTCCATCCGACCTAACAACCGATCTTGTATAACCGATATCCCAGGTCAAAGCGTCATCTCGAAGCAAAATTTCTTTACTCCAACTTTGTCCGTTATCGTTGCTAATTTTAGCTCTGATTCCGTATGGAACCGATCGATATCCATAGGTTACACATAATCGTCCGTCTTTTAAGCGAACTAAACTTGGAGGATTGCCGTTGTGGTTTCCTCTATCAGTCTCTGCAGCCTTACTAAGAAAATTCCAGGTAATTCCATTATCAGATGAACCATATGCATCAATCCAATTTTTTATTGCCGATGGACGGTCATTAAATTTTTGATCAAGTCTTCTGCGCATAATTGACACCAGTTGATTTTCAGATAGTCGAACTGTACTCGACATTACCGATCTGACTTCAATCGGTTCACCGGTCATCCATCCAAGAAATTTGAAAGTCTTTCCACCGTCAGTTGTTCTAACACACATTGATCTATCCTGGTATGAAGCTTCAGTTACAACATTATCTTCTTTCGCAGAAAGGAAAATTTGGCAATCATTTTTTCCATTTACGAGATAGTCGGTTCGGGATGTAAGTTTTTTACCAAAGTCCGGGTATGGATACGGACCGCTCCATTTTTTACCGCGGTCATAAGAGATGAAAAAACTCTGATCGCTATTTCGCAGCGCAAATCCCGAACTTGCAAAATTAATTTCTTCGGTCAGTGGAATTGGATTTTTTACATCATCAACAAAATTATCCGGATTTTCGATTGTCCATGTTTCTCCGCCGTCAATACTTCTTCCAAGAACATTATATATTGGTTGTTTAGTATCGACCGAATGTCCATTGTCATTTTTCTTGAAATACCCTTGTTCAAATCCAACTAAAATTTCATTTCCCCACATCCAGATTCCGTTGTTAGCTGGCCAGCCGGCAAATCGTCCGGCTTCTTTATAAACAATTAAATTCTTTGAAGTAACTTTGAGATACTGCGAGTAATCAATCGCTGCAAGATCCGGTTCATCGATCCAATTATAAAAATTTTCCTGTTCCAATGAATGGACAGTATTTTTTCCCGGCACGGAGACAAAAGCTTGATCACCCCATTTCCATTTGATCTCTTGATAACCGTTCTCTTCTCCGTTGTGATTATAGATCAATGTAATTAAATATTTATCCCCTTTGATCATTTCTATCTTTCCCACTCCGTCCGAATTTTTACCAATTGCTTCTGCAATTTTTTTGTTTGCAATATTAAGAATGCAGTGGTTATTTGTCCTGACGGAAAATGTCATTTCGCCAGTTGCAGGTGCAATTAGATATCCTTCCCATTTTGCAGACAATTCTTTTGAATGTCCTTTTTGAGCATTCCATAGTTCATCCAAAGAGTAAATCAACTCTCCTCTTCTTGGTTTTGTTAAATCTGCATTGATGAAACAGACACCTACCAATCCTGATTTGAATTCGGTCTGAGCAAAGAGATTGTTCAGCACAGGAATTAGCAAAACAAAAATTATTGAGAGATAATAAAATTTATTCTTTTGAAAAAATGATGATCTGCTGCACGATTTTTCTCTCATTATAAACTCTCTCTCGGATATGACTCATTTATTAACTATTTAGTAAAAATCAATTTGTGATAAATCAATTCATCTAGTATTTTTTTGCTGAAAGATTAATCATAGTCTTTTCAGCAGAATTATTTTTCATCCAGATTATCAGTTTTATTTGTCGTCATTTTTTTGTTATGACTTTTAGATTTATTGGGTTCTTCGCCTCAAGCTCAATCCAAATAATTAGATCACTTCCTTCCATTCGATTGTTATAACCAAGTCTAAATGTTTCACCTTGATTTATAGTTTCCCCGTCAATTTCTAGTCCAACATCGCCCATTCTCCAATCCTGAATAACGAAAGCGGGATTAATAATTGGTGATTGATCATTTGCATCTATTGTAAAATTTAATTCTGATTGAACATCTTTATTGCCCACTGACAGAACATACGCTCTCTGATTTTTATCATATCCTTTATATACGAAACCGCTGTTATTAATTTTTAGGTGAGGAGGATTATTCCATGAGCGTGCTAACGGCGCCAGATTTGAAACTTGTTTATCGGTCATTCCGACTAACGTTATTACAGAATATGAACCATCATCAAGTTTATGAATTACCTGCGACTCCTCAACGGATTGACTTAGCGAAGAATGCGAGGGACGATCTGGGCCGAATGCATTTCGTCCGTCATTAGGAAGTTGAGCAACCGGCCAATGGTTCCACCATGGGAAATGTGAATACTCCGGTCTTACCGATCCTTTGAATGGTTTGATTTTAGGATCTGGTTCAAAAATAATGAACGGTTTGAATTTCGATTTTAAGTTCACCATTTGTATGTTGATATTTTCAGGTTGCGGAAAAGATTTTGGAGGACCGTTTTCCCATGAATAAGTTTTGAATTCACCACTCATATTTGCAAGAGTCATCGCATTTAGATCAATATTATCTTCTGGATAAGTGCCTGGTTGATTGAGTACAATAGTTTCCTGCCATTCATGGCTCAAATAATTCGTGTACAAAATCTGATGACGAGTTGAAACGCCGTCTGGATATATGTAATAATATTCATCCGCCCATTCACCCCAGCCATTACCGGAATTGGTTCCAAAGATTTGATACATAATATCGGTAACAGCATAACGCCAGTGGAGAACGATCCGTGCATTATTTTTTTCGATGATGCTGACATTTGAATATCGAACTTGCTTATCTGACATATGTTCGGAACAGCCCCATGGTGATTTTCCTTCGTTAGCTCGTTCAAGACTCTGATCTCCCATCCAGATTCCATTCTCGGTAATCCATGCACCTCCGTAACTTGTTCCACGCCAGAAAATATAACGGATTGGAAGTTTGTCAAAATGAATTAGGACATCCGGAAATTCGCTTACTCGCCACGGTGCTTCCCATTCATCGGAATATCTTAATCGTGTATAAACCGCATCAAATTGTTTTGATAGTTTCTCCGGTCCGGAAGGCATTTTGTTCCAACTTAACGGCTGTAATTGATCTGGTTTTTCAGAATCAAATAGTGCTTTAATATCGTTAGAAGAAATCGCTCGATCAAATATTTTTACTTCGTCGATCAATCCGTCGATGACCATTGCTGATAAAATATCGCCGCTTGCTTTACGCTCGGATCCTATGGGCCCCAATTTCTTCTGGCTCATTCCAATAAAAAGATCGGAACCATTTGCCGGTGTAATCAATCCTTCCACTTTTAGTTCACTAGCAACATTTCCGTTAATAAATATTTTCATCCCGTTATTTTTATCGAATGTTGCTGCAACATGATTCCACTTAAGCAACGGTAATTTTTGATCTGAAATACATTCGTAAATTTTACCATCCACATTCAATTTAAATCCGAGATGACCGTAAGCGTCAATTCCAAAAAAAATTCGCGATAATTCTTTTCCCCCCTGATCAACAATGGCAGACCAATTCCAGGGAAGGGATTGTAACGCAATCCATGCTTCAATAGTAACTGCTTCTGATATTTTCGAAACAACAAACGAATTGTGTAAAACTTTGGTTGTGTAACCGTCGAGTTTTAAACATGAGCCGTTTACTCCTTTGGCATATTTGAAATACCCCATAATGCTATCCGTTGTTCCGCTAATTTCTTCGATCGTTTTATTGTTTTTCGATTCGTTAAATTTCCACCATGCTAAAGGTCTATTATTTATTTCTTGCTGATATACTGAGCCCGACAAAAAAATAGACAATAATCCAGACCATAAAAAGATTTTTTTCACTCACACCTCAGGCAATTCAATTATATTGAGAATCCGATCAAAAAATTTTATTACAAAACATTGCATAATTCCTTTTATGAAACCTTTATCGTGAAATCTTGAATGTAAATGCATAATCACATGGTTTATTTTTTGGTGGAACAATAACCAATCCTTCTTTTGTTAGTTGCCATTCAAGTTCTTTTCCGTCTCCAAGTAGGATCACTGATTTTATCTCACCATCGAATGAGCCAGTTGTTCCGGTAGGCGCTAATGATTTTACAATCAATTTCTCACCTGGCCAATCAAGACATATTGCATATAATGCATTTCCCTTTGTAGTAAAACGAATATCTTGAGCAGTATAGGTCACTTCATTTTTCTCGTTGAAGGATCCAGCTTTTTCCAAACGTGTTGGACCTTCTCCAATTGTTGTCCACGGACGGGTTTCATAAATCGCTTCGCCATTTACTTTTAACCACTCTCCCATACCTGATAATCTTTCTTTTGCCTCATCCGGAATTGTTCCATCAGCTTTAGGTCCAACATTCAAAAGCATACATCCGTTGTTACTTACTATATCAACCAGAACATCTATCAAAGTGTTGACAGGTTTATATGTTTCCCCATCGATGTAGCACCATGATCTTTCACCAACGGAAGTATCAGTTAACCAAACAAAATAAGTTTGTTCGGTTGCCCTTCCCCTTTCATAATCGACTATGCCAACTCCTGCCGGTAAATCATGATCTTTATATGTTACAGCAACTTGTTTTTTTCTTTCTACAGATTTGTTGTAATAGTAAGCAATGTAATCCTTGATGAAAGATTCTTGAATAAAATCCAGTCCAAAATCAAACCACATCAAATCGGGATCATACTTATCAATTACCTCAATCAACTTATCGTGCCAAAGTTTCATGTATTCTTGCGATGGTTTTTGTTTATTCTTCCATTTTTTTTCAGAATCATTATCCATACCGACATCATGAACCGGCCCATATAATTCAACAAATCTTGGATCTGCGGTATCGAATTTTTCATTCCATTTGGGATAATAAAACCAGTTCTCGGCATGATGAAACGAAGTGACTAATTTTAGTCCTTTCTTTTTTACGGCTTTCGCAAGTTCACCGACTACATCCCTCTTTGGTCCCATTAGATACGCATTGTAAGAATCATATTTGCTATTCCACATTGGAAATCCATCGTGATGTTCTGCAACAGGTCCAGCAAATTTTGCCCCGGATTTGACGAACAGTTCAGCCCATTCATCCGCATTAAATTTTTCTGCTTTGAACATCGGAATAAAATCTTTATAACCGAATTTTGTTTGATCACCCCACACTTCCTGGTGATGCTTGTTTATCTTATCACCGTTCAGATACATCCTCCGAGGATACCACTCATTACCAAAAGCAGGAACAGAGTAAATTCCCCAGTGAGTGTAAATACCAAACTTGGCATCTCTAAACCATTCAGGGACAGGATATTTTCCCAAAGATTCCCACGTAGGTTTGTAAGTTGATTTTTGTGAGAACGACGTAGATTGAAGTAATAAGATTGTCACAAAAATATTAATAATGATTGAACCGCTATTTTTTTTTATACTCATTGCTTTGTTCCTACTCTATTATTAATAATTAAAAACATCTTCAGGTACAGATGGTAAATTTTAAAATAATTTACGAACAAAATCCTCCCGCAACTATTATCCCCCACTCCCTGCAAACTTGCAAGGAGGGAACTTGGGGAGAGTAAATACCTATTTAAGTTTCGGATGATGATATCGTTCGATCTTAAATGAATAAGCATAATCGCCTTTCTTCTCCGGAGTTTTAATTATTAGACCTAGCTTGGTCAAGACCCATTCAAGTTCTTTTCCGTCGCCAAGCATTGTAATCCGTTTTATTTCTTCCTTGTAAAATCCAGGATAAGTCGGTGGAGCGGTACTTCTTGCAAATTTGACGCCATCATAACTCGCTTGAGATGAACGTCCAGCTAAAATTAGAAATACTTCCTTACCAACTTGTTCATATTTTCCATCAACCCCAGCAGCAGTCCAGCGGCCACCCGAAATGTGGAATTCACCATTTTCTTTAAACGTATAATGATATTTTGCAGTATCTCTTCCTGTACCTGGCAGATCCCATTGGGTTCCGGCAAGTGATTTTACTTTTTCTCCTTTTGCCCAATCCGGTATAACTACTTTATCAGCCTCAGGACCAACGGCACGTATTGATTTAATTACCACTCTGTCACCCGGCCAATCCAGGACTGTTGCATAAAGTACATCACCATTGGTAGTAAAACGAATATCTTCAGCAGTATGAACTTTGGCTGATTCATTAAAACCTTGACGTTCTATTTGACCGACGTTGGTCGGCCCTTCGCCCCAGAGGAACCATGGTGTGGTATTATAAATAGCTTCACCATTTGTTCGGAGCCAACCACCCATTTCAAGAAGCACTTTTTTGGCCCCATCTGGAATAGTTCCGTCCGGTTTCGGACCTACATTTAAAAGTAAATAACCATTCTTACTTACGTTATCGATTAGATTATCGATAAGCCGATTGGTTGGTTTAAACGTAAGATCATTCGCATAACCCCATGCACCACGGTCATCAACAGAAGTATCTGTGATCCATTCATTATAGGCTAGATCAGGTGACTGACCTAGTTCTAAATCTCGAATTCCAGCACCCGGAATAATATCATGATCTTTATATGTTACTACAACTTCTTTTCCATTTTTCTTTGCCCAATTATAATAGTAAGCAAGAAAATCTTTTTCATAACCTTCAGGCATGTAGTCGAGTCCAAAATCAAACCAGATAAAATCAGGTCCGTATTTATCGATCACTTCTATAATTTTGTTATACCATTCATCAATAGATTCCTGTGCAGGGGGCATAGCACCTTGTTCATGATACTGTCCATAAAGCCCTGAATATTTTGGGTTTCCAGTATCATAACGTTTATCCCACACCGGGAAGAATATCCAATTCTCAGCATGATGGAAAGCAGTTACAAATTTCATGTTACGTTTCTTTATTGCTTTTGACAACTCACCGACTACATCTCTATGAGGACCCATTTTTGCTGCGTTCCATTCTGAATATTTTGTATCCCACATGGCAAATCCATCATGATGTTCTGCAACTGGGCCGGCAAATTTTGCGCCCGCTTGCTGGAATAATTCAGCCCATTCATCTGCATTGAACTTCTCTGCCTTGAACATTGGGATCAAATCCTTATAACCAAATTCAGGCGTGAGCTTGCCAAATCTTTCCTCAAAGTCCTTTCGGGCCGGGCTATTCGGGTTGTTGTACAATTGATTAGAATACCATGTAGTGTTCGAACCAAATGCATGTACTGCATAAACTCCCCAGTGTGTGTAGATGCCAAACTTACCCTCCTGAAGCCACTGGGGTGTTTGATGACGTTTTAATGATTCCCAATTCGGTTTATACGGTTGTGCTTTCATGCTGTTCGTCATGATTACTACTGCTAAGAGTAGAAGTAAAAACATCATGACTTTCTTAAAACAATTGTGTAACATTTTTCATTCTCCTGTTTTATGAATAATTATTTTCTCATCTCGGTTTTTCCTTACTAAAAAAACAACTATTTAGAAATTCATTGAGACACGTGTATATTTCTTCATCACTAAAAAACTTACTTACTAAAGGTTACTAATTAAATTAATATCCCGTTCGTTTTATTGACTAAGAACATTTATATAGAAAAATTTTACATGTTAATTTTTTACTTTATAATCTAGAAAGAGAAATTTTCGTTAAGTCATGCGAATTAAGATTTGTCCAAATGATTAGATAATTCCCTTCCAGTGTTCTTTCGATTCCAATTCTATAATCTTTTCCTTCAATTTGAGGTAGATCATTTATTATCAGCGACGGTTTATTTTCGTCCCAATTCTTAATAACAAAACAAGGATTGATGAGTGGTGATTTTTCCGATGCATTTATTTTAAAATTGAGATTCAATTCGTTCGCTGTAAGTATATATGCTCGCTGTGCTATATCATATCCATTACTCGTAAATCCTTTATTATCACTTAACACGGGAGAATTAATCCATGATTTTGCAATCGGTACCAAATCTTCAATTTTTTTATCAGTCATACCATGAAGCATTACTTTGGTAATAGAATTTTTTTCTCTTTGATAAATTGGAATATTCGTCAAATGGAAAAACGAACCATGTGCTGCTTGTTTACCGGATGCGTTCCTCCCGGGGGTAGGCTCCGTTGTTGTTGGCCAATGATCGCGCCAGCGAAAATGAGAACCTCCTTGACTTCCTTCGTATGCATCAAGATTACATCCAAGCTCTGAAATGATAAATGGTTTCAGAACGGATTTTAAATTCATTAAAACGATATTGCTTTCTTTTGGAATTTCTGTTTTAGGTTTACCGTGTATCTCCCAAGACCATTTGCCAACTTCTCCATTCATGTTTGCGACATGCACTGCATCGATATTTACAACTTCTTCAGGAGTTGTATTTGCATGATAAAGAACAATTCCCTCCTGCCATTCATGGCCTGCATCAGCTGTAGCTCTTCGGTTATCCTCTAAATGATTAGAGAACAGAACAACTTTTCTTGTACCAATTCCGTCCGGGTATAATATATAATATTCATCGCACCAATCACCCCAACTCGTTGATGAATCCGGAAATGCAATTCTATAGTTTACATCATTCAACGCATAACGCCAATGAACCACAACTCTGGCATCGTTATTCTCGATTATTCTAACATTAGAGTATCGACATTGTTTATCAGACATTGGTTCACTTGAACCAATTGTTTCCCACGTTTCTGTGAACTCGTTGTTGTACCAGATATTGTTTTCTGAAACCCAATGAGGGATATAATTTGTTCCTCTCCAAAAAACAAATTTTTCTCCTCCAGTATCGAATCGAACAACTACATCTGCGTAATCACCAACACGCCATTGTTTATCCCATTCAGGATAGTAATTAAGTTTTGTATAATAAGCTCCAAACTTAGCGGGGCTTGAAGGACCGGAAGGAAGATGAGGAATAATAATTTCTTGATAACTACTGCATGAATTAAGAAATATGATTGTTACAGAGATTAAAAATGATAATAAAATTTTATTAAGCGATCTTTTATTTCTCATGCTATCTTTAATCCCAACGTTAATTCAACAAGGGTACAAACGATAACTTAACATTTGACTGAGAATTCATTTTTATCCATACAATTAAATCCGACTTCTCGAGTGATTTTCTAATCGAGTATCTGAAATTTATTCCATTTGATAACTCTTTATCATCAACTAATAATTCTAATTCACTCTTTCCCCAATTTTCAATAATAAATACCGGGTTAACAACCGGAGAATTTTTACTGCCTGCTATTTTTAGATTAAGAGTATTTTTTAATCCAATATTTTTATGAATCCCAAAAGCTCTTTCGTTCCTGTTAAAACCGTTTGATGAAAATCCATCACTGATAATTTCTATCTTAGGTGTATTGATCCAAAAACTTGCAAACGGAATTAATTCATCAATTGGTTTATTACTCAATCCCATCACAAATCTTCCTTCCAATGCATTGTCTATAGCTCTTCTCATCATTGGAGGTTCAGGAGATGTAATGGCCGAACTTGTAACTTGATCAGCTGCTAAAACAAATCGTCCATCGCACGGAATTTGTGTGATAGGCCAATGATTGCGTGAGTGAAAATGTGAATATCCATAGTCTATTTCTTTAATTCCCCCGCCGTAGGGAATTATTCTTGTTCCTGATTCATAAATATAGAAAGGTTTAAAATCTGATTTCAGATTTACGACTGAAAGGATGGGATTATAAATTGGATTTATAAATTCAGCGCCAGCTTTTCCATTTGTTGGCCAGGTCTCAAATGAATATGTGTGTGTTTCACCTTTTAAATTAGCTAATGATACTGCTTTCAAGTCAACATTATCTTCAGCTTTTTCACCAGGATTACTCAAAACCGTAGGTTCTGTTATACTGTATTCATCGTTCTTCCCGTGAATTGCAAAATGTCTTACAGCAATTCCGTCTGGGTAAATATAATAGTATTCATCAACCCAATCGCCCCAACCTGTGACTGGATCCACATTAGCAATTTGATAAGTAACATCAGTTAACGCATAACGCCAATGAATAACAACCCTTGCATTACTATTTTCAATCATCCTAATATGACTATAACGATTCTGTTTATCCGACATATGTTCACAACAACCCTGAGTTTCGGGTCCACCTCCTTCAGCGCTTTGATCAGCTATCCATTTGCCATTTTCAGTTACGAGGTTAAGATTGTAATTCGTTCCTTTCCAAAACACCATCGAATATTTTGCATCATCGAAAGTAACAACGACATCCGGAAATTTATCATCTTTCCAAAGTGCATCCCAATCTTCGTCATACTTAAGGTTTGTATAGAATCCCCCAAATTCTGAATTGTGTGTAGAAATTTCAGGAAGCTTTCTCCATTTCAATTTTGGTTTTTCATTCGCTTTGAATTTTTCAAAACTATTTTTTATTTCTTCTTGTGTTAATGTTATTGAATATATTTTCAGTTCATCAATCAATCCATCAAATGAATAAGACGAAGGAATTTTTACCTTGCCTGCTCGATTGAGAGAGGCGGGAATCATTTTTTTGTGGTTTCTCCCTATTTGCAAATCCATTTTAATATCTGCTAACAAATCTCCTTGCACATCTAGATATCCTGCTTTCACGCCATTGATGAAAAGAGTAATTCCATCAAGAGGATTAAAAGTTGCGGCAACATGCGACCATTCCATAAAAGGAATTTTCCTATCACTTATACATTCTCTCCATTGTCTATTTATTGCAGCATGTAGACCAATTCTTCCTTCAGCGTCAATACCGAAAAAGAATCCTCGCTGATGATCGTATTCTTGATTTACAATTGCACACCAGTTCCATGGGTAAGCTTGAGGGGCAATCCATCCTTCAATGGAAAAAGCGCCGGTAACTTTCGGCGCTTTTCCTGAATTTCTATTGATAAGAGTTGTAAAACCATCACACTTTAAAGCTTTGCCAACAATTCCATCAACAATTTTATAATTACCTTTTATAGTATCGACTAAATTTGTAACATTATCTTTAACTAATCGATATTGAACATCATCAAAATTCCACGATGCTATTAGTTTCTCCTGTCCAAAGAGATCTGTATTCAAAACTAGAATACAGAAATAAAATATTGTTATAACCAACTCTTTCAACATGGTTTCCGTTACTTGTTCTCATAAACCAAAAAAATATTATTAATTATCTTCCAAAAAGTGCATCTAATTCACCAGTTGTAAGAGCTTTCTGATAAAATTGTAGATCATCAATCCTACCCAGATAGTTCCCAAGAGTAGAAGCGCCAAAAGTTAAAACCGAGGAACCATCAGAACTGAAACTGGTAATGCTATTAGCGGAAGTCTCATCATTACCATCAATATAAATTGTAACAGCTATGCCTGTTTTTACCATAATAACATGATGCCATGTATCATCGTTAACTGCCATATCTGCTCTTGTTCGTTTTGTGCCAACATTGAATCTAATTTGTCCTCCGCTTAAGTAAACCCCTTTATTGGTTACGCCATTTAAGGTCCTGCCAAAAACAAAACCGTTTTCCTCAGAAGTTGTCTTCATCCAAAACGAGATTGAAAAATCATCTGAAGGACCCATTTTTAAGTTAGCTCCACCTGTAGGATATAACGCACCCGAAATATCACCAATTTCACCTTGGAACAATGCACTGCCATACCCAACCGCTGCATCATCATAGTCAGCACTAATAGCACTATTCGGTTGCATCGTTGCATTACCGGCATAATCTTTTAGGTCTCCTTCAAAAGGCCAATAAGCAATTACACCTGTTGGTACAATTATTTTTATTACTTTTACGGGAGCGGTAGCAATTCTGGATCCGGACGAATTTGATACGATGCATTTTAATGTAAATGTTCCGCCTTGATCCCCAGCTGTCCAAGTTGTTTGATTTGTTGTTGGACTCGAAAATGAGCCAGCATCACAACTCCATTGAAAACTAGAGCCTTGTTCTGCTGTAACACTCACTACTGTTGGTTCTCCAGTTTTTATTATTGGAGTAATAACTGAAATTTGTTTTATTTCAGGGAGAGCATAATTAATATTAGCTGGGGCGAGTACATCTTCTTTGCAACTGTTCAATATCAAAAGAAGTGGCGACAAGATTAGTATGAATATTTTCAAATAATACCGCTTCATATTGTTTTCTCCATTAATTATTTAATTACATTAATTATCTAGTTAATATCAAATTATAGTCATCCATTCTTAAAATGCAAAACCCACTGTAAACCTATTAACGTTATCAAAGTAGTTCATCTTAGAATAGGAATAATCTACTTTTAATTTTATACCAGAGAGATTATAATATAATCCGATACCCAGAGTTAGTCCTTCTACATCGCTATTGGTTTTATATCCGGCCCGTATAGCAACCATATTAAATACATTATACTCTGCTCCTAAATTTATTCTCTCACTAAAATCTCTCGGATGGACTGCATCAATAGCAATTAACAAAGATTGGTCTTGGATATCAATAAAATCGAATACATTCATTGCTATTCCAAATGTAAAGGTAAGGGGCAACTCAAAACTTTCTTGCTCATATGTGAATTCTCGTGAAAAGTTTCTAATTGTCATTCCAAATCGTAAACTCTTCCAACCTGGATAAAATATTGTACCAAAATCAAAAGCATAACCAGATATTTTATTATCTTTCAAACTTCCATCAGGCATTAGACTAGCACCTAAATGCTGACCGACAACTTTTACAGTTCCACCAACAGTAAATTTGTCTGAAAGATTTTTTGCATATGAGAGACCCACTGAATAAGCATTTACATCCACATTACCAGTAGTTTCATAACCCTGCGCGTTCGACGCAACTCTAGTGCCTACTATATCGCCATAATCTGCAAATATTGCATTCACTCCTATTGTACCGAGATCACCAAGGGAGTAAGATAGAGCTGCTGAATTATATTTAATATCTGCAAACCATTGAGTACTGTTTGCCATAAAGTCAAAGTTTGATGATACTCTAGCTATACCAGCAGGATTATAGAACATTGCATTTGCATCGTACCCGGCTATTGTCATTGCACCTGCCATTGAAGATGCTCTTGCACCCGCATCAATCTGTAAGAATTGTAGACCAGTTTGAGCAACCTTTTTCATCTGAGGAAAAACCTGATTTGAAAAGATTATTACAACAAAAATAATTTCTATAAATGATTTTAATTTTTTCATATTTATTTCTCCTAGTCTCTTAGCTTAGCGAACAATGACAAATTTTCTAATCGTACTTTGACCATCCGGCGTTTCTATTTTTGCAATATAAATTCCGCTGACAACCATCTGGCCTGTCTCTGTTGCCATATGTTGTGCAGGAATATCACCCCACGATGCATCTCCAGAGCCTGCATGTTCAATTGTTTTAACCAGGTCGCCCCTTTCCGTAAAAATTCTAATTGTGCAGAATGATGGTACATTTAAGAACATAATTTTATTTGGTTCACCAGGAAACTGCAACGAGGAAGCGGCAAGGTTATACGGATTTGGGACAACTACTATATCACTTAAAGTACCACCTGGTTTTAATAAGAATGCCGCTTTGGTGGAGGCATTTGCAATGAAATTACTTTCAAGACTTTCTTGCTTCCCATTAAAATCAGTACCATTAGATGTACCATTATCGAATGCAGTTACAGCATAGAAATAAGCATTACCTCGTTGTGCTGTATTATCTTGGAAGTCATGAATTGCGGCTCCTCTATTTTCATATATCTTTTCCCATTTACCAAGCAGAGCAGTTTCGTTTTCAGGTACAGTAGGATACCACGAACCCAAAGATCGATAAACTCTATACCCTGCAAAATCACTCGCTGATTCAGATTCTGAGCCCCAACTAATATCTATATACTCAGGTAATGACTTAACTGTAACAGATGGTGGCGGTGGTGGTGAAGGAACATTATAATTATTTCGAAACGCCCATTGAGCTGCCCTTGCTGTCATAAAAAGTGAATCTTTTCCAGTAGCTACCCAATTATCTTTTGCCCAATTATTAATTTGCGATCTAGTATCAGCAGCATACAAATTGGGATGAGCTTTATATTGAGGGGGTAATTTATCTGTTGTACCACCGGGGATATTATCTCCCCAAGTTGAAGTATTGTTAGCCCAAGCCTGTCCAACTTCATATGCCTTCTCAGGAGATATAGTCCCAAGACAATCTGCAATTACGACTTTTATTGAATCACCAAAAGCCAAATCGTATGGTCCAACAGAATACGCCGGTGTTTGAGTCCATCCAGCATCTTCCATTTCTTCTGGATAACTAAAACCTCTTTCATCCAACCTAACACCATGATGCCCTGGTTTAGCGCCAGTCATCTCAGGCCAAAAAATACCTTGTATATTTACTAATCCTTCTTTCATTACTTGATATAAAGTTTGCCTTTGAGTTTCTTCCATATTCATAGGTTGGAATGTAAAACTCGGAAAGTCACAATTAAAGTATCCGGTCATTTGAGGTTGATTTACATCATCTACATTAAATTGGCTTGGGCTTTTGCTGGCAAAAAGAATTGCCTCTCCAGCATAATAAGTTTGTTCTAAAAAGCCACCCTTATCCAAATTCGGTGCTGCAAAATCATCATACGTATTACCTTTTTGTCTGCCTGGATAAACATAAGATATTCTTATATCTTCACCCGGTTTTTCGCCGTACGAAGAAGACCAAGGTTTCTGAGGTTCTTCTCTACCACGATATTGTCTCAAGAAATAAAATCCATTGATAGTTTTGTTTAGTGTTTTGCTTCCAGGAATATTACTTACAATACCAGTATTCTTAAAAATATATTCACGGATTAAATATTTATTGTGGTTTTTCTGAGCGAATGCAATCGTTCTATAATGAATAGTCACTCCCATATCTGTAGTAATAACAGATTCTATTAAACCATCCGCTGTTCCCGGAATTTTACTTGGATTAATTTCATCTGCATAATTGATCGGGAAAGGATCGTCCATCCTTAACCCATCTACTGTTATTGCAGGTGGCGTTACACGGTAATAACGTTTTATAGTCCATCCTTCCTTGTCTACAACAGGCATCATAATATGCTTATCATCGACTTCCCATTGACCGTTTCCGGAAATTTTTATAGAATATTGCACTCCTAAAGTATCTGTCCAATCTCTGCACCCAAGCATAACAGATTTAGATGAATTTAGTCCAAATGTATATCCATCCCAGAAAGCGGTGTTCACTCCCCAGCCCAATGAGCCTTCACCTTCGTCAGCACTATCAATTACTTTCCAACGAATGTAGCCAACGTTCATTTCTTTCTTTATGCCCTGAGCCATTAGATCCAGAGACATTATAAGGAACGTTAGGATGGTTAATAGCAGTGTTAAACTTTTATTTTTCATTATTTTTTCCTTTAATTATTCTTATCAATTAATTTTCTAGAACCCAAGTCGTATTCCAAATACAACACTGCGTGGTTGATTCCAAGCAAGGTAATCAACATTTGGCATATTGATATAAGGTTTATCAGCAGATCTTACATCTCCAACTTTATCGTTCCCTGCTACAAACGTAGGATCAGCCTTATATTTGTCCTGAGAATATATTGGCAAGTGTAAGGAATTCATGTAATCTCTAAAATCTGAATCATTAGCGAAACCCTGCCCATTCAAATAATTAAAATCAAAAACATTTAGAATGTCTAAAAATAAATTCAAATCAAATTGGTCAACTTTAACAAATTTGCTAATACGCAGATCAACGTTCCACATGGACTTCCACTGTAGGTTGTTTTGTTCTATAAATGGTGGTATTGGATCCCAAGTCAAATATTCACCAGTGCGCCATGAGAGTAAAAAGTTGAGCCCTAATCTGTCAAAGATATGATAACCAGCAATTGTTGGACCCCAGTTTTCAGGAGTCATAATTCTAACGTTGGCATTTGCATATGGCATTGGTAAAGGTTTTTCTACAATTGGATTTCTTAAACCATAAACAACTTGCTTTCTTGGATCTTGATAATTGATTGCTCTGCCAATTAATCCATTAGTGGCAACCATAAGTGTATAATTAACCCAGCCGGAAACCCATTGACCCCAATCTTTTCTTATTTCAAGTTCAAATCCACGAATGTCTGCATACTGATCATTTTGATAAGTCCGATAATTTACGCTTTCATCGTAATTCACATACTGAACATTTCCAATTTCGTTAGTTACATCTTTGTAATAACCGGTAAGCCTTATTAAAAACATATCAGCAATTTCTTGCTCATACCCCAATTCATATGCAATTGTTCTTTGGGGTAGAAGATTTGGATTTCCAAGTCTTAAAATACCAGAACTTGAATAACCGTAATTTATGTTAAACATTGTATTTGCACTTGCCAGATTGTAAAAATGACCATAGTTGAAAAACAATTTGGAATTTTCCGTAATTGGGTGTGAAATACCTAGTCTGGGAGAAACTGTTAGATGATTTTGTGCCGGATCTTGTGGTGCATTAACTATATCGTATTTATAAATTCTAGAAAAATATCTTGAGTAGGGATCAACACCAAACCAATTGGTATTAGGATTATTATAATCAAAACGGAGACCGAGATTTGCAATGAACCCCTCGAATTCCAATTTGTCCTGAGCATAACCTTGGAGTCTAAATGGTTTTTTCTGCCAAGTACTTCTCGTATTACCCGTTGGATCAAATCCTTCATTTGCTTCTAATATATTATAATCGTCAAAGATTAATTCAACACCAGCTTGAACTTGATTATAGTTACCAATTTGACTTTGAATGTCAAACTTTGCGTTAATAGTTTTAATCTCATCTTGATTTAAATCCTCCGCGCCAGTTCCACCGATTACCTGTTGATCTGCTATAGCGTAAACGTATCCTGCTCTATTTAAGAAACCATATGGTTGTTCATCAACATTATATTGACCGAATGATGCAAGAATTGTTGGATCTCTGAATACTCTTGCATGATTTGCATCATTCTTAACCCTAACTTGTGAAATTCTCACTTTATAAAAAGTATTCTGACTCAAAACATGATCGAAAGTTAAACCGATCATTCTTGTATAAATATCCATCGGAGTAGTACCGAATAGGAAATATGTATTCCTACCCCCTGGACTACCACCTGCTAATGTTTGCGAACCAAACATGGTTTCAATCCCGAACTTCATGCTAGAAGAAATTTGAGAATTTACTTTCAGCATAAAATTATCTGTAGTAATAGCATCAAGTTGTGCTGGATAAATATATTGCTCTGCATTATATCTGTACGATGCAAAGAATGACAAATCACCCAGACTATTGCTAACAAAAGGCACGGGACCACTAAAGCTCGCATCAACATTATAATCTGGTTTATTACCATAACTTCCTTCATGTGGTTGCCCTAATGCACTAGATCCTTGTAAAGCATGCTGCCACAAGTAAAGATTACGAGCTTGTTCTGGACTTAAATCGTTTGTCGGGTCTGTATCAGAATTTAATCTTTTTGTAAATGCATTCCATCCTTCAAATTTTTTATACTGCCCTTGTGTATATGCATCCCAATCACCATTTTGTGTTCCAACCCAACATACTGCGGGATCTACATAGGGACGAACCCAATAATTATCCCAACTATATAGATTCGCTCCTCTGTGTTTTTGTTGAGCAAATGCATAGCGTAGATCGGCAGAACCAGAATATTTTTGTGATCCTTCTTTTGTTACAACGTTGAATAAACCTGAACGAATATTTCCATATTCAGCATTGAACCCACCCTTAATTATACTCACTTCCTTAATTGCACTAAGATTTACAATATCAATCGGACCACCTTGATTATTGTTTGTCATCGTTAATCCGTCAACAACCATTCCAACTTGATTTCCACTACCACCTCTTATTAGCATCTCTTTACTTTCTTGATCACCAGTTATCTGGACACCACTCTGATAGCTCATATATTGAGTGAGGTCTTGAACTAATGGTACTATATTGATTTGTTCTGAAGTAGCTGATACCTCGCTTTGCGATACATCTTTTTGTACAGCAAGCCTCTGAGCAACTACAACTTGCTCTTTTCCTAAGAGTGAGGTTTCAGATAACTGAAAATCTACTTGAGTCGTTCTATCAATATTAACTACGACTTGAGTTTGTTCGACTTTTGAATACCCGACCATAGATGCGACAACTGTATAAGTACCCGGTGCAACATTCATGATAAAATAATTACCATCTACTTTTACTGAGGCCCCCATATTAGTACCCAGAATCATTACATTCGCACCGAATAATGGTTCCTTTGTTTGTGCATCGACTACTTTACCAGCTATTTTTCCGGTTGTGCCAGCAAAGATCCAGGTACTGTAGAACATAAAAAGTAACGATATAATCGTAAATTTTTTACTCACTTCCTGCCTCCCTGTAGTTTAATAATTAAATGCAATTAATTAATTAAAAGAATTTTGTTTGATATTTTTTTAGATATATGTGTATTTTTTTAAGTAAACCATGAAGAAAAAATTACAATAATTAGATGAATACTTTCTTAACATTTGAAAGTAACTTCTAATTAAGTTTTTTTCTCTTAATTGTCAATAGATATTTATTTTTTTTTATCTTTTTTGTCGGATATAACTTTTAATAAAATTACTAATAAACAAATATTAATCTTTATTTTTAAGAGTTTGAAAGTAAGTCTAATTCTACAATCTGATATCATGAGGAATAGTGAATCAATTCTCTCATTATTTTTCATAATCCATTTTATCAATTAATTGTAACTTTGATTTATCGCGAGCATCAACAGTTTCTAGATGCGCCTTATTACCATTAATCGTCAAGAATGTAATTACAGGAAAAGACTTTACTGATGGAGAAAAATCTATAATAGAACTTTTATCAACTGGATCCTTAAAACTTGCACCACCGGTTCCGTTAACGATATGAACAATTCCGTTTATGTTGTCTATATCGCCTTCCGGATTCAAAGGTTTTGAACGTATGTAAACATGTGCATGTCCATTAATAACAAATTTACATTTATGCTTATATAAACTTTTCAACCACGGGAGACATGTTTCTAAATAACTTTCTTTGTACGAAAGATTATCATATGAAGGATTATGCCAAACTCCAATCAACCATTCATCATCTTTTACTTTATTCAAATAATTATCAAGCCATTTTTGCATTTCCGTTTTATCCGTGACATAAGCATCACAAAAAATAACATGCACATTAGCGATATGGTAAGCGTAAAAATGTGTGGTGTTATCAGCTGAATTTTGCGGCAGAATTCCCGCTGTATATTTAACCCAGTTATCCTTGCTATAAGCATCCTCGAATTCATGATTACTTGTGGACAGAAACATTTTACCTTTTACAAATAATTTGTTTATCCCGTTATAGTTGAGAGATTTCTTCCACGATTTTTCACTTCCGTCATGAGTAAAATCTCCAGTATGGATTTGAAAATCCCAGTCAGTAATATCATTCAATAAAATACCAGCAATATTTTCACAGGCATTATCTAGGTTTTCTCTGGAGTCACCCCAGATAGCAATTTTTATCTTTTGTTGTGCAATAAGATTTGAAATTGATAGTAGCAAATACAAAATGAAGAATGTTGTATAAATAAAAAAATTGAACTTTTGCAAAATTCTCATTATATCACTCCAAACTCATAATTAAGATTTAATCCGATCAGCAAATAAAATTTTTTCTTTTTAAACCTTGTTAAATTTATTTAAAATTAGTTGTTAATCTTCATTTATTACTTATAAATTTTAATTGCATCATTTTTTACTTCCTTCCCAAGAGAGAACATTGTTTGTTCGAAATATGAATTGAATATGTTAATGTTCTTCGAATCCTTTCCTTCAATACGAAGAAAGCAATTATAATTTTCCTTAAAGCTACAATCACGAATATTAGCGTCCCGAACATTTTGAAACCTAAAAACAGATTCAGTTGATGGATCAACTTTAGCCTGTATGACGTTAAATTCTACATCAGCTACATCATCTAATACAATTGCAGGTCGGGCATCTTTTTTCGCGGCATCAATTCTGATATTATTTATCGTCAGGCTTTTAATATGACGAGCATATATACCATAACTAGGTACCGTTCCAATTAATCCAAATTCTGGCCATCCTCGTCCCAATTCTTCATGAGTATATTCCCTTAGTATTCTTTTTTCAGCATCTTCTTTTGTACCTCCGCCACCAGTAGTCATATATATATCGCTTAGTATTATTTCCTCAATGGGATGATTGGGCAAACCTGAAATTACTATTGCGGAATTTTTATCGCATGAGTCGGAAGAAATGATGAAATTTTTAAAAATAAAATTCCGCATCTCTTTCATTGGGAATAATTCTTTGGGGGCATCTACACATGCACGCTGCTGGCAAAAAGTCATAAATATAGGTCTCGGAACATTTCTCATTATCAGATTAGAAAAAATCATATCCTTCATCCTACCGCCTTCATTCATTTGTATCTTGAGACCAGAATCCTCAATATTTTTGAATATACAGTTATTAACTGTCACTGATTCGAAATCACCACGCGAAAGTAATCCTATACGAATACCCGCCCATCGGCTACTAAAAATGCAATTACTGATAACTACATCTCTACAAGGTCTGTCCGTTCTGGATGTTTGAAGACAAATGGAATCATCACTTGTATCGAATGTACAATTACTTACTTGCACGTTCTGGCATCCATCAAAATCTAAACCGTCTCCATTAGCATTAACACGACTATGAATGCGAACTCCGTCAACTAAAATGTCAGAACAGTATAGCCATGCGGAAGTCCATGCAGCAGGATTTTTCAACGAGATATTTTTCATGTGGATATCTTTACAATTCAAAAAACGAATGAGCATTGGTCTCAATCCAGATTTCGGAAAATTATTCCTGTTGCCCTGTCCGTCTATCTCACCTGGTCCCTCAATACAAATTGAACTGGCGTCTTTGGCAAAGATCAAACACCTATCCATCTGAGGTTCATTTCTGTACATATTTTTATGCGTATCGGTAGTATAATCAGTGATCTTGGTGCTACCCAAAAGAACTGCCCCGGCAGAAATACTAAGAGTAACATTACTTTTAAGATAAATAGTACCTATCAAAAACTTACCACTGCTCAATATTACGGTGCCCCCTCCATCGGAACTACACTCATCAATAGATAATTGAATACTATGTGTGTCCAATGTTTTCCCATCCCCTTTAGCACCATAATTACGTACATCGTAAATTTTAGTCGAATAATTTTTTCCAAAGATCTGATTCTGGAATAGCATAACAATTAAGAGAAGTGTAGAAATCTTTTTCATGTTTAATCACTCCCATTTTTTTCTTTTATGAAATTTGACCCTAGTCTCAATGTTTAATTCAAAATTGTTTGTGAAGAAGAATGAACAACTTTAAATATTACTATAAGCTGCTTGCCGAGAATAGCTTTATTTATTTTTAATTCTATTTTTGATAATATAGATTAATCCTACAATCATAATAATCCCACCCCACCAAAGATTTGCGTGCAAATTCGAGAGAGATATTCTAGGATCATTAGCAGAAAACATCCCATAAACTCCTGCAGTAAGAACTATTATTCCAATCAAAAATAAAATCCAGCCAACAAAAAACCAGATTGAACTTAAGCCATAGTTACTCTTTTCCATTTTATCTCCTGTACCTCTTTACCATAATAATAAATTAATAATAACAAAAATGATTAGCGTAACAGTAGCCCAGAAAGAAGGCTTTTGAAAAAATCCGATTTTTTCTTCTTCAACATCGATTTTTTCAACTAGTCCATGTACGAACCCAGTCAGTTCTTCATCTGTTTTTTTAATTGTAAATAAACTAATCACGATTGCTGAGCCTGCTGCTATTAGCCATGCCCAAACAGCACGCCACAAATTCGCAGCCATGTAAGATTGAGCATTAGTTCCATTGAAATCGGGCACAATTGCACCTACACTTATCCATCCAAATTCTTGAGCAAGAAATAATCCAACAGCTAAAAAAGTCCCAATCAACATACCCCACAATCCACCCTTGGGTGTAATCCATTTCCAAAACATTCCAAGAAGAATAACAGCTACTGATGGTGCTAAAAACATTGAAGTGATTGCCTGTAGATAATCAATGACACTCGGCATACTGCGTGCGATATAAGCACCTACAACACTCAAGATAATCCCTGCTACTGTTGCAATTCGTCCGACTTGAAGAAGTTTTTCATTTGAAGCTTTTTTATTTATGACTGAGTGATAAATATCATAAGTCCAAACGGCATTGAAAGAACTCATATTTCCTGCCATTCCTGCCATGAACATTGCAACAAGAGATGTTACTCCAACTCCAATCAGTCCTGGCGTAAAATATCTTTTCATTAACAAAGGCATCACTGAATCGTAATTCACTTTCCCATTTTCTACAAGCAAACTAAATCCGCTAGAGGGATTATTCATTAATACCAATGCAATCATGCCAGTGCCAACAACAACAAATCCCAGCAGCAATTTAAAATATGAACCGATGATTGGAGTCATTCTTGCTGAGCGCAGGTCCTTTGCAGAAAATGCTCTCTGAATAATTAAAAAATCCGTCGTCCAATAACCGAATGCAATCGCAAATCCTAATCCTAAAATTAAGCCACCCCAAGTTACATACATCGCATTGTTTTGTGGATTTCCTGATGTCGACCAGAGCGTCGTGTACGCTTGTGAAAGATTTTTCGAAATTTCTGCCGGTCCACCAATATCGATAAGACCTAAGATTGGTAAAATCATTATACCTGCCCAAATAAGAAAGAACTGAATTATTTCTGTGAACATTGCTGAGAGTAATCCACTCAAAGTAACATAAAGAGCAACGAAAGCTGCCGAAAGCCAAATACTTAAATCCCAATTCCAACCAAGAAATGTATGAAATATAAGCGCCTGTAAATACAGAGCTATACCCGAAACCAAAATCATATTTACAACAAACATTGCTGCATTGAATACTCTAGCACCTTCGTTAAACCTAGCTTTGAGATAACCTGGAATTGATTTGATCTTACTATGATAATAGAATGGCATCATAAAAACACCAAGGAAAAGCATTGCAGGAATTGCACCAATTAAATAAAAGTGTGCAGCGTACAATCCGTACTTAACACTTTGACCAGCATAACCGATAACTTCCATCGAACCCATGTTTGCTGACATGAATGCTATCCCGCAAACCCACATGCTGTTCCTTCTACCTGCAAGGAAAAAATCATCATCCGTTTTAGTAAATCTTTTTAGATAAAATCCTATCCAAGCTATAAAACAGAAATAAATAATTAATATCCCCCAGTCAAAAAGTGTCAGCGGTATTGATACCATATTAATCCTCTTAAAATGTTTAAGATCTTTTTTAAATCAGGCTATTTAATCTCTTCACAATATCCTTCTTCTGCATTATATTCTTTATTTTGACAAAGCTTGTAAATCCTTTCCATTAAAATCCATTTTTCTTTAGCTGATGATTCTTGAGATGTTTTTTGATATAGCGAAACAGTTGTTTCCCATTCTTTCTGACGAGGAAGAGATGCAAGTTTTGTCATTGCTTTATCGTGATCAAAATCTTCTTTAGTTTCCATTATCATGAAAAGTGTTGTTCCATATAGATAAATCTCCATATCAATGATTCCCACTTCTTTCATTCCATCAGTGATTTCGGGCCAAGCAGATCCTAAGGAATGAAGCTTTATATATTCTGCTATCAGTCGAGGGTCATCAATTAATTGCATCGTTTTACAATAACGCTTGATTATTTTCCCCAATCTTACCTCGTAAATAAGTGTTAAGAATAAATCAATATTTTACTTTTATTTCTATTGATCCTTTTATTTTGCTTTCAGTAGCAACTACTATATACCCACCTCCGCTTCCTGTCGTGATCGCACCAGGATAGTTAGGAAAATACTTAGTTTCCATTTCTCTCATTACATAGTCGGGAATAGTGTATGGCAGCATTTGTTTCCAAGCGAGAAAAGTTTCTGTCATGGATTCACCTAATCCTTTAACATCTTTTCGTAAAATACTTGTCCAGCATTTCTCCCCCGCTTCACCCAATTTTTTAACAAATTTCATAATTATTTTTTTTTCTTTTAAAGGATCATAATGATCGGGACGTGGTCTGAGCGGAATAAATTGAAGTGTATTTGATAACCAATCACAAATATCTGCACTTACGTTTGAGTCTATTTTTACTGGCCAATACCCACCATCATAGTATAAGCGACTGATGCCTGGATTTAATAATCCAATATGATCCTGCGAACCGGAAATGTATTTCGCCCCAGGAGGATTTTCTGCGCCGAATAAGAGTTTCGCATTTTCAATTGGATCACCATCAGGATATCTATCACCCCAAAGATGAATTGCAACTTTACGTGAACTGGTTGCCATTCCTGAGCGGTCATTAAACTCAATCGTTGGCCAAAGTTGTGCAACAACAACAGAACCCGGATGAATTTTAGAAACCCATGGTTGATCAATCCATCCACCAGCGATACATAAACGATACGGAAAACCTAATTCTTGTTTTGCACTAGAACTTGATCTTGCAGGTAAACCTGATTCAGGAATTCTTTCAAGTACGATATACTTGATACCATTTTTTTTACAAAGAGCTTTTTTTCCCAATGTGTGCCCATCAGAATTAACAATAAAAATATCAGGTTTGATTCTTTCTAAATCAGGTTCAAAATCAAGCACGCCCGATCCTGTGGCAAGAAATGCATCTTCAACATATTTGATTGAGTTTACTAGATATACTCGTTCTTCTTGATTAAAGTATGGTTTTTTACCTTTTAGTAGATAAAGGTTGGCATCTTTACCCACAGCAACATATAGTCTCCCATAAGAAGAGGCCGTTTTCAAAAAAGCAATGTGTCCGTTGTGAAATAAATCGAAACAACCGCTAACGAGTACCTTTTTACTTTTCATTCAATAATTTTCCACAATAAATTATTATTCATTAAAAATAATTTTTCTATTGTCATTTTCTTTACTAGCAATTACCTGTTGTTCAATCCAATCATATGTTTTCTTCAATCCTGTTTTTAGAGAAATTGAAGGTTCCCAATGAAGGTATTTTCTTATTAAAGTATTATCGCTGTTACGACCTCTTACACCTTTAGGAGCATTGAGATCGTATTTTCTTTTTAGTTTATGGGAGGCAATCTCTTCCACATAATCAACGAGCTGATTAATAGAAACCATTTCGCTACTTCCAAGATTTATCGGTTCTTCAATGTCACTGTTCATTATATCAAGAATACCTTTGATACAATCATCTATATACATAAAACTGCGAGTTTGATGTCCATCTCCCCAAATAACAATTTCTTTTTTATCAAATAATTTAGCCTCAATAATTTTTCTACATATAGCCGCTGGAGCTTTTTCTCTTCCCCCATCATAAGTTCCATAGGGTCCATAAACATTATGGAAGCGAGCCACTCGTGTCCGTAGCTCATGGTCTTCTCTAAAGTGACGACACATTCTTTCACTAAATAATTTTTCCCATCCATATCCGTCCTCAGCTAATGCCGGATACGCATCTGATTCTTTCAATCCTTGATTATTAGGATCACTTTGCTTTTCGCCATTATAAACACAAGCCGATGACGCATAAAAATATCTTTTTATTCCTTTGTCACGTGCAGCCATCAGCAAATGTGTATTTATAAGAACACTTAACATACAAGCGGCTTTATGCGTTTCTATAAAACCCATTCCACCCATATCGGCAGCAAGATTAAATACTTCATCGAAGCCATTGACAGCATTGTAACAATTTTCTTTTTCACGTAAATCGAGTACTAAATTTTCAGCTTTAGGATTTATCTGATACCATTTATTAAGCGGCTTGATATCAACAGCACGGATTTGATTTCCCAGAACTGTTAACTCTTTTGTCAAATGTCCCCCAATAAATCCTCCAGCACCGGCGATAATAATTTTTCCCATAATTGATCCTATTTGTTTACAATTTAAATTTTATTTTGTTTTCTCACAATTGAGCTATTCCATACAAATTCTTCATCGATTAATATTTCTTGGGGCTTTTCTGTTGTATTTAGATTAATGACCTTGATAAGAGTATCGACTGCAATATGACCCATCTGCCGAGGGTCTTGATTAATAATGGCTAATGGCGGTATAAAAGTTTTTGCCGTTTCGTTGAATCCAAATGCAACTAAGCCAATGTCTTCAGGAATTTTTAGGCCTACTTCTTTTATAGCTGAATAGGCACCTAACGCTACTCGGTCGTTTACAGTAAAAATAATTTCTGGTAGATCTTTTTTCTGATACATTTTCATGAATGCATTGTATCCATCTGTTATTTCAAAGCCGCCTTCAATTATCCATTCCTTATTAATAGAGAGATTATTTTTGCGTAATGCAGATTGATAAGCTTCCAGACGATCTCTTCCTATGCTTACATTAGTGTAACCTGCAAAATGGGCTATCCTTCCATATCCTTCCTGGATAATTTTATCTAGAGTCTGCTCTCCACATTTTTTATCATTAAACTTAACATTGTTGAAACCGAGTCCTTCTATTTGACGATCAAAAAAAACCAGAGGAATATTCATTTTATTTACTTGATCATAGATCTGAGAATCTTTCGTTTGTTGAGAAACGCAAACGAGCAGTCCATCTACACGCATTCCTAGTAGGTTTCGGATATTAGAAATTTCATTCTGTTCATTCTCTCTTGAGATCGTGAGAATCATGTGATAATTATTCTCTGAAGCTTCGTCAATCATACTGTCGACTACATAAGCGAAAAAGCTGTTTTCCAAATCAGGGACAACAACACCAATAGTAAAAGTTTTTTTAGATGATAAATTTTTTGCGATAAGGTTTGGGGTATATCCAAGTTCATCTGCCATCTTACACACTAGTTTTTTCATCTTGGTTGAAATATCAGGATGATCTCGAAGGGCTTTTGAAACTGTAATACGGGTTACATTAAGTTTTTTTGCAATATCAGATTGTGTTGTTTGTGCCATACTTAATAAAAAATCCAACTTACTCGGTAACTTTCACGTGTAAATAATAAAAAAAAAAAATAAACACAAGACTTTTTTATTAGATTCATAAAATCAACATATCTTATCCCAAAACTGCTTTTAATGAACTAAGAGAAATTTCAAAAACAAATTTCCTATACTATAATAGAGTATTCAAATAATAAGGGGTCACTTTGTAAGTTGTTACATGAATGGAGCATTTGGAGTCATGATTTGCGGATCGTGTTTTTACCAAAAATGTTTTAGAAATCGCATACATCTTAATATCACATCGTGCGGTCCAATCAACAAAACATTTTATATTATCTCGTTCAAAACTTTCGATAGTACTAACAATCAAATAAAAATATTATATAATATCATTCAAAATATTTTTCCTGAGCCGTAACCTTATAGGAAAACACAAGCATTAATAAATCGCTGATAAAATTATTATTGCTTTTCGTATAGGGTACCTCATTTTTGTTAATTATTGATTGGTTATTTGTTTCATAGCTTCAGAACCGAAATAATTATTTTTCTCTTTATCGACATTAATCGGTCGCACTAAAAAATCCTTAGTGGAAGATTCATAAAGTATTACAGATTCACCTTTCTTAATTTTGAGTTTGTAAAAACCGTTTTGTGATTTTTCCAACTTTACATTGCCAGTTGATTTGATCTGAACTTCCCCTTCAATGTTTGGATTAATAATGCAAAGTTCACCAGCACGGTTCTCTATTTTTACAAATTCCGTCTTACCATTTTTTCTTGAAGCGCTAACAAGAAATCCACCTTCAGCACTTAGATTATCGAAACTGACATCATACCACTTATTCGGGATTGCGGGAAATATTCTAATTTTATCTCCCCAGCTTTGTATCAGCATATCATGAATTGCCTGAGCTCCAGATAATGGTGTTTCAATTACGGGTCCGCTTTCAACATAAAATGTATTAGCACATAAAAATTTCTCTTCCCACAAATCTTTGAGATAAGAAAGTGCTTCGTTTCCTTTTCCTAAAGAAGCTGCAATTGAGGCAGCACCTGTATAAGAGAAACCTCTCATTTGTTCACTTAAACTTTGCCAATGTTTGAGTGACTTTTCAATAATTTCTACACCGCCTACTTGTTCTACATTTACTTCATATAAAGGATAAATCATTAATAAGTGAGAGTAATGACGATGGGATTTATCATAAGGCACATCTTTGCCAATCATAAAACCGTTTTCATCTGAAGGATAATCTGTAAGATTTTCTACAACATTTTTCCATTTTTCTGTTTGAGAATCGTTAATAGACAATTCTTCTGTAATCTTAATTAAAGTTCTGCATCCCCATTTCAATAAAGATAAATCAAAATTGCAATCCTCTGCCATTTTTTTGTATTCAGGGGAATATGTTAGTGGTAAATGAAGTTTACCTTTTTCATCTACTATTAGAAAATACAAATAGTAATTAATTGCACCCTTTAATAATGGATAAAGTTTTTCCCGTAACATTTCTTTATTCATAGAATGCCGATATTGCAGCCAAAGATTATGACAAGACCATGTAAGCAATCCAACTTCGGGAATATTTTGCTGGTTCTCTATCCATGTTCCTTTTCCTTCAAGACCTGGAATACCTACCTTTGCAACACAATCCGTTCCGGTTGCTCTACCAATACCATATGAATCTTTTTGATATTGTAGTGGAATATTTTTTCTAAGATTCTCTCGATTCTTCCACAGAGTGTTTAATAACGATTCACCTATTTCTAACCTATTAGAAGTATAAACAGGCCAATATGTAAGTTGAACATTTAAGTTCCATGTTGCATATGGCCAAGCGCTTTTTTCGAGCCACGGACCCTGATTATCTATTAATGCTCTATCTGCTCGTGTTGCAGAAGCAAGCTTATACATCTGAATCCAGTAAAAACTTTCTAGTTTTGCATCCGGCAGTGATACAAAACTTCTTTGATAGTATTTATTCCACCAAGTTTTATGTTGTGTAGACAGTTTTTGAAAATCGAGGGTTGTAAATGAGTTTAAATATTTCACAGCATCTAGAGTAGATGTGTTGGAAGGATATGAATGAGTTATGTTTATTAGGAAATTTCTTTTCGATCCGTTTATTAATTCCTTCCATGCAGTTGTTGTTTGGCCTCCAAAAAGAAGTTTTTGTTCGCAATATTTTATTCCATCAATTTTTGAAATGATAGGATCAGGATTAGCTTTATAATCCATAAATATTCTATTCGGTTCATTATTTGCTATCCCCCATTGCTGACGTGGACTTACTGCTGGTAAAGCTTTCCATTCCCACTTGAATTTTTCTTCTTCACCGGTCGTATTCGTCTCAACAATAATTAACATTTCTTTTGTGTGAACATAAAACTTGAAAATAATATTACCTTTATCAGTTACTATCTTTGCATTTAATTCAGCATTCCGCAAATCGAGACGCATATTGCTCTGTGTAATTATTTTTCCCACAGGCTTTAATAAAAAATAACCGATTGGTAATCTGCCTTTTCTGTATGGAGTTTCCCCCTGAGTTGAATCCCTGTGATCTTCATAATCTGAACGGCACATTTCAAAACGAATTGCATTTGAATCCGGCATATAATAAACCATACTACCTAACATTCCATTACCCAGGAATGGCCCGTTTGTCCAATCATTGGGAAGCTTATCTTTCCAAACCATATCTTGATTGGAAAGGAACGATTTCCAATCAACATTAAATTTGTATCCATCGTTCTGCGCAACTGATAAACTGTAAAACACTAAAAAAATTATACAAGATATTTTTAAAATTCTATACATGTTTTCTCTTTAAACTAGATCATCCTTATTTTTTCTTTTTGATAATGTAGATAAAACCAACTATTGTTTTCTAAGCTTGTTCATATCCAAAGCCTCATGCACTAGTAAAATTAAGATTTTTAACTAATAAAATTATTTTCTACGCTAAATAAATTAACATGTAAAATCTTATTATACTTTAATTTTTATTCTCTTCCTTTAACATAATCACCAATAAAATCAATTCTCCTAGAAAATTTAATAGCAAAAATCTAACAAGAATTTTTTTTTGTCTATTATGCGAATGATCTATAAGTAATAAATTTTCAAATTGTCCTTCAGTATTTGTGCATTTATAAAATTGTATAGAGTTTTGGATAAGGACAAGTTTATAAATCAAAACAATTATTAATTATTTTCTTTGAGTCTATACATAATTGCTTTGTTAAGCTTTACATCATACTTTGGATTATTCATTAGAGTGATCATCTCTGCTCCTGCCAGTAAAACTGGTCCGTAGCCGTGCATTGCATATACGCTTGTAGGCCTATTGTAATAGTATACGTTATCGTTAGCAAAGGTAGTACCGATGCAAGTACCGTCGACTTGACCGTTTGGTAAAACTTTTGTAACAATTGCGTTCCATCCAGCCAATGCGATAGGTGAAAATGTAAAATCAATCCATCCTTTATTAATACCGCGTGCAATTGCGAATACAAACATTGCTGTGCCCGATGTTTCCATGTATGTACTTTCTTTATCAAGCATTTGGTGCCAAAACCCTGTGCCGTCCTGCAAACTTGCTAATTTCTGTGTGGTCAAATTAATCAAGTCTACAACTCTTTCCCTTCCAATGTAATTTTGAGGTAGAACTGTCAACAGTTCTGCCATAGCCATCATAGCCCATCCATTAGCGCGTGACCAATAAAATTTAGGATCGTATTTTGCTTCGCAGGCATTCCATCCGTGATCATATATTTTTTTTTCGCGGTCGAACAATCGTTCCGATAATTGAATTACTTGCTTTACAGCATCATCCCAATATTTTTTGTCTCCTGTTAATTTTCCCATTTGAGCAAGGAACGGGACCGACATATAAAAATCGTCGCTCCATAGCGATTGAGCTTGAGGGCGCTCACGAGCAAGTGTACCATCTTCAAGACGAAACTGTTTTTTACTTATATAATTAGCGACCGTATCAATCATATCGCGATAACGTTTATCTTTATTTTTTTCATAAGTTCTTATTAATGCAGCGCCTATTGAACCGCAATGATCTAAAGCCGCCATGTGCATTAGTTGACTGTATTGTTCTTTTTTGGCACCGTACTTTTTATCTATCTTTATGAAGTAAGGAAGACTATCAAAAATGAAATCATAACTTTTAATAGCATAGTCAACAAAAGATTTATCTCCGGTTACCTCAGTAACCAAATTCATACCGGCATATACAACACCCATCGTGTATGACCATTGATTGAACTCTCCCTTGCTGTTGTCAATTACAGCGTTTTTGTTCGATTCGGAAAAATCTGTAATTGTCTTACCAGTTTTTGAATCAATAATCCTGTAAGGTGTTGATTCGACAAAATAATTCTTTACTCTATCAAGCACCTCTTTAATATCTTTCACTTGAGGAATATTGTAAGGGACCGGGTAATTACATCCGGATTCATCCGGTATTACATCATTCTTTTGGTTCTGAGAATAATTCAAATCATAGATCATTAACAAGCTTATTACAACTAAAAATGTTTTTTTCATTTTGTTTTTCCTTTTATGATAATTGTCTCTATTCATAACCTCATTCATTATTAAAAAGATTATTTTTATCTATAATCTTTATTTTTATATTTCTAAAATTAATACGAAAAAACTTATTATGATTAGATCTTTCTTATCGTTTTGTCTTTGTTTCTTCAGATCTAAACCACAACTACAACTTGATATCAGTTTTCTAAGGAAACAATTGGAATTTCACGCCACATTAAATAATCAATGAAATTGTATTCTTCAGAGAATAACTTATTTCCCATCAAGCCTTTTTTTAGAATTATACTTAGTTTTTATTTATAGTATAACTCTACTTTTAGGAATTAAAAAATCGAATCACTATTTTTGATTTCGACATTACAGAGGATATTATGAAAAAATTTTATTTGCAATTTTTTATCGTTACCATTTTAATCCCATCATTTTTATCCTACCCACAACAGAAAAAAATAAAAAATCTTAACCTTGACGAAAAAAGCAAAAATCAACTTGTGACACAGAAAGCAGACCGTATATTAAACCCCCCTGATCTTGAAACTTTGGTATTGGGTGGAGATGGAGAAGATGGTGGTTACAACATACATGTAACTTCCGATGGTGGATACATAGTGGCGGGCTGCATTACAACTCAAGGACGAAGTCGCGATATGGTTGTTTATAAATTGCGTTCCGATCTTTCACTTGATTCTGCTTTCGGAGAGGATGGTAAATGGATGGCGGGATCCACTGGAGTTGACCAAGCAATTGATGCAATTGAAGTGATGCAACAGAATGGAGAGCCAGACGGTTACCTTGTTGTTGGATATACTACGGTTGGAGATGGGGATTTTGTATCGTGCGGTTATCATGGTAAGAATGACATTGTCGTTTGTCGACTCACTACTACCGGTCAATATAAATCTAGCTTTGGACATAAAGGAATTCGTTTATACGGTGGTTCAGAAGATGATATGCTCATATTTCATGATTCGAATTATTCAGAACCAGGAGACCATCTCGTTCAAACATCAGGCGGGTTTGTAATTTCAGGTATTACACGTTCCAATGACGGAGATCTCGCAGGGATTTCCACAATCGGATGGAAGGAAGCACAGGATGTGATGATCTTCAAAATTGATGAGCACGGTGATTTTGTTAATGACTTTGGTGATCGCGGCATACTTCGTATTGGAAATAAACCTTGCCCAAATATGGGTAAACGTCATCCGCATGATTTTGCGTGGTCTCTAAAAGCTGATCCAGAAAGAGGTTTTGTTGCATCGGGTTTTCATTTCGGTATGGGACTGCCCATAGATGGCACAATGGTTCTATCACCTGGTAGTAACACTAATATTGGAGATAACACCAGTCCAAGCGTGCAAGATCATAAAATGGATGGCTGGATGTTCCGCTTTGATGAAAAAGGACGCTTGCGTAAGAAATGGGGAGATCATGGTTTTGTTTATTTGGGCGGAAGTAGACAGGAAAAACTTTATGATATAACACCTACATCAGACGGAGGGTATATCATATGTGGACGTACTTCTTCGTCGGATTTAGAATTCTCTCGTCCTGATACCGTAAAAGAATTTGACGTAGTATTGGTCAAGGTAGGAAAGAATGGAAAGCTCGATCATACTTTTGGAAAAGACGGTGTTTGTTTTCTTGGAGGACGAGGAGATCAAGGTTCGCGGGTGCTGACTTATAATGATGATGTTCTCTGTCTTGCAACTGCTGTGCGACCAAGTACTCAGTTCGCAGCAACTATACCAGTAAATTATTATCACCAAATTCTTTTAGTTCGTTTAACTCCAAATGGAGAACCGCGTCGATACTGGAGTTTGGGAAAAGAAGGACAAGATTGGCCAGTCGGGATGACAATCGATCATGAGCAGCGAGTAGTAATTGTCGGTTACCGTGATGTTACAAAAGTCGCCGAGGAAAGTGGACCCAAAAAATCCGACGGCAATCGCGGTAGAGATCTGTTAGTTATGCGTTTTAATCCAACACTTAATTAGAGATAAAATATTTATGAGATTTTTCGAGGCATTTTATCTAACTATCCCAATACTTTTGGTAACAAGTATAATTAATATTGCGCAAAAGGGACACATATTACCATCTGAATTAAAAACACTGTCTGCAATAGATTCATCATATGAAGTACTTCAGTTAACAACAGATCTAAATTACGATTGTAAATTCTATCTCAATGTGAACCCTTATATAGAACAAATGAATTGTATTGTGTTCACCTCAGAGCGTAAGGGCGAACAAAATTTATACAAGGTAGATTTGAATTCGGGTCTAATTACTCAGATCACAGACGGAATTAATATTAACGGTCAGAATGCAAATGTTTCCGCAATTACTCAAGAAGCTTTTTATTCGCAAGGTAGTTCTATAAAGGCAGTTGGATTGGTTTTCCCTTTTTCCGAGCGCGAACTCACAAAAGTTGATCTTACTAAATATTATATCCGCGGCTCAATAAATATTTCTTCGGACGGAAATAAGTTATTATACATTCAGCTGGATAAAGCAAACAAATCATTTGGCTGGCTAACTACAATTGGAAGTAAAGACGGCTCTCCTCCAAAAATGTTTTACAAAGCAGCCGGAGAAGTTGATCACGCATATTTAAATCCTATATATGGAAATAAAGTTTTGTATCATGTGCTTGATGGGAACATCTCTATCGTTGATACTGATGGTACTAATTTTATTACAGTTGGTTATAATACATCAGAAGAACACGTGGTCCATCCATTTTGGTTTCCAGACGGTATAACTGCGGCATGGGTTTTCAAAACCAGCGATAAGGAATTTATAGAAACTTATAACACGCGTACCGGCTATAAAAAAAGCTTTACTGTTCCTGTTACAGGTAATCACTTTGCAATAAATAGCACAATGACAACCTTTCAAAGTGATGGAAGCAGTAACAAACCCGATATTACTTATTTTATAATTAACCCGGACGGTACTTTAACAGCCAAAAAAATGTTTAGACACGGTAGTTCTTCTTCGAGTGAAACGTGGCATCCACATGCGGCATTTATCAATTCAACTGACCTGGTATTTAATAGTGATCGAGATGGCAACGGGAATATTTATTTGCTTAGGAAAAAAGCGGGACCCGGTATTCGATCGAGTTCGCATATACCTGACAACAAAATTTACTTGTTGCAGAATTATCCAAACCCATTTAATCCGACAACAAAAATTCAATTTGTGTTGCCCCAATCCGAATACGTAAAATTATCTGTTTACAATACACTTGGACAAGAGATAGCAATTTTACTAAATCAAAAACTACCTGACGCACAATATTCGATTGATTTTGACGCATCCAAATTAAATAGTGGAATTTATTTCTACAAACTACAAGCCGGATATTATATAGAAGCCAAGAAAATGGTATTGATCAAATAATTTATATAACTATTGTGATTGTGCTAATCATTCAATTTCAGCTATAACAGTTTTCACTAAATTCATGTGGCTACTCAAAACATTATCCGCCATCTAAACTAGAATCGCTATTTTTGCTCTCCGAGAAATAAATAGTAAAATTCACTGTGCTTAAGTCTTCACTCTATTTTTGTCTTCTCAAATCAAAGGCATAACTACAACAGGAAATCTTTCTCCTAAGGAAACAATTGGAACTTCACAACACTTGAATTAATCAATGAAATTATATTCTTCAGAGAATAACTTATTGTCTAACTATTTATTTTGATCAATTGATTAAATGATTTGAAAAAATGCGATGATCAAAAAATGACCAACTACACCAAATACATTCTAATAAGCCGACTATGGTGATAGTTTTTAAAAACAAAAACCTCGAAAACAGCATTCATTTGCCATGGTCGAGGTTTTATTTTTCTATGAGGAGAGAGAGGGATTCGAACCCTCGGTACCCTTGCAGGTACACTACCTTTCCAGGGTAGCCAGATAAACCACTCCTGCACCTCTCCATTTTATTTATATTGTAAATATATCAAGAATCGTTTGGAGAAAAAAATAGCTACAATATTATCTAACACTTTTTGTTGAAAAGGAAAAAATTAGGGAAAACAGAAATCGCCAGACTGACTATGATTAGCCCACAAAAAAATCCCCCTACATTATTGCAGGGGGATTTAGAATTAATAATTATTCTAATTAATAGGAGCCATAACCAGTTGGTTTGGCGTGTGCAAACCATATATGACCAGGACCAAAACTTGGATCATGTCCCTGATCCATTATTGTTGCAAACTGTCCCCAGATTCCATATGCACCATCAGGAATAAGGTTTGGATTAGCAACATAATCTCCTACCCAAACTATTTTATATTTCCAAACTGCACCACTGCCGCCTTTTACTTTCCCATTCCATTCATTATTTTCCCATGCATCATATGGTGGATTAACCCAACCTTCTGCATTACCACGATCCCATTCAGCATTCCACTTCATTACAAGTTTATCTTTACTGTAAATCCCCAAGTAGTCTGCTGGTAAGCCTTTTGCGAGCGCCCAACTTTCCCCAGTGCCATTGAATATTCTTGCAGTTTTATTGTAACCAAACTGATCAAATCCCACGTCCTTCTGCAGTGTTGTTTTTTGAATTGTGTTATTTGTAGAAATACTTTCGTCAACTGGATTTGAATTTTGCTGACAACTCATTAATATTAATCCAATTAAAGGAAGTAATGCTAAAAAAGTAAATTTGTTTTTCATAATACCCTCTTAAATGTTATAAAAATATTTGAACTCATTTGAGTTCTATTTTCGGCTGACTGTAGGAGAGCAGAGAAAAGGAAAACTTTTTAAGTAATTATTTATTTACGAAGTTATTTTCCTTAAAACCATCTGTACTTTTGTGTAACATACTTTACATTGAATTAATTGTCAAGCAAAAATAATTATGATGACTATACTAATTGTTTTCAATCAGATTATACGCTTAGTTTTTTCAGTCTTGAGTAACTTCAAATGAAACTGTTATAATAAATGTTGACCGTAACACAAATATTAAGTGAGTATTTTTTACAATTTTATAATAAATTTGTATCATCAATGCAGAGAAATCAATAACTAAAAGGAAAGGTGGCAGAGTGGTTGAATGCGGCGGTCTCGAAAACCGTTGTTCCGAATTTCGGAACCGGGGGTTCGAATCCCCCCCTTTCCGCAAATGCTTAGAATATTTTAAGCCAGAAAGTATTAACAATTAGATGATGTAATATTAGTAGGAAATATATTCTTTTAGAATATCAATCCCACCAATGAAATTCATTTGTTGTAATATATTATCACGACGGTGTATTAGATAACCACTCGGCCTGCGAGGGTCACGTTTTGTTGGATTCGGTAATACTGCAATAATTGTTGCGGACTCTGTAGGATTTAGCTTTATTGAAGATTTTCCGCAATAAATTTTTGAAGCTGCTTCAATCCCATAAATTTCATTTCCCATCTCAGCAATATTTAGATATACTTCTATTATTCTTTCCTTACTCCAAAGTAATTCCAACATCAAAGTGTAATATGCTTCAAATCCTTTTCGGATAATATTTTTACCTGACCATAAAAACATATTTTTAGCAACTTGCATAGAAACCGTACTAGCTCCTCGAATTCTTTTTCTATGTTCATTTTCTTTCATTGCTTTTTCAATTTGATCGAAATCAAATCCAAAATGTTCAAAGAATTTTTGATCTTCTGATGCAATAACAGCTAACGCCGCATATTTGGAAACATTTCGGATTGAAACAGATTTTTGTTTTACATCTGAAAAAGAGACCAATCCTAAAAACGGATCTGATTTAGAATTAATGAATGCTGAAACAGGTGGGTCAATTATTCTGAAGAAAAGTATAACAAAAATGGAAAATGCAGTATATAAAGCAAATAGTGAGACTAAAAATTTGATGGCCTTAAAAAATATTTTCATTTCTAGTATGGATTTTTAATATCATAAATTTAATGACTTTAATATGAACATTCTTAAAATTTATTATTGGAAGATGCTAAAAATAGAACTTAATCTAGAATAGAATTGTTAGCTTAATGATGATCCAACAATGAGTACCAAATATTTAACTTAAATTAGGAAATCAATTTTATAAACAATCAGAGGTTCTAAATGATATCCGAGAAAATGCAAAAAGCATTGAATGAGCAGATCAATGCTGAATTATTTTCATCATATTTATATTTATCAATGTCAGCATATTTTGAAAGTGAGAACTGGTTTGGTTTTTCAAAATGGATGCAAGTTCAATCACAAGAAGAATATGGCCATGCAATGAAATTTGTTAAATACTTAAATGATGTAGGTGGAAGAGTTTTACTTGATGGCCTTGAAAAACCAAAGTCAAAGTGGAAATCACCGCTTGAAGTTTTTGAAGAATCACATAAACATGAGCTCTATATTACCGATAGAATCAACAGTCTTGCGGGACTAGCCATACAAGAAAAAGACTATTCAACAAGTTTATTCCTAAATTATTTCATAACTGAACAAGTAGAAGAAGTCTCAACAGTCGCTCAGATCATTCACAAATTCAAATTATTGAATGATAACAAAACTTCCCTATTTCTGCTCGACCGTGAGCTGGGAATGAGGGCTAAATAATCTTTTAATTGTTCAACAAGGGCGGCTTTTTAGCCACCTTTTTTATTTATTCAAAAATTTTTTCGTTAAGTTATTTTTTACTATTTTTCGCCACCAAAAATCGAATTAAAGAGGTTATTAAAATGGCTAGAAGATGTCAAGTATCTGGCATTGGTCCTGTGGCTGGTAATAGTGTTTCTCACGCACATAACAAAACAAAAAAGAGATTTCTGCCAAATCTTCAGAAAAAGAGAATCTGGGTAAAAGAATTGAATAAATTCGTTACAGTTAGAGTTTCTGCAAGTGCACTGAGAACTATATCGAAGAACGGAACATCTCAAATTGCAAAACTTGTTAAAGAGAAAAAGATTAAGGCTAGATAAACTTTAGTTATTCCAAAGAAAACCCCCTGGCAAATGGGGGTTTTTTGTTTTAAAAAGATTGTATTGATTTTAGTGAAGTCTACTAATAACTTTGCCCGAACAAAAAATTGAGAGGCAAAATTGACTCGAAAAATATTTTCACTTCTTATTACGCTAACCTTTTTCACATTTTTAATATTCACGGAAATTAATCTGAATGCTCAACAATTACCTTCAGAAGAAATACAAAAATATAGTGAACTGGCTAGTAAAATTGTTCGCTCTGCATTATTAGATAAAAAAGGTTACGGCTGGCTAAAAGAATTATGCGCGATTGGTCCAAGGTTAAGCGGGTCTGACAATTCTTCCAAAGCAATTACCTGGGCTAAAAATAAAATGAGTGAATGCGGATTTGATTCAGTTTGGCTACAGCCTGTTATGGTTCCTAAATGGGTAAGAGGAAAAATTGAAAATGCATACATCTCAAAATCAAAAAAGTATTTAAATAAAAAATTAACCATTGCTTCATACGGTGGAAGTATAGGTACTTCTAAAAGAGGGATATACGGGGAAATAATTGAGGTAAAAGGATTAGAGGAAGTAAAGAATCTTGGCGACAAAGCAAAAGGTAAAATTGTTTTTTATAACCGTTCATTTGATAACGGTTTACTAAACACATTTGAGGGATATGGAAGAGCTGTTGATCAAAGGGTTAATGGTGCTATTGAAGCTTCAAAGGTTGGCGCTGTCGCGGTAATTGTTCGATCTGTTCAAGCAAGTTTTGATAATGTTCCACATACTGGTGTCATGAACTATCAAGAAGGAGTAAAGCAAATTCCAAGTGCTGCTATAAGTGTGATGGATGCTGATTTTCTAAGTAAAGCAATTAAGTCAGAACCTAATCTTAACATAACAATTAAAATGGATTGTAAAAGTTATCCTGATGTTCAATCATACAATGTAATTGGACAACTAACCGGTACCGAAAACCCGAATGAAGTTATTGTAGTAGGCGGTCATTTTGATAGTTGGGATAAAGGCTGCGGTGCTCATGATGATGGCGCCCCCTGTCTTCAAACTATGGAAGCGTTAGAGTTATTAAAGCGTATGAATATCAAACCCAAAAGAACAATTCGTTGTGTTCTTTTTATTAATGAAGAAAACGGTTTGCGTGGCGGAATTGAATATGGGAAATATTCATCAAACACTTTTGAGAAACATCTTGCTGGTATAGAATCAGATCGCGGTGCTTTTACTCCAAGAGGATTTTCCGTAACAACAGATTCTCTTTCATTAATGAAAATGCAAAGCTGGTTACCCATATTAAATAAAGCTAATATAGATTGGATCCGCAAAGGTGGAAGTGGCGGAGATGTCGGACAAATAAAAAATGCAAAGGCTCTTTTAGGTTATGTACCGGATGATCAACGATACATGGATCTTCACCATTCGGATAATGATGTTTACTCTGCTGTTCATCCAAGAGAAATGGAACTTGGCTCTGCTGCAATTGCAATCATAAGTTATTTACTAAGTGAAGAAGGATTATAAAAAAACCCCGCTGTTGCGGGGTTTATAAATTATCTTTTTCGTTCAGAAGATCTTTCTCTGCTGGGACTTCGTTCTTCATTTCGCCCCCTGCTTTCAACCCTTGGCGAAGGTCTATCATTATTTTGCTCTCTTTTAGGTTCAACTCTTCTTTCTTGAGATTGAGGGCGTTCGCTTCTGCTTGGTTTTTCATAAACAGGTTGTCTTTCTCTTTGAGTCTCAGGGCTAATTCTTGGAACATTTGATCGTTCTCTTTCAGAATTATTTCTTATTTGATCTCTTTCATTATTTCGATTTACCTCGGTACGAACCCTACCCTCATCATTTCTTGTTGCATTACGTTCTGTAATAACATCTCGTCCTCTTTCAGAACTTCGGTCATTAGTAATACTTTGCTCTCTGTTCCATTCACGTGACATTGGCATTCTTACTTTTTCTCTTTCGATCGTAGAGCGATTATCTCCTTGTTTGATATCATATCTATCTGCAGTTCGTCCGTTAATTACTTCTCTGTCGGATGGTCTATATGAATAAATCTTATCACCTCTTTCTGAACGTACACGATCATAATCTCTGAAATTATCAATCGGAGTAATTTCTCTTTCAGCAATTCTATATCCGGCTTTTCGTTCTATAAATGATCTATCAATTCCGCCATTGACAATTCTATCTCGGTTTGAGTAATAATTGTTTCGATACCTGGTGTTATCATAAATTCTAGAAACTCTTCTGTCATCAAGTAAGTAATTATTAACTCTGTGGTCGCAGAAGCGATTATATGTTACAAAATTCCAATAACTGTAATGAGAATGCCAGCCGATAGAAAAATGAATACCAAAATTTATTTCAAAACTTGCATAAGGAGGTAGCGGTGCCCAACCAATATAATCATCATCATAACGCCATTCTACCCATGCCGGGGCCCAATCATAATCCGGTATCCAGATCCATCCGTAATAATCATCATTGTACCAGCGTCCATAATGATAAGTAGCCCAACCAAATGGTTCATAAGAATCCCAATACCAGCCGTCAGATGTCCAACTCCATCTTCCATTAGAATAAGGACGCCATTGGTTGTGAATTCCATTAGGACGCCAAGCTACTAAATCATTATCTAATTGAATCCATTCTCCGTATGGTCGCAAAGAAGAATAAAAGAAACTAAATGAAACCCCAAAGCTTGGTTTTGCATTTAATTCTATGCTCATAAAAATAAAGAGCGCGGTTATTAATATTATTGTCTTTTTCATGATAGACCTCTCAAAAAATCTATTAATTATAAGACAAGTAATATGCCATCAATTTTTAATAAAAATTGCCCAAAATGATATTAATAATGTGAATTGTGTTCATTCAACAAGACAATTGCTATAATTTTTGAGACAAATTAAACCTTTTAGAAAGCGCGATTATAGAAATTCTAAAAGCTATATCAGCATAATAATTATTTTGGTGAAGAATCATTTCCAAAGATTTTGAACTCAATATTTAAAATAATTTCTGAATCAACAGTTACTCCGTTGTTTTCTCCAGGTATAAACTTAGTTTTTTTAACTGCTTCTTGAGCAGCTTCGCTGCAACCGAATCCCATACCTCTTGTTACAATAATATCCGTAATCTTCCCTTCTTTATCTACCTTAGCTGAAAGTGTCACCATTCCTTCTAAACCATAACGTAACGCATGATCCGGATAGAGCAGATTATCTTGAATTGCTTTTAATCCTCCAACAGGTTCGGGACAAACTTCTACATTACATTGGTACTTTATTCCGCTTCGTACAAATTTCTGCGGCTGTGGTTTTACTTTTACTGAATCAATAATAGAATTTTTATTCGTAGTGTCAAAAATTTTGATTGAAGTATTCTCGACTTTGTTACCAGTATCATCTCCAAATGTTTGGCTTCGAGTTTGAATCCCGTTAGCATAATTTGATATTTTCTTCAGTGCACCATCATTGTTATAAATTTTATGAGTTCCGTCTTTGATTCCATTTTTGACAAAATATTCTTCTTTTAGTAATCCTGTTTCATAATATTCTTTTACCCAGCCATTTAATATTCCCTTATCATAATTTTTTTCAGATCTCAGTTGTCCATTAGAATAATACAATACGGCACTTCCATCTAACACATCATTCACGTAAGAAATTTCTGATTGGACTGAGCCATCCGGATAATAGGTTTTAACAATGCCATTTTGAGCTGTTGAAACAGTACATATAATTAATAAAAGTAAAATAATTTTAATTGGATTTTTCATATTCAAATTTAAGATATAATTAGCTTAATGGATTTTCTGATAGGTAATATAAAAAGAAAAAGCCTTTATTCGCTTTGAATAACGACTATATTATGGACTGAAAGATATGAGCGTACGCCTCTCTGCTTGTATTCAATAAAATAAACACCGCTAGAAAGATTACTTGCGTTAAACTCAGCATCATAGTATCTGTCATTTAATTCTGAATTTACTAATGTTTTTTATTCCCCTACCTAAAATTCATAAATAATTACTTTTGTTAATGCGTTTACTCGCAAGCCATATTTAATTTTTCAAGTTTGATTAAATTGGTTGGGATAGTTTTGCTCAAGAATGAATTTAGTTTATGTTTTTTAAATCCCTAATTTATTATGAAAGTGAAATAAAATTTCTGAATTATTTAACACTATAAGCGAATCCAAACGGAAACCATGTGACAGTAAATCCAAGGATTACATTTCCATCTTGACTATAAGCGCCCCATAATCCGGGGGAAACATCCCACAATTTTATAACTCCTGGATATATATTTATATTGATCATATAATCTGTTTTAATCGTAACAGATAAACTTGCCAGTAATGAATTATTTTTATCATAGAACACACCAAAATTTCCAACCAGTCCTAATGTTTTTTTGTTAGTTCTTTCATCAAGTAAAATTAAATCACCCGTAGCAAGTCCTGCACCAACAGATAATGCTGAACCATCTTCAAATTTATACGACAAACCCCCTACTCCATTAGTACCGAAATAATAGAATGCATGCCATGAATTTAGGAAAGGCAATTTCCATTTCACTGAAAAAAATTGTCCGTTATTGTGAAGTTCTCCATTTCTCAAGGAAAAAGATGGCTGCTGAGACCAATCGGCTAAGTTAAGATCTTCAGAAAAAAATCTTTTAACACTTTCAGAAGTGAAAAGAAGAATTCCTCCTATATCAAAAATGTACAAATCTGCAATCGGGTCTACATCATCCCCTATTCGATTTCCATTCTCAGCTACCTCATTAATAAAATGATAAGACATTACCGTTAACGCAGACAACCATTGCGGATAAGGATATTTGTGAAATTCATACCATTCTTTTAATGCAGCATACTCCATTCCACCGCCAATTAAATGAAGAGTATAATTTGGCCAGAACTGAGCATTGTTTTTATTTAAGGAAAGCGGCAAAACTTGATCTGAAATAAAATCCCACCATCCATAATTATTGATTGGTGTAAAAGGGTCAGATATATTTCTCCAAATATTAGTAATTGCAATTTTATATGGAAAATTTTTAATATCTCTTTTATTTCCGACTTGTATCATATCGAATCCACCATTAAGAATAACATACAGCGGATGATAAATTGCTTGATTTCCATAAGTAAGTCCTTTATAAAAGTATGAAGAAACAGTGAATGACCTTGTATCTGACCATACAGATGGACCAAAAGAATTTTCAGCATTAACTCGCCAATAATATTTAGTAAAACTTGTTAATCCACTTATTTGCCTGCTCACAGCAGTGAGTTTACTTTCATTATATACGAAACTAGAAAATGAACTATCCATAGAAATTTGTAAAGTATAACTTTCTGCTTCTTCAATGGAGTCCCAAGAAAATGTTGGATAAGGTGAGATGTCTATTGCTTCGTTAATTGGTAAAGATAATTCTGGAGCTGTTAAAAGTGTTCTAAATGACCATGTATTAGACCAACCGGAAGTGCCATAACTGTTTGTTGCATTAATTCTCCAATAGTAGATTTTTGTATTACTCAATCCACTTATTGAAATACTTGTTGTAGTCAATCCACTTTGATTAAAAACAAAATTCGTGAAAGAACTATTTTCCGAAACTTGTAGTGTGTAGCTTGTGGCAAAAGTACTTTCATCCCAACTTATTTTTGTAGTGAGTGATACATTAGTTAAACCATTATTTGGTGTTAATAAAAAAGGTGCATTAGGAACTGTTCCTATTGTTGAATAGTTCCAAACAATTGACCAGTCAGATGTTCCATAAGTATTCGTTGCGCTAACACGCCAATAATATGTTGTAAAATAATTTAACCCTGAAATCTGTTGACTTGTATTAGTCAATCCGCTTTGATTGAAGATGAAACTTGAGAATGAATTGCTGACGGATACTTGAAGTGTATAGCTTGAAGCATTATTCAATGCATTCCAAATTAAAGTTGGTGTAAGTGAAATATCTTGTGTAGAATTATTTGGTGATAATAATGTTGGTACTTGTGGTGGTGCAACTGTCTTAAATGAAAAAATACTAGACCAACTAGAACTGCCAAAACTATTTTTACTCTTAATACGCCAATAATAAATTGTATTGCTTATCAATCCGGTTATTTTTTTCTTGTTATTTTTCAATTCATATTGATGAAATGGAAATTTTGAGAATGAATTATTCGTTGATACTTGTAAAGTATAACTTTTTGCATCTTTTACTGAATCCCAAATTAGCTGTGTCGTTAAAGCAACTTCAGAAATACCATTCGCTGGTTTAACTAATAACGGAATTGTTGGTACAGTTCCAACTATTATTTCAATTTCCCCTTGAACAGTCTCCTTTCCATCAGAAACTGTTACAATTATTGTATCGGTGCCAGTTGTTGAGGGAGAAATCCATTTTACTACTTCTCCTACATTGCCATCATAAAATTTACCTTTTTTAGATGACCAAGAAATTTTAAGATTATCTTTGTCTTCATCAATTGCAATGCATGTGAAAGTTGTTTTTGTATTTATTAATAACGTAGTAGTGTTAGTTGTTAGGCTTTTAATTTTCGGTTTATGATTTTTGTGAACGACAGGAGATTTCTCTTTTTGACAACTAAAAAGAATGAATAGCAATGAAATGGATAATAAAATTAGCAAGGGGGAAAAAGATCGTTTCATGTATTACGTTATAATTTGCAAAATTGTTTATGTTATTATACCCCAACCGCTTTTCTGAAAGGTAAAAGATTAGTCCCTTTAGGAAAATAAGAAGGAGTTGAAAAAATTAACCGGCTTCTAAGAATAAGAGTTTTGCTTTAAGACAATAAATAATTCAAAGATGCTTTTCGGTAGGGAAAATAGTAAAATGAACGAAGAAAAACTTTAGAACAAATGAAAAATAAACCTGTTACTTAGTAAGCAGTCAATTAACAACCTGAGATTATCAGAAATATTCACTTAAAAAAATATTATTATTGTATATACCTATTTTAAAACAAACGATTTTTTCTATCTTATAATTATTGCTAATGGGAAAAAAACTAAATATAGTTTTACGCAGTATTGTATTTATTTTTCTTTACTCTCAACTGTTTTCGCAAGTTCCAACCCCAAAAGGATTATGGAAATTTGATGATAATACAAACCTTACTAAGGCAGAAATTGGTAATGATCTTGAACTTGTAGGTACACATGCAGTTATTGCAGGACCTGTTGCAGGTGACGGTGCAATCAAGATTGGAAAAGGAAGTTATTATAAAATGAGGCATAACATTTCACCAAATGGCGGCGGTGTTATGGTCAATGAATACACAATTCAAATTGATTTTCGAATTCCAGAACTTGCTGTCTGGCATAATCTTTTGCAAACATCTCCTGCCAATACTAATGATGGTGATTGTTTCATAAATCCGAGCGGATATATTGGAGTGCAATCGACCGGTTACTCAACACGTACAGTTAAGGCAAATGAATGGTACCGATTAGTTATCTCAGTCAAAAATGGTTCACAATACAATTATTATTTAGAAGGTCAACTTATCACTAATGGATTCTTTCAAAACATAGATGGAAGATTCGCATTGGATACAATTCTACTTCTATTTGCTGATGATGACGGTGAAGATGGTGAAATTGATTGTGCTGAAATAGCGATCTGGAATAAGGCCCTTACAACTAATGAAGTTAAATCTTTAGGAGGCTATGGTCATACACCGAAACAATTAATTTTAGTTCCATATTTACAAACTCCAACAGCAAATTCAATTTATATCTGTTGGCATGATTCGATTTCAACCTTTTCAAAAGTTGAATATGGAACAACACCATCTCTTGGAACATCAGCAACCGGGACAAGTGAAATTATTGCCGATCCCTATATATGGCATACAGTAAAATTGGTCGGACTTCTACCCGACACAGAATATTATTATAAATTAATAAGCGGTAGTGGTTTATCTAAGATCTATTCATTTAAAACTTTACCGACTCAAGGGTATACTGGTAAAATCAGATTTTTGTTAGTGAGTGATACTCATGCAAGCGACACTACTTGGGCTGTTAAAGTAATTAAAGAAGCTAAAAAGAAGATGCAGCAACTTTATGGTGATGACTTTTATAATAAGGTTAATTTAGTTTTACATTCCGGAGATTTAGTTGTTACAGGCTATGATATTACTCAATGGACAGATCAATTCTTCGCACCGATGTCACCAATCTCTCCAAACATTCCTTTTATGACTGTAGCAGGAAATCATGAAGGTGAAGACAATAATTATTATTCGTACATGAAATATGATGACGTTTCAGCTTTCACAAGTTCGAATCCCTTAAATGAAAAAATCTGGTCATTAACTATTGCCAATACGGTAATTATAGGTCTAAACTCTAATCTCTCAAATTCTGAAGCTGCACAACAATTAATCTGGCTTGATAAAAAGTTAGAAGAAGTTGAACCTGACAAACAAATAGATTTTGTGTTTATTATGGTACATCATTTACCAATTTCAGAATTATGGGGTGAAGGTATTGCCGATGCCGGATCTGTCTATGTAAGAAATCAGATTATCCCTATTCTTCAAAAATATTCTAAAGTAGTCCAGCTTGCTTATGGGCACACTCATGGTTATGAAAGAGGTACTTTAGAATCAGAAGGATCAAACGCGAAAAAAGAATTTTATATTGTCTGTGGTGGCGGAGGTGGTGGTCCAACAGATCGTTGGGGTGCTTTCAAAAATTTTGATTTTCAATCTATTCAAATTTCATTAGATCATTATTTTTATCAAATAATTGAGATTGATATTGCCAACAAAACTTTTGAATCATCTATGTATAGTTTAGGTAATGAAAGTAAGGACAGGGATTCCGAATTGATGGATAAATGGTATCGCAAGATTAATCAACCAGCACCATTAGATCCGGTTGCACAATTGCCGGTTTTTAGTAATAGTTATGTCAAATTCAACACATCAAGAATAAATTCTGACTCAATAATGACAGTAAGAATTCAAATATCAGATGAAGTAAATTTTAGTAGAAATGCAGTTGATACATTAATTCATTGGAAAAACATTTATGGTGTTGACGCCGATTTTAGTCCGATTAATTTAAACGCAGGACTTGATTTGACAAAGCTTTCTTTCAACCGTTTGCGTTTTTTAAATGAAAAAAAATATTATTACAAAGTTCAATACCGCGATCATAATTTGAAGTGGTCAAATTGGTCAAACGTAGTTTCATTCAATGTACCACAAGATATTCCAGACAATTCTATTCTAACACGATACGATTTGATGCAAAACTTCCCGAATCCTTTTAATCCTGAAACTAAAATTATTTATCAAATTCCACTGAGCGGATTTGTGACATTAAAAGTTTATGACATTTTAGGAAATGAAATTGTCACATTAGTAAATGAAGTGAAAAAAGCAGGACGATATGAGACCATTTTTGACGGTAGATATCTAAGCAGTGGTGTATATTTTTACAAAATAGAAACAGGAGAATTTGTGCAGACAAAAAAGCTGATCTTAATAAAATAAATAATTATTACAATTGATGACGTATTGCTGGAAGATGCGGAGTATATGAAAAGTCGGATTAAACTTTTCATTTCATATATTTATACATGGTGATTCTAAAAAAAAATCTGTAAAAAAACCCTTACAAGGTAATCGATTGTAAGGGTTTTTATTTGTGGGGGCTGATGGGTTCGAACCACCGACCCTCTGCTTGTAA
>JAHEZQ010000030.1 GCA_023250955.1 Melioribacter sp. | reverse complement strand
TAAAAAGCGGATTAATGATAATAGATGCTCATGTTGCGCATGAGCGAATTCTTTATGAGGTAGCGATGCAGTCTTTCGAAGCCAATATTCCGTTTGCTCAGCATCTTCTTTTTCCGCAGACAGTAAATCTTGATCCGGCTGATTACCAGTTGATGAAAGAGTTAGAACCTTATCTAACAAATCTTGGTTTTGAAATTAAATTCCAAGCAAAGAATAAAATTGTAATTGTTGGAATACCTTCTGATGTAAAAGTTGAATATGAAGTTGAAACGTTGCTTGATATTCTTAATGAGTATAGAAAAAACGAACAGCATAATCAGCTTGAAGTTCGCGACAATCTTGCAAAGTCCTTTTCTTGCAAAGCGGCAATTAAAGCGGGGGACAAACTAACCGAAAAAGAAATGAGAATTCTTGTTGATAAACTTTTTGCTACGTCTATGCCTTATGTTTGTCCACACGGCAGGCCAATTGTAATTAAAATTCCTCTCGAAGAGTTTGATAAAAGATTTGGAAGGACATGAGCACTTTTGTATTTTTTCTGTAATTCACTTTTAGAAATTTGAACAATTTAATTTGAAAGTTGAGGATTCCATGTCTTCAGATAAATATAATAAAGCAAAAGAAGCTTACATTAATAAACTTTCGAAGTCGGACGAAACCGGAATGAAATTTTCTACAGTATCCGGTGAACCGGTCAAACCGCTTTATACTCAAGATGATATTGGAAATACTAATCAACTTGACGAGATCGGATTTCCGGGAGAATATCCTTACACACGTGGGATTCATACAAACGGTTATCGCGGAAAAAATTGGACAATGCGGCAGTTTGCCGGATTCGGAACTCCTGAAGATACAAACCAGCGGTTCAAATATTTACTTGAACACGGACAGACAGGGCTTTCCGTAGCATTCGATCTTCCGACTTTAATGGGTTGGGATGCTGATTCACCAATGAGTCAAGGTGAAGTAGGAATTTGCGGAGTTGCGGTCTCTTCACTTCAAGATATGGAAATTTTATTTGACGGTATTCCACTTGATAAAGTATCAACTTCGATGACCATCAATTCGCCTGCGGCAATGATCTTTGCATTTTATCTTGCAGTTGCTCAGAAACAAGGAGTAGGTTTTGATAAACTTCGCGGAACTCTTCAAAACGATATTTTAAAAGAATACATTGCACAAAAGGAATTTATATTTCCGCCTCGTCCTTCAATGAGAATTATCACTGATATGATCGAGTACTGTGCTAATGAAGTACCTCAATGGAATCCGGTTTCAATAAGCGGTTATCATATTAGAGAAGCGGGCTCAACTGCTGCCCAGGAACTTGCTTATACTTTAGCAGATGGATTTGCATACATTGAAGCTTGTCTGGAAAGAGGAATGGATATTGATTCTTTTGCACCACGGCTTTCTTTTTTCTTTAACTCTCATTTAGATTTCTTTGAAGAAATTGCAAAGTACCGTGCGGCAAGAAGAATTTATGCAAAGAGATTACGTGAAAAGTATGGAGCTAAGAGTCCAAGATCATGGTGGCTGCGGTTTCATTCACAAACTGCCGGATGTACTTTAACAGCACAACAACCGGAAAACAATATTGTTCGCACTGCATTTCAAGCCATGGCGGCTGTACTTGGCGGTACACAATCGCTTCACACAAATTCGATGGATGAAACTTTAGCACTTCCGAGTGAGAAAGCGGTGAAGATTGCTCTCCGTACCCAACAAATACTTGCTTATGAAACTGGCGTGATAAATACCGTAGATCCTCTCGGCGGAAGTTATTTTGTTGAATCACTTACAAATAAAATGGAAGCGGAAGCAAATAGAATTTTCGGCGAGATTGATTCTCTTGGCGGAGTAATAGATGCAATTGAACACGGATATTTCCAGAAAGAAATTGCTGATTCAGCTTACCGTTATCAAAGAGAGTTGGAGAAGAAAGAAAAGTTTATTGTTGGCATTAACGAGTTTGTAGAAGAAGAAAGCAAAGTTGATATTCCGATTTTAACAATTTCTCCCGATGTGGAAATCCAACAAAGAAAAAGATTAGCGGCATTGCATCTGAGCAGAAATCAAAATGAAGTTGAAATTAGTTTGAAAGAAATAAGTGAAGCTGCACTTAATGGAAATAATTTAATGCCGGTTTTTGTAAAGGCAGCTAATAATTATGTTACTTTGGGCGAAATGGTGGAAGAATTGAAACAACACTTTGGGACTTATGAAGAAGCCGTGGTATTCTAACATATCCATTTATATAGAATTGATTCGGGTTACAAGCTGGCCGAAGAATTTTTTTATTTTTGTACCGGCAGTATTCTCTAAACATATTTTTAGCTTAGATTATTTTCTTACAGTTTTGCTGGGTTTTTTTACGTTCTCTATCGCTTCAAGTGCTGTGTATGTTTTTAACGATATAATAGATGCGCCAAAAGATAAATTCCATCCCTTAAAGAAAAACAGACCAATCGCCAGCGGAGCTGTTCACAAGATTACTGCGGCAGTAATATCAGTTATTTTCTTCTTAATACTTGCAGCAATTACATTGCAAATGTCTCTTTATTTTAGTTTGATCATTTGGTCCTATGTTATCATAAATATTTTATACACTTCATTTCTAAAGGAAGTTGTGATAGTTGATCTATTTTGTATCGCCTCCGGATTTATGCTACGTGTAATTGCCGGTGCATTTTTAATTTCGGTTGGTATATCAAACTGGCTAATACTTACAACAATGTTCCTATCACTTTTCCTTGCAGTGATGAAAAGACGTGTGGAAATTTCAAATAGTAATAATCCTTCGGAACAAAGATTAGTACTGAAAGATTACTCGCTGAGTTTCATAGATCAAATTGCTGCAATGACAGGCAGCGGTGTTATATTAAGTTATGCTTTGTATTCTGTAGCCGATAGAACAGTTCATTCTTTTGGTTCTGAGAATTTAGTATTTACAACAACATATGTGATCTTCGGAATTTTTAGATATATGTATTTGGTTTATAAAAAAGACAAAGGTGAGAATGTGATTGAGGTGTTAATGACTGATCTCCCAATGATAATTAATTTAATTTTATACATAGCAACAACTATGATTATCATTTACTCAAGATAATATGATTAGGGAATTGAAATGACTGATTATCTACTAAGTTTATTTATTTTGCTACTACTAAGCGCATTTTTTTCCTCGTCCGAGATTGCATTCATCGTTGGGAATAAAATTAAAATAGAAATACGTGCGCGCAAGAAAAATTTATCTGCACTTAACGCAAGATATTTTATTAATAACCCCGATCAATTTTTCTCCACGATATTAATTTCAAATAGTGCTGTTAACATTGCCTTTGCATCACTGAGCTCTATCTTTCTTTCCAAACTATTTGGTCTGAGGGAATTCGAAATTCTGTTGATATCTACTGCGCTAATTCTTCTGTTTGGTGAACTGATCCCGAAATATTTTGGAAGAGAATTAGCGGACCGACTAATTATGATTGTTGCTATTCCATTAAGGATAATAGCAATTGTGCTCTACCCATTGGTGAAAATAACATCTAAAGTATCTTCAATTTTAAGTAGAACGAACTTAAAAGAAGAGGAAGAGATTCAACATTTATTCGATAAGGAAGATATCCAGAATTTAATTGAAGAAAGTTCTGAAGCCGGAAAGATGGATGAAGAACAATCTGATATTATCAGTAAAGTTATTGATATACGCGAGCAGCGCGTTTACGAAGCTATGACTCCCCGTACAGATATTGTCGGGGTAGAAATTGCAAGCACAATGAATGAAGTAATGAAATCTTTTATTGATTCAGGTTATTCCAAGCTTCCTGTTTATGATGAAAATTTAGATAATATAAAAGGAGTTGTTTTCAGTAAGGATATTTTTAAGCAACCGGATGATCTTAAAACTGTTATGCGTGATGTAGTATTTGTACCGGAGACAAAAAAAAGTTTAGAAATGCTCAATGAATTTTTAGATAAGCAATTTTCAATCGCAATTGTTGTTGATGAATTTGGAGGAACCGCCGGGATTCTTACTGTTGAGGATTTGATTGAAGAATTATTTGGAGAAATACGCGATGAGTTTGATGATGTGGAAGAAAAAATTGCCAAGAAGATTGATGCGAATTCTTACTTAGTTAATGGTAAGGTAGAAATAGATTATTTGAATGAAGAATTAGATTTTCAAATTCCCGAAGGCGATTATGAAACTATTGCAGGATATGTAACGTTTAAAATTGGAAGGATCCCTGTAAAAGGAGAATCATTTAAGATCGTTAATTTATCTGTACAAATCTTAAAAGCAGACAAAACAAAAATTGACTTATTAAAACTCACACTTATTCCGGAAACGGAAATTTAACCAAATCAAATTCAGAAAGTAAAAATATGGCATCACTGTTATCCTCTCTCTTTGGAAATCATAATGATATATCAAACTTAGATTCGGATTCATTTGAAAGAATGATGAATGAAGAAAAGAATTTTATCCTTATTGATGTTCGGACTCTTGAAGAGCACAAATCATTAAGAATACCGAATTCAAAACTTATTGATATTTACAAACCAAGTTTTCAAGATCAGATTGAAAAGCTTAACCGTTCGAAACCTTATTTTGTTTATTGCCGTGCAGGAAGAAGAAGTCATTCTGCCTGCAAACAAATGAAAAGTATGGGTTTTGAGAAAGTATATAACCTCAAAGGCGGGATTATCAGTTGGAGTGGTAAAACCGAAAAAGGGTAATTACCTTCTTGGGGTTTTTCAAATAGATTTCTGTCTTACAAATCATATTATAAATTCGTTCAAATCTCAAATGGAGAATGTTCATATTTTCCATTATCTTTCGCACCAAATTTCTAATAAGTGTTTTGTTAAATTTTACAGTAAATCATACAGATAAACGTTCTAAAGCAAGAGTAGGTGAGTTCAAAACGGATCATGGTGTTGTGCAAACGCCTATTTTTATGCCGGTTGGAACTCAAGGCACAGTTAAAGCAATAACTCAGCGCGTTCTTGAAAATGATATTAATGCTGAGATCGTTCTTTCAAATACTTATCATTTGTATTTACGACCTGGAACAGCAATTCTTGAAAAAGCCGGCGGGCTTCATCAATTTATGAATTGGAATAGACCGATTCTGACAGATAGCGGCGGTTTTCAAGTATATAGTTTATCCGATCTTCGCAAACTTAAAAAAGATGGTGTTGAATTCCGTTCACATCTTGACGGTTCAACTCATTTTTTTTCTCCGCAAAAAGTAATTGAGATTCAGCGCAGTATCGGATCAGATGTCATGATGCCGCTTGATGAGTGTACACCGTATCCGTGTGAATATGAGTATGCAAAGAAGTCTAAAGAGCTAACATCAAAATGGGCTGTGCTGAATAGGAATGCTTTTGATGAAACTAAACCGCTTTACGGACATCAACAATATTTATTCGGAATTATTCAAGGAAGTGTTTATAAAGATTTACGGGAAACATCTTCGAAAGATTTAGTAAACTTGAATTTAGACGGATATGCGATAGGCGGACTTGCTGTTGGAGAACCCACTGAAACGATGTATGAACTGGTTGATTTTACAACTGATTTTATGCCGGTTGATAAACCAAGATATTTGATGGGAGTAGGAAGGCCTGAAAATATTTTAGAAGCAATTGCACGCGGAATTGATATGTTTGATTGTGTAATGCCGACTCGAAACGCACGTAATGCTTATCTGTTTACATCAAAAGGAATTGTCTCAATGAGGAATGCGGCATACAAAGATGACATGGATCCGTTGGACAAAGAATGTGATTGTTACACTTGTAAAAATTTTTCAAAAGCATATTTAAGACATTTATTTAATTCAAAAGAAGTTCTTGCTCTTGAATTAGCTACGATACATAATTTAACTTTTTATCTTAACTTAGTGCGTGAAGCAAGAAAACGAATTGTAGATGGAAGTTTTATCGAATGGAAAAATATTATTTCTAAGATTATTTCAATAAACGTACAATCAATAGAGGAGTAGTAATGGATATTCTTTTAGCAATGGCACCCGCACCTGATGGGCAAGGCGGCGGCGGAAGTATGATTAGCACTTTGATCATGTTCGGTGCAATTTTTGCAATCTTTTATTTTATGATTATTAGACCACAACAGAAAAGGGCTAAAGACCAGAAAAAAATGATTGAAGCTTTACAAAAAGGAGATAAAATTATTCTAAGCGGCGGTATGCATGGAATTATTGCCGGTTTAGAAGATAAGACAGTTCTTGTCGATGTTGGCAATAATGTAAAAATAAAATTTGAAAGATCCTCAATTTTATCTGTATTAAAGGATTAAGAATAATTTTTAGCATTTCCCCTTCTTCTTTAGAAGGGGAAATGATGAGTACATATGAAAGAACTCAGAATAAAGAAAAATTTTCTAGCAATAGAAAAAGAATATTCCAATTACAAGGATTCTAAGATTGTAATTGTTTCTGCCCCATTAGAAAAAACTGTTTCTTACGGTAAAGGTACAATTAAGGGACCGGAAGAAATTTTGGAAGCTTCTCATTACATTGAATTTTATGATGAAGAGCAGGGCAGGGAATTATGTTTTGAAAAAGGGATTTGTACGCTTGAAGCATTAAACTTGCAAAAATTTTCTGTAGAAAAATCTCTTGATAAAATTTATAAAGAAGTTTCCAAACATTTAGATGCCGGTAAGTTTGTGGTGACATTGGGTGGTGAACATTCATTATCTACAGCACCAATTAAAGCTCATAATAAAAAATTTCCAAACCTTTCGATATTACAAATTGATGCTCATTCCGATCTCCGTGAAAGTTATGAAGGTTCTAAGTATTCGCATGCAAGTGTAATGGCAAGAGTTGCCGAATTCAATTCGAACATAGTTCAAGTTGGAATTCGTGCTCAGTGTAAAGAGGAATCTGAATTAAGAAAACAAAGGGGTATAAAAACATTTTATGCCCGTGAAATAAAATTGGGAATGTACGGAGACAATTGGCAAGAATTAGTAGTGAATAATTTATCAGAAAATGTTTACATCACATTTGATGTTGACGGATTTGATCCATCATTATTACCGGCCACCGGTACAACGGAACCGGGCGGATTGTTTTGGGATGAGACAATGAATCTTCTGAAAATTGTCGGTCTAGAAAAAAATATTGTAGGATTTGACGTTGTTGAGTTGGCTCCATCAAAATACTCACCTTCATCAAATTATGTTGCTGCCAAACTTGTTTATAAGATATTGAATTACGCCTTCATAAATCGCTAATCATTTCTATTGAATAATTTCTACTTTTTGAGTAAGTAGATCATGTAATTATTCACTTCATATGAGAAAACCTTGAAACGTTCAATCTTATTTTTTGTTCTACTCACTTTAGCTTTGTTAAATAGTATATCTGCCCAACGTCAAAAAATTTATATTGGAAATATTGAAGGTGAAATTGATCTTGGAATTGCACCTTATGTAAAACGGGTTGTTGAAGAAGCCGAAAAGAATGGTGCCAATGCAATAATATTTAAGATTAATACATTCGGCGGAAGGGTTGATGCGGCAACACAAATCAAGGACGCTATTCTTAACAGTAAAGTTAGAACTATTGCATTCATTGATAAACGCGCAATATCAGCCGGTGCATTAATTGCATTATCATGCGAGAAAATTGTAATGGTACCTGGCGCTTCAATTGGTGCTTCAACTGTTGTAGATCAATCCGGACAAAAACAATCTGAGAAATATCAATCATATATGCGCTCAGAAATGAGAGCAACGGCAGAAAAAAATAATCGGCGGACTGATATTGCTCAAGGCATGGTTGATGAGACCATTTCCGTGGCAGATCTAAAAGATGACAGCACAAAATTAATTACACTTACTGCAGAGGAAGCCCTCAAATATAAAATGGCAGATACAGTATTAACTAACTTAGAAGACGTAAAAAAAGTCTTTGGTTATGAAAGAGCCGAAGAACTTACAATTAGTTCAAACTGGGCTGAAAGTTTTGTTAGATTCTTAAACAATCCAATTGTCTCTTCTTTGCTAATCATGGTTGGGCTTCTTGGAATCTTCACTGAAATAAAAATGGGAGTTTGGGGTTTACCTGGGACAATAGCTGTTATTGCTCTCGTTTTATTTTTTGGTTCGGGATATATTCTTCAATTAGCTTCAGTGATAGAGATTGTAATTTTTATAATTGGTGTCATTCTGCTCTTGATCGAAATATTTATTATTCCGGGATTTGGTATTGTTGGCGTATTGGGAATTATTTTGATGATAACCGGTTTATTCCTAGGCTTGATCGGAGATTTTGAAATAACAGACCGATCATTAATATCTATTGCAATTATTCAATTAGCAGCAGTATTTGTCGGAACAGGAATATTTATTTATCTGCTTTCAAAAATATTACCCAAAACAAATATTTGGAACAGATTAATTTTACAGGACCATGTTCCGGGTAAATCGGGTTATACTTCGAAACCAATCTTTGATCATCTAATTGGAGTTGAAGGAATAGCATTAACAGATTTACGTCCAGCCGGCTCTGCAATTATTAACGAACAAAGAATTGATGTTGTCACAGAAGGCGATTATATCAGTCATAATTCTGTAATTATCGTGAAAGCTGTGGAAGGATCAAAAATAGTGGTTGGAATAAAAAAATAATATTCATTCTGAACGAGTGAAGAATCTCTCAATTCAGAGATTCTTCACATTGTTCGGTATATTATAAATTACAGCAGTTCAACAATATTTTTGTTAACGGATGTATCTTTTCGGAATGTCTTTTTCATTTTTTTCATTGAATCTTTTGCATCAATCTGAACACCCATTTCGATGTTGGTCGTTGTTTCACCACGAATAACTTTGCCTTTATCAATATTAAAAAGAATGGCTCCTCCACCGGAAACTTTAGGATCATCAAACATATAGTTCATTCCATTATCAGTACCTTTTTTATCGCCTGACCATTTTACTGAAAGTACTGCTGAAAGTTTAGCTGCTTTATTATCGCCAACTTTTACGAAATCGGTTACTTTATAGTTAATAATATTTTCAAGTTTGAATACGCCTAAGTTTGCTGGTGTTGATTTCTGCCAAGTTGAATCCTTACCAACTTCGTTTGTTGTTAGTTCTCTAAACAGAAGTTGTGTCCTCGGTTTAAGTTCACCTTCGCTAATATTTTTTAACAAAGAAGCTTTTTGATCGGCGGTTATTTTTTGCATTTCAGGTTGAAGCGTTATCATTTTATCAACCATCTTATCAACTCTTGTTACTTCTAAAATTTCTCCTTTTTGATTTATTCTTGCCCTGAATGGAGTATTCGACACTGTTTCAAATTCCACATATTTCAATTTATCTTCTTTGGATACATTTGTTTTAGTATCGTAGTGCATTTTTTGTCCGTTGATCAATCCGTCAAAAATAATTTGAGAAATATTAATTGAAAGTTCAGCGATATTATCGGAATCAACTTCTAAAACTTCAATATCGAAGAAATAAATTAATGATTGCTCCCCGGTAGATTTCATTAAAGAATCAGCTTTGATTGTTTGTTGCGTTGATGTATTGGTAGTTAGTTTATAGTGAAGTTTTTCACCTTTCTCAAATTTATATTTCAGAAAAACTTTCTGTCCATTCAAGTCAACGCTTTTCAGATTGTTTAATTCCTCTGAACTTACCGCTGGCTGAATATTTTGCTTCTCATCTTTCTTACCGCATCCTATCCCTATTACAATTAATAAAAGAAGAAATGCAATTCCTGTTAATTTACTTTTCATGTAATTCTCATTTTATGATTAAAAATTCTTCCCTTAGTCATTTCAGTTAAATGGGGAAGTATATTAAAATTTAGAAACCATTTATATCAAGAAGTTCTTTGCGGGAGAAGAAGTGCGAAATTTCAATTGCCGCGTTCTCATTAGAATCTGAACCATGAACAATATTTTCTTGAATACTATCAGCATATAATTTTCTGATTGTTCCTTCTGCTGCCTTTGAAGGATCAGTTGCACCGATTAATTTACGGAAATCCTCAACTGCATTTTCTTTCTCAAGTGCAATAGGCACACAGGGACCAGAAGTCATATATGTTATCAAATCGTTGAAGAAAGGTTTTCCGTTGTGTATTTCGTAAAATCCTTTTGCAGCACCTGGGGTTAACTTAACCATTTTCATAGCTGAAACCTTAAATCCTGCATTCTGTATTAAAGTTACTACTTTACCGATCAAATTCTTTTTTACACAATCCGGTTTAAGAATTGCGAGTGTTCTATTGTTCAATTGTTTCTCCATTATTTTTTCTTTTTAGTTTTATTCTTTGGTGATACTTTTTTCTTTGTTACTTTCTTAACGACGATTTTCTTGTTAGAAATTTTCTTCTTTCCTTTATCCAGCGCTTTCTTCATTGTAATTCCAATTTCAGCAGGACTTTCAACAACATGAATACCTGCTTTCTTCATGGCTATCATTTTTTCTGCAGCGGTTCCTTTACCACCAGAAATTATTGCGCCCGCATGACCCATTCTTCTGCCTGGAGGTGCTGTTCTACCTGCAATAAATCCAACTACAGGCTTCTTAACATTTTTCTTAATAAACTCTGCGGCTTCTTCCTCAGCACTTCCGCCAATCTCACCGATCATTACAATCCCTTCTGTATCACGATCTTCGTTGAATAATTTTATTACATCAATAAATCTTGAACCGATTATCGGATCGCCGCCAATTCCAACACATGTTGATTGGCCGATTCCGAGATCGGAAAGTTGTTTAACTGCTTCGTAAGTTAATGTGCCGCTGCGTGATACAACTCCAACCTTGCCTTGTTTGTGAATGAAACCAGGCATGATACCTATCTTTGCTTTACCGGGAGAAATAACACCCGGGCAATTTGGTCCAACCAATCTTACATTTTTTTCTTTGATGGAATTATAAACTGCGATCATATCTTTAGCCGGAATACCTTCCGTGATACACACAATAAATTTAATTCCTGCATTAGCTGATTCAAGAATTGCATCGGCAGCAAACGGTGGCGGAACGAAAATAGCAGATGCGGCAGCTTTGGTTGCGTTAACGGCCTCTGCTACGGTATTAAAAATGGTAACGTTTGTGTCTTCAAATTTTTGACCGCCTTTTCCTGGTGTTACGCCTGCAACTACATTAGTACCATACTCAATCATTTGCTTAGTATGAAATGAACCTTCACCGCCCGTAATTCCTTGAACTAATACTCGTGTTTTTTTGTCGAGAAGAATGCTCATATCTATTCCTTAGATTATTGATTTCAAAAACTGACCGGACAAAATTAATAAAGGTTAATGAATTTTACCTATCAAAAATCCGAACAGAATGTTAATAATTTATTTTCATCAAACTGATTTGCCATTATCTGCATCCCAATTGGTAGACCTTGCTTATCTCTTCCAATTGGAATACTAATCCCCGGTATACCAACAAGATTTGCAGAAGTTGTATAAATATCTTCAAGGTACATTTCAAGCGGATCGTTTGATTTTTCTCCTAATTTAAAAGCAGTTGTAGGAGTAGTTGGAGTTAGGATAAGATCAACTTTCTCAAAAGCATTATCGAAATCCTGTTTCAATAATCTTCTTACTTTTTGAGCTTTACGGTAGTAAGCGTTGTAATATCCGGCCGATAAAACATAAGTACCGAGCATTATTCTCCTTTTAACTTCTGAGCCAAATCCTTCAGATCGGGAATTAAGATACATATTTCTCAAAGTGCTGCTTTCTTTTGAACGGTAACCATAACGCGCTCCGTCAAACCGCGCAAGATTAGATGATGCTTCTGCAGTTGTAAGTATATAATAAGTGGCAATTGAATATTCAGTGTGTGGAAGTTCAATGTTAATTATTTCATGCCCGGCATTTTTAAGTGATTCAACTTTTTTAAGAATAGCACTTTTAATTTCTCCGTTCAATCCTTCTGCAAAATATTCCTTAGGCAAGCCGATCTTAAATTTCTTCTCTGATGTTCTAATGGAACTAAATTCCGGAACATCAACATTCTGACTTGTGGAATCTTTAGGATCATAACCGGAAATAACTGAGAGAACAAGTGCAATGTCATAAATATTTTTTGCAAATGGACCTATTGTATCGAATGAAGAAGCAAAAGCTGTTAATCCGTAACGCGATACTCTCCCGTATGTAGGTTTAAGTCCATATATACCGCAAAAAGCTGCTGGTTGACGAATTGAACCGCCCGTATCCGTTCCGAAAGAAACATCACAAAGATTTGCAGCAACTGCGACTGCGGATCCGCCGCTGGAACCACCAGGGACACGAGAATGATCAACTGGATTTTTTACAGCGCCGAATGCCGAGTTCTCATTTGATGAACCCATAGCAAACTCATCGCAGTTAGTTTTACCAATTATAATTGCGTCTTCATCAATTAATTTTTGAATTGCTGTTGCTGTATACAGAGAGTGGAAATCTTTTAAGATATTTGAAGAGCAAGTTAATGGACGGTCTTTTATTGCAAGTACATCTTTTATTGCAATTACCATACCGGCTAGTTTACCGGCATTTCCATTCTTTATTTTCCTTTCGATAAGATCAGCACTTTCTATGCAATCTTCAAAAACAAAATTAAAAGCATTTAGGTCGGAATTATCTTTTATACGCTTAAGAAAGAAAGCAACATTCTCGCGTAGAGAAAGGTTGCTCTCTTTTATTAAAGAAATTTTTTCGGAGTGATTTTTGTAACTCAGCAATTAGATCACCGGAGGACTTAAGAATTTATTAAATTATTTTTTTTCGTCGGAGGAATCTTTCTTATCGGAAATCTTAATGTCTTCCTGAACATCATTTAATGCTTTTTTAAATTCTCTCATTCCTTTACCAATTCCTTGTGCTAATTCTGGAATTTTTTTAGAACCGAAGAGTATTAAAATTACAAGGACTATTAAAAGTATTTCCCCTGCGCCTAAATTTCCAAACATAATTACCTCTATTTATTGTTATTATTTTTCTAATTAAGAAAATGCTGTGCAACTGATCTAAAAATTAATGAACCATCAGTATCTCCAAGAAGGGGATTGCAGCATCGTTCCGGATGAGGCATAAGTCCCATCACATTTTTTCTCTTGTTCATAATTCCTGCTATGTTCATAAAAGAACCATTCGGATTAGATTCCGAATTAACTTTCCCATCTGAAGAAACATAACGAAATAATATTTGATTATTCTTTTCGAGTTCTTTTAATGTTATTTCATCTGTAAAATAATTACCGTCTCCATGAGCTATGGGTATTTTCAAAATATTTTGTTGAATGGATTTTGTAAAAATATTTTCTCTACTCTCTATATTAAGATAAACATCCTTGCACACAAACTTTAATGATTCGTTTTTTATCATAACTCCTGGCAATAAACCTATTTCTAAAAGGATTTGGAATCCATTGCAAATACCAATAACAACACCACCGCTTTCTGCAAACTTATATACAGAATCCATAATAGGAGAAAATCTTGCAATGGCTCCTGTACGAAGATAATCTCCATAAGAAAAACCACCTGGAAGAATTACAACCTCACTACCTTTTAAGTCTTTCTCTTTATGCCAAAGAAATTCTGCTTGATATCCCAAAACCTTTTTTAGGGAATAGTAAGCATCATGATCGCAATTAGATCCGGGGAAAACAACAACTCCAAATTTTGGTTTCATATAACTTCTTCCAAAGTATAAACAAAATCTTCCATGATCGGGTTAGAAAGAAGCTTTTCGGAATATTCACGAACTTCATTCTCAGCTAATTTCTTATCAGTTGTATCCACAAAGAACTCTATGTATTTGCCAATCCGTGTTTGTTTAACATTATTAAAGCCAAGAAGTTTCGCACCTTGTTCCACAGCTTTTCCTTGCGGGTCTAAAATCTTTGGTCTTCTCTTTATAATGACTGTTGCTTTGAACACTTTAACTCTCCGTTAAGTTGATCCGTTGCCGTTCTCATCTTTTTTATTGAGTACTAAGTAATAAATCTTTCTAAAAATTCCGAATAGAACAATTCCAATAAAAATATAAAAAAGAATTTCACCGTTTGTTACAATCGCCAAAATTAATGCAACTATTAGTATCGCGAACAAATAAATTTTCTGTTTTATATCTTTCTTTCGCAATTTTGGGAAAGCGTTATATCGAATTTTGCTAACCATTAAAAGCGATAAAAGAATTATCAAAGGGATTACTGCTTTGTTATATGGTTCTATGATTATACCATTTCTAAAAAATGAAAGTACAAAAAGGGAAGTTGTTAAAGCAGAAAGCGGGATCGGCAATCCTTCAAAATCGGCTTTAGTATTTAAGTTTTCAATTCGAATATTGAAACGAGCCAGACGTAAAGCGCCAAAAACCAAAAGGCAAGAACTTAATAATATTCCAAGACCACCCATTTGGAACATATAAGCTTTATAAATTAAAAATGCCGGTGCTGCACCAAAACTGACTACATCTGATAGAGAATCAAGTTCAACACCAAATCTGCTTGATGTATTTAGAAGACGAGCAACGATACCGTCAAGCAAATCAAAAATTGCAGCAGCAATAATCATTATTGATGCAATTCGGAATTCCCCTTGAGAAGCAAATACAATAGAGAAGAAACCACAAACAGAGTTTAGAACAGTTACTGTATTTGCAATAAAAGATTTTTGAAAAGTAAATTTATTCATTATTCGATCTCGAATAGTATTGTTTCGCCTGCTGTTACTTTATCACCAAGTTTTACTTTCAATTTCCAATTTGAAGGTACAATCACATCGGATCGGCTGCCGAATTTTATCATACCAAATCTTTCTCCCATCTTAACAGAATCGCCAACTTGAAGTGAACATACAATCCTGCGTGCAATAAATCCGGCCACTTGTGTAAAGAATACTTTCCCATAATTACTTGTTATACCAATTTCAGTTCGTTCATTACGTTTATCTGCTTTTTCATGAAAAGCTACAAGGTATTCACCTTTTACGTAATTAAAATAATCAACTTTACCATCTATCGGAATTCGATTTACATGAACATTAAGAGGCGACATAAAAATAGAAATTTGCTTACCTTTTTCTTTTAAAAATTCATTGTCAACCACATCTTTCACTATAACAATTTCTCCATCCGCCGGTGATATAATAACATTTTTTTTATTTGGTGTAATTCTATCAGGATCTCTAAAGAAATTAATGCAAAATAATAAGAAGGTTATGCTGAGAAATAAGATCGGGTATTTGATCCAGTGATTTTGAATAAACAAGGAAATGATTATTAAAATAACCGAAAAACCGGCACAAAATAGAAATGTACTTAATCCGTATTTAGTTATCATCATTCGAGTAGTTAACTGTTGAAAATGGAAAGCTTTTATCAGAATAACGGCACAAATGTAATATTTTCTACGTTTAATTTCTTGTGAAACTTTTTTTTGCTAACTTTCGCCAACAAGAAACATGAAAGAAATCATTAAATTCTACAAAAAAGCTAATCAATTTGTAATCCGGAGGAAGAATGAAGTTGAACATGCAGGATATGCTGAAACAAGTTCAGAAGATGCAATCAGACATGGCAAAAGTTCAAGAAGAATTAGGAAATAAAACTGTTACCGAAGAAAGCGGCGGTGGAATGGTTAAAGCAACAGCCAATGGTAAGAAGGAAATTATTTCAATTGTAATAGATGAAGAAATAGCCAAGAGTGGTGATAAAGAAATGTTGGAAGATCTTGTTGTTGCAGCTGTAAATAAAGCATTGCAATCGGCCGGAAAGATGGCTGAAGATGAAATGGGTGCGATAACAAAGGGAATGATGCCTCCGGGTATGAATCTACCAGGATTTTAAATGTTAATAGCAGAACCATTACAAAAAGCCATTGATGAATTAAGCAAGCTGCCTTCCATTGGCAGAAAAACTGCACAACGTTTGGCGATTCATATTCTGAAAAATGATCAGCAAAATGTTGATGCTTTAGTTAGATCACTGATAGATTTAAAAGAAAAGATTCGATTTTGTGAAGAATGTTTTAATATATCTGAAGAAGAAAAATGTGACGTTTGTAAAAGCACAAAACGTGACCGCTCTATAATTTGCGTAGTGGAAGATGCAAGTGATGTAATTGCAATTGAAAAAACAAATGAATACAATGGACTTTATCACGTACTTGGCGGTGTACTAAATCCTTTAGCAGGAATTACAGTAGATTCACTTAAAATTAAAGAACTTCTTTCACGACTTAAGAACGATGAAGTAAAAGAAATTATCCTTGCCATGAATCCCGATTCGGAAGGTGATACAACATCATTATACCTCATAAAATTATTAAAAGATTTACCTATTAAAGTTTCTAGAATTGCAAGGGGACTTCCAATCGGAGGTGATTTGGAATTTGCTGACTCGGCGACAATAGGACGTGCATTTATAGGAAGAATTTCTCTTTAATGGAAAACTGGTTCAAAGATTGGTTTGGTTCAGAAGAGTACTTAAATGTTTATAAACACAGAAATGATGAAGATGCAACAAAGCTGCTGGAACTAATTCTTAAACAAACAAACCCAACTAAACAAAATCATATTCTTGATGCAGCGTGCGGTGCGGGGAGGCATTCTATATATTTAGCATCGAAGGGATTTAAAGTTGTTGGTTTTGATCTGAGTAAAACACTTCTTTTAAAAGCTAAAGAGGATGCTAAAAATAGATTAGTTGAAAATAATTTTGTTTGTGCTGATTTAAGAGAAATTTATTTTAGAAAAAAATTCGATCTGATAATAAATCTTTTTACAAGTTTTGGATATTTTAAGAATGATAAAGAGAATTTCAAGTTTATTAATACTTCTTTCAGTTTATTAAATGAAAACGGCTTTTATGTTTTAGATTACTTAAACAAAAATTTTCTTTTGGCAAATTTAACCGGAGAAAGTGAAAAAGAAATTAATGGTAGAACAATCATCGAGAAAAGGAAAGTTATTAATAATCGAATCATAAAAGAGATCCAGATTAAAAAAGGTCCTGAAGAACAACACTTTGTTGAATCGGTACGGTTATATTCAAAGGCAGAAATTGAAAGTGAATTCAAAAGAATTGGTTTTACTCCCGTTTTTGTCTTTGGTGATTATGATGGAACTAATTATGATGAACAAAACTCTACACGATTAATATTATTTTTTAAGAAATGAAAAAAGTAATAACTGTGTTAATCTTAATGTTCTCACTTATCTCTTGTGATATATTAACAACAAGAGATCCCGAACAGCCAAATACAGCAGGGAATAGTAATATACCTGCAACAACGCCGGATATATTGTTCGGTAATTTTGTTTCATCAATACAGGATAAAATCTTAGAGAATTATTTAGTTTGTTTTATTGATCCATCTTTTTCAAACAAAAAATATAAATTTATTGCTTCTGCAGGATCACTATCACAGTATCCTGTACTAATCGGTTGGAATATTGATTCTGAAAGACAATATTTTAAAAATTTCAAAGCAATTGCAAAAGAGGGTCAATCTATAACTCTAACTTTAAGTAACGGCAATAATACACAACTTGGAGATAGTGCTGTTTATCAATATGATTATTCATTATCTTTTCTGGCAAATGATCAAACTGTTTCAGGCGAATACAAAGGTTCAGTACAATTTAAAATTTATTTGGACAGCCGGAATCAATGGGTGATAGGCGAGTGGTATGATTTGCGAAAAGATAATTATTCTAGTTGGAGTGAATTAAAAGGGAGGCTTTATTAAACGGTTATTCTTTTACTGTTTAATAATTTTTGCAATTAACAGCTGTGTTAATCCGTTTGCTCCTAGCATTGATGAAAATCTGGGAAGCAATGAAGGCTTAATAAGCAATCAGACTGATATTGGAGGAGTATTCCAAAATTTTCAATACGCTTATACATTTAAGGACACATTAATTTATCGTCAAGTATTAGATAAAAACTTTACTTTTACGTACCGTGATTACGACCTTGGTGCTGATGTTTCTTGGGGACGAGAGGATGAGATGAAAGTTACGAATGGTTTATTCCAAAATTCTCAACGGTTGGATCTTATATGGAATAATATTGTTTCAATGACAGGTGATTCAACAAGAATAATAAGAAGTTTTAATTTAACAATTACATTTAACCCAACGGATATTATTTTTGTAGACGGTAGAGTGAATTTAACTCTTGCTAAAGACGAAAATAAAAAATGGAAAATACTACGCTGGGCTGATGAATCAAATTTTTAAATTTTATGATCATATTTTATTTTCAAGAAGCATTTAGAATATTTAGAAAATCATCTCTTGCCACTGCTATTACCATAACTATAACTACTATTGCGGTAATCTTAAGTACAATTTCAATTTTCCTTGTATTCAGTGCAAATAAATTCTCAGACCAAATAAAACAATCTATTGAGGTTAATGTTTATCTAAATGAAAATTTAAGTCAAAACGAAATTGATGATGTAAAAATCGAAATTCAGAAAATCACATCTGTTCTATCAGTAGTCTTTGTTAATAAAGATCAAGCAGTGATAAATTTTGTAAAAGAAACCGGGCAAGATTTTAGATCAGTGCTTGATGAGAATCCTTTACCTAATTCTTTTATTGTTAAATTCAAACCCCAACCGTTGGATGAAACAAATATTGAACAGTTAACTGATCTAATTAGAAAAATGAAGGGGGTCACTGATGTTATCTATGATTACAAAACTGTACTGCGAATTTTGAATTTGTTGAAATCATTCGAATACGTAATTTATTTTCTATCAATTACGCTAATACTATTGGCAACATATCTTGTCTACAGTAATAATAAAATACAGATGTATGGTAATAGAAATCATTATCTAACTATGAAATTAGTTGGCGCACAAATTAGCACAATGAAAATTCCATTGATACTGAATGGTATTATAATTGGAATTATATCATCTCTTATTTGTATTGTCTTATTCAACGTTATTTCGGTTTTATTGACTAAAGTTCTCATTAATTTTAGTTTTATTAACCCGATAAGAATAATGAATTTAGTTATTCTTTTCATCGGATTAGCATTAGGTTTTATTGGTAGTTTTATTTCTTCATTAAAGATTTCTCAGTTACTTGACGAGAAATAATAAAATATTAAGAATATAATTAAACTATAAATTTAGATCTTAATATTTAATTATAAACAAACTGATTTAAGAAAATTTGTGCAAAAGTATAAATGAAAAAAAAAGTAGCTGTAGTTACTGGTGGTGCTGGTTTTCTTGGTTCTCATCTTTGTGATAAACTTATAGAGGAAGATTTTAATGTTATTTGCATAGATAATTTACTAACAGGTCGATTCGAAAATATTGAACACTTAATAACAAATACAAATTTTCAGTATATCAATTTAGATGTAACTAATTTTATACAAATTTCTTCTAACGTTGACTTTATTCTGCATTTTGCATCCCCTGCAAGTCCTATTGATTATCTAAAATATCCAATACAAACATTAAAAGTGGGTTCATTAGGAACACATAAAGCTCTCGGTTTAGCTAAGGAAAAGAAAGCAACATTTTTATTGGCTTCCACTTCTGAAGTTTATGGAGATCCACTTATTCATCCTCAAAGCGAGGAATATTGGGGAAATGTAAATCCCGTTGGTCCACGTGGTGTTTATGATGAGGCAAAACGATTTGCTGAAGCATTAACAATGGCATATCATAACTTTCATAATCTTGATACTAGAATAGTCCGAATATTTAATACTTACGGCTCAAGAATGCGTCTTGATGATGGACGTGCACTGCCGGCTTTTATTTCTCAAGCTTTGAAGAATGAAGATATTTCTGTGTTTGGTGATGGTTTACAAACGAGAAGTTTCTGTTATGTTGATGATTTAGTTGATGGAATTTTTAAGCTTCTTTTATCACACGAAACTTTACCTGTAAATATTGGTAACCCAAATGAAATTACTATCGAAGATTTTGCAAAAGAAGTAATTCGTCTAACTAATTCTAAGAGTAAAATTGTTTATAAAGAATTACCAGCAGATGATCCAAAAGTTCGTCAGCCAGATATTAGCAAAGCAAAATCCATATTAGGCTGGGAACCAAAAGTGAGCAGGGAGGAAGGATTAAAAATTACTTTGGAATATTTTAAGAAAGAATTAAAGAAGTAGAGATAAATTTTAGCTTACACATTATTTATAAAAAACCCCGATTATGTCGGGGTTTTTTTAATTGAATCATAATGGATCTTAGTACATTCCGTCCATACCACCGCCGTGAGGCATTTGTGGCATTGGTTTCTCTTCTTCTTTCTTTTCATAAACAACAGCTTCAGTTGTAAGTAGTAATGCAGAAACCGAAGCAGCATTTTCTAATGCGGTTCTTGCAACTTTTGTTGGATCTATAACACCGCTCTTAACTAGGTTTTCATATTTTTCTGAAGCAGCATTGAATCCAAAATCACCTTTACCTTCGAGAACTTTGTTCAAAACCACGGCACCTTCAAATCCGGCATTAGCAGCAATCTGTTTTAACGGTTCTTCCAAAGCTTTAGCAATTATCTTGATACCCGTATTCTGGTCAGGATTTTCACCTTGAAGTTTTTCTAAGGAAGCAATAGCTCTTACCATAGAAACTCCACCACCCGCAATAATCCCTTCTTCTACTGCAGCACGAGTTGCATGAAGTGCATCTTCAACACGAGCTTTTTTCTCTTTCATCTCAACTTCTGTTGCCGCACCAATCTTCAAAACAGCAACACCACCGGATAATTTTGCAAGTCTTTCTTGTAATTTTTCTTTATCGTAATCTGAAGTTGTCTTTTCGATCTGAGATTTGATTTCGTTAATTCTTTTCTTGATATCGTCTGATTTACCTGCACCTTCAACTATTGTTGTATTGTCTTTATCAACGGTGATCTTTTTAGCTTTACCAAGATATTCAAGTGTAGCGTTTTCAAGTTTGAAACCGCGTTCTTCAGAAATTACTGTACCATTTGTTAGAACTGCAATATCTTCTAACATTGCTTTTCTTCTATCGCCGAATCCTGGGGCTTTAACTGCGCAAACTTTCAAAGTACCGCGTAATTTGTTTACTACTAATGTTGCAAGAGCCTCGCCTTCAAGATCTTCAGCAATAATTAAAAGTTGTTTACCTGCTTGAGCAATCTTTTCAAGAATAGGAAGAAGATCTTTCATAGCCGAGATTTTTTTATCGTGGATTAAAATGTAAGTATCTTCTAAAGATGCTTCCATTGATTCAGAGTTTGTAACGAAGTATGGAGAAAGATATCCGCGATCAAACTGCATTCCTTCAACTACTTCCAAAGAGGTTTCTGCCGATTTACTTTCTTCAACAGTGATAACGCCATCTTTACCAACTTTTTCCATTGCGTCAGCAATCAAGTTGCCGATTGTTTTATCGTTATTAGCAGAGATAGAACCAACTTGAGCAATTTCTTCTCGTCCGCCAACTTCTTTGCTGCTTGATTTCAAAAACTCGATAACTTTTACAACTGCAAGATCAATACCGCGTTTCAAATCCATCGGATTTGCACCAGCTGTTACATTCTTTAAACCTTCACGGTAAATTGCTTGAGCAAGAACTGTTGCTGTTGTTGTACCGTCTCCCGCAACATCACTTGTCTTTGAAGCAACTTCACGAACCATCTGAGCACCCATGTTCTCAACCGGGTTTTCAAGTTCGATTTCTTTCGCTACTGTAACACCATCTTTAGTAACAGTTGGAGCACCAAATTTTTTGTCAATGATTACATTTCTTCCTTTTGGTCCAAGTGTAACTTTAACCGCATTGGCTAGTTTATCTACACCTGCTTTAAGTGAACTTCTAGCATCGCTGCTATATTCTACAATTTTTGCTGCCATAGTATTTCTCCAATTTATTTTTCAAACTTTATTATTTAACGATTCCGTAAATATCACTTTCACGCATGATTAGATATTCATCGCCGTCAATTTTTACTTCTGTTCCAGAATATTTACCATAAAGAACTACGTCTCCAACTTTAACATTCATTGCAACAAGTTTACCTTCTTCCGTAACTTTTCCGGTACCAACTGCAATTACAGTTCCTTCAATTGGCTTTTCTTTTGCGGTATCAGGAAGAATGATTCCACCTTTAGTGGTTTCCTCTGCTTCTTTTGCTTTAACAATTACTCTGTCGCCTAATGGTTTGATTTTAAAATCTGCCATAGTTAGACCTCCTATAATGATTTGATTGATTAGCACTCTAAATTAGCGAGTGCCAATATATGGAAGGTAAAGTAATTTGTCAAGAATTGTTAGAAAATAAGGGAAAAATAAAGAATATAAAGATAATAGAGTGATGATCTATTTTTGTGATACTAAGTAAAACTTAGTTCAATTCAATTGATCTTGAAAAAATATAATCAACATTTTTTAAGAGTTTACGAGGATCAAATAGCTCATCAATATCTTTCTGGGATAGGAATTTTTTAACTTCAGATGAATTTGATAGTTCGCCTTTGAGGTTCTTAGATGAATCCTCCCAGACTTTCATAGCTGAAGTTTGCACTATTTGGTAAGCATCTTCACGCGACATTCCTTTCTCTGTAAGTTTAAGTAGTACAGTTTGAGAAAAGATTAATCCGCGGGTTAGATTTAGATTCTTTAACATGTTTTCTGGATAGATAATTAAGTTATCTATTAGTTTGATTGTAAGTCCAAAAGCGTAATCAAGTGCAATACAAGAATCCGGAATAATTATTCGTTCAACAGATGAATGGGAAATATCGCGCTCGTGCCAGAGAGCAACATTTTCTAAAGCAGCAATAGAATTTCCACGAAGAATTCTTGCGATACCGGTTATTCTTTCACTTACAATTGGATTCCTTTTATGGGGCATTGCCGAAGAACCTTTTTGACCTTTCGAAAAATATTCTTCCGCTTCTAAAACCTCTGTTCTCTGAAGGTGACGAATTTCGATTGCAATTTTTTCTAAAGAAGAACCTATAATAGCAAGAGCTGATATAAATTCTGCGTGACGGTCTCTTTGTACAACTTGGGTTGCTACCGGTTCTGGTTTTAATCCAAACTTTTTACAAACATATTCTTCAACATTTGGAGAAAGATGTTCAAATGTACCAACTGCACCGGAAATTTTTCCTGTACTTACCGAATCAATAGCATGTTGAAGACGTTCGATATTTCTTTTTGCTTCTTCAAACCAAAGTGCAAATTTCAAACCCATTGAATAAGCCTCTGCGTGAATTCCATGACTTCTCCCAACGCAAATTGTTTTTTTATGCTCAAGAGCTCGTTTTTTTAAAACTTGTTTTAGTTCATTGAGATTTTTAAGGAGAAGTTCACCAGCAGTTTTCATTTGAATAGCAAGAGCAGTATCCAAAACATCTGAAGAAGTCATTCCATAATGGATATGCCGTGAAGCGGGACCGACATATTCAGCTACATTTGTTAAAAATGCTATTACATCATGCTTTGTTGTTTCTTCAATTTCTAATACTCGTTTGATATCAAATGTGGATTTATTTTTTATTTGTTCAAAATCAGATTTAGAAATTTCTCCCATTTCAGCACGAGCTTCACAGGCAAGAATCTCAATCTTCAACCACGTTTCTAATTTGAATTGATCATTCCATATCTTTCCCATCTCGGGACGAGTATATCGCTCTATCATTTATTTCTTCTCCAATTTCATCGTAAGTATTTGTTCTTTTCCATCTCTTAGTATTTTTATTTTTACAACATCACCAGTTCTATATTCCTGAAGTATTCCAATCAAGGTAGCGTCATCATTAATTCTAAAATCATTAATTGCTGTTATAATGTCTTCAATTAAAAGCCCTGCTTTAGATGCCGGTGAATTTTTTGAAACCTGTGTAACTACAACACCTCTTGATGATTTCAAATTGTATGTTTTGGCAATCGATTCGTTTATTGTCAGTATACTTAGACCTGTCCAAAAATCACGATCAACTTTCCCTTTTTCTTTTAATTCAGCAACAACTTTTTTAATTTTGTTTACGGTAATTGCAAAACCAACACCAATACTTCCTAAATTCAAACCATATCTTTGAGCGTCCAGAGATTGTAATATTAACGTGTTCATACCAATCAAATCACCGACAGCATTAACTAAAGGTCCACCACTGTTACCGCTGTTAATTGCGGCATCAGTTTGAAGCATGTTTACATATGAGCGCTCATCAATTGTCCCAATATTCATTCCAACAGCGCTAATGACACCTACTGTTACTGTTGGTTTATCGTTAATATCAAAAAGACCGAATGGATTTCCAAGAGCAATTGCCCATTCTCCAATCATTATATCATCTGTATTGCCAAATTTAACGTATGGAAGATTCTTTGCATTTATTTTCAGGAGACATATATCAGAAATTTTATCACTGCCAATAACTTTAGCATCATATTGACTTCCATCTGTTAATGTAACTATTGCTTCTATCGCATTACCGGCAACGTGATCGTTTGTTAAAATATATCCATCTGGCGATATTATTACACCGCTTCCTAAACTTTTTACTTGTTGCCTAGAAACTCTATCTCCAAAAAATTGCCGCCAAAAAGGATCCATGCTGAATTGATCACGGTATTCACGTATCTCTGTCACATTTATTCCAACAACAGCAGGACTTACCTCAGCTACAGTTTTTGTAATAATATTTTGTCTTTCATTAGCTAAGGAAGAATTTAGTTGTTGACGTTGTAAATAATTTGATGATGGTTGATTTAAGATTGAACTCAGATAATCGCGCCCTGTTGAATCATTCTTCATAAAGATTGTAAAAACAAGAGACACTATTATTAAAGTTATAGCAGATGAAAAGAGAATATGTTTTAATCTATTCATAGTTAATTCCTAATTTATTTTTTTCATTAATCTTTCTTTTAAGGGGGATGAATGTTTGGAGATTATAATTAACATCACTATTGAAACTAGAAATCCAAATTCAAAATTACTGTGAGCGTGGAAATAGGAAAATTTGTTCATAACAGAAAAACCGAAAACAGAAGAGAGAGCTGTCATAATCGAAGCGTAAACACTTGCAGAATTTATATCTCTTTTAAATTGATATAGAATTCCCCACATAAAAATCCATATTACAATAATAGGGATTGATAAACCGAATGTGCCGCCAGTAGCTGTGGCCAAACCTTTACCGCCTTTTTGATTTAGCCATGGAGAATAACAATGTGAGAATACTGCTGCAATTATGCTAAGCATTGGGAAAATAAATTCTGGTCCAAATAGTAAGATTGTTAGTATTACACTTAGAAAACCTTTTAAGAAATCTATAATTAGGACAAATAGAAAAATCCGTTTTGATTTTGTTATTCGAAATGAATTTAAGGCCCCTACATTTCCGGACCCAGTTTGAGTAATATCTAAACCACGAGACATTTTTAAAATAAGATAAGCTGTTGGAAAAGAACCAATTAAGTATCCGATTGCTAAACTTATTAAGTAATTCATTATCTCAGTAGCTTAGTTACAAAGCAAATTTACTAAAAATCATTAGGTTGTAAAACACTATTATAAGAATATGATTTATTGCTTTTATAGTCATAGATAATGAATTGTTCCCGGAAGAAAAATAAAGTGCTACTTGTTATCTCGGATCTCTAAGATCATTAGTCATATTCATAAATATAACATACTTTAAAATGTCTGAAATAGTTAATTATTCAAAAAATATATATTAAATTTGCGCAGCAAATGATATTCGCTTACAATCGGAGAAATTGATGGCAAACTATATAGGAAGATTTAATGTAATTCCTTCTTTACCTGAGAAATTAGAGCCATTGCGTGAAATAGTTTATAATCTGTTCTGGACCTGGAATCATGACGCAATAGAGTTGTTCAGAAGATTAGACCGAAAATTATGGGAAGATACACATCATAATCCGGTATTGCTGCTCGGTAAGATTAGTCAAGACAGATTAAATGAAATAGCAAACGATGATAGCTTTATATCCCACATGAACCGTGTTTCAGTTCATCTCAATGTTTATCTTGAAGAGAAAAGCTGGTATCAGAAAAATTATAAATATAACGGCGATAAATTTATTGCTTACTTTTCTGCAGAATTTGGTTTGACGGAATGCTTGCAAGTGTATTCTGGTGGTCTCGGTGTTCTCTCTGGAGATCATTTAAAATCTGCGAGCGATCTTGGATTGCCATTAGTAGGAATTGGCTTATGTTACAAAGAAGGATACTTCCAACAATACCTTACAAACGATGGTTGGCAGCAAGAGCGATATGAGTTAACCGATTTTTTTAATCAACCAATATCCTTAGTTACAAATAAAGATAATACACCATTAAAAATTGAAATGGATTTTCCGGGACGAAAAGTTGTTTTACAAGTTTGGAAAATTCAAGTGGGTCGTATTCCTCTATTTCTTCTTGATACTAACGTTACTGAAAATTCGGAAGAAGATAGAAAAATTACACGCACATTATATGGCGGTAATATTGAAACAAGAATTCAACAAGAGATTGTACTCGGCATTGGCGGAATTCGTGCATTAGATGCAATGAATATTAAACCGGTCGTTTGCCACATGAACGAAGGTCATTCAGCTTTTCTTTCTTTAGAACGAATCCGACATTTAATAAAAAATAATAATCTTTCTTTTGATGAAGCAAAAGACATTGGTTTTTATTCAAATGTTTTCACAACACACACACCTGTTCCGGCTGGGATAGATATTTTCCCAAATGACCTTGTAGAAAAATATTTCGATCAGTATTATAGAAATGAATTAAAAATTAGCGACAAAATATTTTACAGTCTTGGAACAATCATTAAAGAAAAACCGGCAACTAACTTCAACATGGCACATCTTGCAATGAACATGGCGGGTTTCGTTAATGGTGTTAGTAAACTTCATGGACAAGTATCTAAAAAAATGTGGATGTCCGGATTTGTTGATGTTCCATTTAATGAAATTCCAATAGACTATATTACAAACGGTGTGCATACGCATTCACATTTATCGAACGATATGCAGGAATTATTATACCGTTACCTTGGTGAAAGATTTATGCAGAATCCTTCCGACAAGGAAGCTTGGAAGCGGATTGATGAAATTCCCGATGAAGAATTATGGCGTACCCATGAAAGAAGAAGAGAAAGATTAGTTGCATTCGCGAGAAATAGATTAATAAGACAAATCTCCGAACGCGGAGGTTCTGCGTCGGAACTTGCATTTGCAAAAGAAGTATTAGATGTACAAGCACTAACCATAGGATTTGCCCGAAGGTTTGCAACTTATAAACGGGCAACTCTAATATTTAAAGATGTTGATCGTCTAAGCAATATACTTAGCAATCCTGATTTTCCTGTTCAGTTAATTATTGCTGGTAAAGCCCATCCAAAAGACGAAGAGGGGAAAAAACTTATACAAGAAGTGATTGCAATATCTAAAGAACCACATTTAAAAAAGAAAATTGTTTTTATCGAAAATTATGATATGAATATTGCCCGCTACATGGTTGCCGGTTGTGATGTTTGGTTGAATAATCCGCGCCGTCCATTTGAAGCAAGCGGAACTTCGGGAATGAAAGTTATTGCAAACGGTGGTTTGAATTTAAGTGTTATGGATGGTTGGTGGGATGAAGCATTTACACCTAATGTTGGTTGGAGGATTGGCAATAGAGAAGAATATGACGATTTGGATTATCAAGATGAAGTTGAATCTCGTTTGATTTACGAAACAATTGAAAAGGAACTTGTTCCAATATTTTATAATAGAGGTGAAGATAAACTACCGCGCAACTGGATCTCTATTATGAAAAATTCCATGAAGACTTTGGGATCAGAATATAATTCGCACAGAATGGTTGAAGAATACGCTAAGAAATTTTATTTCGAATCTTATGAAAAACGAATGAACCTTATGAAAAATAGTTGGGAAAAGGGAAAAGAATTTTCTCGATGGAAAAGTATTTTATATGAAAATTGGAACAAGGTAAAATTCATTAGCGTTACTGAAGAAGAAAAAAATGGCGATCTGAAATTTGGGCTAAAATATCCAATTCTTGCTGAAGTGGAACTTGGTGAACTTACTCCCGATGATGTTGAAGTGCAGATTTATTACGGTAAAGTTGATGAAGGTGTGAATGGTACCAAGTATTCAATTACTATGTCGCATGTTGGTAAAAAAACGAAAGCGGCTAAATATACTTACCGCGGACAAATAGAATGCAATGATACCGGACAATTTGGATTTACACTTAGAATTCTTCCAAAACATTCTCAGTTAATTAATCCTTTTGAATTAGGATTAATACGCTGGGCAGGAAATTAATAAAACATGTTTCAAAACTAAATATTCAAAAGAGAACAGATGTTACTAGAAACTCTTGATTTGCGGAATAATGATATACTGGTTTATTCTCAAAATTTATTCAACTTTAATGATAGTTTTAAGATCATATTTAAGAATGAAAAGCTGAAGAGACCTCGCCGAATTAGTTACTTTGATGTTTGTGCTTATGTTAAAGATCCATCGCCAAAAAATTTAATCATTTACAGACTTCTTACTAATGTTGATCAACTTGATGCTTATTCCACTAAGTATGGATATTTTATTAAGATCAATAACAAAGCTGAATTGATTTATTTTGACCCGATCTTTGCAATAAAAGATTTACGTCATTTACGGTTTGATCTCAATCCATCAAGATTTAGATTTAAGATACAGCAAGTAGGACTAACTTCGTTAACAAAAAAAGAATCTGAACCTAACTTTGCTGAGGTATATTGCTTTGATTTAAAAGCTGTTGAAGCTCAGAGTCAGAATGATAAAATATTTGCAGATGCAATATTTGCCTTCGATGAGAATTTTACAGACAGTGAACTGCCGGAAAATATTGAACCGGAGAAAAGAAATGCTGTCCCTAACACAATAATATCATCTGATTCCGAAACCGCATTAATTTCAAAAGTAAAAAATATTTCAGAAGATAAAGGTGAAACTAAAACCTCATTTCAATCGCCAATTCCGCCTGACTTTAACAGAGTTCAGGATCTAAGAGAAGAAATTATTGTATTACTCAAACAGGCACTCGGTATTCCGGAAGGCAGTTCAATTACACCATTGCAAGCTTCTCAACATATTAAAACTGTTATTGAAGATTCAAAACCTGAACTAAAAGTTGAATCAATAAAAAAAGAGACCAAGATTGATAATGCAATGGATTTGTTTAAGACAACTGAAAATATCAGTCCTGACGAAAAACAAAAATTTGAGACAAAAAATGTTGCACCCGAAGTAAATAATGTTTTTGATCTGTTCAAAACAACTAATAAATCAGACGAACTCACTGCACGAGGGAAGGATTCAATTATTCTTAAGTTTGATTAATCTAACAAACAAGTTGTACCTGTAATCTGTTATTTAATATTTGGAAATGAGTAAATGGAAAATAAATATGATGTAATAATTATTGGCAGTGGACCTGGGGGTGAAGGCGCTGCAATGACATGTGCTAAAGAAGGTAAGAAAGTTGCAGTGTGCGAAGAATTTTCTCTTGTTGGCGGAAGTAATACCCACAAAGGTACAATTCCCAGCAAAGCATTAAGACATGCAAGCCAAATCTTATATGACAGTAATAAGTTTGAAGGAACTACTTACCAAGAATTATTAGTACAAACACAAACTGTTATTAAATCTCAAGTTGAATTAAGACATGGTTTTTATACGCGGAACAATGTTGATTTGATTATCGGCCGTGCAAAATTTTTAGATGAACATACCATTGAAGTAACTGAAGCAACTGGACTAAAAAAGAAATACCAAGCTGATGCATTTATTATTGCTGTCGGTTCGCGTCCGTATCACCCTTCAGATGTGGATTTTTCACATCCAAGAATAATTGATAGCGATAAACTTTTAAAAATAAAAGAAAATCCAAAAACGTTAACGATCTATGGTGCCGGTGTAATTGGTTGCGAATATGCTTCTATCTTCAGGGGATTAAGTGTAAAAGTTAATTTGATAAACACACGCAACCAGCTGCTTGCTTTTTTAGATGATGAAATTATTGATGCATTAGCATATCATCTAAGAGAAAATGGAGTATTGTTAAGACATGGCGAAGAATATGAAAAAGTTGTTGCAGATGATTGCGGAGTTACAATTTATTTAAAGTCTAACAAAGAAATCAGAAGTGATTATTTATTGTGGGCTCAGGGTAGAACCGGCAATACTCAAAATATTGGTCTTGAAGAACTTGGGATTAAAACCGATGCAAGAGGTTCAATTCCGGTTAATGAATTTTATCAATCATCTGTTGCAAATATTTATGCTGTTGGTGATGTGATTGGTTATCCAAGTCTTGCCAGTGCTGCATATGATCAAGGGAGATTTGCCGGGAGACATTTAATTTTAGGTGAGGGAACAACTCTAAAAATCGAAGATATACCAACCGGAATTTATACCATTCCGGAAATTAGTTCTGTTGGATTAAATGAACGGGAATTAACGGAGAAAAAAATTCCTTATGAAGTTGGACATTCATTCTTTCGCCATTTAGCACGTGCTCAAATAACCGGAAGAACTGTCGGTATGTTAAAAATTCTTTTTCATAGGGAGAATTTGAAAATTCTTGGTATCCATTGTTTTGGATATGAAGCGTCGGAAATAATTCATATCGGACAAGCAATAATGTCTCAAGAGGGTAATGGAAATACTTTGATGTATTTCATCAACAGTACGTTTAATTATCCCACTATGGCGGAAGCTTACCGTGTTGCAGCATTAAATGGATTGAATAGAGTTGAGTTAGGTAAAAAGTCTCGCAATTAGTCTTTATCGAATCAATTTTAATATTACCGCCGAATATTCATATCATTTCAAACCGTAAAACCGCATAACGATCCATGCTATCATCAGAATTAATTTTAGAGTCTGCTGAGAAAGGTGGGGTTGCAAATAATTATTTGTGCATTTTTATTATTGACATGGTCTGATTCAATTCTTTTAGTTCAATGGTCTTTGGATCAATTGATGCTAACGTTTTGATTACAGTCTTTAACTCTTCCATATTATTTTCAGCTTTCATAATTATTTCTTCGTCAACACCTTCATCTTTCATATCCATTATTAATAACTGTATGGAAGAAGATGAGTTGTGCAGAATGTCCTGCACTGTACGCATGATTGCTTTAAATACTTCTATTCTTTCATTAATAACTTTTCTTCTCATTCTATCATTGTATAGCCATATCCCGAATAGCAATAAACTAGTTGTAGGAATTATCCAATAATGGTTTTTAGTCTCTAAATACTTAATTACATCAAGTAACGGGTAGATACCAAGAACATTATTTAAGAATAGAATTAACAAAACAATTATTGAAAATAGAATGGCGATTGATGAATTATCTTTTAATAATTTCATTGAACACCTGAATATACTTTGAGAATATTATTAATTATCTATCGGCTGGCTGGAACAACTTATTCTATATTTGTTCGTTCCTTTTTTGATTGGAATTTCTTTTATAAATGTAAATAATTATTTACAAAAATACCGTATTTAAGAAGCGGTCGCTTTGAGTTGCAGGTTAGGTGCGATTACTACCATTTTTATTTTTCATATATGTGTGTATAAATTTTCCAAACTTTTTATCCTTCTGTCTCTTTTCAAAATATGACATTTCGTGATACAGAGATTCCTTGTACATTTTTATATAATTCTGATAACGTTCTTTGGAAATTATTTCCTCTTCTAATGCTTCTAATACGGCACAACCTTCCTCTATTGTATGAGTACAATCAGTGTAACGACATTGGCTAGATAGTTCAGCAATTTCATTGAAGGTATCATCAAGACCGGACTCAATAGAAATAATCCCAAGTTCGCGCATCCCGGGACTATCTACTACAATTGCCCCATTTTCCAGAACAATAAGTTCGCGGCGTGAAGTAGTATGTCTCCCTCTTCCATCTTTCTCTCTTATTGGCTGAGTTTTGTACAACTCTTGGTGTATTAGATTATTTAATAATGTAGTTTTGCCAACACCGGATGAACCAAGTAAACAAAAAGTTTCGGAAGGAGTGAAGTGAGTTCTAATATTTTCTATGTCGGACAAATTGTTGTTACTAAAAGCTATTATTTTAATATCCGGTATGATTTTATAAATATCATTTATCTTGCTTTCAATTTCAGGTAGGCCTATAAGATCACTTTTACTAAGAAAAATAACCGGTGTAATATTACTCTCGTTAATCATTACCAAGTAACGTTCCAATCTTCTTAAGTTAAAATTGGAATCAAGTGATTGCATAATAATTGCCGTATCTATGTTTGCAGCGATTAGTTGATATTCGATTTTTTTACCGGAGGTTTTTCTTTTTAATAATGATCTCCGAGGAAATATTTCATGAATGATAGCTAACGAATCATCATCAAATAATTGGACATATACCCAATCACCCACGGTTGGAAAATCCAAAACAGAATCTGAATTGAATAAATATTTTCCAGTTAATTCAGCATAAATATCATTTTTACCATTCGAAACAACAAAACTATTTTTATTTACAGTAATTACTCTGGCAATTTGATAATCAGTCATTTTAGATAAATCAATTTTATCTTGAAACCATTTATCGAAGCCGAACTTTTCAATGCTATTCATATTCTTTTAGAACACCTAACTATTAATTATATCGTACAGAATGAATGTAGAGACGCCAAAAATGGCGTCTCAAAAATAAACGAGACGGGATATATCCCGTCTCTACAAAAACAAATTATTTTTCTTTCACAACGAATTTATTATACAAGTACATAAAAAACGCAGCAGATAAACCGATAGCAATCATTGAATACCAAACATATTCCGGATGGCCTGATGCTTTCGAAGTTTGATATAACCATCCGCCGAACGGGTCTCCTACAAATCGTGCAATAGCAATTGGTAAGAATGCATAACCTTGATATAGCCCTTGCTGACCTTCAGGTGCTATCTTTGAAATATATTCATAATATCTTGGCGCTTGCATTGCCTCACCGATACCAAATGCAATAATTCCGGCTGCAATAGTTATAATACTCGGATTAATCCAAATAATAATCCAAATCAAACTTGAAACTGCAAATCCGCTTAGAATAGCATTCGGTGTTGACATTTTTTTTGTCAATCTATTAATTGGTATTTGAAAAAGAATTATAGCGCCTGCACCGGACCAAGATTGTAGAATTTCGTAAGAGAAAAAATTTGGTATGTAATCAGTTACATAATAAGGAACTATGATAAACTCTTGCCAAAAAATAATCCAATAAAGCGAGTAGATTAATAGAAAGATCATGAATTTGAAATTGCCAAGTACAACAAACAAATTGGTAATTTTTTTCCCAAATGATTCAACTACCACGGCTTCTTTTGCGTTCTTATAAAACAATAAATTAACTGCAAGCATTGCAATACAACTTGCTGATGATACCAGATAAACAAATTCATTACCAAAACTATCTCGTACAAAGTAAGCTATTGTTGGTCCAACCATTGCACCGATATTTACCAGCCAATAATAAATTGCATAGCCGAGAGATTTAACTTCTTCTTTAGAAGTAACCGCAACAGTTCCAAGAACCGACGGTTTAATAAATGATCCGCCTAATGCTGTCAATACAAGGAAGCTCATTAGCAGCCAGTAATTAGGTTCTGTTCCATATATACCGGAGAATGCTGACATTCCCATTGAGCCGATTAAAAAATATCCAATAGCAAGAATTGAAAATGCAATACTGAATGCTCGGCGGAATCCCCATTTATCTGCAAGGGTACCGGCGAGAATTGGTAATAAATAAATCAATCCTCCGAACATACCGGAAAGTTGTCCGGCTTCAGATTCAGTAAATCCTAAATTATTTCTTAGGTAAACCACAAAAACAATTTGCTGACCGTAATAAGCTAACCGTTCGAACAACTCCATTCCATTTGCAACCCAGAATGAACGATGAAAACCGGATTTTACTTTTTGAAGTTCTGCAGTAAGATTCACAATTACTCCTATACGATTTGAAGTTGAACAAATTTAATCTAATTCCATATAGTTATTCAAACACTATTTGCTAAATTTGTCAATAAAATTATTACACTTTGTTATGAAAAGATTTGCATTAACGGGAACAGCGGGTTATATAGCTCCACGTCACTTGAAAGCAATTAAAGAAACCGGGAATCTTCTTGTTGCATCGTTCGATCCTCACGATTCTGTTGGAGTGTTGGATCAATTCTTTCCGCATGCCGATTACTTTAATGAGTATGAAAGATTTGAAAGACATCTTGTAAAACTTTCACAGCATAATGATTCTAAGATTGATTATTTAAGTGTCTGCTCTCCAAATTATTTTCACGATTCACAGATCAGATTGGGATTAAATCTTGGTGCAAATGTAATTTGTGAAAAACCAATTGTTCTTTATCCTCAAAATTTAGATTCGCTGGAAGAACTTGAATTGAAAAGTGGGAAAAAAGTTTATACAGTCATGCAGTTGAGATATCATCCTTCGATAATAAAACTTAAAGAAGAGTTAAAAACTTCTTCGAATAAAAAACATGAAGTAGAACTGACTTATATTTCTTCAAGAGGGAATTGGTATCATTATTCATGGAAGGGTGAAGATGAAAAGAGCGGAGGCATTGCAACTAACATTGGTATACATCTTTTTGATCTAATATTATGGTTGTTCGGAGAGGTTCAGAAAAGTGATGTTTATCTTTCTGATAATAAAAAAATGTCGGGAGTGTTTGAATTAAAAAATGCAAATGTTAAATGGTTTCTTTCTATTGATGAAAATGATTTACCTACAGAAATTAAATCGCGTAAAAAAACGACTTACCGTTCCATAAAAATTGATGGCAATGAAGTAGAATTCTCGGAAGGATTTACAGAACTTCACACAAAGGTATATCGAGAAATATTAAACGGAAATGGATTAGGAATATCTGATTCACGACCTTCGATCGAGACAGTTTACAATATACGTTTTGCAAAAGTTTCAACTAGGAACGATTTTGTTCACCCCTTTCTTCAAAATAATTTGAGGTGAAAGAATGAATTATTTCAAACATGAATCTGCTTACATTGATGAAAACGTTGAAATCGGTGACGGAACAAAAGTATGGCACTTTTCACATATACAGTCCGGTGCAAAGATTGGTAAGAATTGCATCTTAGGTCAAAATGTAAATGTCGGTTCAAATGTTGTAATTGGAAATTTTGTCAAGATACAAAACAACGTTTCTGTTTATGAAGGTGTAACTCTTGAAGATTTTGTTTTTTGCGGTCCTTCTATGGTCTTCACAAATATTATTGACCCAAGAAGTAAGTATCCTCAAGTTGGTTCAAGATATTATATCAAAACATTAGTTAAAGAAGGCGCATCACTCGGTGCTAACTCTACAATTATTTGCGGTCACACAATTGGAAAATTCGCATTCATTGGTGCAGGTGCTGTTGTTACGAAAGATGTCCCGGATTATGCATTGGTTGTCGGCAATCCGGCAAAGCAAGTTGGGTGGTTAAGTGAAGCCGGGCAGAAATTAATATTCGACGATAGCGGAATTGCGTACTGTGAGAAATCTAAAAAGAAATACAAATTGGAAAAGGGTGTAGTGATAGAATGTTAGGATGCTTGGGTGATTGAATGTTTGAATGCTTGGTTGCATGGATGTTTGGGTGATTGAAATATTTTGAAATTGATTATTGGGGGGAGTATGAAGAGTGAGTTTTTAGAAAGGAATAGAAATATTAATCGTGGTTTTCGAAAACTTGAAATATGGAAAAAATCGGTAGAGATTTATCGTCAAGTTCATAATGTGATACAGAAGAATCGAGATATACCATTTAAAGTAAAAGCTCAGATCGAAGATTCAGCTTTATCAATATCAAGTAACATTGCAGAAGGGTATTCAAGAAGAAGTATAAAAGAAACATTAAGATTTTATGAAATTGCTTTAGCATCATCAGCAGAAAATTATTCACAGATATTTACACTTTTTAATGCTGAACAAATTCTAGAAGATGATTTTAATGATTACGATGCCAAATTATATGAATTTGAAAATGGATTAATCAAAATGAATAAAAGTTTAATCAACAGAATAAATTCCGGACAAGAATGGAATTTAGACTATGAATAAATCATTTGTAAAATCAAGCATTCAAACATTCAATCAATCAAGCATTCTTCATTCAATACTGAATTCATTCTATAGCGTGTTTAATTTCGTACTTTAAACTGGAGTTAAAATGAAAGTCCCCTTATTAGATCTTAAACCTCAATACCAATCATTAAAAAAAGAAATTGATGAAGCTGTTCAGCGTGTTATTGATTCGCAATATTTTATTATGGGTCCGGATATTCAAAAACTTGAAGAAGAAATTTGCAGCTATCTAAAATGTAAAAAAGCTATCGGTGTTTCATCCGGTACTGATGCAATACTATTAGCTCTTATGGCATTAGATATTAAACCGGGTGATGAAATTATTGTACCGACATATTCTTTCTTTGCTACCGCTGGAGTTGTCGCCCGCTTAAATGCAATTCCTATTTTTGTTGATTGTGATCCTGTTACATTCAACATTGATCCAAAAAAGATTGAAGAAAGAATAACTTCCAAGACAAAAGTGATTATTCCGGTTCATCTGTACGGACAAAGTGCTGAGATGGATGAGATTATGCTAATTGCTAAAAAACATAATATTAAAGTTGTTGAAGATGCCGCACAAGCTATCGGAACACAGTATAAAGACGGAAGATTTGTTGGAGCTATCGGTGATATTGGATGCTTTTCTTTTTTCCCGAGTAAAAATCTTGGAGGATTTGGAGACGGTGGAATTGTAACAACAAATGATGAAGTGCTTGCAGAGAAACTTCGAATTATGCGCGTTCATGGAATGGAACAAAGTTATTATCATAAAGTAGTTGGCGGAAATTTCAGACTTGATGCACTTCAAGCGGCAGTACTTAGAGTAAAACTTCCTCAACTTGATGCATGGTCTGCAAAGAGAAGAGAAAATGCTTCTGCATATACAAAATATTTTAATGAAGCCGGTTTAGCTGACGAAGAAGGAAGATTGAAGTTTGATTCTAAGAATAAAGTATTGCTGCCGAAAGCAGTTTATAAAACTGGCAGTGTAAAAAATTATCATATTTATAACCAGTATATTATTAGAGTAGAAAATAGGAATGCACTTTTAGAATTCTTAAAAAAGAAAGAAGTGGGCTGTGCAATTTATTATCCGGTACCTTTTCATAGGCAAGAATGTTTTTCTTATTTGAATTGTAAAGATGAAGAGTTCCCAAATTCTAATTATGCTGCAGAAAATTCTTTAGCATTACCGATTTATCCTGAGTTGTCTCACGAACAAATTAAATATGTTGTTGATTCGATTGCAGAATTTATAAAGAACAAATAAAAAAAAAGCCCCGCGTGTGCGGGGCTTTTTAATAGCTTATTTCATCAGCATTATCTTTTTCGTAACGGAGTAATTACCTGCATTCATCTTAATAAAGTAAACACCGCTTGCTAAATTATTACCGTTTAATTCAACCTCATGATTACCAACTGATTGTTCAGAATCAACTAAGGTTAATATTTGAACACCAAGAACGTTATACAATGTTAATTTCACATGTGCTGTCTGTGGTAGTGAATAACGAATCTTGGTAGATGGATTGAACGGATTTGGATAATTTTGATAGAGAACATAATTAGAAGGGACCTCATTTACATTGTCTTCAACACCGGTTGCAACACTTAACACGGCGGCAATCCAAGCATCGGCATCTAAGTTTACAGATTGGATACTATACTGTGAATACATATCATGGTATGTACCATCACTCCACTTTTCCCAAGCTCTTTTTTGATTATTACCTTGACCGTTTGGATCTGCCATTATTGAAAAAGAATCATCCATAGTACCGGTCCACTCAACACCAATAAAAAATGGTGTAGCAACAGAAAGTGGGGTATCGAGAACAAATGCATTATATACTGTACCTTTGTTGGAAGTATCAATAACAGAAACTGAATATGTTTTTGAATATAAAAGATCTTTCGGTGCACCATTTGAATCTACGCTTCTAACTACTAAAGTGAAGTTATCAGCAGTACCAACAGTTTTTTTAACAGAAAAATAAATTCTTGCTTCAGTAAGTGTAGCACTGCCGGTGAAATCGAATCTTTGATATTTGCCAACGTCTAAAAATGAATTTGCACCAAACACATAACCTGAATTTGGGGACGTTAAGCTATATGTTGTACCGTTACCATTTCCATAAAATAAAACCTGAGTAGTTGTTGAACCACTAATTGTTAATTGAACAATCTGACTTGAAGCAATGCTAAGATTATTGGATGAGTCAAAAGCTTTGAGCATAAACCAATAATTTCCGGCCGGTAATCCGGTTAATGTAATAGCCGTAGCATTTATAATCAGTACAGGGGAATTACCTTGATTTGCACCGGTTGCATTATAGTTAATGCCATCGGTACTGTAATACAAATAGTAACCCGCTAAATCTGTTGCACTATTTGCAGTCCAGGTGAATGAAGCTGAACCTGATCCGGCAACTTGTCCCGCAAAATTTGTTGGTGCAGATGGTGGTACTGCATCGGGAACGTTCACTGCTCTGTTGATAATTTTAGGAGTTAAACCAGTTGCAGTTATAGTAATTCTATATAAATTAAATCCTGATGTTGCAGCAAAAGCATTGATCGAAAAATCAACAGTTGCTGTTGTACTTGCATTGATTGTTCCAACATTTCTAACTAAAGTACTGCTTGCTAATGTTAATCCGTTAAACAATTCTAAAGTTACAGTAACATTTGTTGCTGCAACAGTGCCGGTGTTAAAGATATCTAAGTGAACAGTAAATGGATTTGGTGTAAGAATACCGCTGTTCAGAAGTAAACTTGATGGAGCAGTAATTGATATTGCTAAAGGCGGTTGAAGATCAATACTTGGTCTGATGCTTCTTTGAGCTTTGTTATTTGACTCATTCGATTCTGTAATTTGATTGGCTGGATCAACTTTGGCGACAAGTTGATGATATTCCGGACTTGCAGGAACTTTATAAACGAAATTAAAAGTACCAGTTCCGTTAACTGCAATATTTGAAATTGTACCGGTACCAATAATAGGTGCATTACCACCGGCATCAGGATCGCCATCATAAGCATAACATACAACATTCGATGCTGCCACACTTCCGAAATTATGAACAGTAACAGTAACGGTAACATTATCACCTGCATTGATGTCCGCATCGTTTTTACTGTATTGTATATCAGCCAAAGAAACTCCAAGGTCTGGATAATCAACTGCGTAAGCGAGAGGCATAAAGTCGGCACCATACCCAGCGTAATCCTGTACTACCGAACAGTTTTTTGTGGATTCAACTTTATAAACGTAGTGGCCATAAGTTGAATTGAAACTGTAAAATTTTCCTTCATCAAGTGTGCCTTGATATTTAACTGTGGAACCTGTGTAGGGGAATGAATCAAATAAACCAAGTTCTGTAATAGTTACACTATTTCCATTTTCGAAAGAAAATACTTTGAAATCACCTTGAATGGTCGGTACAAAAAACAAAGTACCAAAACCTCTTCCGGATTCATCAATTGCACGAGTCATATATGAATAGTTGGATGAGAATCTTGCAGCAAATGGAATATTGGCAACAGTAACCTTACCAGATGAAGTGACTGACCAAAATGTGGGAGCTGATACTTCATCTCTGTGCACTTGACCTCTTTGAAGAGTGAATGAACTAATGGTTGCACCAGTTGCAAGGTTCTTAACAGTTACAGTGTTATTATCAGCATATGAAGTAACAGTAATAGTATTTTCCCATGATCCGATATATCCGGAATATCCATAGAATAGAGTACCTGCAAATGTTCCGTTGGTAGCTGGTATGTAATAATCCTGATCAGCATAAGATAGTGCTGAAATTGGTTTTGTTCCGATGACTTGTATTGGCATATTGTAGGGAACTGTTCCAGAATTTTTAAAAGAATAATATTGGCCAGTATTCAATGTTCCAGCTGCTAATACTGCCCCAGTTGAAAGATTTTTAACTGTAAATCCTGTCCCATCTTGGTAAGCAAATACTATGAAATCTTCAGCACCCCAAATATTTTTTGTCATCCATGTGTTGAGTTTTGTAGAGACAGCTCTACCAGCTTCATCAATTGCAAAGTAACCATCAACACCAGTTGAAATTGCATCACCTACGAGTACAGTATATGTCTTATTACCGACTATTCGGTAAACCCCGGCACCAATTGAAGTCCAATTTTTGTAACTGTCAACAGTTAGTGTTTGAGTATATTTCAAAACATTGGATGCATCATAAACAGATATCTGCGTATTGTCGAAATATGAGAAGATTGTAATATCACCGAATGTATAAACTGTGGTGGCAAAAGTTCCGTTTGTTTCTTTTGGCGACATAAATTGATTTGAACCGATAACAGAGTTGTATATTTCAGGTCGTTTTACTTCTTCAGGATATGCTTGACGCAGAGTTTGTGCTTGAAAATTGAGAGCGGTAATAATTAAAAAGAAAATTACAATGTACATTTTAGAGTTACTGTACTTTTGATACATAACGCCTCCTCTTCAGTTTAAGTATATGTTGAAAAACAAAATAAAATCTATATAAAATAAAACATGATTAACTGAAATAGACCGTGCTGTTCAAATAAACAATAACTAAATACAAGTGAATATATTTCTAACTCAAATTATACGCGGGGCAGTCAATAGTCAAGATGTATTCATACTAATTGTGTCCAACATCAACTATTAATTTACTTCCTAATTCACATCGTTAGATAATCTTTAAACTAAAATTAGTTATAAGATCATAAAAGAACATTAATATTTAATCGAAAAGACTTATTTTTCAAAAAGAAAATATTTGAAGATTAAATTTTTATTTTGCATTCAGTTTGGAAGCACGTGATTTTTTTATTTAAGTATTGTCATTTGAGTTATGAACGCTTGGAGATCTTTTGGATAAAAAAAAATTGCTGAAAATTTCCACACCGGGAAGAATTTGTTTATTTGGAGAACATCAAGATTATTTGGGTTTACCTATTATTGCCACTGCTATTTCTAGAAGAATCTTTATTGAAGGGACTAAACGAAACGATAAAGTAATTAGAATTAATCTGCCGGATATACATGACACCGAGACAATTACCTTAAATGGATTGCTTCCGTATACTAAAGAAAGAGATTATTACAGAAGTTCTTTGAATGTGTTATTGAAAAATGGATATACTTTTTCAAACGGATTTGATTGTGTAGTTCACGGCGATATTCCAATTAATTCCGGAACATCAAGCTCATCTGCTTTGGTAGTTACATGGATTAATTTTATTTCAAGAATGAGCGACCAATCTGTAATTCTTCCCACAGAAAAAATTGCCGAGTACGCTCATTGTGCCGAGGTATTAGAATTTTCTGAACCTGGCGGAATGATGGATCACTACTCCACTTCGGTTGGGAATATTATTTGGCTGGAATCAGCTCCAGAAATAAAATTAGAGAAAATTAATTCACGACTTGGAGCTTTTGTTTTAGGAAATTCTTTAGAGCCAAAAGATACTAAAGCAATTTTAGCTCGTGTTAAACATGGTGTATTAAATATTATAAATGAATTGAGAAAAGAATATTCCGATTTTTCAATTCATAAAATAAAACTTGATGAAATTGAAGATTACAAAAAACATTTATCAAACGAACAACTTGAATTGCTTGGTGGAACTTTGACGAACCGAGATATTACATTTAAAGCAAAAAAAATATTTAATAATGAACCGTTGAATGATCACCAAATTGGCGAATTGTTAAATCAGCATCAAAATATATTAAGAGATATACTTAAAATATCCACTCCTAAAATAGATAGAATGATTGAAGCCGCTTTAAATGCCGGAGCTTATGGAGCTAAAATAAACGGTTCAGGCGGAGGAGGGTGTATGTTTGCTTATGCACCGGAGAATCCTGAAAAAGTTTTAGAAGCTGTTAAAATGATTTCGAATGATTCGTTCATTGTCTATCCCGATGAAGGGACACGTGAAGAAAAAAGTGAAGTTGTGAAATGAATGGAAAGTTGATAATACTTGCGGGCGGAATTTCTTCGCGTATGAAGAAATCACAATCGTCTGATAATGACATGGATCAGCAATTGATAAAAGATGCTGAACTAAAATCAAAAACGATGATTCGTCTTGGTGAGAACGAAAGACCATTTTTAGATTATTTATTATTCAATGCCTATGAATCCGGTTATAGAGAAGTAGTTATAGTGATCAATGAGAAAGACAATTCAATAAAAAAATATTATGAATCGAGAAATAGCAGGAAATTATTCCCAGAACTTTCTATCAGTTATGTTGTGCAGCCGATTTCTGATGGAAGAGAAAAGCCGCTTGGAACTGCCGATGCTTTATTCCATGCGCTTAAATTAAATTCCGGTTGGAGCGGTTTTTCATTCACTGTTTGCAACAGTGATAACCTTTATTCTCAATTTGTATTTAAACTAATGCACGAATCAAAATATCAAAATGCGATGATTGATTATAACCGTGACGGTTTGAATTTTGAACAGGAAAGAATTGAGAAATTCTCAGTTACAAAAAAAGATGATGAAGGATTTCTTGCTGATATAATTGAGAAACCAACGGTAGATGAAATTGAATCATCGAAAGATAAAAGCGGTTCGATTGGTGTCAGCATGAATATTTTCAAATTGAATTATGATATGATCTTTCCGTTTCTAGAAATTATTCCACTTCATCCAATTAGGAAAGAAAAAGAATTACCAAGTGCAATCAAAATGATGATAGTAAAATTTCCGAAATCACTTTATGCATATCCTGTAAGCGAAGAAGTGCCGGATCTTACAAGTAAAGAAGATATTTCAAAAGTAAAAATGTATTTAGAAAAAAACTTTCCCAAATTATCATGAAAGAATATGAATAAATTAAAAATTGTTGTTACTGGTGGTGCAGGTTTTATTGGAAGCCATATTGTAGAATACTGGATTAGTGAAAATGCTGAAGTCCATATAATAGATAATCTTCGGAGCGGATATTTATCAAATGTCGAAATATTTCCCAAGGCAATTTTTCACAAAGGAAGTATAACCGATCGTGATCTTGTTTTTCAAGTATTTAAAGAAACTGATTACGTTCATCATCTTGCAGGATTTGTTTCTGTTCCGGAATCAATTGAAAAACCGGATGAATGTTACAACATAAATGTCAACGGATTGATTAATGTATTAGATGCATCCAAAGAATTTGGAGTTAAGAAAATTGTATTTAGCAGTTCTGCAGCTATATATGGAGAAAATCCTATTTCACCAAAAACTGTTAATCTAAAACCTGATCCGAAATCTCCGTATGGTGAAACAAAACTTGAAGGCGAATCATTATTAAAACTCTATAATGACAATGAAGGTGTTAGTGCAACCTCATTGAGATATTTTAATGTTTTTGGACCACGACAAGATCCTAAAAGTCTATATGCAGCTGCCATCCCTATTTTTATTGAGAAAGCACTAAAGAACGAACAAATTGTTATTTACGGAGACGGAGAACAAACACGAGATTTTATTTTTGTGAAAGATGTTGTATCGGCAAATATTCTTGCTGCAACAAATGAAAAAGTTAACGGCGTTTTCAACGTTGCATCAGGGAAAGCAATTACGATAAATGAAATTGCAAAAATTGTAATTAATGAACTGCAAAGCCGAAGTAAAATTGTATATGAAAAAGAAAGACCCGGCGATATTAAACATAGTCTTGCTTCAATTAAAGAAACAGAAGCACAGCTTAGCTTTTATCCGGAATTTGATTTGATGGAAGGATTGAAAGAAACGATAAAATATTTTAAAAATAAACTGAAGTGATTAATTACTGCATTTTATCCCATGTTGAAAATTATTTTCTAGCAAAAAAAACCCGAACATTTTATCAAAATGAATTTGCACTTGATGAATGTTATACAAATCAATTGAGTAAAAAAATAGCACACATATTTAAGAGAACTTTATTATTTTGAATTAGTAGACTATTGGAATATTTTATCTTATTACTCTAAAAGCGAACAAGGAACGAAGTATGAATAAGACAATGAAAGTTACAGCGATCATTATGTTTTCTATAATAGTGACTAATATTATTTCAGCTCAGAATTTCAAAATTTCCGGGTCTGTTTCTGATGCTAAGACCGGAGAAAAATTAATTGGGGTTAGTGTGTATATAAGTGATTTATCAATCGGGGCTTCTACAAATGCCGATGGAAATTTTGTTATTGAAAATGTAAAAGAAGGAATTTATGAGTTGACGGTTAGTTATATCGGTTATATAAAACAAAATAAAAATATAAATTTAACGAAAGATCTAAAAATTGATTTCGTTTTAGAAGAAAGTTCTGTTATTCTACAGGAAACCGTAGTCAAAGGAACGAAAGCAATTTTAAGAGAAACACCAGTTGCTTTTACAGAAATAAAAGGAGAGCAACTTGAATTTAAATTAGCCTCAAGAGATGTTCCAATGGAATTGGCTGAAACACCGAGCGTATATGCATCTCCTTCAGGTGGTGGTGCCGGTGATGCAAATTTATTTATTCGCGGTTTCAATCAAAGAAATATTGCAGTTATGGTTAATGGCGTACCCGTCAATGATATGGAAACGAAAACTCTTTATTGGTCCAACTGGCAGGGTCTTGGTGATGTTACAGATAATATTCAGATTCAACGAGGGTTGGGAGCTTCCCCATATTCAGTAAGTGCTGTCGGTGGTTTGATAAATATGACTACAAGAGGAGTTGGATCCGAGCAAGAATTCGTAAAAGTGAGATCGGAATATGGATCTGGCAGCAATATAAAAAACAGTATCTCATTTCATAAAAAACTTTCTGAAACTTTTGCTGCTACGGCTTTTATTTCAAGAAGAACTTGGGACGGATATGCAGTTGGTACTTATGCAAATGATTGGACTTACTTTTTTTCAGTCGGCGGAGTATTTGGCAATCATACACTTGAGTTAAGCGGACTTGGTACACCTCAAGAGCACGGACAGAGAAGTACTCAGCTTTATTTTACAAGCACTAATCCTAAAACTCAAACGTGGGAAAAAAGAGGGCATCTATATAATCCTAATGTTGGAATTCTTAATGGAAATATGTTCGATGATAGAGTTAACAAATTTCACAAACCGGCATTCAACTTAAATTGGAATTGGCAGATAGATAAAAAATCTACTCTCTCCACTGTAGCTTACTTTTCGTTTGGAAGAGGATATGGTACATCAGGACTAGGTAGTTTTGCACCGTACAGAGATATTGATGGTTACGAAGATTATGATGCTATCTGGACAACAAACACATCTGCTTCAGCCATTGATAATAGATTCAGTTCTACTCTCCACAGCGCTAAATCTATTAGAGTGAACTCGGTAAACAATCACAATTGGTTTGGTGTACTCTCGACATTGACACACAAACTTTCTGATATGCTTACTCTAACAGCTGGAATAGACGGAAGGTTATATACGGGAATTCATTACCAGGAAGTAAGAGATTTATTAGGTGCAGATTATTATCTCGACAACAAGGACGTTAACAATCCAAATAGAATGACAGTAGTTGGAGATAAAGTTGGATATTACAACGATACTTATGTAAAACAAATTGGAGGTTTTGGACAAGTTGAATATAAAACAGGTGCGCTGATTACATTTATTAATTTGACTGCTTCAACAACAGCCAATCAAAGAAAAGATTATTTTTTATATAAAGCAGATAATTCTTTCAATACAACAGATTGGCAAAACTTTGTTGGTTATACTGCAAAAACCGGTGCGCGTTATAATTTAGATGAGAACCACAGCGTCTTCACCAACATAGGATATTTTTCAACAGCTCCATTACCTAACACAATTTTTACGCGCAATACAAATGTTGTTTCGTTAGGAGCGGTTAATGAAAAAGTTACGGGGTTAGAAGTTGGGTATGAGTATGCCTCACCAATCTTGGCAATTAATGCTCATGGTTTCTATACAAATTGGAAAGATAGAGCAATGGTTCCTTTTGCTGTAACGAATACTGTCACTGATCCGGTTACAGGAATACAAACATTCTCAACTTCATATGTAAATGTAGTTGGTGCAAATGAACTTCATTACGGAGCTGAGCTGGAGATTTTGGCAAAACCAATTCGTAAGCTTACATTAAAAGCGAATGCTTCTGTTATCAATGCAAGATATACAAATGATGTTGATGCTGCTATTTGGCCTGAAGATGACCCGACAAGAATAACTATGATAAGAATTTATTCCGAGAATTTATTTGTTTCTGAATTTCCGCAGCAGCAAGTTACTCTTTCTTTAGATTACAGTCTTTATCTTGGTGCCGGATTGAATATGTACATTAATCCGGTTTATAAATTTTATGGAAGACATTTTTCTAGGTATTTTGTTGACGATAGAACAAATCCAGCTGACAGATCTCAATCATGGAGAATACCTGATTATAACATTACAGATTTCCATCTTGGATTTACATATTACTTAACAGATTTTTTTGTAAAGAAGATTAATCTTAATTTCCATGTGTTCAACGTATTTAATAATAACGATTATATTGTTGAAGCAACCGATGGACCAACATCTTCTATTTACGGACAGGCACATTCTTTTGAGTCAGCAAAAGGTTATTTTGGAAGAGAAAGATGGTATAGTGCTGGTCTAGCTTTTACTTTTTAGTCTATTCTTTTTTTTTATTTTTTATGAGGGGGGCGTGTTATGACGCCTCTTCTAATTTTAAAATTCGTATTTAGTTGTAACTATATATAGACAACAAAGAATATCAATAAACTAACGAGGCAATCATGAAAAAATTATTACTTTTAATTTTTGTTTTATGTTTTAGTGTAAGCCAAGCTCAAACGCTTTTGCTTGATGAAAATTTCAGTTATATGACAGGTCAATTAACAAATGCTAGCTCTGGTGCTAGCGTAGGCGGAGGAAATTGGATCACAAATACAGGCACAGGTAGCTATTTACAAATCACATCTGGTAGTTTGTCATATACAGGTTACCCTTCTTCTAATATTAATAACAAGCTTGATATTATATCATCAACAAGTTCTGCAGAAGATACATACAGATCATTCACAACTGTAACCACCGGAAATGTGTATGCTGCCTTTTTACTGAATGTAACAAATACCACAGGTCTAACAACCGCTGGTGATTACTTTTTCGCGTTGTTACCATCCGCAAGTACAAGCTTTTATGCGGGGCGCATATATATCCAAACTGGAACAACAGCTGGTACACAATTCAGACTTGGTTTAAGATACAATAGTAGTGATGCTGCGGTTAACTTCAGTACAACAGATTTGAATATTGGTACTACCTACTTAATAGTTCTTAAATATACGATAATTTCAGGTTCACCCAATGATATTGTGTCCTTGTTTATAAACCCAGCTATGACTGGAACAGAGCCAATAGCCAACTTAACTGCAACTGCTACCTCTGCAAGCACTGAGAACTTGGATGTCGGTAAGGTTGGGATTAGGCAAGGTAGTGCTGGTACACCAAATGCATCTATTGATGGAATAAGGGTTTCTGACAATTGGGGATTGGCTGTAACCGGAACCGCAACAGGCGTTGAAGAAAATAATTCTGTTCTCCCAACTAAATTTGAATTATCGCAGAACTATCCGAACCCATTCAATCCGTCAACAACAATAAAATATCAGGTACCGCAAAATAGTTTTGTTAGTGTAAATGTTTACGATGTTCTAGGTAACCAAGTTGGAACATTAGTACGCGAAGAAAAAGCTGCAGGCAGTTATGAATTGAGATTCGATGCCGGCAATATGCCTAGTGGAGTTTATTTCTATAAAATCCAAGCTGGTAATTTTACTCAAACCAAGAAAATGATTTTAATGAAATAACTGAAGTATAATTTTTATTTATTAAAAGCGGCAATTTATAATGCCGCTTTTTTTATTTGTTAACTTCAACAAAACTGAAAATTTAGATCAATTCTCTTTTTCATATTTTTACAATGTTTATTTAAGGTATAGATGAAAAAAATCCTACTTATGTTTTTTATCCCTTTTGTTATATCATTTGCACAAATTTCTATTTCAAAAGGGAATAACATAAATGAAAATTTTTACAGCCTGGGCACAAGTGCTTCCGCAACATTACCAACAAATTGGAAAGTTGATAAAATATCAACAGTAAGAAGAGTTGGTAATTATACTTCAGCTGGAAATACAACTAATTATAACGGAGGTGTAAATTTATCTTCGTCAGCAGGCAATGGAGTTTATAACTTTGGATTAGGTGAAGCTGCTACCGCAAACAATCGTGCAATCGGTGGGTTATCTTCAGGTTCCGGTTCACAAAGTATAAACGTTTATGCTTTCTTTAAGAACATTAGTTCGGAACAAATCACACAGGTTGATATTTCTTACGATGTTATGCGATTCCGTAATGGTAAAAATGATGCCGGATTTTCAATCCAAATGTATTTTTCAAAAGACGGAACTAATTGGACGACTGCAGGAACAACTTTTTTATCAAGTTTCTTAACTAACCCAGATAATAATGGTGCAGCAATTGTACCGATTGAAACAAAACATATTCTAAATCAAACTCTTTCCGGTTTAAATATTAATCAGAGCGATAGTTTATTCCTAGCATGGAATTATTCGGTAACATCAGGAACAACAACAAGTAATGCACAAGCATTAGGTATAGATAATTTTGTAATGAATAATATAGGCGGGACAATTACAGCACCGCTTGCACCGCTTGTTACTTCCGCTACGAATATTTCTAAGTCAGAGTTCACAGCTAATTGGAACAGCTCGGTAAGTGCAACTGATTATTTGCTAGATGTTTCGACAAATTCAAATTTTTCAACATTCATTTCTGATTACAGCAACAAGGATGTAGGTAATTCAATTAGTGCAAATGTAACAGGATTAAATCCCGGGACAACTTATTACTACCGTGTTAGAGCATCTAATAATTTCGGACCAAGTGGTTATTCTAATACAATCACAACCACTACAGATGCGATTATAACTTATGTGCAGTTTCAAGGAATTAGCGATGCTGTTTCTAAATCCGCCGGTACATATAATCTTGAATTATCCATTACTGATCCGGATGTTACTAATGCAACAACATGTTCTGTTGTTTTTATTCCCGATTCCAGTACTGCAACAGCATCATATCTCAATTATTACACACCACTTCAAGTAACATTTCCAGCTGGCAGCTCAGTAAATCAAAAAATTATTTTAACAATCTCCGATAACAAAGTTTCAGAATTTCCTAAAAAAGCTATTCTACAAATTCAAAATGTAAGCGGGGGAATTTCAGCTAGAACAGGAACATTATCGAAATTCAGATTAACAATTACCAGCGGTATTGACAGTGCATATTACTCAAACATTACTAATGGATTATCCGGAGAAAATTTACAGACTGCACTTCATAATTTGATTAAAAATCAAATTAAATATCTATATACCAACAGCCATCCAGACAGCATTGATGTATGGAAAATGTGCAGAGCATCTGATGAAGATCCCAAAAATTTTAAGAATGTAATTGGAATCTACTCGGGTTTATCCATCGCAAAAGACCCGCAAACATACTGGAACAGAGAACATGTGTGGTCTAAGTCTCACGGAGGTTTTGATCCAGACATAGTTGGACCTGGAGCCGGAACAGACGGACATCATTTGCGTCCCGAAAATCCAGCCGTTAACAGCACAAAGAGTAACTTAGATTTTGATAATGGTGGAAATCTAGTTTCGAATGGTGGAGGCAGTAAATATGATAATGATTCATGGGAACCAAGAGATTTAGTTAAGGGAGATGTTGCAAGAATGATTTTTTATATGGCTACAAGATATCTAGGTGATCCTGGTGAACCAAATTTACATATAGTAGATACTATTCCAAGTTCTCCAAACAATGAACCGTTGTATGGGAAACTTTCAACTTTGCTTAGATGGAATTTGCAAGACCCTCCGGACGCATTTGAGATTAATAGAAATAATGTAATTTATTTTTATCAGCATAATAGAAATCCATTTATTGATCATCCTGAATGGATTACTTCAATTTGGGGTGACCCGCCGACCGGGATTCCAAAAGAATATATTATTACAGGTTATAGTTTAGATCAAAATTTTCCTAATCCGTTTAATCCGGAAACTATAATAAGTTGGCAATTACCCGTTAGCTGTTACGTGACCTTAAAAATTTATGATATTCTAGGAAGGGAAGTCTCAACATTAGTTAATCAAGAACTTGAAGCTGGCAATCATAGAATAAATTTTGATGCACGAAATTTAACGAGCGGTATTTATTTCTATCGTCTAACAACATCTGGGTATACATTGGTAAAAAAAATGATTTTGATGAAATAGTTTAAGTACAATTTGCATCCATTTTTTCAAAGCACTATTTTTGTGCCGCATTAAATTTTTTAGTGTTTGGGCTCTTAGCTCAGTTGGTTAGAGCAGCTGACTCATAATCAGCGGGTCGGAGGTTCAAGTCCTTCAGGGCCCACTTAACAAACAAAGCCGCAATGTTATCAGCGGCTTTTTTATATGAAAGAATATTTTGTTTACATATTAAAATCAAATTTAGATTATTACTACATAGGACAAACTAACAATCTTAAAGACCGTTTGAGGAGACACAACTCTCAACAATCCACATATACTCGTAACAAAGGAAATTGGGAGGTTGTTATATCAAAGAAAGTTCAGACTAGACATGAAGCTGTAAATCTTGAATTTAAATTGAAAAAGATGAAAAACAGTTTGAAGGCAATAGAATACTTGATAAATTTTAGTGAGAGCATCCCGACATAGTCGGGAGGGTCGGAGGTTCAAGTCCTTCAGGGCCCACTTAAATTGAAGCCGTATTTATACGGCTTTAGTTTTATATGAAGGTTAACGGTTTTTGGTAAAGAAATGATTTAATTAATACTCAAAAGCCAAATTATTGCAACGAATTGTGAAAAAAGATTATATTTGCACCGCGTTTTCGCCGGGGTGGCGGAATTGGTAGACGCACAGGACTTAAAATCCTGTGGGTGGTTTCACCCGTGCCGGTTCGAGTCCGGCCCTCGGTACTAAATTTGTGATATGGGTTTTATAACGATGACGAAGTAATTCTGCGGGTTCTTAGCTCAGTTGGTTAGAGCGTCTGCTTGACGTGCAGAAGGTCATAGGTTCGAATCCTATAGAACCCACAATCTATCGGAGGATTCTCCGTTTTTTTTTAATGTAGGAATGATGGAACAAATAAAAATTACATTTCCAGATGGATCAGTTAAAGAATTTGATAAAGGTATTACTGCATTTGAAGTTGCAAAATCAATTTCTAATCGTTTAGCTGATGAAGCCCTTGTTTCTAAAGTTAATGGTGAAGAACGTGATTTATTAACACCAATTAATAGTGATGCGACACTGCAGCTTTTTACTTTTGAAAATCCTGAAGGAAAACATACATACTGGCATTCGACTTCTCATTTAATGGCTCACGCTGTTCAGTCAATCTATCCTGAAGCAAAGTTTGGGGTTGGTCCCGCAATAGATGCTGGTTTCTATTATGATATTGATATAAACTCAAACTTAACCGAAGAAGACTTGGTGAAGATTGAGAAAAAGATGATGGAAATTTCATCGCAAAAAAATCCATTTAAGAGAACAGAACTGAGTAAAAATGATGCTGTAAACTTTTTCAAGAAAAAAGGTGATAATTACAAATTAGAAATTTTAAATGAACTTGATGATAAAACAGAAGTAATAAGCATTTATGATGAAGGAGATTTTACTGATTTATGTACCGGACCGCATGTCCCAGATGCAGGCAAAATTAAATTTGTAAAACTGCTAACTGTTTCCGGTTCATACTGGCGCGGTGATGAAAAGAATAAACAGATGCAAAGAATCTACGGCATTTCATTCCCTAAAAAGAAAATGCTTGATGATTATTTAATTTTCTTAGAAGAAGCAAAAAAAAGAGATCATCGTAAACTTGGAAAGCAACTTGATCTTTTCAGTGTTCATGAAGAAGCTGGTGCAGGTTTAATTTATTGGCATCCGAAAGGTTCTAGAATAAGAAATACAATAGAAACATTTTGGAGATCAGAACATTTTAGGAACGGTTATGATCTGCTCTATTCTCCGCATATGGGCAAAAGTTGGTTATGGGAAACAAGCGGGCACTTAGTTACATATAAAGAAAATATGTATGCGCCTATGAAAGTGGATGATCATGATTATTTTATCAAACCCATGAATTGTCCGTTTCATATAATGATTTATAAAACAAAACTTCGTTCATACAGAGATTTGCCTTTACGTTGGGCAGAATTAGGAACAGTATATCGCTATGAAAAGAGTGGGGTGCTTCATGGATTACTTCGTGTACGCGGATTTACTCAAGATGATGCACATATTTTTTGTGCACAAGAGCAAATTGAAGATGAGATTATTGAAGTAGTAAGATTTTCTATTTCCATTCTTAAATCATTTGGTTTTAGTGATTTGAAATTTTATGTTGCTACAAAACCAGAAAAAGCAGTTGGAGAAGATAAAGACTGGGAAAAAGCTACCAACTCACTTAAACATGCAATGGAAAAAGAAAACCTTCCTTTCGAAATGGATGAAGGCGGCGGTGCTTTTTACGGACCGAAGATTGATATTAAAATCAAAGACGCACTAAATCGTGAATGGCAGTTAAGTACAATTCAATTTGATTTCAATTTGCCTCAACGATTCGATATGAAATACATAGGTGAGGATGGGAAAGAACATCAGCCATATATGGTTCATCGTGCTTTACTTGGTTCCATTGAACGATTTATGGGTATCTTAATTGAACATTATGGTGGGGCATTCCCAACATGGTTGGCACCAGTTCAAGTTGCAGTATTGGCAGTTTCTCAGAATTTTATGGATTATGCAAAACAAATAAGCGATATTCTTGCGAAGAACGATATTATTGCCGAACTTGATAAACGAAATGAGAAGATTGGTTATAAAATACGCGAATGGGAGATGCAGAAAGTACCTTACATGTTAATAGTTGGTGAAAAAGAAAAAGAATCCGGTACTGTTTCTGTACGACAGCATAAACTTGGCGACAAAGGTAGTTTATCAATAGAAGAGTTTGTTTCTAAAATAAAAACCGAAATAGATAACAAAGTAAATCACAATTAAGAGAGGTATTTTATCACTCAAATTAAATACCGAGTCAATCAGGAAATAAGAATTCCTGAAGTTAGACTCATTGGACCTAACGGTGAAGCGTTAGGTGTTGTATCATCAAAAGAGGCAATTAAAAAAGCAGAAGAAGCTCAGATGGATTTGGTTGAGATTGCACCGCAAGCAACTCCTCCGGTATGTAAGATAATTGATTATGGTAAATTTCTTTATGAAATTCAAAAACGAGAGAAGATCCAAAAAAAGAAACAAGTAGTCAGCGTATTAAAAGAGATTCGTTTACATCCCAATACAGATACTCATGATTTTGATTTTAAAGCAAGGCATGCTGTTAATTTTATTGAGAATGGTGACAAGGTAAAAGTTTCGGTAATATTTAAAGGAAGAGAATTAGCTTATACGGAAATCGGCGAAACATTGCTTAGAAAATTTCTTGAAAGACTTTCTGA
>JAHEZQ010000007.1 GCA_023250955.1 Melioribacter sp. | reverse complement strand
TAAGCTTTATAAATCCATATACTAATGTTCGCGATACATATTTCGCCGGTTTATTTTTAGGAACACTTAATTCCGTAAGCACAAAATTTTACTGCATTGATATCAACACCCACTTAGCAAGAAATGAAGATTATTGGGATGAGGGTAGTACGCCTTCAGAAATAACTTATATCCTCAATAATTATTTTCCGTTTAAAACCAGTTATGCAGGAATACTTTCTAATCTAAATAAGGAAGCTGCTGCTATACAATTTGCTATCTGGCATTTTAGTGATAATACTGATATCAATTCAATTTCCGGAGCCGATGATATTAAGAACAGAGCTAATGTAATTGTTGCGGATGCAAATGCAAATCACAATAATGTGGTTCCGCTTCAATCATTGTTAATACTTCCTTCGTCTCAATCATTAGCACAGGGCACAAACGCAACGTTTGACATTTATGCATTGGATCTAAATGGAAATCCTATATCGGGATTGGCAGTTACTATTTCCTCGTCTATAGGAGCTTTAAGCGCAACTTCTGGAACAACGAATGCAAGCGGACATGTCGGGCCAATTACTTTAACATATAGCGGTACCGGCACAGCAACAATTAATGTTAAAGCAAATGTTGCTATACCTCAGGGAACAAGATATGTATACAAAGCGGGATCAAATTTAAAACAAAAATTAGTTTTGGCAACTCCTGCTTTTGATATGAAAGAAGAAACTGCAACCGTTAAATGGTATACAAAACCAAGTCAATGTGATCTTAATGGATTTACAACTTTTACACAGGGTGGATGGGGAAGTCCTTCTAACAGTACCCCGGGTAAAATAAGAGATTTATATTTCTCTACAATTTTTCCAAGTGGTTTAACCGTTGGTGGAAATTTTACAATAAAATTAACTTCTGCCACTGCAGTAAAAAATTATTTGCCTGATGGAACAACTCCTGCAGTATTAACACAAAATTATATAGACCCCACAACTAGCATAAATGTTCTCGCGGGACAATTAACCGCTCTTAAATTAAATATTTATTTTGATGCTGCCGGTAAAATAGGAACCAACTCTACCGATCTGGGAGCTCTTATAATTGCAACAGGGCCATTTACCGGAATGACGGTAAATGCATTCTTATCATTAGCCGAACAAGCTCTTGGTGGCGGTTCATTAAGTGGATTTACGCTTTCTCAATACAACGATGCTGCTACAGCAATTAATGAAAACTTTGATAATGGAACTGTTGATAATGGATTCCTCTCTTGTGAAGAACAAGTTTGCGAAAACACAGTCGGCAGTTATGTTTATCGTGATCTTAACGTTAACGGAACAAAAGATTCTGGTGAGCCAGGTATTGCTGGTGCTGTTGTTGAATTAGTTCAAGGTACAACTGTTCTTGCTACAGCAACTACAGATGCCAACGGTCATTATTCTTTCCCAAATTTAGTTAACGGAACTTATACCGTTCGTTTGGCTTCTTCTAATTTTGCTTCGGGTGGAGTATTCTTCAACACTGCTCAAGTAAAATGGTATACAAAGAATAGTACATCAGTAAGTACAATATTAAACTGTAACGATAATTTATCAATCAACTTTGGTTATTATAAAACTTGTATTGGAATTACAAAAACAGCAGATAAAATTACATACAAACCTGGTGATATTATTACTTACACCATCACTGTTGAAAACTGCGGAGATATTTTGCTTAGCGGTGGTGTTGATGTTTTCGATACAATGTTGTGGGGAACCACTGCATATCATATCAATATAATTGACCCAGGCCAGACATTTGTTATTCCTGTTGCTAACACTAAATACACAGTTAAAGCGGCTGATTGCGGAAATTTGAAGAACACGATTCGCGCAGAAGGACATCCCGTTGATGGTTCTGCAACGGTCACTGCTGAAACAAGCGTTACCGTTACTGTTGATTGCACTGTTTGCGAAAACACAGTCGGCAGTTATGTTTATCGTGATCTTAACGTTAACGGAACAAAAGATTCTGGTGAGCCAGGTATTGCTGGTGCTGTTGTTGAATTAGTTCAAGGTACTACCGTTCTTGCTACTGCTATTACTGATGTTAACGGTCATTATTCTTTCCCAAATTTAGTTAACGGAGTTTATACGGTTCGTTTGGCCTCTTCTAATTTTGCTTCCGGCGGAGTATTCTTCAATACCGCCCAAGTAAAATGGTATACAAAGAACAGTACATCAGTAAATACAACATTAAACTGTAACGATAATTTATTCATCAACTTTGGTTATTACAAAACTTGTGTTAGCATTACAAAGTCATCTGATAAACAATCATATAACAAGGGTGAAACAATAACTTATTCTTTCTTAATAGAAAACTGTGGCGATATTCAGCTACACGGTGGTATTGATATATTTGATCCTATGTTGAAATCAACAGGCGACCATTTGATTAAGCATATTGATATTCTTGATCCGGGACAGTCTACCACTTTTACTTTCAATTATGTAGCGGGCGATAACGATTGTGGTCAATTGATAAACACTGCTCGCGCCGAAGGACATCCCGTTGATGGTTCTGCAACTGTGGTTGATGAAAGCAGCTGGACTGTAGCTATTATATGTGAACAAAAAGCTGATATCAAAATCGAAAAGACAGTTGACAATCCAAATCCAAAATGTGATGACAATGTTAACTTCACTATCAAGGTTACAAACTTAGGACCAAATACTTCTTCAGGGATTGTAGCAACAGATTTATTACCGTCCGGTTTGAATTATGTATCAAACACAGCTTCTCAGGGATCATATAATTCAACAACTGGAATTTGGAATGTTGGTACTCTTGCTAGCGGATCTTTCGCTACATTAACTATAAAAGTAAAAGTTGATTGCGGACAACTTAACAATTCCGCTTTCGATCTTGGTACAGCAAAAGATTATAACTTATTTGTAATTGAAGACGCAAATCAACCATCTTCAGATACTCAAGGTAAAGTTGCTGTTGGACGCGACGCCACATTTGCAAATTACAGTATCAGTGATCAATTACTGGCCGGTAGTGGTGATGTATTAATCGTTGGCCGTGATTTAAATTATGCTAGCGGTGCAATATATAATGGTAATGTAGTTTACGGACATTCAACTAATCTACCGCAATCCTCGGTAAGCATTACGGGCGGAACTTTGCGTAAAGATAATCCTATAGACTTTACTGCAGAAAAATCTTATCTGCAAAGTTTATCAACAACGCTTTCCGGTTATGCTGTGAATGGAACAACAGCATTCCAGTATGGAGGACTAACATTAACCGGAACCGATCCGTTCTTAAATGTATTCACATTAAGCGGTGCAAGTTTATCTTCTGCAAATAATATTACAATTGATGTTCCTAACGGTTCAGTGGTTCTTGTAAACATCAGCGGAACAACTTTAAGCTGGACTGGTGGACTTACTGTTAATGGAACAGCAATTACAAATGTTCTCTATAATTTCTATCAAGCAACAGCAATAACCATTTCCGGAATTGACATAAAAGGTTCTGCCCTTGCACCTTTTGCAGCAGTAAACTTTATTAGCGGTGTTATAAATGGTCAGATGATTTGCTATTCACTTACCGGTAGTGGTCAATTCAATTATGCTATGTTTGGCGGACATATTCCTTACGACAAAAAAATTACAAACGTTGCAACAATAACCTCATGCTCAACACCTGATCCTAATTCGAATAACAATACTTCAAGTGCGACTATTGCGATCACAAATACAACTGGCGACAACAACAATGGCAATGGAACATGGACAAACGTCTGCTCATTCGGACCGGGAGAAATGATTTATACATTAGCTTACTATGGAAACGATATATACGCTGGAACATGGGGTGGAAAAATCTATAAATCTACAGATGGCGGAAAGAATTGGATTGTAATCAACACAGGAATGAACGTATCCTTCATCTGGTCTCTTAATGTTACCGGTGGAGTAATCTTTGCCGCTACCGAAAAAGGTGTTTATAAATTTAACGGCTCTGCTTGGATATTAACAAGTCTTTCAGGTAAAGATATTCACGCTCTCGTTTCCTACAATGGAACTTTATATGCTGGTACATGGGGCTTTGGAATATTCAAATCAACAGACTTAGGTTCAACATGGATTCCTTTTAATGATGGTCTTGGTGTATTCTTAACAATTCAATCATTAACCATTACAAGCAACGGAAACATATTTGCCGGAACGGCTGGTGGTGGAATTTTCAAATGCACAGACGGCACAAAATGGAATAAAATAGCATGCGCTTATAACATGATCTGGTCGTTAGCTTCAACGTCTACTACAATTTTTGCTGGAACATATGGTGACGGTTTATATAAATCAACGGATGGTGGAATGACCTTTACAAAAGTTACTTCTCTTAATGTAACGTTTGTTTATTCAATGTCGGTTGATTTGAGCGGGAAAATTTATGTCAGCTCATTAACAAATGGTGTTTATATGTCTTCTGATAATGGTAGTACATGGACATCGCTTGGTATGAGCGGATATGGTGTAAGCGCTATGGTGGTTAATCCAAGTTCGGATGATGTTTATGTCGGAACTAAAGAAGGTCAAGTTTATAAGATCTCCGGAAATAACAATGTTACAGGCGTTGGCGATAACTTTACTACACCAACAGAATATAAACTTGCTCAGAACTATCCGAATCCATTTAATCCATCTACAACAATTGAGTTCGTAGTTCCGCAAGCAGGAATGTATTCGTTGAAAGTTTACAACACGCTCGGTCAAGAAGTTGTTAGTTTAGTAGAAAGTGAATTAGCATCCGGTTTGCACAAAGTAACTTTCGATGCAAGCAAATTTGCAAGTGGTATGTACATTTACAAGTTGAGCGGAAACAATGTAAACATTTCTAAGAAAATGATCTTGATGAAATAACAACCTTAATTAGTTAAATAATATGAGTCTAGAGGGACCCTGCTGCGGCAGGGTTCTTCGTTTTAAAAAGTAATTGGTATGACTCTTTTTAAAAATTCGATTCAGACTGATACAAAATCTAGGTTACCACATTCAGTTTTTGGATAAAAAATACAACCATCACTTGGCATTACGATTGTAACTATATATGTAAATAAGCAACCTCTAATTTGCGGAAAGCGCAACCCTCTAAAAAGCTTTCTCGATAGCGGCGGTTATTTGGGTGATAGGTACTTCGGCTGGGCTTGTCACTTAGGTATCCGCCCTTTTCCTTTAAAGATAATTTAACCCCCTCTTGAATATTGATCAATCTACACTATGTATAGATAGCGATTTGCCCGTAACTTTGGTTATTACTTACAAAATCTTTAATTTTGCACACTTTCAAATGAATAGGTAACAAAATGAAGCGCACTTTTCAACCAAGTAAAACAAAAAGAAAAAATAAACACGGCTTCCGCGAAAGAATGGCATCTAAAAACGGCCGTAAAGTTCTTGCTCGCAGAAGAGCTAAAGGTAGAAAAAAATTAACCGTTAGTGACGAAGGATAATTGAAACAGTTTGGTCTTTCTTCAAAGGAAAGAATCAAAAGTAAAAACGAATTCGATCTTGTGTATTCCGCCGGAGAAATTCTATTTTCTTCGTCTCAAAAATTCAAAGCTGTTTTTTTCATTCAAAGAGAATCTGAACAGAGTGGAATTAAAACAGCTTTTGCTGTTTCAAGAAAGAGCGGAATAGCTGTCTGGAGAAATCGAATTAAAAGACTTTTACGTGAATCGTATCGTCTAAATAAAAAAGAGATTTGTTCGGAAGTAGGGTTAAAGAAAATGGGGGTGTTTATTGTATTCTCGCCTAATACAATAAATCAAAAAAACAGCAGAAAAATTTTATTGAAAGAGGTTATGCCGGAAGTAAACGACTTGATGGACAAGATCAGGACAAAATTGTAAATGCGGCATGTTCTAATATATTTAATTAAGCTCTATCAAAAATTAATTTCGCCGATGTTTGCGCCCTCCTGCCGTTTTTATCCTACTTGTTCCGAATACGCGGTTCAAGCAATTACAAAGTACGGTGCGCTTAAAGGCGGAGTAAAGGCAACTTGGCGAATTTTGAGATGCAATCCTTTTAATAAAGGCGGGATTGATCCGGTAGAATAACTAAAGGAATAAAATGGACAAACAAACAACATTTGCATTTATACTTATCGGACTTATTCTCGTGGTGTGGCTCTACTTTAATTCTCCCGCCCCTCAACCTCAGCAAAAAAAGAAGGGACAAACAACTGCAGTTGAGAAGAAAGATACTGCTGCGGTGAAACCTCCAGTTCAAGAAAAAAGAGAGGCAAAACCTGTTGAAGAACCAGCTCCTTTCGGCGCAAAGCAACTATCAGAAAAAATAATTACGATAGAAACAGATCTTGCTAAAATTGAGCTTACTAATAAAGGCGCTAAGATCAAAAGATATTTTATTAAAAAATATAAAACTTGGTACCACGCCGATATTAAAGACACAAATTTCTATAATCAGCATGTTCAATTAGTCAGTTCAAAAAACGGCGGCGACTTTAATATTATTTTCGTTACAAAAGAAGGAAAGCTTGTTAACACTTCTTCAATAGATTTCAATTCCTCTGCAACTAATTATTATTACAAAGTCAGCAGCAAAGATTCGGTGGCGGTCAATTATGAATTTGTTACAGATCAAGGAAAAGCAATAAGAAAGAATTTTATTTTCTATGGTGATAATTACGCCTCGAAGATTGATGTTGAACTTGAAAACATGAATGATGTTATCAGTAGTTATAGATATGATGTTGTCTGGTCCGGCGGGTTAGTTAATCTCGAAGAAAATTCAGTTGATGAAGCCAATCATTCCAACGCCAGTGCATATTCTGGTGACGAGCAAGTTGTTGTTGATGCAACAAGTGCAGGCCAAAAAGTTACAAAAGACATAAATGGAAAAGTTGATTGGGTGGCAATCCGCAATAAATACTTTGCAATGATTCTGGCGCCATCAAATCCAAGTAGCGAGGGCGGAGCTTTTTTTGAGGGCAATCATATTCTAAATCAATACGGCTCAAAAGAAATTTACAGCGCCAGCTTAAAGATGCCGTTCAAAAATCAGAAACTACAGAAAGATTCATTTACTCTTTATCTAGGTCCTATTGATTATGGAATTCTTAAATCATATGGAAAGAATTTTCAAACTGTTTTTGATTTCGGAAGTTTCTTCGGATTGAAATTTGTTATCAGGCCAATTTCCGAGTTTATACTTCTCCCTCTTTTTAAATTCTTGCATGGATTCATTTCGAACTTCGGCATTGTAATAATTATTTTCTCCATCATCATAAAATTTGCGCTTCATCCACTCACCCGTCAAAGTATGAAGTCCATGAAAAAGATGCAGATGCTTCAACCGAAGATCAACGAACTAAAAGAAAAATTCAAAGACAATCCTCAGAAAGTTCAACAAGAAACGATGAAGCTTTATTCCACCTACGGAATTAATCCGATGGGCGGCTGCTTACCGATGTTATTACAAATGCCGATTCTAATTGCATTGTGGAGTCTGTTCAATGTTACAATAGATATTCGCCAACAGCCGTTTATGCTATGGATGACAAATCTTTCGTCGCCGGATATTATTTACAAATTACCTTTTAAAATTCCGCTATTTAATGTTGATGTTATCAGCGGTCTTGCCTTGATGATGGGAATCACAATGTTCATTCAGCAAAAGATGAGCGTTAAAGATCCTTCGCAGAAAGCATTGGTTTATATTATGCCCGTTATGATGACTATAATGTTTATGAGTTTCCCTTCGGGATTAAATCTTTATTATTTTATGTTCAATGCTCTTTCTATCGGTCAACAATATTATATTAACCATAAGCATGATAATGTAGAGCTTGTTCCCGTGGCTAATCCCAACAAGAAAAAAGGATTCATGTCTAGAATGATGGAGGCGGCAGAAAAACAAGCTCAAGAACAGAAAAAATCTATAAAAAGAAAATAAATGCTTTGTGCCTTAACTGGGCACAAAGTTTATTTTTGTTCTAAACATAATTACTAACCGATGTTCAATAAAAAATTAATAATAATTTTTATTTCCTTTCTACTTGCCGCTAGTCTGTCAGCACAGACAAAGACTATATTAAAATTAGATTTAACAGAAAAATCTCTACCGTTCGGATTAGTAGAAAAAGTTGCTGCAAATTCTCCTAAGATAGGTTTAGCGCTAAGCGGTGGCGGAGCGCGTTCAATTTCTCAACTTGGTGTTTTGCGTGCATTTGAAGAAAAAAATATTCCAATAGAATTTATTGTTGGAACAAGTATGGGAAGTGTGGTTGGCGGCCTCTATTCTGCGGGTTATTCCTTAGCCGATCTTGATTCAATTTTACAAAACACTGGATGGGGAAGTTTTTTTTCGACACAACAATCAAGCAGAAATGATCTTTTTATTGATCAGAAAATTACAGAGGACCGCGCTATTGTTTCGTTCAGAATGGATGGGCTAAAACCTTTAATACCAACATCTATTAGTTCCGGACAGCGTGCAGCAAATTTTTTAAATCTTGCAGCAATTAACGCGCCTCTACAATCAGAAGAGAGTTATAATAACCTAAGATTTAAATTCCGGGCAATTAGCAGCGATTTAATTTCCGGAAGAGAAATCATTCTTGACAAAGGTCCTCTTGGACTTGCAATGCGGGCGAGTTCAAGTGTAACTCTTCTGCTTCCACCCGTGAAGGTTGATACGTTGATGTTGGTTGATGGCGGATTAGTTTCAAATATCCCATCAAGAGAGGTGAAAGATCTTGGTGCTGATATAGTTGTAGCTGTTGATGCTTCAAGCCCGCTCTACACAGAAGACGAATTAAATTTTCCGTGGACGATTGCAGATCAATTGGTTAGTATCCCGATGAAAATTCTCAACGATCAGCAACTCGAAAAAGCTGATTTTGTTATTCAACCAAAATTAGACAAAAGAAAAAATTCTGATTTTACAAATCTTTCTGATGTTGTTGCGCAAGGGTACAATTCTGCTTTGCCCATGATTGAAAAAATTAAAAAAATGTTTGAACTAAAATTTAGATCCTCGCTTAATATTTCCGAAAAAACATTTACCAACTTAGTATTAAAAGATAATCCCACAGAGTTTGAAAAGAGTTTCTATAATAATCTTTTAAGAAAAGATTCTGTCTCAAACAAAGAACTTCTTTTCAAACTAAGCAATCGTTACAACGAGGGCGACTTAAAAGATGCTTCAATTGAAATTGAAGAGATAAACGGTAAATCAACTCTCTCTTTTTTTACAAACTACAATCAGATTATCTCGTCAATCGAAATTTCAGGAGCTTCTTCCTTAAACCAAGAGATGGCTTTTAAAATCTTGGTCCCGTTAATTGAAAAACCTTTCAGTCCACGCAAAACCCTAGCTGCGTCTTTAGATGTTGTTAGGAAATTTAAGTCTGCCGGTTATTCGCTCGCAAGAATCGAAAGGGTTTCTTTTGATGAAAACACACATATACTTTTGCTAAGGCTTAGCGAGGGACTAATTTCTAAAATTAATGTTGAGGGAAATACAAAAACAAAAGAAAAAATTATTACGCGGGAGTTTCCTCTCAACATTGGAGATTATTTTAAATATGATCTTGCTGAAAAAGGTTTGACAAATCTTAGAAGCACTAATTTATTCGATCAAATTGATTTGATTGTAGTTCCCATTGGCAACGAGAATGAATTGAAAATAAAAGTTGTCGAGAAAATATCAAGCGTAATAAGATTTGGAATGCGGATTGACAACGAGTATCAGACTCAACTTTCGCTTGATGTGCGTGATGAAAATTTTAATGGAACCGGAACTGAAATAGGTGCAACTATTTCCGGCGGCATTCGTAATCGTATTTATAGTCTTGAACAAAAAGCCAATAGAGTTTTTGATTCATACTTAACTTATAAAGTGCGCGCCTTTCACGAATTTAACGATATAAATGTTTATAAAGATGACCAACTAATTAACGAAAACAGTTTCTCAAGAAAAAAGACGGGCGAATACAGACAGTTATTTTACGGCGGTTCGTTCGGTATAGGTGCTCAGGTGGGGAGATTTGGAAATATTTTTGTTGAGGCGCGTTATCAAAGAGATGAGATTAAAAGCAACTTCGATTATACCGGGCCTATATACAAGACAGATATATCCAGCCTTCGTTTCTCGCTTTCGATAGACTCACAGAATGATTATCCTTTTCCGACAGAAGGATTTTTTGTTAAGGGGGTTTATGAAACCGCACAAACCGCATTGGGCGGCGATATTGGTTATACAAAGTTTTCGTTCGATTACAAAAACTATTTTAGTTTAAATAGCAGAACAAACACATGGGGCGTACGTGTAATGGTGGGTACTGCCGATAAAACACTTCCTCTTACTGAAGAGTTTTCGTTGGGGGGTCAAAATTCTTTTTTCGGACTTCGTGATTATGAGTATCGCGGCAGACAAATATTTTTAGCCTCGCTGGAACACCGATATCTGCTTCCTATAAAACTGTTCTTTGATACATATGTGCGGGTGCGTTACGATCTCGGTTCGATTTGGGAAGAGCGTGAACAAATTCGCTTTAAGGATTTGCGCCACGGAATTGGAGCCTCGTTGTCTATTAAAACCCCGATTGGTCCCGCAGATTTTTCCATAGGTAAAAGTTTTTATTTCAAAAACACATTATCTAATAACACAATCGTATGGGGCCCAACTTTCTTTTACTTTACAATAGGATATTATTACTAATCATTACCGTTTTCTATTTCTGCCGCTCTCTCGGCCAACGCAAAATATTTCAACTCTAAATTTTTGTCACCAGTTTTTTTATAATGATCCGCTAGCGCATAATAAATTTTGCTTTTAATTCGAACATGCAAAATTCTCGTCTCTACAAATTCCAGAATTACTTTATTGGCCGTAAAGTTGAGTTCATAATTATACAAAGACAAAAGGCTCAACAATGGTTCTGTTGAGTCTGGTTTATAATCTTGCGCCCGTTTATAATAATGAATGGCGTCTTCAAAAAAATTATGGTAATCGTCTTTATGTTCAAATATTTTTGCTGCCCAAATAGATAACTCGTTGGCTTGGCCTGGATATTCTTTGATTAATTTTTCCACGAACATTTTAACTTCATCAGTAGAAAGTGCCGGATTTCCTAGTAGTATTTTAAAAATCTCCGGATCCTCTATTTTTAATTTAATTGCTTCTTGAAAGGCATCAAATAAAAAATCCGTTGAGGTTGAATTACGAAAAATATTTTCTATTTCGTTAAGTTCATCTTCCATGTTTTATTCTTTCAATTGGCTGTTTAAGATTACTAAGAATGGTTACGTAAAAACTTAATCACATTTTCTTTTGTTAATATGGGCAGTTCTTCTTTGAACTCAACCGTTTTGTTCTTGTCCCACTGCTCATGCTCAATTTCAACATATTTATGGCCTGGCAAAAAAGCAAAGCGTCTGTCCGTTAAATTCTTTTGGTCGTCAAATAAAAGAAAAGCAATTATAATCGGGATATTAAATATTTTTTGCCAGTGTTCGTAAGATTTAATCGCCCGTGTGTTTACTAAAAATGATTTTGAATGTTTTCCTTTCCAGTCGAGCAATGCTTTTTTCCCATTATGCTCAATTATTACGTCCGGTTTATCTTCGCCTTTTTCCCACAATTTTTCGAATCGTTTATCTTCACCAAAATTTTTGAAATTAATTCCCCATTGAATTAGTAAATTCTTTCCTGCTCGTTCCGCAAAATCATGTAATTTATAATTGTTCCGGAATTCCTCTTTAGATTTAGCGGGTTGAAAATCTAAATTTTTCATACTTGCCTATTTCTGTTCAAACAGCGCACATACTGCGCCTGCCAGATCCTGAATAACACAATGTCTTCCCATACCGGCATAATTTTTAGGATCACAAATAACTTTACCGCCGAGTTCCGTGCATGATTGTAAGCTTTCGTCAATATTTTCAACCGTAATATAAATTAACCACTGCGGTGGAAGACCTGCGTTGCTTCCCCGTGAATGACAAACGCCAGCAACGGCAGTCTTTGTTTCCGATGTGTTCATTACAAAGTCATTGTATTCGCCCATTGAAAGTGGCTCCGGTTTCCATTTAGCAACTTTTTCGTAAAATTTTTTTATCTCATCTGCGTTCGGTATTGTTAAGTCTACCCAAGATATTGAACCAATTTCGGGTTTTTTATTAGACATTATGATATTCCTTTATAAGATTTACTTTGAAAATAATTCTTAATAAAGAATGTAACAATAGAATTAATTGTTTCGTCTGTAATATAGAAAATCATAAATGTTTGCAGAACAGAGATATCGCTTCTTAATTCAGCAGTATAAAAACAAAATTTATACTTACTCGCTTTATATGCTGAAAAACAGAATGGATGCCGATGATGTTACGCAGGAAGTAATGATTCGAATCTGGCAAAACATTGATAAGTTCAACATACTTGCAGCTAAAACATGGATCATAAAAACAACAAACAATTTGTGTATAGATTTTTTACGAAGACGTACCGTTGCGGTAAAACGGGAGTTGGAGATAGATGAATTCTTCGAAGATACATATAGCAAAAATCATGATTCCGAGAATCCATATTTAATAACACACTTTAAAATGATTGCGTCAAAAGTTAAAGAGGCAATTCAACGGATGCCCGAAAATTTAAGAAGCGTCTTTGTTCTATACGAAATAGAAGAAATGAAATACAAAGAGATTAGCATGGCTCTCGATTTGCCGATTAATTCGGTTAAGGTTTATCTTCTAAGGGCTAGAAAAAAATTGCAAGAGGAGTTAAAGGAATATGGTCAGCAAGAAATCGTATGAGTTAAACGAAGAGATGTTAAATAAAATAATTTCCGTTGCTTACGGAGACGCAACATTGAAAGATGAATTTATTGTTCTGCGCGCCGCAAAACAAAATCCGGAAATAAGTAAGGCTCTCAATTCATACAAACAAACCGCAAAAGAAGTTAACGTGCTTCGCGAAGAAGAATATTCTGATGACCTACTTAGAAATGTTGTTAGAAAAAATTTTCCCGCCTTAAAAAACGCAACCTCATTTTTATTTGATTTTTATTCTATGGTTTTCTCGCGACCGATTATCTCGGCATTAACAACAATCATTCTAATTATAACAATTGTTACAACGCTTATAATTAATAAACCGGTTCAATACAATTACAAATATTCAGAAACAGAAATAATTAACGCCGATAAACAGGCGCGCCAAGCTCTTGCCATAGTTGGGAGATTTTTCAAACAGACTCAGTCTACACTTGAAAACGAAATAATGGGTGAGCGCGTTGCTAAACCTATTAACGAAGGAATTGGAATTGTAAACAACATATTAGAAGGAGAAACAAAATGAAAACATTAAAAACAACTCTCGTTCTACTTTTTGCAATGAGTGCTTTTTTCTTTGCTCAGCAGAAAGAAGATTATTCAAAATATCCCGGTTACTTTAACTATAAAGATTTTGCACAGTTAAAGAACGCCGAATCAATCACCGAGGTTTATCTTGAAGAGCCTTTGTTGAAAATGGTTGCCGGTCTTGCTGAAGGCAAAAAGGAGGGATTGGGCGACGCTCTCGGCGGATTAAAATTAGTTCGTGTAAATGAATTTAAAATTCCCAAGAACGAGCTTACAAATATGGAAGCCGCTGTTGAATCAATGGACAATAATTTGCAATCGAAAAGCTGGGATCGAATTATCCGCACTAACAGCAAAGGGAACTATACCAATGTTTATATTAAGAAGGGCGCCGACAACGAATTTGTTGGATTAACAATTGTCTCTTTAGAAAAGTTATTAAAGGGCGGGGAAAATTCCGATGATTCTGGAAAAGCAACTTTTGTAAATATCGTTGGTAAAATTGATCTTAGTACAATAGGAAAACTCTCCGAGCAATTACACGTCCCCGGTTTAGATAAAGCCAAGAAAGAGAAATAAATTTGTGTCTGAGGAGGTGGGTTAATCACCCGCCTTCTCATTGTCTGACGAATCCACCCACCCAAAATTTTTACGGTTCTATAAAGCAACCTTTTATCTTCTTGCAAGTCTAAACCTGTGTTAGATTTTTTGGTTTATGAATTGAGTTATTAAAATCATCAGGAAAGGGTTTTGTATGAGAAAATTAATGACAATCTTTTTTTACTTTCTAGCACAGATATTGATTTTCGGCTCTGGTAAAGTTAGCACGCAAAAAGTTGTACCTGCTTATCGATTAAATAATTTAACAATAACTCTTGATGGCAAGCTTACCGAACCGATTTGGCGGAAAGAGCCTATAAAAGATTTTACTCAACGCGATCCCAACGAAGGCGCACCTGCCACAGAAAAAACGGAGGTGTGGATTGCCTATGATGAAGATAATATTTATGTGGCGGCACATTTATATGATTCTAAACCGGAAATGATTGATGCAAGTCTTTCAAGAAGAGATGGATATTCAAACTCAGACTGGTTTGGTTTTTATGTTGATGCTTACGATGACAAGCGTACAGGAAATTATTTTGCGGTTAACGCGGGCGGCACTATGGTTGATGGTGTTTTGTTTAACGACAGCTGGGATGACGGGACTTGGGATGGTATTTGGGAATCAAAAACATCTATTGATGAAACCGGCTGGACTGTAGAAATGAAAATTCCTTTTTCGCAACTTCGTTTTAATGAAGTAGATAAAATGATATGGGGAGTAAATTTTACAAGAGAAATAAAACGCAATAATGAAAAATCATTTTATGTTATGGTTCCTAAAAACGAAAGCGGTTTCGTTTCAAGATTTGCAACTCTTAACGGACTTGACGGCGTAAAACCCAAACAACGTTTCGAAATACTTCCTTATGTTGTTCAAAAAGCTCAATCTCTCGTTCACGATCAAAATGATCCTTTCTACAAATCCAGTCAATTTAAATCAACGTTCGGAGCTGATTTTAAAATCGGGATTGGAAGTAATCTTAATATAGATGGTACAATAAACCCGGATTTCGGTCAAGTTGAGGTTGACCCCGCAGTAATAAATTTATCAGCGTTCGAATCTTACTTCAACGAAAAGCGTCCATTCTTCATTGAGGGATCCGATAATTTTTATTTTGGAATAGGTGGAGTTAATAATAATTGGGGATTTAATTTCGGCTGGCCTGAATTATTTTACTCACGGAGAATTGGTCGTCCGCCAAGAGGCGTGGTGTCAAATGCTGAATATGTTCAATATCCGTCAGAAACAAAAATTCTCGGCGCGGCAAAACTTTCCGGAAAGCTCGATGAAACAACTTCTATCGGAGCCATTGCTGCGGTTACTGAAAGAACTTATGCTTCTCTTTGGAATAACGGCATTAAAACAAATGAAGAGGTTGAACCCCTTACTTATTATGGCGTTCTTCGTTCGAAAAAAGAATTTAACGAAGGAAGACAGTCGCTTGGATTTATGTTTACTAATGTCAATAGAGGTTTTAATGATAATCCTCTAAAAAATAATTTTTCAAAGAATGCTTATGCTCTCGGTTTAGATGGTTGGACTACGCTTGATGATAATAAAGAATATGTTGTCGCTGCAGCTTTTGCCGGTACTTATGTTAATGGAACAAAAGAATTTTTGCAAACATTACAAAAACAACCTTACAGATATTACCAAAGACCCGATGCAACTTATGCAACTTATGATTCGACAAGAACTTCTCTTTCGGGTTATTATGGAAGAATTATGTTAAATAAACAACAAGGGAATTTTTACATCAACACTTCGGTAGGATTTGTTTCTCCCGGCTTTGAGCAGAACGATCTGGGTTACCAATGGATGGCAGACAGAATTAATCTGCACACGGTTTTAGGTTACCGTTGGTTTGAACCAGAGGGAATTTTCAGATCTAAAAATATTTACACATCATATGCGCGGTCTTTCGATTTTGAGGGAAATACAATTAGTAATTTTGTTTGGGGAAGAGCTGGTGTTACATTTACAAATTATTATAGTATCAACGTTGGCGGCAATTACTCTTTTGAATCAATAAACAAATCGTTTACGCGCGGCGGTCCATTAACTATTCAGCCTTCAGAATATAATGTATGGCTTTATGCTAGTTCAGATAGCAGAGAAAAAATTATCGGAGAACTAAACGCAACATATGCAAAAGATGCTGTCGGCGGTGTATTTCAAGAGTATAGCTTAGCGTTAACCTGGAAACCAAGCACACAGATTACTTTCAGCATTGGTCCAGATTACTCTGTAAACGAAGATCCTCGTCAATGGGTTGGCAATTTTGATGATGCTGTCGCGGTTAATACGTTTAACACAAGATATGTCTTCGGAAAAATAAATCAACACACTCTTTCAGCCAACATCCGTTTGAATTGGACTTTTTCACCATCGCTTAGTTTACAATTATTTATGCAGCCCTTCTTTGCAGTTGGAGAATACGGTGGATTCAAAGAACTTGCAAAAGCCAAGACTACCGATTTTAATGTTTACGGAAGTTCTGGCTCAACCATTAATTACGATTCAGCAACACAATTATATTCTGTTGATCCAGATGGTGCAGGTTCTTCACTCGGATTTACGTTCGGTAATCCAAATTTTAATTATAAATCCTTAAGAGGCACCGCTGTGTTGCGGTGGGAGATTTTACCAGGTTCTATTTTTTATTTTGTATGGTCTCATAATCAAACAAATTTTGAGAATCCCGGCGACTTTAATTTCGCGAGGGATTTCAAAAACCTTTGGAGAACTGATGGGGATAATATCTTAATGGTAAAATTTTCTTATTGGTTTAATATGTAATGTTTTTTCCAGTTGCGTCCAAAAGATTTTAGTACTAATTAGAAGAGTGGGCTCTCCTCGTTGCTTGACATAATATTCTTTTTTAATTACTTTATTTTCAAATTATGAACAAGAAAAAAATAATCATAAACATAAAAACAAATTTTCCAATTATGCTGTGTTGTTTGCTCGTGCAATTTACTTTGCTTGGGGCGGTGACTAATTAATTTTAATAAAAATTGTTTTTAGCCAAAGCCCTTCCGAGAGTGAGGGGCTTTCTTGTTTTAAAGCGATTTCTTCAATGTTGAGTCAGGCTTAGAATAAATACATTGTAAAATATTTCAGCATTAACGTTTATTTGGTGCTTTAGAAAAAGTATTTTTCATAATAAATATTTGTGGAGTAGCGGTGATAAGTTTTAAAAACGTATGCATTAAAAAAAAATTTTTCGAAATTATTAACAGCTTACTAATAATTGCCATATTGAATTCCGGTGCTTTTGCACAATCGTCTCAATTAGTAAGAAACAAACGCGGAATGGTTGTCTCGGCAAGTGAAATTGCTTCACGAGTTGGTGTAAAAATTATGGAGAAAGGCGGCAATGCTGTTGATGCTGCTGTTGCGGTTGGATTTGCTTTGGCAGTTACTTATCCCTATGCGGGCAACATTGGCGGCGGTGGATATATGGTTATTCATTTACAAAGTGGGATGAATACCACGATTGATTACCGCGAGAAGGCGCCGCTGTCTGCAAATAAAGATATGTACCTTGATAAAAACGGAAATTACATTCCTGCTTTAAGTCAAGAAGGAACGACTTCTGCTGCTGTGCCGGGAAGCGTGGCGGGATTAATTTACGCGCTCAAAAAATATGGAACGATGTCTCTTACGCAAGTAATTCAACCGGCGATTGATCTTGCTAAAAACGGGTGGCTTCTTGATTATAAAACTGCCAGTGGTTTTAAAACTTTTCTTCCTTTATTCAAAAAATATGTTTCTACTTACAAAATTTTTTCAAAAGACGGCGCTCCTTTTCAAGAGGGGGATTTATTAAAACAGACCGACCTTGCAAATTCTCTTGAGCTGATCAAAGAAAAAGGAGCCGATGGTTTCTACAAAGGAAGAACGGCTAAGTTGCTTGTTAAACAAATCCAATCTCTCGGCGGATATATAACTCAAGCAGATCTTGATGAATACAAACCAGTAGAAAGAACTCCTGTTGAAGGAACATATCGTGGTTACAAAATAATTTCCATGCCTCCATCGAGTTCCGGCGGTATCGCTCTTATTGAAATGTTAAACATTCTTGAGAACTATAAATTCTCAAAAGGCGATTGGGGAAGCGGTGAATATATTCACAACCTTGTTGAAACGATGAAATACACTTATGCAGATAGAACTTTTCTTTTGGGTGATGAAGATTTTTTTAATGTTCCCCGAAAAGGATTGATCTCAAAAACGTACGCAAAAACTATTTACAATAAAATTGAAACGCGAAAAGACGAAGCCGTTCCTTCCAAAGAAATAAATGCAGGCGATCCCACAAAATTTAAAGAGAGTGATGAAACAACTCACTATTCCGTTTATGATGAGAGTGGAAATGCCGTGAGTGTAACAACAACTATTAATTCTGCATTCGGCTCCGGGATTGTTGTGGAAGGTGCAGGATTTTTGCTCAACAATGAAATGGATGATTTCAGCGCTAAGCCTGGCGAGCCAAATCAATTTGGTTTGTTGGGATCTGAAGGAAATTCAATTCAACCGGGTAAGAGACCTCTTAGTTCAATGACTCCAACAATCGTTTTAAAAGATGATAAACCATTCATCATAATCGGTTCGCCGGGCGGCTCGAGAATTATCACTACTGTTCTGCAAGTAATTATGAATTGTATTGATTTCGGAATGAACATTGCAGAAGCTGTCTCTGCGCCGAGAATTCATCATCAGTGGATGCCGGACGAAATATTTTACGAAAAGTTTTCCTTTCCGAAAGATGTAAAAACCAATCTGCAAAAGATGGGATACAAATTTGAAGATGCTAATCAAAAATTTACAATTTTAGGGTTGGCTGAAGGAATAATGATTGACAACAACAATCATGTAATTTTTGGTGCATCGGATCCAAGGAGCAGTGGGGCTGCTGTAGGTTTCTAATGGATCATTAAGGCTATAATTTCTTCCATTGTGTTTTTTTAAGAAAACATCTGCGAGGAGGTTGTATGGGTAATAAATCTATAACCAAAGAGAGGCAGGCGTTTGTCGTCATTCTATTGTTATTCGCTTTCTCATGTCCAAAACATTAGCAACCGAATTGTGGCAATAAATAGATCGTTCTGATATTTTTTTACATACACTGAAAATAGTTTTTATAGTGTTGTCGACCTTCATGGTTTATTGCTCTATATATTCCTATAAATGTTTCCACAAGTAATTGAAGATGGTTGTATCTTTTTCTGCTAGAAGCGCTTGAAATGAATCTGTTGTGAATAAATTTGCCCTCTGAAATTTATTAAAAACCTTACTCTAATAATAAACGTTTTGCTGAATAATTTTACTCTTTTTATGGTGATCTCATAAATAAAAAAAGTTTTTGTATATATTTTTTTTATTCGGTATTTTAATTTGGCGATCGAGAGTATAAATAAGATAATTTTATTACAAAAATAATTTCCTTTTTTCGTGTCGTGTTGGTGTTCTTTAGCAAAATATTGTAGCCTCCGGCGAAAGCGTCGGAGAATTAGCGATTAAATATCAGGAGGTAAATTATGAAAAAATCTTTTACTCTATTTACAACCGTCATATTGCTCTTAAGTGCAATAGCGTGTAATGTTCATGCTCAATTTGGCTCTAGGGGTGTTGTTGAATTTGGCGGTTCTGTTGCTTATTCGAGTTTTACTCAAGTCGCTAACGGTACTACGGCTAGTGAATCAACGTCGCTTTTTAACTTTATGCCGTATGTAAATTATTTTGTTATGGATGGTTTTTCAGTAGCATTGAGTCCCGGGGTTAATATAGTGAAGCTAGCTGGCTCAAAAGAATCTATTACAAATTTATTGTTAACTGTTGTTCCGGGTTATACGTTTTCAACTAAGGGCAATGTATTCCCATACGTAGAAGGAATATTGGGTTATACTGCAGTTTCACAGAAAGCAACTGTCGTCGGAGGCGCCGATTTAGATTTAAGCGGTATTAGTTATGGTGCAAAAGCCGGTGTTAAAATGCTTGTGGGCAAAAGTGGATTGTTAAGTGTCGGAGTTTCTTATACGCTTTTCAATTTGAATCCTAAAGGCGCAGATAAAAGAAATGGTTTTAATAGTCTCGCTATAAATATGGGTTTCTCTGTATTTATTGAAAAATAATTCTTGATTCGGCATATCAAATTGATGTGCCGAATTTACTTCTTTTGAAAATTGAAGGGAACGATGAAAAGCAATCACATGCTTTTTTAAATCTTAGACTTATGGGAAAAATATCTCTGAACCTCTTTTCAACTGCGTTCCTTCTGTTCTACGAAGAACTTTCCACCCGACCGATTAACGATGTAATTGTTATTAACGATCTATTCACAAAAATGTGCCTGGTTAGAACCAACAAAGGATTTATAGCCATTGATACCGGTTATAATGAAGCCATCATTAAAAAAGGTTTAGATTATAATAACATAAAGCCAGAAGATGTGAAAGCTGTTTTTTTTACACATTCAGACATAGATCATCAAAATGCTGCCGATTTATTTTACAAAGCTCAATTTTATTTTCCTAAAAAAGAAAATGAAATGATCGAAAATAAAATACCTAGATTTAGTTTTCTTCCATTTATTAAGAATTCGGTTTGTTTTAAAAATTATGTCACTGTAAACGACAATGATTATTTATTGATTGACAACCTAAAGGTGAGATGCATTTCTCTTCCGGGTCACACACTGGGATCAATGGGATATATAATTGACGGCAAGTACTTATTTTCCGGCGATGCTTTTAGAATTAAAAACGGAAAACTTTCGGTTCCAAATCATAATCTTTTTATTATGGATTTGAATGAAATGAAAAAATCAATTGAAAAAGTTTCTAAATTAAGGGGAATTAAATATATCTTTAGTTCACATTCGGGTTTTACCGCCGATTTTGCTTCTGCAATATCAAAATAAAAATTACGATCCCGTGTTGTTATCTCCCTCTTATTTTTTGTATGATTTTCTATTCTAATCTTTTCTTGAATCTTAATGCACTCAAGAAAAGAATTACTAGTCCAATTGTTAATAGAGCAAGTGCGTCTGGCCAATGAACTGCGAGTCCGGTCCCCTTCAAAATTACACCGCGTGTAATATTAATAAAATATTTTAAAGGGATAATATAGCTAAGCATCTGGATCGGAATCGGCATGTTTTCTAGAGGAAAGGCAAATCCCGAAAGAAAATTCATTGGCATTAAAACCGCAAAGACCGATATCATCATCGCCTGCTGTTGTGTTTTTGAAATTGTCGAGACAAAAAGCCCTAATCCTAAAGTTGAGAGAATATATAAAAACGCAGAGAAAAAAAGGAAAAAGACATTTCCGCGGACAGCAATTCCAAAAATTATATTCATGGCTATAATAACTATTGAAACCGAAATGAATCCGAGAATTACGAACGGAACCAATTTCCCAATTATTAATTGTATTGGTTTTATTGGCGTTACAATTAATTGCTCAAGCGTGCCAACTTCTTTTTCTTTCACTATTGCGAGTGTTGTTAGTAACAAAGTGATCACACTTATTAATAAGCCTACGATTGCGGGAACCATAAAATTTCTTGTCTTTAATTCAGGATTGTACCACACACGTATTTCTGCGTCAATGCTTCCCGCGGGTATAAATTTTCGTCCGCTTATATCTAAGTAATTGCTTACGATTTGCCGGGAATACTTTGTAACAACCTTCGTTACATAGCCAGCGGCAATATTCGACGAATTTCCAAAAGAACCATTAAAAATTGCCTGAAGCGATGCTGTTTCTCTTCTGTAAATTCTCTTTTCAAAATTTTGGGGGATTACAATAGCGACTAAACTTTTTCCCTCTTCGATATATTTTTGTGTTTCCTTATAATTATCTGCATAATGCTCAATCTCAAAAAAACCAGAGCCTATAAATTCTTCAATTAATTTTCTGCTTGTAACTGTTTTATCCTGATCATAAATAATTGTTGGTACTAAATTAAGATCTAGCGTTGCTGCATAGCCAAAAAATATTAACTGAAGGATTGGCGCAAATAACGTTATGCTGAACATTTTAGGATCGCGTTTGAATTGAAGAAATTCTTTTTTAATTATATGGAGAATTGTTTTCATAAATACTAAGTATAAAATTTACAATGGTCTTTCAATTGTTTTTTTCTTTTCTATTATAGATTAGTATTGCCGCCGTTAACAAAGCGCTTGCAAATAGAATAAGATAAACAAGCTGATCCCAAAAAGCATAAACGCCAACATCTCGAAGAATAATTGCTCTTAAAATTCTAATAAAAAATTTTGCCGGTGTAATGTTTGTAAGAATTTGAACCGTAACGGGCATGCTTTCAATTGGAAAAACAAATCCGGATAAAATAAACGAGGGAAGCATTGTAAGTGATGTTGCGATTGAAAAGGCTAATCGCTGAGAATCTGAGATTACCGAGACTAGAATTCCAATGCTTGTGCACGCGATAAGAAAAATTAATGTGCAGAAAAATAAAAGCAGAATACTTCCTTTAACAACAACGTCAAACAACAAATAGCCTACAACTAAAATCATTGTTGCATTAAGAAGAGCAAGTAAAACGTTCGGAAGCGTTTTCCCAATCAGTAACTCGGAAGTCTTTATTGAAGAAACATTTATCTGCTCAATTGTACCTCTTTCCTTTTCTCTTACTAGCGAAAGAGACACGCTAACCGCTGCAGTAACAATTAGTATCATTGCAATTAAACCAGGAATTAAAAATCGTGTTGATTTTAAATCCGGATTGAACCAGAACAGCGGTTCAAAATTAAGCGGAAGAAATGAGCGCATTCCCGAGCGGGCTAAAACTTCTGAAGATAATTTTGAACTGAACGAGTAGGTTGCCGCAGTAACGTAAAACTGAATTATGTTCGCTGTGTTTCCATCAACCCCATCTATTAAATATTGAATTTTTGCTTCTTGCCTTGAATAAAATTTTTGTGAGAGATCAACTGGAATTACAACAACACACTGAGCCTTTTTTGTATCCAGCACTTCTCTTATATAAGAATCGTCGCTTATGTATCCGATCAAATCAAAATAAGTAGATTGAGTTAATCCATTGATAAATTCTCTGCTTATTTTTGATTGTTCCTTATCATATACTACAATTTTAATATGATGAACATCAAAATTAACTGCATAGCCAAACACCCCAAGTAAAAAAACAGGCGAGAAGACAAGAACGGCTAGCAGTCTAACGTCCCGCATGAGATGCTTGAATTCTTTTTTCGCAATTGCACGAGTTCTATTTAAGTTCACTTCTTTTTATCCATTTCTAATAGATGAATAAACACATCTTCAAGCGTTGGTACAATTTTACTTATTTTTTTTACTGTAATATTATTTTGTTTTTCTAAGAGCGCAGTTATTTGTTTTTCTTCCACATATTTTTCGTTAACGATAATATGAATATTATTGCCGAAGATAGAGGTTTCATCTACAAACGGAGATTTCTCAAGAATTACAAGCGCTTCAATAACAGACGAGCATTCAACTTCTAAAATTGGTTTATCAAGATATTTTGTTTTTAGTGTTTTAGGATTTCCCTCTGCTATTAATTTCCCGTCATCTATAAAAATAATATTATTGCAAAATTCTGCTTCTTCTAAATAGTGTGTTGTAACAAATACTGTTGTTCCTTCGGAAGAAAGCTCATTGATCAATTCCCAAAAATTACGGCGGGATATCGGATCTACGCCGCTTGTTGGTTCATCTAAAAACACAATGCCCGGTTGATGAATTACCGCAGCACCAAGCGCTAGCCGTTGTTTAATTCCGCCCGGCAGTGAGCCGGTTAATAAATTTTCTTTCCCTTCCAGATTAGCAATTTTTAAAACCCATTTTTTCCTTTCGTTGAGTTTTTGATTTGATAATCCGTAAACACCTCCGAAAAAATCTAAGTTTTCCCCTACCGCTAAATCATTGTAAAGAGAAAATCTTTGTGACATATACCCAATGTTTTGTTTTACTCTATCCGGATTTTTTGCAACGCTTTGTCCTTCGACTATTGCATCTCCTAAGGTTGGCTCTAATATTCCACACAACATTTTTATTGTTGTAGATTTACCGGCTCCGTTCGCGCCGAGGAATCCGAATATTTCCGCTTGCTTAACATTAAATGAAATGTTGTCAACAGAAGTGAAGTTCCCAAATTTCTTTGTAAGATTTTTTACTTCTATCGAGTTCACTTATTCTGCGTCCTTAATAAGATGCATAAAAACGTTCTCAAGTGATGGGGAAATTATTCTTTCGTCTGTTATTTGAACCTTGTTTTCTGTCAGTGCTTTTTTTATTGAAGGAAGTTCTAATTTATAATTCTCTACAACAACATTTATTCTGTCGCCGAACATTTGGACTTCAAGCATTGTATTTCTTTTTATTGCTTGATATGCTATTCTTACCGGACTGCAGACAATCTCAATAATCTGTTTGTTCATCTTCTCTTTTATTTTTTGCGGCGTATCTAATGCTATAATTTCTCCAGCGTTCATTAATGCCACCCTATTACACCGTTCCGCCTCATCTAAGTATGGCGTGCTCATAAAAATTGTAATCCCGTCTTTCAATAATTTGGAAAGAATTTTCCAGAAATCTCTACGTGAGACCGGATCCACGCCTGTTGTTGGTTCATCAAGAAAAAGAATTTTGGGCTCGTGAATTAAACAGCACACAAGCGCAAGTTTTTGTTTCATTCCGCCGGAAAGTTTTTCGGCAATACGATTTCGAAATGGTTTTAGTCTAGAGAAGTCTAAGAGTTCGTCCCTTCTTTTAAAATAATCTTTTACATTATGAATCTCGGCAAAGAATTCTATGTTTTCATCTACAGACAGATCGCCGTATAAACTAAACTTTTGCGAGAGGTAGCCAATGTTTTTCTGTATCTCTTTTCTTGATTGCGAACGGTCCTTATCTAATATTTTAACTACGCCCGATTCTTGAATTATTAGGCCGCAAAGAATTCTAATCATTGTGGTTTTTCCGGCACCGTCGGGGCCTACTAAGCCAAACATTTCTCCTTTATTAACAGAAAGAGAGACATCATTAACGGCTTTAATTTCACCGTAATTTTTCCGAAGAGATGTAATTTCAATAATATTATTCATTATAAAATTATCTTTACATCGGCAGGTAATCCAGTTTTAAGTTCCTGCTGTGGGTTGGGTATTTCGATCTTGACAGCAAAAACTAGTTTCGTCCGCTCATCTTTCGTTTGAATATTTTTCGGTGTGAATTCTGCTTCCGGAGAAATAAAAATTACCTTTCCTTCAAACGATTTATCGGGAAAAGAATCAACTTTGATTTCCGCTTTCTGTCTTAATTTTATTTTTCCTAGCTCTGTCTCTGAAACATAAATTGTCACTTTTACTTTTGATAAATCGGCAATCTTAAATAACGATGAGAGCATCGAAACCGTTTCGCCCTTTTCTACAAATTTTTTAACTACAAAGCCGTTCATTGGGGAAGTAACACAACAATCACGAATGTTTTTGTTTATTGACTCAACCGCTGCTTCTGCTTTTTGGTAATTTGCTCTTGCTTGAATTACTTCTTCGGGCCGTACAATATTTTTTATTTTATTAAAGTTTTCTTTGGCGGCGTTTAATTGTGCTTGTGCAATGTTGAGCCGTGCTGTTGCATCTTCGTATTGCTTCTGTGATATCGTGTTGAGCTTAATTAAGGCTTCCATTCTTTCTTTGTCTGATTTTGCTATGTCAAAATTTACTTCCGCCTGATTAAGAACTTGCTCGGCCTGATTTACGTCTTCTCTGCGGGCCCCTATGATTAGAAGGTCAAGCTGGGCTTTTGCAATTTCTCTATTAGCAATCATTTGTTTCAACTGAATATCCAGTGCTTCGTGATCTATCAATACAATTGTGTCGCCGGCTGCAACTTGGGCCCCCTCGTCTTTGATAATATTTATTATTTTTCCTGTGGCCTGCGAACTTATTACAGACTCTGTCGCCTCGACGGTACCCGATTCCTCGATCATTGAATCTCTGTTGTTCCCGCTACACGCAAAAATCAAAAGCGAGAGACTTGCTGTTATAAAATATTTTCTTAGCATGTTTCTGTTCTCGTTTATATAGTAAAATTATTATTTGTGTTTCTCTCCGACAAATCGGATAACAGCGGCTTTCCCCTGGTGATATTTTCCTTCGTCCAGAGTTATAATCTCTTTTGAAAATTTTTCGAAGTCTAATTCCATAAACTCCTCGGAAACATCCTCAAGCGAGTAAAGCAACGCTTCGTCCTTCGGTCCGCCAGAATTATATTTAATCTGATCTTTTTCGAAAACCTCAAGAATAATTTTCCCACCAGACTTTAACGAATCAATAGCTTTCTTTGAGACTATCGTTCTCATGTTTTCTTCGAGGTGAAGGAAAATAAAAACGACTGCTTCGTAATGATTTTGTTTTGGTGTATATGAATAAAGATCTTCTACATAATAATTAATTTTAACTTTCCGTTCTGAGGATAATTGCATTGCTTTTGATTTGCCTACTTCGCTTTGATCAACCGCGTCAACATCCCAGCCTAGTGAGGCAGCATAAACTGCGTTTCTCCCTTCACCTTCGCCAAGCATAAGTATTTTGCCGGGTTTTAATTTATTTATTTCTTCCTCAAAAAATTTATTCGGTTCTTTGCCGTAAATAAACTCTTCTTTCGAATAACGATCATTCCAATGATCTTTCCACCGGTCTCTCATCACTACCTAAAGATTATTATAACAAAGATAAGTATTTGAAGCTCTCTTTTTCATTTGCTATTTTTAGTGTAACAAGATGTGATAAAAATGATTAACACAGAAAAGATAATTATTGTGGGCGACCGTGTTCTAATTAAACCGGAAGATAATATCAACAAAACCAATAGTGGACTATATCTTCCTCCTGGTGTTCAGGAAAAAGAAAAAGTTCAGGGCGGATATGTAATTAAGATTGGTCCGGGTTATCCGATCGGAATGCCTACAGATGAGGATGAGCCTTGGCGAGAGAACAAAGCAACAAAATATATTCCTCTTCAGGCGCACGAAGGTGATTTCGCATTATTTCTTAGACGTGATGCAATCGAAGTTGAGATAGAAAAGGAAAAATTTGTTATTGTTTCTCAATCCGCCATTCTTCTTCTATACAGAGACGAAGATCTTCTTAGTTAGCAATATATGACTTATTTATTCTTAAATTGAATCTAATAATTAATTTTTAGACTATATTATTAATTTTATAAATTGCGTCTGAACATCTTGACTTATAATTAACTTTTTGTCATTTTTGATCTAAATAAACTGACTAAGAATTATGTCTCTCTCTCCTCTGCCTCCTAATCCTAAAATACGACTTGATTCCGAAATCTATGCGTTAATTTCTGAGGCAGATAAATCGCTTTATCAATTAGAGGGGGCAATAAATGTTCTTCCCTCGGGTCATTCTCTTGTTTCTACTTTGACTACCCTCGAGTCATTAGAAAGTCTGAAGATTGATGGTTGTAGTCAAAACCTTGCAGACATTTTTGGTCGGGTTATTCAAGAAGATCAGGAAGATTTAAAAAATGTTTTAGGTTACGTGCGCGCTTTAACGCTGGCGCAAAAATCACTTCGTAACGTATCCAGTTCCTCACACATTATAAAATCCATTTACAAAGAATTAACCCATGAATTGTCCGAGGAAGATTTGCTTTCTGGTGATTATAGGAAGACGCGGATCTTGGTCGGACAATATTCTTCAGGTAGGGGCGATGCTAAATATATTCCTCCCCCACCAGGAGAAGTTGAAACGCTAATGAAAGATTTCGAAACATATATTGCTTCCGATCTCTCATATCCTTTTGTAGTTAATGCCGCGTTGATACACGCTCAGTTCGAAATGATTCATCCTTTTGAAACTAACAATGGATTGGTTGGAAGAATTTTATTGCAGCTCCATTTTTTATGGAAAAAGCGTTTGAGTATTCCCGTTCTCCAAATTTCACATGTTTTAAGTAATAGACGGGCGGAGTATTTTGATCGCCTGGAGGATTTAGAAAGAAACAACTCCTGGGAAAGCTGGATTAAATTTTTTCTTAAAATAATTATTGAATCTGCTTTACGCACATCACGCATCATAAAAAATATTTCTGATTTAGAGTTTAGCGATTATCAAAACATTCTAAATAAAGGGTTTGTTTCTACGCCATCGTTAAAAATTTTTGAGTTGATTTTTCACAAACCAATTATATCGCTTCCATTTATAACTAAAGAGCTTGGTTTAAATAAACAGACTGCAAACGTTCTGCTTACTAAATTTCTAGAAGAAAATGTTTTAGAAGAGACCACCGGAAAACAACGGTATAGAATATTTGTTTATAAAAAATTAATGGATCTACTTGACGGTTGAGTGCTGTGAGTTCAATTAATTGTGGATAATGTATTTTGTCACTGTTAAAGTTTATAACAACTATATCAAAGGAGCTAAAATGAAACTCGTTCAAGAATTCAAAACATTTGCGATGAAAGGGAATGTTGTTGATATGGCCGTTGGTATTATTATCGGCGCAGCATTCGGCAAAATAGTTACATCGCTTGTTTCTGATGTAATAATGCCTCCGATCGGCTTACTTTTGGGCGGCATAGATTTTGGACATCTTTCCGTCTCTTTGGCTGAAGGCGTTACTATTAAATATGGATTATTTGTTAATACCGTAATCGATTTTATAATTGTCGCCTTTGCTATTTTTATGATGATAAAGGGAATAAATCGTTTAAAGAAAAAGGAAGAGGCAAAGCCAGCGCCCAAAGAAGAGATTTTGCTGTTGACACAGATAAGAGACTTGCTGAAAAAATAATTTCTAGTTTAGTGTTTTTATACAAAAAAATCGGATCTTGTCAATGAAAGAATTTGCTGTTAGCGTCCCTTTGTTTACGGTTATACCTTTTCTCTTAATGCTTCTTTCGATTGCTGTTTTTCCTTTGCGTTGGAATCATTTTTGGGAGAAAAACAGAAATAAACTTATTGTGGCTGTGGTTCTTAGTTTTCCAATTATAATTTATCTATTAAGCGCCGGGTTGGAAGAGAAACTTTTTGAAACAATGGTGTTTGATTACGTTCCGTTTATAATTTTACTGGGTTCTTTGTTCACAATAACTGGCGGAGTCTTTTTAGACGGTGACATAGAGGCAAAGCCCTCTGTAAATGTTGTCTTTATGATTATCGGCGCAGTGCTTGCCTCTTTTATGGGAACGACGGGTGCTGCGATGCTTCTTATACGCGCTCTTATTCATACAAACAAAGAAAGAAAATACAAAGTACACACAATTTTGTTTTTCATCGGTATAGTTGCTAACTGCGGGGGTTTGTTAACTCCACTTGGCGATCCGCCTTTGTTTATGATGTATCTTCGAGGCGCTCACTTCACATGGTTTTTCAATCTACTTCCTGAGTGGTTTGTTACAAATTTCTTGCTAATAATTATTTACTTTTTTGTTGATTCATATTATCATAAAAAAGAACCAAAGACTGCGATTGAGTCTGATCGTCGAGTTATAAGACCTATAAAAATTTCTGGTAAATTAAATTTTGTTTGGCTCCTGGGTGTTATTCTTGCTGTTGCATTCCTAAACGAACAGTATCTTCCATTCATAAAGAGTAATCACTATTATAAATTTATCCGAGAAGCCATTATTCTAGCAATGGCTGTTTTCTCTTTAATGTTTACTACAAAATTAACAAGAGAGTCCAATAATTTTACGTGGGAGCCAATTAAAGAGGTCGGTTATTTATTTCTGGGAATTTTTATAACAATGGTTCCTTGCCTGTTGTATCTTGAATATAACGCAAAGTCTCTTGGTGTAATTTTACCTCAACAATTTTATTATTACTCCGGTTTATTGAGCAGTTTTTTAGATAATACTCCCACGGCGGTAACGTTTCATTCCCTTGCTCTGGGCTTGGGTATAAGTTCGGGTAGTCTCGTTGCCGGAATACCGGAGGAGATTCTTAAAGCGATTTCAGTTGGCTCTGTATTCTTTGGCAGTATGACTTACATAGGTAATGGTCCAAATTTTATGGTGAAGGCGGTGGCTGAAGAGAACAACATAAAAATGCCCAGTTTTTTTGCTTACGTTTATGGATTTTCTCTTCTAGTTTTACTTCCGGTTTTTATAATTGTTCAACTTCTATTCATAAATTAGTTTCTTTCAGTAAATGATTTAATTGGCGGGATAAAAATATTTTCTCTTTCTTATTTAATTCCGCCAAACCTTTCTTAAATTGCACTCGTATCTTATAATGAGGAATCATGCAAAAACAAAATGTTAGAGTTGTCGTTTCGCTGCTTTTTGTCGTTAGCGGAATCGCTGGGTTAATTTATCAGGTGGTTTGGTTTAAATATTTGAGTTTGTTCTTAGGTAACACCACTTATGCTCAAATGACTGTGCTTGCGACTTTCTTGGGCGGTCTCGCTTTAGGTAATTATTTGTTTGGTAAAAGATCCGACTCTATTGCAAATCCTATTCGAATTTATTCTTTATTAGAATTATTCATTGGCATCTATTGTCTCTTATATCCTACGATTAGTTCTTTTGTAGGAAATTTATTCCTTTCTACTGCTTCTAATTTAGATCTTATTTCAAAACCGTTTTTATTTACCGGAACCCGTTTTCTTGTTGCGGGAACTCTTCTCCTTCTCCCCGCAACAGCAATGGGTGGAACCTTGCCTGTATTAAGTAATTTTTTTGTAGAGCGTATTCAAGATGCCCGGAAAGAGATTGCTTCGCTATATTTTTTAAATTCCTTTGGTGCTGTAGTCGGAGTAGTGTTTGCCGGTTTTGTATTAATAAAAGAATTTGGTTTAGATGTAACTATTTACTCTACTGCTTTCTTAAATATCATTGCGGGTTTAGTGGGCTTTTATTTATCGAGAAAGCAAAACAAGTTGCTTGAACATGAGCCCGCTGCAACTGAAGATACAAACCCCAAAGACTTTATTGAAGTAGATAAACAAACCGTTAAAAGAGTTGTTCTCGTTGCGGGAATTTCTGGAATGGCTGCTCTTTTATATGAAATGGTTTGGGTAAGATTGTTGATTAATTTTTTCGGTTCTTCTACATATGCATTTTCGATAATGTTGATGGCATTCATCGGTGGAATAACCGTTGGAAGTCTAGTCGTTACTCAAAATGTTTTGAAAAAATATAATTATGTAAAATTATTGACTGTTCTTCAGAGTGCAATTGCTTTTTCAACAATGTTCGTTTTGCTTTTTTATGAACGCTTGCCCTATTCTTTGTGGAAAGTCTCTGCGTTGTTTTCTAAGTCTCAAGAATCGTTCGAACTTTTCCTTGTGGTTGAGTTTATTTTCTGTTTCTGTTTAATATTATTGCCAACATTATTTATGGGAATGTCTCTTCCCGTTGCCTCGGAAATAGTTTCCGCTTCTAATAAAAAAATTGGTGTTTCTGTTGGAAGAGTGTTTTCTGTAAATGCTTTGGGAACGGTTGTTGGGGTTATCTTAACTGGCTTAGTGTTTATTCCTTTGTTTGGAATAAAGGCAACTTTTGAAATCGGGATTGCGCTTAATTTATTTGGTGCCTTTCTTTTGTTGTCTAAATACAAATCCTTTTCCGTCAAAGAAAAAGCGTCGTTCTATTCTATTTGTGTATTTGTTTTTTGTTCTTATCTAATATTTTCTCCAAGGTGGAATGAAAAGGTTTTACTAAGTGGTGTTTTCAGGTCTTTCGGTGCTCTTCCGCCAAGCTCCTTTGATGAATTTACCAAAGGACTTGCTGATGAAGAAATAATTTTTTATAAAGAAGGAATGAACGCAACCGTTGCGGTTACTCAATCTCTTAAGAACAGGGCGAATAAAAGATTAATAATTAACGGCAAGCCGGATGCGAGCACGTATTTCGATATGCCTACTCAAGTTTTGCTTGGTGAAATACCTATGATGCTTCATCAAAATCCTAAAAATATTTTTGTGGTCGGTTTCGGCAGCGGGACCACTATTGGTTCTGTATTAAACTCTCCGGTTAAAAAAATTGTTTGTGCTGAGATTTCCAAAGAGGTTATTTCTGCCGCGTCCCTATTCGCGCAGGAAAATAAAAATTGTATTAACGATCCACGTTTAAATATTATTAACGAAGATGCTGTTACATTGTTAAAGCTATCAAAAGAAAATTATGATGTTATTATTTCGGAGCCCTCAAATCCTTGGGTTGCTGGAATAGGGAACCTGTTTTCTAAAGAGTATTTTGAAAAATGTTCTTCTTCTCTGACAGATGAAGGTATTATGGTTCAGTGGTTTCATCTTTACGAAGCGGATGATGATGTAGTCAAGCTTGTGTTAAACACCTTTTCTTCGGTATTCCCATATTCACAACTTTGGGGCGGAACCGCAAACGATATTATTTTAGTGGGCTCTAAGAAAGAAATCAAAATTTCTTATGAGAACATCAACAACAGGTTTGCTTCCCCATTGATAAAGCAAGATTTTGAAAGGATTGGCATTAATAACCCGTTTGCTTTTTTTGCTTGTCAATCTGTTTCTCCGCGCGGTTTTTTTACAATGGTAAGCAGTTTTCCTATAAACTCCGAAATACACCCACGTCTTGAGTTTTTAGCTCCCCGCGCTTTTTTTGTGGGAAAGCCCTCTGGTTATATTTATCTATTCGACGAAAAATTTGATACGCTTTACTCTGGGTTATTCATAAAAGAGTATATTAAAAAATATCCTCCTCAAAAAACCGATTTGCTCAATTCCGTTGAATACTCATTAAATGTTTCAAATAATTATCGCTTTGCTTTTGGATTATCAAAATATCTTAAAGAACTCTTCCCGAATGACTATCAATCTAATCTTCTTTACTCTTTAGCATTCGAGAAATTAGGAATAGTAAATGCTCGTTATTCCTCATTAGAGAGGATGATAAATCTTTTCCCGGATTCTCTTCAGATTAACAAAGACTATAGTAATGTTTTACTGAACGAAAAAAGTAATGCCTCTACTTTCATGCACGTTTTCTCAATAGAGAAAGAGTCTAATTCCTTTATCGGTACCACCAAGCCGGACAGCGTTTCTCGTCTTAGTGTTTATATTCAGCTGGCAAATGCTTTTTTACAAAACAGTGAGGTTCTAAACGCAGAGAAAATGTTGATGTTTTCAGAAAACTATTTGAAACATTCTCCGCCGTTGATCAAATCCGTTAAGGCGGATGATTTCTATTATGTGGGTGCTATGATTAGTCTTTATAAAAAAGAATATGAAAAAGTTTTTGGTTATTACCTGGCTTTGATGAATTATAATCCTAATTATGAAAATCTTTTTCGGTTGAGAAAACTAGTTACTTGGCATTTAAAAAATGAGAGATGAGTTTTGGTTTTATTAAAGATTAAGATCAATCTTTGCGAGCTCCGTTTCTTTTAATAAAAGTGGTATTATCAAAGCAATTATAAACATTAATATTCCTGCTCCATAAAAAATATTTCCCGTTATTTGATCTTGTTCCAACAATCCCGTTTGAGATAGTAGCCATGTCCAATCATGGTAGACTTTGTTTCCTCCTAATAGTGGTAATTTTTGCGCACGCGCATCTGCTGCATATACGCCAATATTCATTAGATTTTCCCCTAGCCAGACAAGAAATGTTTGTGTCAAAAATTTCTTTTTTTTTATCCAGTAATATATTACAAACATTGACGGAATTATTATTTGCATAAGCGTTCCGCCAAGTGTATAAATAAATCGTCCAAAGACTTTAAATACGCCGTGTCCACCCTCGTGTATTAGCAGATTTATATAATCAATAAAAGTAAATTGACCTTTATTAATTGTGTAATAAATTACTAGCGGCAAAAGAACCGCCGTTCCCAGCCATGGTTTTATGTTCTTCCAAAAACTTTCACCTCTGTAATTCATTTTTATTTCTCAAATAACTTTCTAAGTTTTTCTTTGTCGTTTGTCAGACCTAGACAAACAATTAATTTTATTCTCGCTTTCTGCCCGTTCAAGTAGTCTGCAAAGATTACTCCCATTTTCTTTAACCATTTTCCCGCGCCAGGATAACCATAGATGTCCAATGTTTCCCCGGCCGGACATCTCGAGACTAGAATTACCGGAATATTTTTTTCTATAATGTATTTAATTCCATCAAATGCCGGAGGCGGAACATTTCCAACACCCATCGCCTCTATAACTACTCCATCTACACCGCTGTCTGCAGAATATTTGAAAAATTTTTCATTCATTCCTGCATAAATTTTTATAAGATCTACATTAGAATTAATTTTTTCTGTCTCTATTCTTTCTAATTTGTTCGGTTGTCTGTTGAATATTACCTTGCCTCTATTAACAAATCCGAGCGAACCAAAGTCCAGGCTTCGGAAGGTTTCAATGTCTTCTGTGTGTGTTTTTGTAACCTCGCTTGCTGCATTTATTTCTCCATTAAGACAAACAAGAACGCCCATTCCCCTGCTATTGGAATTATTGCAAATGTGGATTGCATCTAAAAGGTTTAAAGGACCATCCCAATTTTTTTCGCTGCTTGTTTTCATTGCCCCGATTACTACAATAGGCTTTTCGGTTTTAATGGTTAAATCTAAAAAATATGCGGTTTCTTCCAACGTGTCTGTGCCATGAGTAATTATCACTCCATCTATATTTGCACGTGAAATAAATTCTTTTATTTTTTTTGAAAGCCCTAACATTAACTCTGGTGTAATATGCGGTCCTGGATATTCGCCAAATTCATAAATAGATAAATTTGCATGTTGCCTTGCTTGTGGAATCATTTCTAATAATTCTTCTCCGTGAAAAAAAGGAACGGCTGAATTTGTCTTTTCATCTATTCTCATAGAGAACGTACCACCAGTAAAAACTATCAATAGATTTTTCATTTTATACTCAAATAGAATTATTGCTTTATAAATTTCTTCGGCACAAAATTAGCTCTCGTTATTCTCTGTTCAAACTTCTTTTTATTAAAATTTTTTTTCTTATAAAGAGAATTAATTTGCACTAATTACCCTCTTCTTATATCTTCACCAGAGCAGAAAGCGAGCTAAATTACCTGTGAATAAGTTGTTGATAATCGTTTTTTGTGGAACGTTTCACATTATTAAGAACCTGTTTGGTGTTGTGATTTTCTTCGTTGTCTATGTTGGTTATTACTAATTTTCTATAGAAGTAGCTTATATATAAATGGTTTGTGGCGGTTTTTTAATGTTAATAATTTGTTCGTATACAAAAAGTTTGTCTTAATTTTTTATAATAAATCATTTTTCTACACCTTTTTCTTTCTTCTGTATTGTGGACAATATGCAAAACGCAGCCGAGAGCCTTCTGGGCCTTCAAACCGAAAAGAGCGCATCTGAAGTTTGGAAGGAATGCTTAGGATTAATCAAAGAAAACGTTCCTTTTATTACTTACAACACTTGGTTTCTACCCATAAAACCGTTTGAATTGGAAAAATCTACATTAAAAATTTATGTGCCTAATAATTTTTTCGTTGAATGGATAGAAGAGCATTATAATACTTTAATCAATAAAACTATCTCACAAGTTCTTGGTTCTGATGGTAAGCTTGCTTACGTAATTTATGAAGAAAAAATTTCTTCTGAAGAACAGCCTGAACTTCCTTTTTCATCTAATGGATCTTCTACTCACACCGTTCAAAGTAAACCGCGTGATTTTGAGACTTATTTAAATCCTCGATATGTTTTTGAAAATTTCATAAAGGGTGAAGGAAATCAGCTTGCGCGAGCTGCTGCTATTGCAGTTGGGGAGAACCCCGGGCAAACTTCTTTCAATCCCCTTTTTGTATACGGTGGTGTTGGTTTAGGAAAAACTCATCTGATACATGCGATTGGAAATAAAATTTTAGAACGATCCCCTGAAAAACGCGTTGTATATATTTCTTCAGATGCCTTCACGGTGGAATTTGTAGAGGCAATTCAGGGTGATACTGTTAATGAGTTTTCCAGCTTTTACAAAAGTATGGACGCTCTTATTATTGACGACATTCAGTTTTTAGTGGGTAAAGAAAAAACTCAAGATTTGTTCTTCCAAATTTTCAATACTCTACATCAATCAGGTAAACAAGTTGTTTTATCCAGCGATAAGCCGCCAAAAGATTTAAAAGGTTTAAATGAAAGATTGATCTCCAGATTTTCTTGGGGATTATCTGCAGATATACAACCTCCTGATTTTGAGACTCGCGTTGCTATTTTAAAAAATAAAAGTGAAGTATATGGGATTAATCTATCCCGTGAGATATTAGAATATATTGCGCAAAATATAACTTCTAATATTCGTGAGTTGGAGGGTTGTTTAATTAAACTCCTTGCCAATTCTTCTCTTACTTCTAAGGAAATTGATTTCGACCTGGTTAAAAAGACTGTTAAAGAGGTCTCCACAAATAAACAGGTTAATATTTCCATAGAATTAATTACTAAAGTTGTTTGCGAGTATTTCAATCTGGAAGAAAATAAATTACGTGAAAAAAACCGTAGAAAAGAAATTGTCTTGGCTCGTCAAGTGGCTATGTATCTTTCAAAATTATTAACTAAATCCTCCTTGAAAACTATTGGTTTACATTTTGGCGGTAGAGACCACTCCACTGTTATACATTCACAAACCAGCATTGAAAATTTAGTTGCGGTAGATCTTAAAATGAAAGAGACGATAGACTCATTAAAAAATAAAATAGAGATGCGTGTTACATAAAATTTCTTCATGTTGGTAACAGGTGTATAATCTGTGTCTTTAATGTTTATATTCTTTTGTTACTAACACATCGTTTGATAACTTATGTTTGTTATTATGTTACTAACTTTTATCTGTTGGTTATTTATTTTGAATTTCTACTGTATGGTTAATAAAAACTACTTATACACAAACCAACACCCCTTATTATTATAAGTCTTTAAGTATATATATAGTTTATATAATAATAACGCTGTTGATATCACTTAAACAGAAGCAGAACACAAATTGAAAATGGCAGCATTTTTTGATATTTTTGGTTCAACTAGGAGATGAATTATGGAATTCAAAGTTAACAGTAAAGAGTTAGAAAAACTTCTAAGCAAAATCATTCCTGCTGTTCCTACACGAACACCAATGCCAATTCTGGAAAACTTTTTATTCGAAGTCAAAGACGGGCAGCTTACCATTTATGCTACCGACCTAGAAATATCTTTGAAGTCATCACTGAACATAGTAGCAGAAGAAAATATAAAAATAGTAGTTCCTGCAAGACTCTTAAACGATGTTGTTCGTTCATTGAAAGACACAACAATTCATTTCAAGTTAATGGCAAACAAAAAAATTAACATTGTTACGGATATGGGAAAATATACCATCAGTTATTTGGATGCTGATGAGTTCCCTGAAATTCCGTCTGTCGAAGCAGATAAAAACGCAAAAGATATTAATGAAGTCTTGATCAACGGAGAAGAATTAAGACAAGCATTTGAAAAATGTGCCTTCGCAATGAGCAAAGAGGAAATGCGGCCGGCAATGATGGGTACATTATTTGAGTTTAGAGATGACGGCTTACGTTTAGTAACTACCGATGGCCACAGACTTGTAAATATGTTGAATAAAAATATTAAAGCAGCATTCAATCAACAATATGTTGTGCCAGAAAGAGCAGTTTCAGTTCTCCTGAAAATTTTGAACGAGAAGGATGTTAAAATTCATCTTACAAAAACTTATGTATCGTTTAAGCTGAACGACATCGAATTGATAACAAGGCTCATCAGCCAAAAGTATCCAGACTATGCGAGCGTAATTCCGTTAGAGAATGAATTTTTTATGAAAGTAAATACCAGAGATATTCACGAATCCATAAAAAGAATGATGCTCTTCTCAACATCAAGCACAAGACGAGTCAAGTTTTCAATCACAACGGACGCTTTGGAAATCTCGGCGGAAGACTTGGACATCGGTGCATCAGGAGAGGAAAAAGTAATTTGCGAATACAAAGGAGATGCTCTGGAAATCGGATTCAACTCTGCTTACGTTAACGACGTTCTTACACACTTAAGCAGCGAAGAAGAAATAATTTTTAAACTTCACTCACCGACCAAAGCGGTAGTAATAGAACCGGTTCAGAAAAAAGAAAATCTTGACTTAATGATGTTGTTGATGCCGGTTCGCTTAAATACGTAAAATGGTTCTTAAGCAAATCGAATTGCAAAACTTCAGACTGCATAAAAACACATCGCTGAATTTTTCCGACAAGTTAAATCTCATCGTTGGTGGTAACGGGCAGGGAAAGACATCCATATTAGAGGCAATCTATTATTTGAGCACTACAAAAAATTTAAATTTAGCAAATGAGAACGATGTTATTATGTTCGGCGAACAATACTTTGATGCGAAAGGAAACTTCTCGGACTTAACGGAAAACAACACGCGGATATTTTTCGATTCTTCAAAAGGGAAAAAGAGTTTTTATTTGGACGGCAAACAAATTTTTAATTCCACTTCAGTTATAGGAAAATTTCCAATCGTCTCGCTGGTACAATCCGATCACGCAATTACACAGGGCGCCCCGGCAGAGAGACGAAGATTTGTTGACTCGGTAATATCGCAGGCGAGCCACACATATCTGGAAACGCTACTTGAATACAATAAAACATTGCGTCAGCGCTCATCATTATTGACGCAGATAAAAGAAACACGTAATCAAAATTTATATGATCAGCTTGATGCTTGGACAGAATCTCTAATCATAAACGGTACGGAAATAATTAAGCACAGACAAAATTTTGTTGCAGAGTTTAACGGCTATCTTAAAGATTCTTACAATCAAATTATTGAAGGAACCGAGGAACCGAAAATAATTTATGATTCTTTTTCGGGAACGGACCAAGAAAAAATTTCGGAAAGATTTAGAGAGGAATTAAGCAATCTACGCGAAGACGAACTGCGGAGAGGAACTAATTTAACCGGACCGCATAGAGACGATTTTATTTTTTATATAAACGATCTAGAGTTAAAACGCTTTGGTTCTCAAGGACAGCATAAAACATTTCAGATTGCGTTAAGATTTGGACAGTTCTTTTTTATGAAAGAAAAACTTGGAAAGACGCCGATCTTTTTAATGGACGATGTCTTCGGCGAACTTGATATTTACAGATCGGGAAGAATCAGCCGGTATCTTTCGCAAATAGGACAGGCGTTTATCACCATGACCGACCTTACTAAAACGGAAGGACTGGATCTGGGAAAAGAAAATCTTTTAATAAAAGTTAACAATGGCAAAGCGGCATACGCGTAGCAGTTTTAGAACAATTGATGATGTGTTGAACAAAGAAGCGGAGTTTACAAATCTTCGCGAGTCACTTAAGAATTATAATATAGTTGATGAATTTGAAAAAATATTTCCGGAGCTAAAACCGATTGCCCAAGCGGTTAAAGTAGAAAAACAAATTTTATTTCTTAGGGTGGAAAATTCTGTCTGGAAGAGCGAGCTGAATCTAAGAAAAAATTTAATAGCTGAAAAAATAAACAAACAATTTAACGGACAAGTAATAAAAACAATAAAGTTTTTGTAGAGAAGGATACAGATAAATTATGGCGAAAGAAAAAGTAAAAAACAACGAAGCGAAGCAAGAAGAATACAACGCGAAAAGTATCAATGTATTAAAAGGACTTGAAGCAGTACGTAAACGCCCCGCAATGTATATTGGCGATATCGGATCGCGCGGACTTCATCACCTAGTAAACGAAGTTGTAGATAACAGTATTGATGAAGCTCTCGCAGGTTATAATGACCGCGTAGTTGTAACTATTCACAAAGATCAAAGCGTTACGGTGGAAGATAGAGGAAGAGGTATTCCGGTTGACATGCATCCGGAAGAAAAAAAATCTGCACTCGAAGTTGTTATGACGGTTCTTCACGCCGGTGGAAAATTCGATAAAAATTCTTATAAAGTTTCAGGCGGACTTCACGGTGTAGGAGTTTCTGTTGTGAATGCGCTTTCAGAATGGCTGATTGTTGAAGTGAAACGCGACGGAAAAATTTACTCTCAAGAATACAAGCGCGGCGTGCCTAAAGCGGCGGTAAAACAGATCGGTACGTACAAAAGCGAAAACACCGGAACTAAAACCACATTCATGCCGGATAAAGAAATTTTTAAGACAATTAAATTTCATTTCGATACTGTTTCCGAAAGATTGCGCGAGCTTGCTTATCTGAACAAAGAAGTTACGATGACATTGAAAGACGAAACAGACGGACAGGAAGAAGTTTATAAATTCAAAGGCGGATTGATTGACTTCGTAAAATATCTTGATGAAAACCGCACTCCGATCCACAAGCCCGTTTACATAGAAGGCGAGAAAGACAACACTCCGGTAGAGATCGCGTTTGAGTACAGCGATTCATATTCTGAAAACATTCACTCGTATGTTAACAACATTAACACGATAGAGGGCGGAACACATCTAGTTGGTTTTAGAACGGCACTCACAAGAACACTTAATAATTACGCATACAAAAATGGACTAATCAAAGACAGCAATAAAATAACTTTGACGGGCGACGATTTTAAGGAAGGATTGACAGCGGTAATTTCCGTTAAGGTTATGGAGCCGCAGTTTGAAGGACAAACAAAAACAAAACTTGGAAACGGAGAAGTTAAATCGGCAGTCGAAACTTTAGTAGGAGAAAAACTTTCAGAATTTCTGGAAGAGAATAGTTCCATCGCAAAAAAGATTATTGATAAATGTATGCGTGCGGCAGAAGCACGCGAAGCGGCACGTAAAGCGCGCGAACTTGTCCGTAGAAAAAACGCTCTCGACACGATGCACTTACCAGGCAAACTTGCAGATTGTTCGATCAACGATCCCGAACATTGCGAGATTTATATCGTTGAAGGAGATTCAGCGGGCGGTTCGGCAAAGATGGGACGTGATAGAAGATTCCAGGCAATACTTCCTATCAAGGGAAAAATTTTGAATGTTGAAAAAGCGAAGATCAATAAAATTTTAGAGAATATAGAAATTCAAGCGATGGTCTCCGCGATCGGTGCTGGAATAGGTGAAGAGTTCGATCACGAAAAAGCGCGCTACGGAAAAATTATTTTAATGACAGATGCCGATGTGGACGGAAGCCACATACGAACTTTGCTCTTAACATTTTTGTACCGCCACATGAAAGAGCTGATTACGTCCGGCAAAGTTTACATTGCACAGCCGCCGCTTTATAAAATTAAAAAAGGAAAAGAAGAACATTACGCTTTCGATGATGACGAGCGCGATAAAATTTTGAAAAAGTTCAAAGCAGATCTAAAAGGAAAAGAAGAAGTGGTTGTTGTTGAAGGCGAGGAAGCGGAAGAAAGCGAAGGAACTACTACAACAAAAGGAATTTTGATTTCGCGTTACAAAGGATTGGGTGAAATGAATCCCGAACAGCTGTGGTCAACAACAATGAATCCCGAAACACGAACTGTGCTGCAAGTTAATTTGGAAAGCGCAGCAGCAGCAGATAAAATTTTTGAAACGCTTATGGGCGACGCCGTAGAACCGCGCCGCGCGTTCATTGAGAAACACGCTAAGTACGCGAACTTGGATATATAATTTTAAATCTTGCTCTTACTCTTTATCTTAATCTAAAACTCGCAAGGAGAAAGAGTAAGATTAAGAGCAAGAAGAATGCAAGACAAACATAAATACAGTCAACCGGTTTTAGATCATGCACGCAAAGATTTTACCGCGTTGGATAAAAATTTATCTGTTGATGAAACACTTAGGAAGATTAGAGCAGAAGGTCTCGGCGAAAGAATAGTTTATTTTTATGTGGTTGACGACGAGAAAAAACTTGTCGGAGTTTTACCTACAAGAAGATTGTTAACCGGGAAACCGGAACAGAAAATAGAAGAGTTAATGGTTAAACGAGTTGCAGCGCTTCCAAAAACTGCAACCGTTTATGATGCATGCGAGTTCTTTGTAACATATAAATTTTTAGCTTTCCCCGTTGTTGATGAGGAAAGAAGATTGCTCGGAATTGTTGATGTAAATCTTTTTACGAACGAACTTCTTGAAGATGAATCCGACGAAGAAGATTTGCGGAGTTACGATGATGTTTTTGAAACGATAGGTTTTAGAATTAACGAACTTAAAAATGCATCACCGTTAAAATCGTGGCGCATTCGGTTTCCGTGGTTGCTGGTTACAATTTCAAGCGGAACAGCAGCGGCATTGTTTATCGGAATTTTTCACACAACAATTGAAATGAGTTTGGTAATAGCGTTCTTTTTGGCGCTGGTTCTTGGATTAGGCGAAAGCGTAAGCATTCAATCAATGACGGTTACGGTTCAAACGCTTCATTCAACACAGCCGTCTTTGAAATGGTATTTGAAAAATTTATTGCGCGAAAGCAAAACATCCTTTTTGCTCGGCGTAAGCTGCGGAGCGCTGGTTACTGTTGTAGTTTTTTTATGGAAGGGACAAATACTTCCTGCAGTTGTAATAGGCTCAAGCATTGTGCTGGTAGAAATCAGCGCGGCATTTTGGGGATTGAGCGTGCCGGCAATTTTGCATAAGACAAAGCTCGATCCAAAATTAGCAGCGGGACCAATTACTCTTGCGCTGACGGACATAAGCACGATACTGTTTTACTTTGGGCTGGCTTCAGTGCTAATATAAAGTTGTGTAGGTAAAACAGCAAGATTTCTCGGCGCTCTTTGCGGATTCTTAGCGCGCTCTGCGTTTAATTAGAAGCTAAACGCAAAGGTCGCAAAGATTACGCAGAGAATAATAAAAGGCTAAATCATAAATTGTAAACAAAAACATGACAACCATTTTTGAAAAAGTAGTACTTAATCATAATCTTGCTCTTAATCTTACTCGCAGTTAAAAGAGCACGATTAAGACCCGCCTACCGGACGGGCAGATTACGAGTAAGAGCAAGAAAACATTTTAATAAATTAAAGAAGACATATTACTGATGACAACGATATTCGAAAAAGTAGTACCTGTATCACTCGAAGAAGAAATGAAATCATCTTACATAGATTATGCGATGAGTGTAATTGTTGCTCGTGCATTACCCGATGTAAGAGACGGATTAAAGCCGGTTCACCGCAGAGTTTTATTCGGCATGCACGAGCTCGGAGTTCCTCACAACAAACCATATAAAAAATCCGCACGTATAGTTGGTGAAGTGCTTGGTAAATATCATCCGCACGGAGACACAGCAGTTTACGATTCAATGGTGCGCATGGTTCAAGATTTTTCTTTGCGCTATCCTTTGGTGGACGGACAAGGAAACTTTGGTTCAGTGGATGGCGACAGTCCCGCAGCAATGCGTTATACAGAAGCGCGTCTTGCAAGAATTGCAGACGAAATGTTGCGCGATCTTGATAAGAACACAGTTTCATTTGCAGCGAACTTTGATGAGTCATTACAAGAGCCGACGGTTCTGCCATCTTACTTGCCGAACTTATTGGTAAACGGTGCAAGCGGTATTGCAGTAGGAATGGCAACAAATATTCCGCCGCATAATCTTGGCGAAATAATTGACGGACTTGTTGCAACAATAGAAAATCCAAAACTGAAACCGGAAGAGTTAATAAAAATTGTTAAAGCGCCGGATTTTCCAACGGGCGGAATTATCTACGGCTATGAAGGAGTGAAAGAAGCATTCCTTACCGGACGCGGAAAAATTGTTATCCGCGCAAAAGCCAACATAGAAACTTTAAAGAACGATAGAGAAAATATTATCATCACGGAAATTCCATATCAAGTTAACAAAGCAACTTTGATAGAAAGAATTGCTGATCTTGTGCGCGAAGGAAAAATTGACGGCATCTCAAACATCCGCGATGAATCAGACCGCGACGGCATGCGCATAGTTATTGAATTGAAACGTGATGGGCAGCCGGCGCTGACGTTAAATCAGCTTTTCAAACACACGGCAATGCAGGTAACATTCGGCGTTATAATGCTTGCGCTAGTGAACGGACAGCCGAAAGTTTTAACACTTCAGCAGATGATGCAGTATTTCCTCGAACACAGAATGGAGGTGCTGAAAAAACGCACACAGTTCGATCTTGATGCAGCAGAAAGACGCGCACACATTTTAGAAGGATACATAATTGCGCTCGACAACATTGATGCGGTGATTCAGACAATCAAGAAATCGAAAGACACAGAGACTGCAAAAAATAATTTGATGAAGAAGTTCAAGCTTTCGGAAATTCAAGCCAAAGCAATTCTTGATATGCGTCTGCAGCGCCTGACCGGACTTGAAAGACAAAAGATAGAAGACGAATACAAAGAGGTTATTAAATTCATCGAAAGACTGAAAGGCATTCTGACCAACGAAAAGAAAAGATGGAACATAATTAAAGACGAGCTTCTTGCTCTGAGAGAAAGATATGCCGATGAACGTAGAACTTCCATCGAACGAGAGCTAAAAGAATTTGCGCTGGAAGATATTATTGCAGAGGAAGATGTTGTTGTAACAATTTCTCATGCGGGATTTATCAAACGTTTTCCTGTCAGCGGCTACAGAAAACAAGGAAGAGGCGGTAAGGGTGTAACGGGCGCGGGAACACGCGAAGAAGATTTTATCGAGCACATGTTCATCGCATCAACACACCATTACATAATGTTCTTCACAGACAAAGGAAAATGTTACTGGCTCAAAGTCCACGAAATTCCGGAAGGCGGACGTGCGACGAAAGGAAGATCCATTTTAAATCTTATCGAAAAAGATAAAGAAGAAAACATCACCGCATTTGTTACGGTAAAAGAATTTACCGATGATAAATTTATTGTGATGGCGACAGAAAGAGGAACGGTTAAGAAAACTGTTCTCTCGGCATATTCTAACATTCGTAAAGGAGGAATAAACGCAATCAGTCTTGCTGTCGGCGACCGATTAATAGAAGCAAAGCTCAGCGAAGGAAAGAACGAGATCATCATCGGTACAAGAAACGGTATGGCGTGCCGCTTCAACGAAAAAGATGTCCGCAACATGGGAAGAACCGCAACAGGCGTGCGTGGGATTAGATTAGGCAAGGGCGATGTTGTAATTGGAATGATTGTAATCCGCAACGCAACAACATTGATGGTTGTTACAGAAAAAGGATTTGGCAAACGTTCAGAGATAGAAGATTATAGATTATCAAGACGCGGCGGTAAAGGAGTTATTACAGTTAAAACGTCGGATAGAAACGGAAAACTGATCGCGATAAAAGAAGTGAACGATTCGGATGAATTGGTAATTATCACAACTGGTGGAATGGTAATCCGTCAGGCAGTAAAAGATCTGCGCGTAATGGGAAGGAATACTCAAGGCGTAAGATTGATAAGGTTAAACGAAGGCGACGATATTGCAGATATAGCACGCGTAGTTCCTGAAGAAGAAAATGGTAACGGTAACGGAGAAGAATAAAAAGGAAACAGAAAATGTCCGATAACAAAAAATTACAGTTCGATTCTAAGACGGTTCACGCAGGAATGGGTGACTATGAATTCGGTCCCGTGGTTCCGCCGATATATCAAACCTCCACTTTTAAATTTGAATCCGTAGAACAGGGCGCATCACTTTTCAAAGGCGAAGCCACCGGATATATTTATACGCGGTTAGAAAATCCTACTATAGAAGCAATGGAAAATGCAATTGCTGAATTAGAAGGCGGACACAAAGCATTGGGTTGCGCGAGCGGAATGGCGGCGATCAGCACAATATTTTTTACATTATTAAAGTCTGGTGATCATGTTGTATGTTCAAAATTTGTTTACGGACCAACATTAACTCTTCTTCAAAATATTTTAGGAAAGTTTGGAGTTGAATCAACATTTGTTGACACTGAATTCCCCGAAGAAATTGAAAAAGCAATGAGACCGAACACAAAAGTTGTTTATGTAGAAACCCCGGGAAACCCAACTCTTGCAATTTCAGATTTAGAGGCTGCATCAAAAATTGCGCACGCATACGGCGCGCTCGTTGTTGTTGATAATACATTCATGAGTCCGGCACTTCAGCAGCCATTTAAGTTTGGTGTTGATATAATTCTGCATAGCATGACAAAATTTTTGAACGGGCATGCGGACGTAGTTGCAGGTATTATAATTGTTAAAGATGAAGAAATGTTTCAGAAGATGAGAAAAGTTTTAAATCAACTCGGCGGAGTAATTGATCCGTTCAATTCGTTTCTTGTTCACCGCGGATTAAAAACTCTTTCTGTACGAATGCAGAAACATTGTGAGAACGCGCAGATCGTTGCGGAGTATCTTGAAAATCATCCGAAAGTAAAATGGGTTCGCTATCCCGGACTTAAGAGTCACCCGACTTATCAAGTGGGTTTAAAACAACACAACGGGACCGGCGGGATGATTGCCTTCGAATTAAAGGGCGGCTTGAAAGCCGGAGAAGTAATGATGAACTCCGTAAAGTTATGTACGCTTGCGGTTTCGCTCGGCGGAGTAGAAAGTTTGATTCAGCATCCTGCTAGCATGACACATTTTTCAATGGGTGAAGAAGCGCGCAAAAACGGCGGCATAACAAACGGTCTTGTTCGGTTTTCGGTAGGAATTGAAAACGTGAAAGATATTATTGAAGACTTAGAGCAGGCGTTGGCAAAGATTCCAAAAATGGAAAAAGCAGAAGCATAATTACAATATTAAGAATAATTAATTTGTAAAAAATCCGTCTCCGACCTATTTTTACCTCCGATTAACTTGTCAAGTAAATTATTAACGGGATAGTGATGAACAGAAAAATTTTTACCTCCGCAATTTTTCTTTTAGCTACACTTTCATTTGCCCAGAAATCCTCTTTAACGATACCGCTAAACATCCAGAAAGCTATTGATAAAGGAACACGCACGCTTGAAGGAAAGCCCGGACCAAATTATTGGCAGAACAGCGCCGATTATAAAATTAAAGCAGAGCTCGTTCCTCAAACAAGAATTCTAACCGGAACAGAAGAAATTACTTACTATAATAATAGTCCTGATACGTTAAAACAGATCGTAATAAAAATTTTAATGGATATTTACAGAAGAGGGAACACAATTGATTTTGAAATAGACACAAAAGCTTTAACAGACGGGATGAAGTCAAGCGGGATGTTTGTTGACGGCAAAGAATACAAAACAGACGGAACCAGCTCTAGACTACGGAGAGACGGAACAAATTTATTTCTAACATTAGACAAACCAATCGTTCCAAAATCAAAGGCGCAAATAAAATGTGATTGGAATTTTATCATTCCCAACACTTCACAAATTAGAATGGGCGCATACGACAGCACTACTTTCTTTGTAGCTTATTGGTTTCCGCAAGTTGCAGTGTACGATGACATTGATGGATGGGATGTTGTTAATTATACTGGCCAAGTTGAAACATATAATGATTTTTCTAATTACGATGTGGAATTAACAGTCCCTAAAAATTTTCTTGTTTGGTCAACAGGTGTTCTGTTAAATCCAGAAGAGGTTTTATCATCGGAAGTTTATGAGAAATTTAAAAAGGCATACAACTCCCAGGAAGTTATTAGAATAGTAGAAGAGAAAGATTATCAAAAGGGATTAGTGACAGCCGATGAAGAGAAGCTCGCATACAAATTCAAAGCAGAAAACGTAATGGATTTTGCTTTTGCAACGAGTGATCATTATTTGTGGGACGGCTCAAGCGTAATAGTGGACAAAAAAGAAGGAAGAGCTTCATTTGTTGATGCCGCATATAATAAAGCATCAAAAGATTTTTATAATGTAGCGGAAATTACCCGCAAATCAATTGAAAGTTTTTCAACACAAATTCCGGGGAGGCCGTATCCTTATCCTGAAATGACAGTGTTCAACGGAGAGGGCGGAATGGAATTTCCGATGATGGTTAACGATTCTTCTGTGCCGGAACTTCAAGGAACTGTTCATTTAACCTCACACGAAATATCGCACACATATTTTCCATTTTATATGGGAATCAATGAGCGTAAATATGCCTGGATGGATGAAGGCTGGGCAACAATGCTTCCGTTTGATTTTCAAACAGCAAACGCACCGGGATATGATCCAAGAACAAGAAACGCACAAGGCTATAGTGGTTTTGCCGGCAACGAACAAGACATTCCGCCAATTGTTTTATCTTATGAATTGCGCGGTGCATCATACAGAACCGCATCATACCGCAGACCCGGCGCGGCTTATGAATTCTTACGTCAAACTCTAGGCGACGATCTTTTCAAAAAATCTTTACATGAATACATGGATCTTTGGAACAGCAAACATCCTGTACCGTATGATTTCTTTTTTACATTTAACGAAGCCGCGGGGCAAAATCTTAATTGGTTTTTTAAACCGTGGTTTTTTGAAACAAAGTATCCGGACTTGTCATTAGCCGCAGTTAAATTAAATGATGGCGTAAGCATTAGCATTACAAACAAAGGCGGCTTGCCGTTGCCGGTTAAAATAAAGTTTTATTATGAAGACGGAACAAGCGAATTAGTGTATGATAAAAATGCCGACGAATGGAAAGACGGAAAAGACAGAACCTTAACGATTATAAAACCGAAGACAAATGTAAAAAAGATTGAACTTGGGAACACACAAATACCCGACGTGAATTTGAAAGACAATACAGTTGAATTTAAATAACAATAAAAGAAACATTATCAACGCTAGCGGCATCTAAATATGTAACACATTAGAGGAACTATGAAAAATTTGTTAACACAAACATCAAAAATATTTTTTGCAATAATTTTATTAACCGCAATAGCACACGCACAAAGCTCTTCAATCTACATTCCCCGCAATATTGTTAAAGCATACGAAAAAGGAACACGGTCCTACGACGGCAAACCCGGCGTTAACTATTGGATCAATCACGCAGATTATAAAATTCAGGCCGAGGTTTTTCCGAAAGAACGAATTGTAAAAGGAACAGAACAAATTAAATATTATAACGACAGCCCAGACTCACTCCGCAGAATAACATTACGTTTGTATCAAGACATCATGAAGAAAGGAAATTCGCGTGACGGAAGTATATCTCCGAGCGACGAAACGGACGGAGTAACTATTGATACATTTATGATCAATGGTGCCGGAATAAGCACAAAAGGAAGAAGCGGCATCTTTAGAAGTGCAACTAACATGAGTGTAAGAAATTTAGAAAAACCAATTCCTCCGAAATCAATCACAACTATTGACATTAAGTGGTCTGTTATAATTCCTAAAGAAACACGAATAAGAATGGGCGCTTACAATGACTCAACACTTTACGTCGCGTATTGGTATCCTCAAATTTCAGTTTATGATGATATTGACGGATGGGACATGAACGAATATGGGGGAAATGTAGAGTTCTATAACGATAAAAATAATTTTGATTTTGAAATCACCGTACCAAAAAATTTTTTAGTCTGGGCAACTGGAACATATCAAAATCTGCAGGAAGTGGTTAAGCCAGAAATCTATTCGCGTTATAAAGAAGCTCAAGAATCCGATGGCATTATAAGAATCGTTCGGGAAGAAGACTTGAAAAATGGTGCAACAACAGATAAAGAAAAAAATGTTTGGAAATTTAAAGCCGATGGCGTTCCCGATGTTTCTTTTGCGACAAGCAGCGGATATGTTTGGGACGGAATAGGCGCAGAGATTGATGCCAGCGGAAAAAAAGCTTTTACCGACGCCGTTTACCCCGCTAAATCTAAAGGATGGGATGAAGTCGCTTACTATGCTAAACTTTCAGTAGAAAATCTTTCTAAAGTTTGGCCGGGAGTTCCGTTTCCTTATCCTAAGATTACAACATTCAACGGAGAAACAATGGGCGGCGGCGGAATGGAAATTCCGATGATGACAAATAACGGCATGGGCTATTCAGCAGCTGGCCAAGCAGGCGTTACATTACATGAAATAGCACACACATATTTTCCATTTTATATGGGAATTAACGAACGCAAGTATGCGTGGATGGACGAAGGTTGGGCAACGTTTTTTACTTCCGCTTTGTTGGGAAATCTTGTTAAAGACGCAAACGAATTTACCGGAAACGTCCAAGGTGTCGGCAGATCAATGGGAAATGAATTTGATACACCAATGATTCTACCTTCAATAGCAACACGCGGACAAATGCTTGGGTTTAATTCATACGTCAAAGCATCTATTTCATATTATGTTCTTAAAGATATTTTGGGAGATGAATTGTTTAAGAAAGGATTGCATGAATATATTAGCAGGTGGAACGGTAAACATCCTATTCCATGGGATTACTTTTTTACTTTCAACGATGTTGCGAAAGAAGACCTAAGCTGGTTTTGGAATCCATGGTATTTCGAAAGAGATTATCCGGATCTTGCGGTTAAAAGTGTGACTTCAAAAAAAGAGAAAGCTGAAATAATAATTGAAAAAATTGGAAACGTTCCCGTACCCATTGATTTAAAAATAACCTATACCGACGATTCAACAGAAGATATTCATAAAAGCACAACCGTTTGGAAAACCGGGAACAAAGAATTCAAAATAAATCTTAACGTAAAAAAAGAGATAAAGAAAGTTGAACTGAACACTAAGTTGGTTCCCGACGCAAACGAAAAGAACAACGTTTACGAAGTAAAGAAAAAATAAATTTTTCCTATCAATTTAATCCTCCCCGCGTTATGGGGAGGATTAAAAAGCGTTGACAATAACCATTGTTAGTTACACCCCGAATTCATAAACTTGTCTAAGTAAATTCTTAAAACCAAAAACATGAGAAAAAAAATATTTCACATAGTAATATTAATTCTTTTCGGAATTTCTATTTGCTCGGGACAGAACGTAATACAAAAAGGGAAATCTTTTTATGTTTCTAATACACTTGTTATAAAATTCAAGAAGAACTTTTCAGCGTCTTTACAAAAATTAAACAAACCAACACAAAATTTTTCAGTTCAGAATTTAACACAGCTTTTCCCTCCACAATCAAAATTGAACAAGGGGGAAGAATCACTGAGCAGAATTTATCTCTTAACATATAATTCTTCTGATGACCCTATACAGGCAGCACAAAAAATTTCCAGACAAACCGGTATAGAGTGGGCAGAACCAAAATATATTCAAACGGTTACTTATTCACCGAACGATTCGCTATATGTTTTAAACCAACAGAGAAACTTAGAACGAATTCATGCAAAAGAAGCTTGGGATATTACTAAAGGTGACTCAACTGTGCTCATCGGGATTGTAGATACCGGAGTTGATTGGACACACCCGGATCTTGCGGCAAATGTTTGGTATGATCACGGGACTCGTTCGGGAACAGATTTGGGCGGGGAAAACGGAACACCTGACAATGATCCAAGAGAAGATAATTCAAATCTGAATCGATATCATGGAACACATGTTGCGGGGATTGCTTGCGCTGTAACAAATAATAGAACCGGAATAGCTTCTATCGGTTTCAATTGCTCTTTTATTCCGGTCAAAGCTTCACGCGGTGACAAACGTGATGCAAATGGTTACCCGTATATTTATTACGGGTATGAAGGAATAAAATATGCCGCTGATAAAGGAGCTTGGGTTATAAATTGCAGTTGGGGTGGATTTGATTACTCAAATCTTGGCCAAGAAATAATTAATTATGCTTTATCAAAAGGAGCCCTTGTTGTTGCGGCAGCAGGAAATGACGGACAGTTAACAGATTATTATCCTGCAAGTTTCAACGGAGTTTTAAGCGTAGGCTGGTCGGAAACCGACAGTGATGCAATTTTTCCTCTCTCAAACTATGGACGAAGCGTGGATGTGTTTGCACCGGGAACTTCAATTTTATCAACATGGCAGAAAACACCATTTGTCTTTGATTCACTTTATCATAGAATAAGCGGATCATCAATGTCCTCGCCGCTTGTTGCGGGATTGGCCGGTCTTGTCTTTTCGATGCGCCGTGGTTATACAGCGCTTCAAGTCGCAGAACAAATTAGAGTTACATCAGACAACGTTGAACAATACAACAATGTAAATCTAAAATATCTTTTAGGACGAGGAAGAATAAATGCTTATAAAGCCGTAACTGATACCAACACAGCAGCAATTCGCGCAACCAGCGTTAAATTTATTGATGAAGGAAATAGTAACGGCATATTGGAATCCGGAGAAACCTGTTCTGTTGAAATTACTTTTAAGAATTATTTGAAAACGGCAACAAATATTAATGTACAATTAATAAATATTGACAACGACAATTCGATTGATCTCCTGCAAAGCAATTTCCACATTGATTTGCTTGGTACGCTTGTGGATTCAGTAAAGAATTCATCAAACAAATTTAAATTTAGCATTAGTTCTAACGCACCCTACAACCACGATCTACATTTACTTTTAAAATATTTTATTAACGGAAACGAAGTTGATTTTCAGTGGATCAATGAGCGAATAAACCCGACATACGACACACATAATATCGGCAATATAACAATGAGCATCACTAGCAAGGGTGCGCTCGGGTTTAATGATTTTCCTAATAATCTGGAAGGATCGGGATTTAAATTTATCGGCGGTGAGAATCTTTTGTTTGAAGGTGCGTTTATGTACGGAACATCATCAAACAAATTAATGGATGCAGCGAGAGTTACTTCTAAACAGAGCGAAGATTTTACAACATTAATTCCGATGAAAGTAATAAGCGACGGAAGCGAACAAGACGGACGTACGGTTTTTTCAGATGCCGGCGCCGGAACGAACGCGCTCGGAATAACAACACAATTATTAACGTACACATACTCACTACCGCCGAACAATAACTATATAATACTTAAAACAACATTGAGTAATAAAACTTCGCAGGACATCAACAATCTTTATGCGGGATATTATTTTGATTGGGATCTCCCCGCCGATGCACCAACAGCAGACTCAACATATTATGATGAGACGAATAATTTTGCTGTAGCTGTTGATAAAACAAAAAAAGTTGACACATATGTAGGCGCTGCATTAGTGTCAACAAATAGTTATGGTTATTATCCGATTGACAACAACGCTACAACCGGAGAAGTCATTTTAGCAAACTCGGATGGGTTCAGCGACGCGGAAAAATGGATTGCAATTTCTTCAAAAGGGGCGATGAATAAAACCGCAGGACCGAGCGACATTTCGTTTGTAATTTCTGCAGGACCGTTTAATGTTCCGGCAAATCAATCAATAGATATTGGCTTTTCTGTAGCCGCAGGCTCAACACTCGATGAATTAAAAAATGCGATTAGACAAAGCAGAATTAAATTCAAAGACGTTGGTGGATGGCAACCGAACGTAACACCAACAGATTTTACACTTTATCAAAACTACCCCAACCCATTTAACTCGGGAACAGTTATCAACTATTATCTGACTCAAAACAGTTTAGTTACAATAAAACTTTACGACCTACTAGGAAGAGAAATAGCCACACTTATTAATGATGTTGAAAACGCAGGCTTACACAAGTTAAATTTTATGCCCGATAGAATAAAACTGTCATCAGGAGTTTATTTTTACAGGTTGCTAACCGAAAGCTTTTCTCAAACGAAGAAAATGATTTTGCTGAAATAAAAAAATTATTTCCTTGGGCCCACAAATTTTATTTTGAAGTTTATTATTTCAGGACGGCTTCCTGTTCTAACAGGCGGACCCCATCCGCCTACGCCGCAGGAAACATAATAGTGAGTATTTCCATTGATGCCGTAACCCCAACTTAAATCGTAGATTTTTTCAATTATAAAATTGATCGGCCATAATTGCCCGTAATGTGTGTGGCCGGAAAGCTGTAAATCAATATTGTTTTCAAGCGCTTCATTTAATTCAAAAGGCTGATGATCCATTAATATAACCGGGAAAGATTTGTCAACGCTGGACAACAAATCCTTCAATTCTTTTCTTTGCTTTCCTGCAAACTGTCTAATAGAACGATCCTCTCTACCAACAACATAGAACGCTTTATCAATTTTAATTTTTTCATCTCTCAGAACATTTACACCATGCGCAACCAAATATTTATATGCATCCTCCACACCGCCAATATATTCGTGATTTCCGGTTATAGCATAGACGCCATACTTAGATTTGAGACGGATTAATTCTTCACCCACATTGTTTTTTATAACCGCGGCGAGATCTTCATCAATAATATCACCCGCAAGCAGAATAATATCCGGATTCAATTTATTGATTTCTGTTACAAGTTTATTTAAAAAGGATTTGCCGATTATTGTTCCAAGATGAATATCGGAAGCCATTGCAACGTTTAAAGTTTTTAGTTCTCCTGCATTCTTAAACACTCTCATCTTATAGGTTTTTGTTATAATTACTTTTGTGTTGATGTATCCGCCGACAACAGTTACAGTGACCAAGATTAGAACAATAAGTGCGGTTATGCGCTTAGTCTTTTCAATATTGTGAGTAATAAAAGCAGGAAAGAAAGGAACAACAAGGTTAATTAATCGCAGCAAGTCAATTACGAGTAGAGCTAGAAAAAAATAAAACATAAACGCAATCCAGAAAGAACCAATCCAAATCAACACATCGCCGAAAACATTAACAGAGAATCGTTCTAAAAATCTTCCGGCAATAAATGAAAGAATTACGATCACAAAAGAAATTGTGAAAAGAGGTTTATAGTTTGCAGGAACAGCAAACAGTGCGCGACGGAAAATGTAAAAATTAATTAAACCGTAAATTGAAAAAACAATGCCGAAGAAAATAAGCTGCTGAGATAATTTCATAGGTTGATAATAATATTGTTGGAGAACTTATTCAAAGTAAACAAGGATGAATTAATTTGTTTTATCCTTTTTAATTTTTGAGACTGCCTTTTCATAAAGCGAAACATATTTAACTGCTGATTTTGCCCAGGACAAATCTTTGTTCATTCCGTTGATCTGAATTTTTTGCCACGTCTTTTTATTGTGGAATTCATAAATAGCATTTTGAAAAGCGCGGATAAATGATTCCGAAGTATATTCTTCAAACGAAAATCCGTTCCCCGTTTCATCACCATTCAAAATAGAATCTTTCCAATCTTGAACAGTATCTGCAAGACCACCAGTTTTTCTTACAACGGGAACGGTTCCGTATCGTAATGAATATATTTGATTTAACCCGCAAGGTTCAAATCTAGATGGCATTACAAAAATATCTGCACCCGCTTCAATTAAATGAGAAAGCTCGTTATTAAAACCAAGATAGGCAGAAATTTTTTCCGGATATTTATAAGCAAGTTCACTGAACATAGTTTCATATCTGTATTCACCGGTTCCAAGTATAACCCATTGTACGGGTAAATCCATTAAGCGGTTTAATCCGGAGGAGAATATATCAAATCCCTTTTGGTCAACAAGTCGGGAAACAATTCCAACAAGCGGAATATTTTCATCGAACGGAAGACCAAGACGTTCGAGCAAAAATGTTTTATTCTTAATCTTGCCAGATAAATCTTTAGCAGAATATTTATACGGAATAAATTTATCCGTCTCTGGATTCCAGAGATTATAATCAATGCCGTTTAGAATTCCGAAGAAATCCTTTTTTCTTATCTCTAAAAATTTTTGCATACCGGCACCGTATTCATCAGTTAAAAGTTCGTGAGCGTAGGTTTCGCTTACGGTGTTAACCATATCCGCAGTTAGAATTCCGGTTTTCAAGAAATTAACACCGCCATAATATTCACCAATGCCATCCGGTAGAGAATGCTCGTGTTTAATCTCAACTTTTTCAAATGCGGTTTTAGGAAATATTCCTTGATATGCAATATTATGAATTGAAAATACCGTTGCTGTTTTCCCGAAAAGTTTATCCCATCCGTAATTTTCTTTTAACAGAAGAGGAAGTACGCCCGTTTGCCAATCGTTGCAATGAATTATATCCGGCGTCCAGGAAAGTCGCTGAAGTATTTCTATTACTCCTTTTGAGTAAAAAAGAAATCTTTCGTCTTCATCAAGATCATTTGTATAAACACGGAAACGGTGGAAGTAATGAGGGCAATCGACAAAGTAAACTTGTACAGTTGAGTTAGGAAGAGTTGCAGCATGAACATGAACGGAGCGGACCAATCCAGCAATACGGATTGGAATTTCTCCGATATCCCATTGATAATGCAAACCATGTTCTTCTTCCCCGAACACATTATACTTAGGAAGAAAAACTTTCACCTCATGCCCGAGTTTTGAAAGTTCTATGGGAAGAGACCCAGCAACATCACCGAGTCCGCCGGTTTTTACATACGGGAAAACTTCGCTTGAAGCGAATGCAATTTTCATTATTCTTTCTAAACAGATAAATGATCTTCGTAAAGATAAGAAGTGTGGGGAAAGAAATCCTTTTAGATTTTAGAAGAAATTAAAATTATTTCAGCAGAACCATTTTTTGAGTAGAGGAATAATCACCGGCAGTAAGTCTGTAAAAATAAGTTCCGCTTGGCAGAGAATAATTATTAATATTAAATGTTGAATTATGGATTCCGGGCTGCCGGAATTCATTCACGAGCAGGGCAACCTCTCTTCCAAGCATGTCATAAACTTTCAATGTTACAAAACTAAGTTCTGAAACTTGAAATCTAATAATTGTTTCTGGATTGAACGGATTAGGATAGTTTTGGAAAAGTTGGAAAGACGACGGAAGATTTTTTTCTTGAGTAACATTAGTGGCAACCCCACCATTGTTATTTGTATAGTATAAGCCAGTTGTTGTTAATGCCCAGCCGGTTTTTTTTGTTGGAAAAACAATATCCTCAAATCTTTCCGTTCCGTCCGATACTATTTTTTGAGTCCATGTTTTTCCTGAATCTGCGCTGAAGTATAATATTGTCGAAGCACCGAGCCACACATATGCTGGTTTGCTATGAACGTATTCTATATCATTAATCCTTCCCATACCAGCGATATTCATAGTTTGCCAATCAACCCCGCCGTTAGTTGTCCTGTCAATTAAATTTATTCTGTTTACATAGTCATAATCATAAACGAAGCCATAGTCTTTACTGTAAAATTTTACCATCCACCCTCTGCCGTTTTCGCGAAAGTTTGTATTAGTCCAAGTAATTCCGCCGTCTGTTGTTTTGAGAAGTAGCTCGGGACTAATACCGCTTCTATAAAAGTAACCATTGTTCTCGTCAACAAAATCTATTCTACGCCAGGAGTCACCCGAAAAACCAACTTCCGCAGAATTGTTTTGTTGCCAGTCTTCGCCATTAGTAGTTTTCAGAAACAAAGCCTTAATAGAAAGTACGTATGGAGAAACGGAAACAAAAGGTCCATCCCCCATAGCTATCCCCTTTGTTTCGCTAAACATTCTAATATAATTACCACAACCGGTTAAACCCGAACTCGAAAGAATACTTGTCCATGTATTTCCGCCATCAGTAGTTTTATAAAAATTACCAACCGTTCCTCCAATTTCGTAAGTGGCAATAAAAAAAATATTATTACTCACCAGAGAAATATCAACAACTAAATCTGCAAATGGCAAATTTTTTGTTGTCCAGGTCTGGCCAGCATCTGAAGTTATAAGTAATTGACCAGAGGTCTTAGTAAAAACAGCAAAATTGTCACCGAGAGCATCAATGCACCCGCCAAAATAAGTCCAAGATGGTAAGGTTTGAATACGTTGCCATTGCGCAAGGGAAGTAGATATTAAAACGAAAAGAAGAATAACGGAGAAGAAATACTTTTTCATAAACCACCCCTTAAGTTTTCTCGCGAGAAAGGTAATGAACGGAATAACTATTTACAATCTAATTAAAAGGATCAATCAACGCGAATGCGGACATCTACTCCATAATATTTACCATCTTCTCCAAATATCAAGGGATTCATATCAAACTCAACAATGTTTTTGTTGTCAATCATCATTTTAGCGCAAGAGAAAATAATTTGTTTCAGCGTAACTATATCGCATTGTTTTTCCCCACGGAGACCACGCAAAATTTTTCCAATTGCTATTTCGTTAATCATATCATCAATGTCTCGGTCACACATATAAGCGGATCGAATAGAAGTATCGCCAATTACTTCTACGTACTTACCGCCCGCCCCGAACATTATTACTGATCCAAACGACACATCTCGAAAACCGCCGATTAACAATTCTTGTTTAGTTTTTACAAACTTCTGTACAAGAAAATTTTCAACTTCGAAACCCGATTTGGAGAAATTATTTTTAATTTCTTTTGCTGCTTTTCGGAGATCAGCTTTGTTTTTTATATTCAATTTTACGGCGTTCAATTCCGTTTTGTGAATTACTTTTGAATTAATGCCCTTCAATACAAGAGGGAAAAGGTTATTGCTAATGCCTTCTAGTTTTGGTGGTTTAATCAACCTACTTTTTATTAAAGGCAGAGAATATTCACCACATAATTTTGCAATTTCATTTTGCGTTAAGAATCCGCTTGCGAAAGAATTCTTGTGCGACTTCAAATTTAAAAGTGATTCATATTTCTTTTTGTTTTTCAAAATCTTTTTTTGTGTTGAAGTATAGAACAACATGTTTGATAACACCTCTGCGGGATCCTCGGGACTTCTAAATACAGGGATTCTTTTTGCTGACTCTCGCCTGTACTTTTCCCAAAACTCGGGCAAGGGCATTGCAACTTGTAAAATAGGTTTCCCACTTTGAATTGAATTAACATTCTCTATCACTTCAAATGGAGATACCATTACAGGCTCAACGAAGATAGAAATTATTGCATCTACATTTTTATCTGCCGAAAGCATCTCTATTACATTTCTAAAAGTCTCCGCACTTCCTCCGGGCAGAAGATCAACAGGGTTATCAACACTTCCTTCAGGGTTTACTATTTCCTGCAATTTTCTTTTTGTAGAATCACTAAATTTTGCAAGGATCAAATTTTCCTTTTCAAGCGCATCAACACACAAAATTGCCGGACCGCCCGCGTTTGTTACTACAGCAATACGATTACTGCTCGGCATTTTAAAATTCTCAAATCCCTTTGCAGTGTTGAAAAGCTCATTAAGATCGTCCGCGCGTATTATTCCGAATTGGTTTAGCAGAGAATCAACAACTTTATCCTTGCCTCCTAATGCCCCCGTGTGTGATGCTGCCGCTTTCATTCCGCTTTGTGTTCGTCCGGCTTTTAGCACAATCACGGGTTTTGTAATCTCGTTGTGCATGAAATATTTTATGAATTCACTTCCATTCTCAAAACCTTCCAAATAAAAAGTCATTACTCTTATATTTTCATCTCTTTGCCAGAAACCAAGCAGATCATTTTCATTTATATCTGCTTTATTTCCCACGCTTATAAAATGAGCGAACTTAATATCAGTCTCACGTAGAGAATTTAACACCGCCGCACCAAGTGCACCGCTTTGAGAAAGAAAACCCGTTGTTCCGTACTCAGGTTTCTCAGCCACAAACGTTGCGTTGAGTTTTATTTCATCAAGCGTGTTAATAACGCCCATGCAATTTGGTCCCAGCATTCTTGTGCCGGCATTTTTTATTTTTTGAAGAATTCGTTTCTCAAGTTCTTCGCCATCTTTGCCAGTCTCCTTAAATCCTGCAGTAATAAGAATAATTGATTTAACATTTTTAGCTAGAAGAGAATCAACAGAAGATTCTGCAAACTGTTTTGGAACAACTATGATGGCAAGATCAATTTGCTCGGAAACTTCTTCGATGGAGTGATAACACGGATAATCAAGTATATCATCTGCTTTGGGATTTACAGAAAAAACTTTTCCCGTAAATCCGTAAACTTTGATTGTCTTAAGGATTTCATAACCGATACTTTTTTCTTTTGTTGATGCGCCAATAATGCAGATAGATTTCGGATAGAAAAATTTTTTTAGAGGATTCATCTCATTATTCGATTATTAACAAATATCATTTTACCGCTTGCCTAAACTTAAAACAAATCCTATTTTATTTCAGCATTTGAATTAACGATAGGTAAAACACAACAGAGTAAACAAGACTCTCTGCAACATTTCTAGTTAAGCGAAAAAACGTAAAATGAAGACAAACACATCATTATGTTTTGCATCAGCCCTTATGCTTGGGTTTTTAGCTTGTGCCCATGTAACAAATGTAAAATCAGAAAATACAAACGCAAAAACTCTACGAGACACAATTCGTTTTTCAAACAGCAATATTCTGGAAGAATTTCTTTTTGTTTTGAGAGACAAAAACGTCAACACGGAAAATATTTTCACGAATGTCGATGGCGAATTGTTTTTTAATACAAATCAAGCCGGCTATTTCCGGATAAAGCAAAGTTTCGAAAATTATAAACTCCACGTGGAATGGAAATGGCCGAAGAAAACCGGAAACGGAAATAGCGGAGTTTTAATCCACACACAAGCACCAGATTCCGTTTGGCCCAAATGTATTCAAGTACAACTTAAGCAACTAAATGCGGGAGATTTAATTGCGATGAGTGGGGCAATGTTTAACGAAGCGAAAGGAAAGCCAAAAGACACAGCCAATAAATTATTGGACTCGAACGAGAAAGAAGAAGACAATTGGAACGACTGCAATATTATTTGTAATCAGGATTCAATGATTGTTTATGTTAATGGTGTTTTACAGAACAGGGCAACACAAGTAAATGTAACGAAAGGAACAATCGGGTTTCAGTTGGAAGGAAAACCAATTTACTTTAGAAATCTTTATTTAGTTAAATAATATTATTTCAACAGAAAAATATTTCTGTATATTTTACAACATAAATAAAAACAAGAAACATGAAAAAAATTCATTTTGTCGTTAACGGACGCTTTAAGCACACAGAAAGAACAATTAAAGAGATAGAGGAAAAATTCGGAGAAGAGTTTTTAGTATGGACCTCGGTTACAAAAGGGAACGGACACGCTATAGAGCTTTCGCGGAATGCAGTACTGAGCGGAACGGATTATTTGATAGCGGCAGGGGGCGACGGAACGATGAGCGAAGTGGTTAACGGAGTAATGCAGGTTGAGAAATCAAAAAGAGAAAATTTAATTGTCGGATTGTATCCTTTCGGAAGCGGAAATGATTTTGCGCGGACGATAAAGCTGACGAAGAAACTTTCTGACTTGTACGCACTGTTAAAAAACAACTCAACAACTCTAATTGATATCGGAAAACTCGAATACAAAAAAATGAACGGGGAAAACGCAGTTAGATATTTTAATAACATAACTGATATAGGACTCGGCGCCGAAGTTGCTAAACGCGTTAACGAAGGCAAAAAAATTTACGGACCCAACTTTGATTTTTTCAAAGCCACGGTGCTTGGCTTTTTGAAATACAAACGGAAGAAATTAAAAATAATTTCGGAAGAATTTAATTGGAGCGGCAGTTTATTGATATTGTGTCTGGCTAACGGGAAATATTTTGGAAGCGGGCTGTGCATTGCCCCGCATGCAAAAGTGAACGACGGAAAATATTCAATCACACTTGCCGGGAATGTGAGTTTGATAGACTACTTAAAAAATCTTTCGAACATCCGCAAGGGTAAATTTGTAAATCATCCCGAGTTATATTACAAAGAGGTGGAAAGTTGTATAATCGAACCGATAGGCGATGAATGTTTGATCGAAGCCGACGGCGAAATGATCGGAAAAATTCCGCTGAAAGCAACGATGCTGAAGAACGAACTAAACTTTCTTTGTAAAAAATAAATTAGAGACAAACCGTGCTTCTAAATTATCTTCTTAAATATTTCCAATTTCTATCTTTCCCATCAGCAAGCCACTCAAGCGTCGTTGCAATTCGCTTATTGCGTGTCTCTTCGGTCTTTGCCTCAGTAATCCATTCCACATATTCTTTTTTGTGTGAATAGCTGAAGTTGTTGAAAGTCTCGAACGCCTTCTTATTTTTATTCAACAGCTTTTTAAAATAATCGAAAACAATAAGTTTTTTCTTCTCTTTAGATTTTGGTCTTGGCGGCAGTTTAATTCCGGCATCGTTTAGTGCTGCCGCTTCTTTTAAGTAAGAGATTAATATTTTATCTGAAGGAAGATCTTTAATGGAAGTTATTCTTCCCAGATGTCCCATAGCGGTTTCAGATTTTGCGTTTGACATCAGTCTTTTGTCTTTCATCAGAACGGCCTTCCAAAACCCAAATGTACAATGCCGCTTAAATGCAGCCATGCTGCAATACGGTCCTTTATAATCAAAGCTGGCAAAGTTCCATTTAATAGTTTCTTCCACATAAGGACATGCTTTATGAACAAGTTCTCTTAAGTGTTTTAATATCGGCTTTGCAAAATTTTGAGACTTGACAATGTAAACATCCACGCGAGGATCTTTTTTGCCCATTTAAACTTCCTTTCAATTGCTTTTTACAAACATAAAAAAAGTAAGAATAAATACAACACAAAGCAGGAATAAGACAACGATACAAATGTAGGCCATTTATTAAATAGTCTTACATTTTATATTTGACTTACATTTATAAAATGTGTATCGTTGTGAAGAAAATATTACGAAAGGAAAGATTATGGACGTAGGTTATGTAACAACAAAAGGTCAATTGGTAATTCCTTCTAAATTGAGAAGAAGATTTGGAATAAAACCTGGAACAAGGGTTAATTTCTTTGAAGATGGGGACGGAATTAAAATTGTTCCGGTTACACACGAAACAATTGAAGCCAATATAGGCTTTATGAAAACAGACGGTAAACTTCTTAAAACATTAATGGAAGAAAAAAAGAAAGAGCGTGAACTATGAAAAGATACGTATTAGACAGCTATTCCTTGATTGCATATGCAGAGGGCGAGAGAGGCGCAAAAGAAGTAGCCGAAATATTTAAGGATTCTCTTTCGGGCAAAGCCGAAATCTTTTTATGTGTTATCAATTGGGGAGAAATGTATTACATCGCTTTACGTGAAGGCGGCAAAGAAAGGGCAGAGATTTATAGAAACACATTTGCACGTTACCCGATTTCGGTAGTAGAAGCGAACAAAGAATTAACTCTGCAAGCGGCACAATACAAAGCGTTCCATAAAATGTCTTATGCAGATGCATTTGCTGCAGCACTCGCAAAAAATAGAAAAGCGGTTCTTGTTACAGGCGATAAAGAGTTTAGAACAGTTGAGGGAGATATAAAAATAAGTTGGATCAATTGATGGCCACATGCGTACAGAAAGCGAAATAGTAAGCCATATAAAAAACACACGATTTTTTATCGGCGGGGATAGTCGTTTAGATACAATTAATATCCCAACTTTAAAATCTATTTCAATAGCGGATATAGATTGGCAAATAAGATTTTCTCACGCATTAAGAAATATCAAAAGCCGGACTGTTATAGACACCCTCGAGCAGTTATTGAATACACATTTTGAAGAATTTATGAAATTAAGAAATTGTGGAACAACAACAATTGAACAGGCAAGACAAACAATAATTAACTTTCTTTTATTATTTAACGCTAAAACTGGGCTTGAGAATTATGAAGAAGTAATAAAAGAAAAATGCGAGAAACAAAAGTTTGTTGAATCGTATCCATTTTCAGAACGATTAAACGTATCATTCGAATCCTTAAAAAAGTATTTGAATACTTCTCTTAAAGAATTTGAATTTCCCATGAGGTTCAACCAGTATATAACGACAATAAACAAAGTATCGAATCTAAGGGAATTGTTATCTCTTGATCCGAATATTCTAATACAAAAAAGAAATATAGGGCGTAAGACAATCATAGACGTTTCTAAAATAATTGATGAAAAAATAACCATGCTTGAAAGCGGCCTAGAAAAGATTGGTGAAAAAAACATTATTGTTATAATAAATCATATTTTGAGCAAAATTAGTGTACGTGAGCTTACAATTCTAAAGATGCGCTGGGAAGGTAATAATTTAACTTCTTTGGAAGAAATAGGGCTTCGTTTTGAGTTAACAAGAGAAAGAATAAGACAAATAATTCAAAGAGTCATTAATAAAATATGGAAGCAGCTAGAGGGCGAATCAGAGTATTACAGAAAAATATTTCTTGATTATCTAATTTATAAGCCCGTCCCCATTACCGAACAAATACTTTTTAGTTCTAGTAGTGATTTATTGTACCACCCTAGACTATATTTAAGCATATTGGCAGAAATTTTTCAAGAAGTTCCATTTCTTGGTTTTATGCCGCTCGCATTTGATCAGCACGCAGCAAGACAAATTGAAAAAGACCCTAGTTGGACAAACGTATATCATATCTTGGAAAAACTTAAAATCGGCCACAAAGAGATTAACACACTAAAATTGAAGGAAATGCTTGAAGTTCAAAAGTTAAGCTATTCACAACAACTACTTTGTTACAAAATATTATTTGGGCTTAAAAAATATTTCTTTTTTCAGGAAGGAGATAAATATTTTTTATTACGCAAAGGTGGAATCAGAGATATGACTTATAGGATATTGAAAAACAGCAAGGAGCCCTTAAGCATAGAAGAAATTATGGAAATGATTCATAAATACTATTATGAGGGCTCAAAATATGATTCATTTAATTCAGTTATAGGAAACATAAAACAAGATGAAAGAATAATACAATTTGATAAATATATTTTTGGAGCAAAGAAACATTTTGCTTACCCGATAAAAGAATGGGAAAATATTTGTGAAGTTTCAAGGGATTTTCTAAAAAAGGAAAAAAGACAATGCTATGTAACAGAAATATTAAATGATGTTAGAATCAAATACCCACTAATAAAATCAAAATATGAACTGGTTTATATATTAAGAACCGATCAGGGCATTAAGGACCTTGGTTTTTTCAACTTTACACTCATTTCCTTTGGTCAAGAAGAGAGACTTAAGGTGGGTGATTTAATACTCGGTTTGTTTACAAAGGATCCAAGCATTAAACACTTGAGTGAAATTAAAGAAAAACTCAAGGAAAGCAGATATATCCACGAACAAGGAATGACTGCTTTATTAAAAGGACAAAAGTACTTAAGAAGCTATGCGGCCGGATTTTATGGACTTAAGAGCTTAGATAAAGAAAATGAAATTGAATTAACACGAAAAGAAAAGTATTTAGAATATATTATTAATCAATATTTTTTTCCCATCACGGACATTGATAATATTGCCGAATATTTCGATTCTGAAGAAATTCAGCAGAAGGTGATCTCAACAATTACAACTTCAAAGGCATTCCAAATTTATACTCTTGAAAATGGTATAACGTGTGTAATCAATAATAATTGGAGTGTTTTAAAAAAGGTGAAATGCCTTTTGTCCAATATTAATAAACCTGTATTTGAAGAACAGCTTGAGTGGACATTAAAGGACTTAGGAATAAATGATTTTAAAAAGGATCTATATAGAATTAAAAACGATCGGTCGATTACATATTCGAATAATAAATATAGTATTAATGAAACAAGTCTTATTGCCCCAGAGCTGCTAATATTAATAGAGGAGTGCTATGATTTTATAAGCGATTCCTTGAGGCCATATTATCTACAAGATTTGTTTGAATTAATAAGTTCATCCGAAAACGGAATTGAGTATAATCAATTTGTATATGCCCTAAAAGACGACGAGAGGTTTATGGTAATGGATAATAATCTGGTATTAATAAAATGAAAAAACTTACTAAAAAAGACAAAATACTTTATACAATTGTTAAAATGTATAACGATGGAGATAATCTATTAAGATACGAAGATATACTTGTGAAAGTTTTTAAATCTTTTCCAGAGGATTTTCAAATTAGATTTTATCCTCAATTTCCAGATACAGATACAATTAGACGCGCACTTTATCAATTAATACCCGAAGGCTATATAAGAATTTCAAATAGAAATTGTGCTCTTACAAATGATGGAAAAGCAAGAGGGAATAAGATTATAAAATCATTGGATGGAGATACAATCCAGATTGAAGGAAGAAGGGATTTGAATTATAATATCGAGATAAAAAGATTGTTGAGATCAGAGGGATTTAATATGTATTTAACAGGAAAGATGGATAAAATAATTGACCAAGATTTCTATGAATTTTACAGATCATCAGTAAGAACAAGGAACCTTGAATTATTGGGTAAGATTAAACAAATAAACGAAGTCATAAATAGATATTCTACAGAAAACACTCTTCAAGCAAAAAATCTTTTGGCTTATTCATCATTTTTGCTGACTAAATTCAAATCAATATTTAACGAGGAATTAAAATGAGTATTAGAGTAGAAAAGCCCGTAATTGATGAAGCGGTTTTAGATTTGATAGGAAAAGAATTCAAATTTGACCACGCGAAAGGTATAGCTGAATTATTAAAAAACTCTGTTGACGCATATAATATTGAAGGAACGCCTGACGAGCAGCAAATAATCTATGTTTACCTCAATCTGTCAAAAAATAACTTGATAAAATCTATTGATGTAATTGATTTTGTTGGAATGAATAGAGCAAAAATTGATGCTGCATTTAAAAGGTGGTTCGACCCCAAAGCGGCAAAAAAAATAAGTAACGATCAACAATGTAATATTAAAACACTTGGCGGTCATGGTAATGGCGGCAAGTTTTATATGCGTGAAATGTTTAAATCATCAAGTTTGATTACATATCGTAGCGCGAAATTAAATTCATTTGGATTCAATGATCTAAAACAATATGGATTCGATTCAACAATGAATAATCTTGAAGCAAGTATTGAAGAAGCGATTGAAACATCGGGATTAAAAAGCAATAGTAATTTGTACAACGAAATAAAAAACATATTGCTTGAAAGGAAAAGATTTACAATTGTTAGAGGACTCCAACCAAAGAGTGCACAAAAAACTAATTATCTTAAAGATTTAATTAATAAATTAATTGTGCATCCCCAAGCTAAAAGAATAATACAGCATAAACAAGTTTACTTATTGCTCAGCCAACACTCCCAATCTACAAGATTAAGAATCCCATCTTTGTTGCCCAAAAAAGGTTTTGAAGGACCTTTCGAATTTGTTTGTCCCCAAATAATTAACTACGAAGGTGAAAACATTAAAATGTATCCTAGCGGACAGATTAAATTAACTTTGTTTACTTCTGATGAACCGTTAAAAGGAAATAAATATAGAGGGAGAAATAGTATTGATTTTTTAAGTGATGTAGGAGTCATAGCTAATTATGAGATAAGTAAGATTGGTCACTTTAGAACCTATGTTTATAGTGAATTTATTCATGGAGAATGCTATGCTCAAGTAATGGAGGATGAAGAATATGTGACCAACGACAGAAACGAATTTATCGGAGCTAGTAAAACAGAGGCTTTGTTGAGTTGGACGAAAGAATGTATTGAAAGTCTATGTGAAAAGATGGATGAATCAGCAAAAAAAGAAAAGAAAAAAATAAATCTAAAAAAAACCTCTGAATTAAATGAATTATTAAACAGATGGAAAAATAGGTTCTTACAAAAATTAATTAGAGATAGATTAGCTGGTGTTGGAAATGATTTAGGGGTGGAGGGCAATAATGAAGAAACATGGAATGTAGATCCACAAAAAAAGAATCAACCTCCAAAAAATTCTCAAAGGAAAATTGGAAACGAGGGCGGGAATAAAGTAAAAAAAACGAACACATTCCCCGAAGTAAGAATTTCAGGAATGCATCCTGATCCTTTTTCCGAAAGCGATGACCCCTTTGATTGCGATCAGAGACAGCCAGCCATATATCAACGCCCAATAGACTTTAAAAACGGTATTTATTGGATAAATACATCAAAGCAAATGGCAAATATGATTTTAGAGAAAAATGGGCCAGATTCGATTAGATGGCGCGAATATCTTTTCCAAAGATATATTGATATAATTGTTAAAGAAGCAATATACTTTTTAGGTAAAACCGAAGTTGATTTAACCAGCGATTCGGTTATGAATGAAATTGATCGCGTAACTTCCGAAGCGTTAGATTTAGCTGCTGTTGATTTAAATTCCTTTTTATTTGAGGAAGTATATGTTGTTTAATCGAACGATCATTGTTGAGGTATAATCATGTCACGCTTTAAACTATATATAGAATACGAAGGTACACGTTACAGCGGCTGGCAAATGCAAAAGCAGAGCAAAACAGTTCAAGGCAAACTACTTGAGGTGGCTGAAAAAGTATTCAAAGGTGAACATATTGAAATTTACGGCGCAGGCAGAACAGATGCCGGAGTTCATGCGCTTTACCAAGTTGCTCATCTTGAGGCAAAGACAATGCTTGCGCCCGAAATAATAAGAATGAAATTTAACGACGAGCTCCCTTCCGATATTAATATTATAGAAGTAGAAAAAACAAATCCAAAATTTCATGCGAGGCACGATGCAAAAAGCAGAAGCTATATTTATCAAATCTCCAGAAGAAGAACCGCGTTCGGTAAACCGTTTGTCTGGTGGATTAAAGATAATTTGAATTTTGAAAAGATGAGCAATGCATCTAAACTTTTTGTCGGAATGCATGATTTCAAATCTTTCGCAGACAAAGACAATGAAGAGAAATCTACAAAAGTATTAATAGAAAAAATCCAAATTAAAGAAGACGGCGATTTAATTTTAATTCGCATAATCGGCTCACATTTTTTATGGAAACAGGTCCGCAGAATGATTGGAGTACTTGTTGAAATTGGAAGAGGCAAATTGACGGAAAAAGATTTAAAATATTTTCTTGAACACAATTCGCCAACACCTTCACAATTTACAGCACCGCCTTCGGGATTGTTTCTCGAGCAAGTAATTTACAACGGCGAGGAACTGAATATAAATTTCGGCGCGACGATAAATGTTTTATCTAGAGTAAAATTAAGACCAAGAGCATGAGCGCTCCGATAACCGACCACCGATCACAAATAACCAAGCATTGGAAACCACTCTTCGCAGTTATAGTTTGGGGCATGTCATTTATTGCAACAAAGAATGCACTTGAAGAAATAAAACCGGAAGCGATAGTTTTCATACGCCAGATATTGGGGATATTGTTTTTAGCCGCAGTTCTTCTTAAACAGAAAAGAAAATTTTCTATAAACATCCGCGAACAAAAATGGATTTTTATTCTTGCGGGGATTGCATGTTTTCATTTGTGGATTCAAGTTACTGGGTTACAATGGACAACGGCCTCACACACAGGATGGATAATCGGTATAACGCCGGTTTTTATGGTTATACTCGGCATAATTTTTTTTAAAGAAAAAATTTCTTCCCTACAAACACTTGGAATAATTATTTCGTTTTTAGGATTGATATTTCTTGTCAGCAAGGGCGATCTAACAACACTTGATTTTATTAAGAACAAAGGAGATGTGTTGATAATATCAAGCTCTGTAACATGGTCTTTCTATTCGATGGTAAATAAAAAAGCAACATTTAATCTGTCTCCAGCGTTAACAACATTTTATTTGTTTTTAATAGTTGCAGTTATAATAGCCCCATTCACAATTAATAAGGAAAACATTTCCGAAGTTCTACGGTTATCAGTAAGCGGTTGGGGTTCTATATTGTTTCTGGGAATATTCTGTTCGGGAATAGCCTATACTTTGTGGGCACAGGCTTTAAATGAAATGAGTGCATCGCGGGTCGGCGCGTTTCTATATATCGAACCGTTCGTAACTTTTTTTGGTGCGTGGCTCTTACTACACGAACAAATTACTTTGCTTACTTTATTAAGCGGATTAATTATAATAGGGGGAGTAGTTTTAGTAAACAGAAAATAGAACTGAAAGCAAATAAATCTTTACTCAAGTCAAATAGAAACACCTAAATATTTTTTATCAGGGTTTATTCAGTCTATTCGTAAGTTCTTTCTTTGCCTGACGAACAATTGATCTCGATCAATTCTTCCGCATTAGCAGTATGTAAAGAGAGAACGACCAAATCCTTATCACCTGGAAAAAATTCATGAGGCATACCACGATTGATCACATAAAGAGTATCGGAATTGGATGGATCAAATTTTTGAAGTGAGTTTTTAATTTTTCCGAATTGACCATCGCCACACCCATTTATAACCGCCGTGTACTGCGTGCTGTTGGGATGATAATGAGCATGTGAAGGTGTGTTTTTTCTTAGTACGAACAACCACGCAGACTTGAATTCGGTTTTGAGATCGTGTTCGTTAAAATGTTCATTCAACATTTTCCAGACAAATTGTTCCGAAGAATGCAGTAATTCTTTTTGAAGTTCTGTAATAGATGATTTTACCTTCTCATTTTTTGCCAGCCGGCAGATGATCTCTGACGCACAACTAATGTTATTCTGCAGCATTGGGGTAGTGCGTTTATTTTTAGAGTTTACAAAAGACTTTATTTTATATTTCGTTTAATAAAAACTAAATCAATATTTTTATCTTTGCAAGTATACAACCGGGATTACAATGAAGAAAATTAAATTAATAATATCGTTGTCATTTTTTTTCTGTTTAGTAATTTTATATCAAAGTTGTGGAGAAAAAGAAGTGTTAAAAAATCCGGCAGACTTAGTTTTGATAAACGGAGTTGTTGCAACAGTTGAAAGCGATAATGCTTCAGCAGAAGCAGTTGCAATTAAAAGCGGAAAAATCTTTGCTGTAGGCTCAACAAGCGAGATTGAAAAATTTATAGGCGACTCAACCCGCGTGATAGATCTAAAAGGAAAATTTGTGATGCCCGGGTTTAATGATAGTCACGCACACTTCCTCGGGATTGGCAATTCCAAACAGATATTGGATTTACACGAAGCAAAAAATTGGGACGAGATTATAGAAATAGTTGCCAAAGCTGCAGAGACAGCGAAACCCGGCGAGTGGATTATCGGACGCGGGTGGCACCAGGAAAAATTTAATCCGAGACCGATGCCAAATATAAATGGTTACCCGACACACAATGAATTAAGTAAAGCAACTCCCCGAAATCCGGTTATGCTCACACACGCAAGCGGACACGCTGTGTTTGCAAATGCTAAAGCGATGCAAATTGCAAACGTAAATAGAAACACTCCGGATCTAGTAGGCGGAAAGATCGAGCGCGACTCACTGGGTAATCCAATAGGGATTTTTGAAGAGAACGCAGAAAACCTAATAAGAAAATATTATGATGAATATCTGGCTAAACGCACCCCGCAACAAATTTTAGAAAATTACGAAAAGCAGGTTAGCCTGGCATCCGAAGATTGTTTAAGGAAAGGAATTACATCTTGTGCGGACGCAGGAGAAACTTTTGATGTCATTGATATTCTTAAAAAATTTGCGAACGAAAAAAAACTTGCTGTACGGCTTAATGTAATGGTTGGAGATTCTCTAGTTAACATGAAAAAGAAATTGAAAAATTATTTGTTGATTGGGTATGCCGAAAATCATTTAAACGTTAGATCAGTTAAACAATATATAGACGGGGCTCTCGGTTCTCGTGGCGCATGGCTGCTTGAACCGTACAGCGATTTTCCTGATAATTATGGTTCCAATGTTACTCCACTGAATGAGTTGAAAGAAATTTCCGAGTTAGCAATATCAAACGGATTCCAAATGCGTATCCATGCAATTGGAGATAGAGGAAACCGCGAAGTTCTAAATATTTATGAAGAAATTTTTAGGAAACATCCAGACAAAAAAAATCTTCGTTGGTGCATTGAACATGCACAACATTTATCGGCACAGGATATTCCACGTTTTGCACAACTTGGCGTGATTGCTGCAATGCAAGGTGTTCATTGTACTTCAGACGCCGCATTTGTTCCTGTTAGATTAGGCAATGTTAGAGCAGCAGAAGGAGCGTATGTTTGGAAAAAATTGATTAACAGCGGTGCAATCATTTGCAACGGAACAGACGCTCCGGTTGAAGACGTTGATCCGATTAAATGTTTTTATTCTTCGGTTACAAGAAAAAGTGCCGACGGAAAAGTTTTTTACGGCGATCAAAAAATGTCGCGACTTGAAGCGCTAAAATCATATACAATTAACGGAGCTTACGCATCCTTCGAAGAAAATGTGAAAGGAACAATAACTGTTGGCAAGTATGCAGATCTTGTTGTGCTTTCAAATGATCTCCTTAACTGCAGAGACGAAGAAATTCTAAATACAAATGTTCTTTATACAATTATTGGCGGAAAAATAGTTTATGAAAAAAAATAATTATCTGTTATTAATTACAAGCATTTTCTTCTTTTCAATTAGTTCGTTCGTTTTACCGCAGACCCAAAAATCGAAGATCGCAGTTACTATAGACGATCTTCCTCTTCAACGCATTGATCATTTTGAGAATGATAAACTTCAAAAAGTTTTTGGCAAACTTGTTAAAAACATTAAATCGCAGCACATTCCCGCAATAGGCTTTGTAAATGAAAAAAAATTACAGATTAATGGTGAATATGATATTCGAAGAATTATTCTTTTGAAAAAATGGCTAAACGCCGGATTAGATCTTGGCAATCATACTTTTTCACATCCAAGTTTACATGATCTTTCAATCGAAAAATTTGAAGAAGAAATTCTAAAAGGGGGAAAAATAACGCGGGAACTTTTAAATCAAAATAAAAAAGAGCTGAAATATTTCCGTCACCCGTATTTGCAAACCGGTAGATCGCTCGAAGTAAAAAATGCAATTGAAAAATTTCTTTTTGATCACAATTACACCGTTGCGCCGGTTACAATTGATAATGCCGAATGGATTTTTGCAAGTGCGTACGATAAAGCAATTGACTCAAACAAAACCGAAGTTATGAAACACATAGGAACAGAATATATACATTATATGAAACGCAAAATCGAATATTGGGAAAGTCAATCAAACGCACTCTTCGGGAGAAACATTAATCACGTTTTATTAATTCATGCAAATACATTAAACTCAGAATACTTTCCAGAACTTTGCAAGATGATACGCTCGGTTAATTATAAATTTGTTTCATTAGACGAAGCACTTCAGGATGAAGCATACAAGTCAAACGACACTTTTACTGGTGGTGGAGGAATTTCGTGGATACACAGATGGGCAATTACACAAGGCAAGAAAAAAGATTTCTTTGGAGATGAACCACGAGTTCCTAAATCTATCATGATGTATTCCGGAATTGACTCGGAATAACGTTTTTTATTATGCAGGAACAAAAGCAGGATAAACCCAGATGGTTACAATTTATTTAATCTGAGTTTGCCCAATTTCTGTTCAAAAAAATTAATCAGCACTACGAGGGTTTAATTCTTTGTCAAGATTTAATTAATTTTTTTTTAACAAATCAAACCACAAGATATTTATCAGGACGTTTATAGTGCTTATATTAAAAAAGCAGAGGAAGTAGAAAATTGAAAACTATAAAACCTTGTTGGAAAACTAAACAGGTGAAACGCACACAAGTGGAATTACAAAGCACGTCTTTATATTTTAACTAAGATGAGAAAGTGATTTACTTTCTAATAAGGCCTATAAATGAAAATATTTGAAATACCGGATTATTATCGAAGTCCGATTATCTCTAAAATAAAAAAACTTCGCAAAAACGAAGATCCGCGTAAAAAAGATTTTTCACCAACCATGCTAGATTTCGGACCGGTTAAATTTTTAATTGCACGGCATTTCGGTTTTTGCTACGGGGTCGAAAACGCGATAGAGATTGCATATAAAACAGTAGAAGAAAACCTCGGCAAAAGAATTTATCTGTTAAGTGAAATGATTCACAATCCGCTTGTGAATTTAGATCTGCAAAGCCGCGGAGTTAAGTTTATTATGGATGCATATGGAAATCAATTTATCGAGTGGGACGAAATAAATTCAAACGATATCGTTATTATTCCAGCATTCGGAACAACGATAGAAATCGAAACACTTCTCAAAGAAAAAGGTATTGACACAATTAAATTTAACACCACATGCCCATTTGTTGAAAAAGTATGGAACCGCGCGGAAGATTTAGGTAAAGAAAATTTTACAGTAATAATACACGGTAAAGCCAAACACGAAGAGACGCACGCAACGTTTTCTCACAGCAGACAAACAGCCCCGTCGTTAATTGTTCGTAACATTGATGAAGCTGTTGTTGTTTCTAAAACAATACTAGGCGAAATAGAGGGAGCAGAATTTTATAGATATTTCGAAGGGAAGTATTCGTCAGGTTTTGATGCAGCGAAAGATCTTGAAAGTATCGGCGTGGTTAATCAAACAACAATGCTAGCGTCAGAGACGCAAGCGATAGCTGATCTTCTACGGAAGACAATGATAAAAAAATACGGCACAGAAAATCTAAAAGAACATTTTGCCGATACAGGAGATACATTATGCTATGCAACGAATGATAATCAAAGCGCAACAATAGGATTGAACCAGGAAGAAGCAGACCTGGCAATAGTTATTGGCGGGTATAACAGTTCGAACACCTCCCATCTTGTTGAACTGCTAGAAGAAAAATTTACGACATACTTTATTTCCGGCGCAGAAAAAATCATTTCAGAAAATCTTATAAGCCATTTTGATATTCACACGCGAAAAGAAAAAGCAACGGAAAATTATATTCCCCGTAGTGCAAAAATTACAATAGCAATTACAAGCGGCGCATCATGCCCCGATTCTGTTGTGGATGACGTGCTGAATAGATTACTTTCCTATTTTGGCGGAACAAAGAGCGTCGAAGAAATTCTTAAGTCGTTAAAATTCTAATCTTATACTAGATCTGCTAGCGAACTATATTCTGGATCGAATAGGCGGCGGTAAATACGCATCGCATGAGAATCCGTAGAACCGGATATATAATCGCAGATCATTCTGGCGCGGTTAATTTTATTTTTTTCGTTACATAATAACCTGTGGTTGAAATCCGGCAATAATTTTGTATCGCTGAGCGAGTGAACATAATTTTCTTCGAAACGTTTGAACAGATTTTCAATCATCTGCTTTCCCTTGAATTCAATCTGGTGTAGCTGTGAAGAGTTGAAAACCAAATCCGATGAAATTCTTTTATATATCTGTACCCGCTCGAAAATATTTTTTTCGATTACAAGGATATATTTATAACGATTGGTAAGATTATCCAGAAAAGAATTTCGTTTTGCTAACCCGCAGGCTTTTACAAACTCACCGATCTGCGCACCGAATTTCTTTTTGAAATTTCCTATCTTGATCCACTCGATAATCTCATCAATAATACTTTTCTGAACTTCACTTAATTGGTTTGATTCCCGCCACCGCGAAAGCTTTTGTATATTTATAAAACCGCCGGAGATGCTGTCAACCAAATCGTTAATTGCGTAAGCGGTATCATCCGCCCAATCCATTATTTGGCACTCTATGCTCTGAAATTGGTTAAGCCGTTCAGGCGAAGAAATATCTTTTGATATTTTTTTACTACCGAAGACGAAATCAATAATTTTTTTTTGCTCATTGTAAATAAAATGATTTTCGGGATCCTTGAATTGTTTATGGACTGCTTTGTATTTAAGAATTCCGTCTATAAACGCGCGAGTCGGATTCATTCCGCGGTAGTGATCATCATCGCGGTAAAAAATTTCGGTTGTCATTCTAAGAGTTTGAGCATTGCCTTCAAATCCGCCGTACTTTTTCATCAGTTCATTAAGCGTGCGTTCACCCGCATGTCCGAACGGGGGATTGCCGAGATCGTGTGCGAGACAAATGGATTCTACTAAATCTTCATCAATAAAATAATCTTCTTTTAAAAAATCTTTTTCTTTTGAAAGAAGAAAGTTGCAAATAGCTCTTCCTATTTGTGCAACTTCTATTGAATGAGTTAGTCGCGTGCGGTAAAAATCATATTCACCAGGCAAAAAAACTTGTGTCTTGCCCTGGAGTCTGCGGAATTCCGATGAATGAATTATCCTGTCGCGATCAATCTGAAATCGTGAACGGTAATCACTTTCGCGAGGGCTCGGTTTGAGCCGCTCGAAATCAAAGTCAGTATAAAATTTGTTTTTCATCTTCTTGATTCACATTTTTGTGAAGCGATACTTTAATTTAAGAAATAATTGCATGTCTAACGATATGCGGGACAGAATAAAATTTTGGGACACAATCACGATCACCATGGAATAAATACTACTGCCAGCAGATTGATTATCACGATGCTGCTGAATTTTGTGATTACAGTTGCTCAAATTGTTGGCGGAATCATTTCCGGAAGTCTGGCGCTGATCTCAGACGCTCTTCATAATTTCAGTGACGGAATAGCGGTAATTCTTTCTTACACAGCAATTAAATTAAAACAAAGAGATAGCTCCCATCGCCATACTTTCGGATTAAAACGTGCGGAAATTCTTGCAGCAGTAATTAACTCTGCCGTGTTGATTATAATTTACTTTTTTCTTTTCTATGAAGCAGTCTCAAGATTTTTAGAACCACACAAGATCGAAGCAGTTACAATGACAATAGTAGCATTCATCGGTCTTGTCGCAAATATTATCGGCACTCTCCTTCTTAAACGCGATGCGAAAAATAGTATTAACATTCGCTCTTCATATGTTCATTTGCTGGGTGATTCCGTCTCATCAGTTGCGGTTATTTTTGGCGGCGTCGCGATTGCCGTTTGGAATGTTATGTGGATTGATCCGCTTCTTACTGTTCTGATTGGGATATATATTATTAAAGAAAGTTACGATATACTGAGTGATGCAATTCATGTTTTGATGGAAGGCGCGCCCGCAGATCTTTCCTTGAATGAAATTAAATCCGAGGTAGAAAAATTTCCGGAAGTGGACAACATTCATCATATTCATGTTTGGACAGTAGGTGATAATGATATTCATCTTGAAGCGCATGTAAATGTAAGTGATATGAAAATTAGTGAGAGTGATAAACTGAGGAATAAGATCGAACTGCTTCTCGAATCAAAATTTGGAATACATCATATCACGCTGCAATTTGAATGCAACCAGTGTTTGGAAGAGGGGCTTCTCGGAAAGCATAAATAGGAATCAGTATTTAGAGCATGAATACTTTTCACACGGCACACCTATCTTCGACAACATTACAAGTTCGAATTGAGAAGAATTAAATATTCAGCGACTTCATTCTGTATCCAACACCAGACTCCGTAACTATATATTTCGGACGCGAAGCATCGTCTTCAATTTTTTTTCTTATTTGTCCGATGAATACACGAAGATATTGAGAATCTTCCGTATGTGATGGACCCCAGACTTCTTTCAAAACATAATTATGCGTTAAGACCTTGCCAATATTTTTAAATAACAAAAAAAGAAGAAGATATTCTGTATTGGTCAACTTAAGCTCATTATTTTTTTTATATACGACCCGTTTAACAAAATCAATTTTTAATTCGCCGTTGATTAGAAAAGATTCATTCTCAACATTTTGAGTTCTCCGAATATTCGCTCTAATTCTTGCAAGTAATTCCGAAGAATTAAACGGCTTTGTTATATAATCATCTGCGCCCAGATCAAGCGCCCTAACTATATCTTCTTCGGAATTTCTAACGGACAAAATAATTACTGGCAATGAACTCCATGCTCTAACTTCTTTCAAAACAGAATAACCATCTTGATCGGGTAATCCCAAATCTAAAATTATTAAATTAGGATGAGTGGTTGCTGCTTGAATTATTCCATCTTTCCCATTCTCAGCCTCGATCACTTTGTATTCGGCGGATTCAAGAGTAATTCGTAAAATTCTTCTTATTTGAGATTCATCATCAATGATCAATATTACATGTTTTGTACTCATAATTTTTTTGATCTTATTTTTGCATTGGTATCTTTATTATAAATACCGCCCCGCCTTCCTTTCGATTTTTTGCTGAAATGCTGCCTGAATGCGCCTCTATAAATCCTTTTGCAATTGATAAACCCAAACCCGTGCCTCCGGTTTTGGTTCCAGGTATTCTATAAAATTTTTCAAATAATCTATCGAGCGTTTCTTCCGCAAATCCGGGACCATTATCAGATATTTCAATTTTACAAACATTTTTTTCTTCTTTAACGCGAATCACAATTGTACTTTTTTCTGGAGTATAAATTAATGAATTATGCATAACATTCATCAAAGCTTGTTCAAGCAATCCGAAATCGAACTTAAATAGCCGAATATTTTCTTGAATGTCGGTTTTAACTGTATGATTAATTAATTCATTGTTCAATCTTTTCAAGACGCTTTCAACAAGGTCGGTAATTTCGTACCAATCTAATTTTAATTTCATCTGTCCGGATTCCAAACGGGTCATATCAAGCAGATTCTCTACTAAACGGTTCAGCCTTTCTGCGGCAATATTAATCTCGCTGTTTAGATTTTTTCTAATCACCTTACTGTTAGAAATTGAATCATCGGCCAAAGAACTAATAGCACCGATGATAGTTGTTATCGGAGTTTTTAATTCGTGGGAAATAGAGTTGAATAATGTTTTATAAAGTTTCTCTGATTCCGAAAGGACTAAAGTTTTTTTAGCAAATTCATTTAACAGTTCTCTTTCTAAGTTAATCGTAATTTGATTTATGAATGCGTCAAGAAGAATTTCCTGTTCAAAATGTAGTGGCTGATCGCTGGTAAATTTTAATCCAACCACTCCAATTTTTCTACTCGAACCAATAAGCGGTATAAATTGAGCATCAGAGGTCGGAAGAGTCTTCGTGAATTTTCCCGCTTTCTGTCCGTCTATAAAACACCAATTAGCAATATGCCATTCGGTATCATCAAGCACAAAATTGCTGGCGGAATGTGGTTGAGGAGAAAGTTTTTTTTCATTAACAGGAAATATGATAATTGTTTCAGCATCGAAAACCTTTTTAATATTCTTTATGCTTATCTCTACAAGATCATCTAAGCTTCTTCCTTTGGCTAGTTCTTTAAGAAGATTGTAGAGAGCGTTTGTACGGTTTTCCCTTATAGTTACTAATTTTTGCTGAGCCCTTAATCTCGAAGTTAAAACACCGGAAACCGTTGCTACAATAAAGAAAATAAGTAGCATTAAGACATCTTCAATTTTATCTATATGCAGGGTAAATTGCGGTGGAATAAAATAATAATCCCAACTGAATGAGCTTATTAATGCAGCAAGGATCATAGGACCGCGGCCAAGATTTGCAAGGGGCATTAAAGAAATTACCAAAAGTAAAATCAAAGAAACAGTTTGATAACCGATTTGAGCCATTAAGGGATAACAAATTAATAGTACAGTACAAATTATTACCGAAGATATTAGATATTGATATTTACCGGATTGAAATTTTGAAATTAGATTTCTTAATATTTTTGGGGAATCCGTTCTCTCGCCGCCAACAACATAAATATCAATCTCTCCGCTCTCTTTTAATAATCTTTCAATTACTTTCGATTTGCGGAATGCTCTAGATTTGCCGACAATGATTTGCGTAATATTATTTTCAGTAGCGATCCTTGTCAAAGCATGGACAATATCCATATCGTTAGTTGTAATAATTTCCGCTCCCAGCTCTTTAGCAAGTTCAAAATTCTTTTTTAGAACTTCTTTGTTTTCTTCCGAAACTTTTTGATCTGTTTCTACATAAACGACAATCCATGATGCCTCCATTGTGTATGCAAGTCGGCGTGTCCATCTAATTAACTTTGCCGAATAAGGGCTTGGACTGATAGCAACCATTAATCTTTGTCCCGATTTCCATGTGCTTGTAATATTTTTCTCGGTCATGTAATCGCGCAGTTGGTAATCTACGCGCTCTGCTGTTAATCGGAGAGCCATTTCACGAAGCGCGGTTAAATTTCCTTTGCGGAAAAAATTTTCTATTGCTTGTTGGGATTTTTCAGGTGTGTATACTTTGCCCTCACTTAGTCTTTGAAGAAGTTCATCGGGTGTAATATCAACCAATTCAATTTCATTGGCGTTGGCAAATATTGAATCCGGAACCGTCTCTTTAATCTGAGCGCCGGTTATTTGGTAAACGGTTTCGGCACGGCTTTCTAGATGCTGAACGTTTAAAGTTGTGTAAACATCAATTCCGTTATTAAGCAACTCCACTACATCTTGAAATCGTTTTAAATGTCTTGAACCCGGAATATTTGTGTGAGCAAGTTCATCTACCAAAACTAGCTGCGGTTTTCGTAGTAGAATTGCATCAAGATCCAGTTCATAAAATTTAGTATCGCGATAAGCAATTTCTTTTAAAGGTATACTTTCCAACCCCTCGACAAGTTTTTCTGTTTCCTTGCGTTTATGGCTTTCAACATATCCAATTACTACATCAATCTTATCTTTCTTGGATTTATGTGCAGACTCAAGCAGTGAATAAGTCTTTCCAACACCGGCACACATTCCAAAAAATATTTTCAATTTTCCTTTTTTCTCTTTTTCTTCTTCCCTCTGAATTGAATTTAAAAGTTTTAAAGGATCCGGACGTTTTTCTTCTGTTGTTTTCATTTTATTTTATCTAACTCCATATTTAACATCAACACATTTATTCTACTTTCTCCTAAAAAGCCGAGTTGAGGATTTTCAATAAAAGTGGCTATTAATTTAATCAATTCCTCTTTTTGTGTTTTATTGAAATTTCTAATATTTGAAATACGATCAACTTGCAAAAGAGTAGATTGTAGCGAGATATGCGGGTCAACACCGCTTCCGGAAGCAAACAGCATTTCATTGGGTATTATTTTTAAATTTTTGACGAAATTACTTCGAGCAAAGATTTCTTTTCTATTTTTATATAGTTCTTTTAACTTAGCGCTTGTCGGAGCTAAATTACTTGCGCCAGACGGGTATGGATTATAATCTATGGCTGATGGCCTGGACCAAAAATATTTGTCAGAAATGAATTTTTGTCCAATTAATTTAGAGCCAATAATTTTTCCATCTGCTTTGATTATACTACCCTCAGCTTGATTAGAAAAAATTAATAGCGAAATTCCAGAGATAAATAACGGGTAAATTATTCCGACCAATAAAGTCATGATCAGGAAAATTTTTACTGAGGTTATAATATTTTTTTTCATAGTTGTTTCTAATATTTTATACTAATCCAATTGAAGTTAAAATAACATCAATTATCTTTATTCCGATGAACGGAACAATTAATCCGCCTAATCCATAAATAATAATATTACGTTTCAGTATTTCAGCGGCTCCTTCCGGCCGATATTTTACACCTTTCAATGCAAGAGGAATTAACAGAATGATAATTATCGCATTAAAAATTACAGCACTAAGAATTGCACTCTGGGGCGTAGAAAGATTCATTACATTTAAAACGGAAAGCGGTCCATTACTATATTTTGTTGCATAAAGCGTAGTAGCAATTGCCGGTATTATTGCAAAATATTTTGCAACATCATTTGCAATGCTAAATGTTGTCAGCGATCCGCGCGTCATTAATAATTGTTTACCGATTTCAACAACCTCGATTAGTTTTGTAGGATTACTATCCAGGTCAATCATATTTCCCGCTTCACGTGCAGCTTGCGTTCCGCTATTCATTGCAATTCCTACATCCGCTTGTGCAAGTGCAGGCGCATCGTTCGTTCCGTCCCCAATCATACCCACCATTCTTCCCAATGATTGTTCATCTCGAATAGTTTTCAGTTTATCTTCCGGTTTAGCTTGTGCAATAAAACTATCTACTCCGGCTTCGGCAGCAATAGCAGTTGCCGTTAGCGGATTATCACCCGTTATCATAATTGTTTTGATTCCCATCTTTCTAAGCTGGGCAAATCGTTCGTTGATACCACCTTTAACAACATCTTTTAATTGAACAACACCAAGAACGTTTTTGTTTTCAACAACTAATAACGGAGTTCCACCTGCTAATGCAACATCAACCCCGATCATCCGGCTAAAATTCAAATCAGTTATGGTATTAACGTTTTCCAGGTTTTCTGAAGAGAGGTATTTCTTTATAGCATCAATAGAACCTTTTCTGATAATTCGCTCCCGCGAACCTGTTGATGAAAGAATATTTACTCCGCTCATTTGCGTTTGCGCACTAAACGGAACAAAGTGTGCATTTAGTTCGTGAATATTCCTTGCGCGGATATCAAATTTTTCTTTTGCAAGAATTACTATTGATCTACCTTCGGGTGTTTCATCTGCAAGAGACGCTAATTGAGCAGCATCTGCTAAATATTTTTCGCTAAATCCCGGAGCTGGAATAAATTCAGTCGCCATTCTATTGCCTAGTGTTATTGTCCCGGTTTTATCAAGAAGAAGAACATCAATATCTCCGGCGGCTTCAACAGCCCTTCCGCTCATTGCAATAACATTATGACTTAGCAATCTATCCATACCGCTTATACCGATAGCGCTTAACAAACCTCCAATAGTTGTAGGAATCAGACAAACTAAAAGAGAAACAAGAATTGGAATCGAGACATTTTCGTTATGTGAGAAATTGCCGGTTTGATTGTACTCAAAGAATATTCTGAATGTTACTACAACTAGAAGAAAAATTATAGATAGTCCCGAGAGAAGAATAGAAAGAGCTATTTCGTTTGGGGTTTTTTTCCGTTTAGCGCTTTCAACTAATGCAATCATACGGTCTAAATATGTATCGCCGGGGTTTGCAGTAATTCTGATAATAATTTTATCACTGATAACTTTCGTTCCGCCCGTTACTGCATTTCTATCGCCTCCGCTTTCACGAATTACAGGCGCGGATTCTCCGGTTATTGCAGACTCATCAACACTGGCAATTCCTTCAACAACTTCTCCGTCTGCAGGAATAAAATCACCAACTTCACAAATTACAAGATCATCCACGCGCAATTCAACAGCGGAAACTTTTTCTTCTTTATTGTTAATCATCTTGCGTGCAATTGTTTGTGTCCTCTGTTTACGAAGATTTTCTGATTGTGCTTTCCCTCTCCCCTCAGCAATGGCTTCCGCAAAATTTGCAAAGAGAACAGTAAACCAGAGCCAGATAATTATTTGAAAATTGAACGAAGAGAAATTTCCATTAACCATGTTAATAACAAATAAAGCAGATGTGAGCATAGCACCTACGGCGACAAGAAATATCACTGGATTTTTCAGGAGTAATTTTGGATCTAGCTTAATGAATGAATCTAATACAGCTTGAACAACAATTTTTCTATCGAACAATTTTCTTTTTTTTCTAGTGTCCATAATAATCTTTGAAGTAATTAAAAAGTAATTCCGTTATTCATCAACAAATGTTCAAGCAGAGGGCCGAGCGATAAAGCCGGGAAAAATGTCAACGCCCCCACAATAAATATCACACCTAATAAAAGTAACGCAAAAAGGAAATTATCGGTTTGTAATGTTCCTTTTGAAGTAGGAGTAATGTTTTTCTTTACAAGATTACCCGCAATAGCCATACAAGGAATAATTACACCGAATCTACCTATTAGCATTCCCAACGCTGTCATTAAATTATAGAAAACCGTATTGGTATTTAATCCGGCAAATGCACTTCCATTGTTTCCTGCAGCCGAGGAAAAAGCATAAAGTATTTCTGAAAAACCGTGAGGACCATTATTTGCCAAACTTGATAAACCGGCATTCGTTTTCAGAGCAAGGGCAGAGAAGAGTAGAATAGCTGTATTCGGCAGAAGAATGGCAACTATTGCCCATTTAATTTCAAACGCATCTATTTTTTTCCCGAGGTATTCCGGCGTACGTCCAATCATTAATCCTGAAATAAAAACTGTGATTAATATAAATAGCAGCATTCCATATAATCCTGATCCAACTCCGCCGAATATTATTTCTCCAAGTTGTATGTTAAACATTGCAACCAATCCCGATAATGGTGATAAGCTACTGTGCATTGCATTTACTGATCCGTTCGAAGCGGCCGTTGTAGCGGTGGACCAAAGAACACTGTTAAGTATACCAAATCGTGTTTCTTTTCCTTCCATCAGTCCGCTAATTTGAAAAATATTATTGTTCGAATATTCCGAGTAAGTTGATACCAATAAACCAAAGACAAATACGAACATCATCACAAAAAATATTATCCATGCTTGTTTCTTAGAGCCGATAAGTTTCCCATAGGTAAAAACTAATGAGGCTGGAATAAGCAGTATGGAAAACATTTGCAGAAAGTTTGAAAGCGGTGTAGGATTTTCAAATGGGAAGGCACTGTTTGTGCTAAAAAATCCGCCGCCGTTTGTTCCTAATTGTTTTATTGCAATTTGTGATGCGGCAGGACCTAACGGAATAATTTGTTTGTATCCTTCTAATGTAGTTATTTCTTTATAAGACGAAAATGATTGTACAACACCCTGGCTTACCAGTACAATTGCAAACATTGCTGATAGCGGTATTAACAGGTAAAGAGTTGAACGCACTAAATCAACCCAGAAATTTCCCAAACTGTTTCCTTGACGAGTTACTAATCCTCTTGTTAATGCAAGCAATACTGCAATTCCGGTAGCCGCACTAACAAAATTCTGAACCGTTAAACCAATCATCTGCACAAAGTAACTTAGAGTGCTTTCGCCGGCATATGACTGCCAATTGGTGTTAGTAACAAAACTTACTGCAGTATTAATTGCTAATGAAAACTCTACGTTTGATAATCTTTGCGGATTTAACGGAAGAGTTGATTGAATTAATTGAATAACCGTTAAGATTATTATTCCGAATAAACTGAAAATTAGAATTGAAAACGTATATCTCTTCCAATCCATTTCTTCAGATGGGTTAATTCCAGCAGATTTATAAATTAAAGATTCAACCCGCCCAAAGACAGGGGACAAAATATTTTTCTTTCCGGATAATAATTTGGCAATGTAACCACCAAATAATGGTGCAGCGATAATTAATCCGATTATAAATATTACCGCCTGAATGATTTCATTAAACGGAATCATATATAATTACCCAATAATTAAAATTTTTCCGGCTTCATCAATGTGTAAATAAGATAGCCTAAAATTGCTAATGCAATAATAAGAGAGACTATTATTTCTAAAGTACTTTCCATTTTATCTCCAAATTATGATTTGTCTCTGCATGTTTTATAATACGAATACACCAGACAACACATAGCAATAACAATCTTATCAAAAATAATTAGATTCAATTTCTCTCCCGCTTATTGCCGAACTAATACATTTCTTATCACAATAAATAAAAAATAGATCATGAAAAGAATTATACATGCAACAGCAGGAATAAATAAAACCAGATAAACAAATGAAAGCAGGAATGACGGTATATTTTTAATATTGTCGGGTAAGTCGGTGAAACACGATACGTATTTATACGGCTGTATATAAACAGATACCGCAGAGACAACAACCCATATTCCATAAACCACAGGTATTAATTTTAATTTGTTTTTGACGAAAAAATGTTTGAAATCAATCATTGGTTTTCTTTTACTAAAACTTGTAAATATTAAATTCATCTTATAATTCTTTTTTCTCCTGCGTTATATTAATGCAAGAGTTATAAACCCGTTGTAAATAGTTGAGTGAAAAGCATAAAGAAAATGTAAAGAAGAAGTGTTTAGCTATGATTTTTTGTGTAATATTTTAGGAGAGGCGACAAATAAATATTAATGCTAGCAAGCTAATTATTTTTTGTTCGCGAGAGCCTTAAACGCCACCGCATACATCTGAATTTGTTTCATCATAGCGCCTAAACCGTTTTTGCGCGTAGGAGAAAGGTGATTATCAATTCCAATTTTTTTTATAAACTCAGGCCGCGAAGAAAGAATTTCATCCGGGGTATGATTGGAATAAATTCTGATAAGCAAAGCTACCAACCCTTTTACAATTGATGCATCGCTGTCTGCTTCAAATATTATTTTGCCCTCTTCAAGTTTTGCATTTATCCACACTTGACTTTGACAGCCGCTCAGTTTGTATTTATCGGTTCTAATAGAAGGATCAATCGGCGCAAGAGTTTTTCCTAAGCCGATGATATATTTATATTTTTCTTCCCAGTCCGCAAACTGCTCAAACTCTTTTACAATATTATTTTGTATTTCGTGAATCGTCATTATCTGCCGGGTTTAATTATAATATGTTATAAACAACTCCAATTTGTAACCCCTCTCTCACCTGAGTATAAGGAGTCTGTGTTGCTTCATAAACAACATAGTAAATAAAGTTAACATTAATATACTTAGTAATTTTTGCAGCGATATTATTTTCAAAACGTACATCCCAAACATCAAGACTCTTAAACTGTGAGAAAAGTCTTAATTTACCCACGTAAACTATATTATCATCGATTTTATAATTTACATCTGTAACAGATTCAATACCGGTTTCGAATCGAAATGCTTTAGCCATATTTACAGGGTCGGAATACTGCCTGAATTTATCTGTAAATGTTTCTTGAAAACCGAGACCGAAACGGGTAATGACATTTGCATATTTATCATAAACAAAACCAATGGTCTGTGTGATATAACCAGGGTCGAACAAATTTGCAATCTCAACTTCGGGATCAACTTTGTAATTAAATCCTCGCGCGACCTGTGATCTAATCGCGTTGGAAAAGAAAGGACTTACTGCCCAGCCAAGATCATACGACGCAACATTTTCTATAAAAAGATCGTTATCAGTGGTTCTGTATATTTCCCCGCCAATCTTAGATCTTCCATATGCAGCACGTATTTCATTTTTGAAAATCCACGGTGAGCCGTAATAATCATAACGGAAATCACCCGATAAAGTCCACGAAACGGAATTGTCTCCGCCCTTTACCCAATTAGTAAAAGCAATTTGATTGATTCCTAGCCCAACAATGAACGCAGGCGTCCATTTATTTTTTAACGAATCGGGAATTTGTCCGAAAACGATTGTTGTCATCAAAAAAAACAAGAACACAATTACTTTTTTCATTTCAGTTCCGGATAGTTTGATTTTATTGCTGTAAAAGTAAAAAATATTTACTTGTTTAGTTCATACAGGCTAAATAAAAAATAAACGATGTTCTTTTTTGTTACAAAAGAGAATCATTTTATATATTCACATGTTAACTTCAAACAAGAAAGAGAATCCATGAAAAAAGAGAAATTAATTATTCCGGCGCTACTTATTGTTGTAATACTGATAATGTACTTTTCATACTTTAAGCCGAAAGACGAGCTTGGATTATTCTCAGACCTCGACACCAACAGCAACGCCAACAAAGAAATATTAGTTAAAGTTCTTGTGGAAAAAGGATTTACTAATGATGGTTCCGGCGGAACAACTTTTTTTGTTGAAGACCGCGCCGGAAAACAAGTTGTAGTATCGGGCTCCATGGAGATGCCCACCGGAATTGAAACATCAAACCGCATTATATTAAGCGGTCATTACAACGGAAATTCATTTCATACACATGGAATTGAAATTAAGGACTGACACCACAACAAGTATTTTTAACAGCGCAACGAAATGAAACAATTTGAATTAGTCTCAAGTTATCAACCCGCAGGTGATCAACCAAAAGCAATTGCAGAATTGTTGGAAGGATTAAAGCGCGGAACCAAACATCAAGTTCTTCTAGGTGTTACCGGAAGCGGTAAAACTTATACTATGAGTAATATCATAAAAGAATATAACCGCCCTACGCTTATAATCTCTCACAATAAAACTCTTGCTGCTCAGCTCTACTCGGAATTCAAATCATTTTTCCCGAACAACGCAGTAGAATTTTTTATCAGTTATTATGATTACTATCAACCGGAAGCATACGTGGTTAAAAGAGATCTTTACATTGAAAAAGATTTCTCGGTGAACGAGGAAATAGATCGTCTGCGCTTGAAAGCAACAACTTCATTAATAGAAGGGCGAAGTGATATAATTATTGTTGCAAGCGTCAGTTGTATTTATGGAATTGGCGCGCCGGATCAGTATGCAAAACAAATCATATTTCTAAAGAAGAGACAATCAATAGAGCGAAAAAAACTTTTGCGCAATTTAATTGATATCTATTACACAAGGAACGATGCCGATTTTACACGCGGCACTTTCCGAGCGCGCGGCGATGTTGTTGAAATAATCCCGGCATATCAATATGAAGAAGCGGTAAGAATCGAATTCTGGGGAGATGAAATAGAAAGACTTTCCATAATTGATTCGATAACCGGAGATGTAATTAAAGAAGTTGAGTCAATACCGATATATCCGGCAAAGTATTTTGTTACTACTAAAGATCAGGTTAATAAAGCGATTGTATCAGTTGAAGAAGAATTGAGAGAGAGATTAAAATATTATTGGTCGCAAGAAAAATATGTTGAGGCACAGCGACTTGAACAGCGAACTAAGTTTGATATTGAAATGATGCGCGAGATCGGTTACTGTTCAGGCATAGAAAATTACTCCCGGCACATGGATGGCAGAGCACCCGGATCTCGTCCTTCGTGTTTGTTCGACTATTTCCCAAAAGATTATCTATTAATAGTAGATGAATCTCACGTTACTATTCCGCAGATCCGTGGAATGTATAACGGTGATAGATCACGAAAAGAAGTCTTGGTTGAATACGGATTTCGATTACCATCTGCTATGGATAACCGTCCGCTGAAATTTGAAGAGTATGACGAACTCACCAACCAAGTTATTTATGTCAGCGCTACTCCTGCGGATTATGAATTTACGCGAAGCAGCGGAACATTTGTTGAACAAGTAATTCGTCCGACAGGGTTGCTTGATCCCGAAATTGAAATCCGCCCCGTGAAAGGACAGATAGATGATCTGATTGGTGAAATTAGAAAACGTGTTGTACTTAAAGAGCGGATACTTGTAACAACACTTACAAAAAAAATGGCGGAAGACTTAACTGATTATCTAGATAAACTGAAAATTAAAGTTCGTTACATTCACAGCGAAGTAGAAGCGCTTGAACGTGTTGAGATTATCCGCGATCTGCGCATTGGTGATTTTGATGTTCTTGTTGGAGTGAATTTGCTGCGGGAAGGGTTGGACTTGCCCGAAGTTTCTCTTGTTGCAATTATTGATGCCGACAAAGAAGGGTTTTTACGAAGCGAACGCTCTCTTATGCAAACTGCAGGACGCACGGCACGCAATGTTAACGGAAGAGTAATTATGTATGCGGATAAAGTTACGGAATCAATGCGCAAGACAATTGAAGAAACTAACCGGCGGAGAAAACTTCAAACCGAATACAACGAAACAAACGGTATTACCCCCACAACAATTTATAAAAGTGTTGAAGAGATAATGAATGCAACATCAATTGCAGATGTACGAAAGCGGGATCTTGAAAAAGAAGAAGCCACATTTATGAAAGTTGCCGAACCGGTGATTAGATATATGTCCAACGATCAGCGCAAAGAATTGCTTGATCAAATGACGGAAGAGATGCTTGCCGCAGCAAAGGATTTGGAATTCGAACGGGCGGCTAATTTGCGCGATGAAATAGAGAAAATGAAGAAATTAATTAAATGATATGAAACGCAAAAAAATTATAAAGTAAATTAGGATAATTTATGATTGGAAGAATTTGGCATGGATGGACAAAACCGGAAAATGCGGACGCTTACGAAAATCTTTTGAGGGAAGAAATATTTTCCAGTATAGCCTCGAGAAATTTAACCGGTTATAACGGGATACAGCTTTTACGGCGGATGGTTGAAGAAGAAGTTGAGTTTGTAACAATTATGTGGTTTGAATCTATTGAAGCGATAAAGAAATTTGCCGGGGAAGATTATGAAACCGCCGTCGTTCCCGCTAAGGCAAGACAACTGTTGAAAAGATTTGATGAACGCTCACAGCATTATGAAGTCCGGGAAAAACTTGCCTACTGAGTTGAGTACTTTTTGCTGGCTTATTAAGAAGAGCGCCCTAGAAAGTTAGAGCGCTCAGAGAAAATTATTATTTAAGAAATGAATCAAACACTTGAAGTAAATAATCATTTTTAGGACGATCTGCAGTTGTTTGGCTTACATATTTGAACTTTAGAATTCCGTTTTTATCAAGCAGATATAACGAAGGAATGTCCTGCTCAACCTTAGAACCGTTCCATTCAGTAGTAAATATCCCCAATGATTTTGAAACAGTCCTTGCCGAATCAATAAGAATCGGAAATGGAGTCGGTACCTCGCCCTTTGTAAATTCATATTTATTTACAAAAAAGTTTTTTGCAAACGTCGCTCTGCGGTTGCTTTGTTCGGTATTGTCCTTAGGTGTTTTCATCTGTTCGATAGCGATCATTTGATCCGGCAGAGCATCAATCCAATTGTGAATAGTTTTTTCACTGAAAGAAATGACGTACAAAAATTCAAGATTATATTTATCCTTAGCTTTTTTTGCAAGCGCCATCAACTCCGCATATTGATAGTTGCAAATTGAGCACCATCTTCCCTCCGCCGCAAAAACGCGCGGGAAAATTACCAGCACATTCTTTCCCTTAAAATCGGAAAGCGAAACCGTCTTACCGTCGTATGTAGGCAAAGTAAAATTATTCATCGGCTGATTTAACATTGCCGGCTGTATCTGGGCGTTTAATGAGATAGCTGCCGCAATCATAATTACCGCGAAATATTTTATTGATTGTAAATTTTGCATTGTACCTCTCCTTACTGGTTTATCTTATCTTAATATATATAAAATTAGTTTTCCTAATTTGCCGTTAAAAAAACCAAAAAAGAAAATTTTCTTGCCTGTTCCATTCGACGTAATTAATTTGTAAATAACAAAAGGATGTAAACTATGTTCATCGGACATTTTGGAGTTGGTTTAGCAGCGAAAAAAATAGACAACAAACCATCTCTTGGAACACTATTTATCGCTTCACAATTTATCGATCTTCTCTGGCCCGTTTTTTTATTATTGGGAATTGAAAAAGTTCAGATCGAATCCGGCAATACCGCCGTTACGCCGCTTAATTTTATTTCTTACCCATATTCTCATAGTTTGTTTGGAGTACTTGTCTGGGCAATTTTAATGAGTGTGGTATATTACATGTTGAAGAAAAATTTTAGAACTTCTCTTTTGTTAGGACAGTTAGTATTAAGCCACTGGATTCTTGATTTTTTCACTCACCGCCCGGATCTACCATTACTTCCGTGGAGTGATTTCAAAGTTGGCCTCGGATTATGGAATTCGGTTGCACTTACAATAATTATTGAAGGATTTATTTTTATCCTTGGTGCATATATTTATCTGAGCGCAACGAAATCAGAAAACAAAAAAGGTAGTTATGGTCTATGGAGCCTGTTAATCTTTTTAACTTTGATTTATGTAATGAATATTGTTGGTACCACACCACCAGATACAAACGCAATAGCAGTGGCGGGTTTGTTTCAATGGCTTATAGTAGCCTGGGGTTATTGGATTGATAGAAATAGAAGTGCTGTTCAGAATTAATAAGGGTAATAATGAGCTTAGTTGCTTTTTAGAATTTGTTAAGATAAGTTTAATTGCAATTCAAAAGAGGAGCGTAAAAAGTGCGTGTAAAAAAGGGAATTAATCCCCAAATCTTTTTTTTGCTTTTTCTATTTTTCATTTCACAAATAACTTTTCCGCAATCAAACAAATATGGACTTGTAATTCATGGCGGAGCGGGTACAATTCTGAAATCAAGTATGACTCCCGAAAAAGAAGCGGAGTATATTTCTAAACTTAACGAAGTACTACAAACCGGTTATAAAATATTAGAGAATGGTGGTTCTTCTCTCGACGCAGTTGTAGCAGTTATAAATATTATGGAAGATTCTCCGTTGTTCAATGCAGGCAAAGGTGCCGTGTTAACAGAAAAAGGTGTTGCAGAACTTGATGCTGCGATCATGGATGGGAAAACATTAAAAGCCGGAGCAATTGCAGGAATCAAACATGTAAAAAATCCGATTACACTTGCAAGATTGGTTATGGATAAATCGCCACACGTTATGATGATTGGAGAGGGTGCTGAAGAGTTTGCAAAAGAGAATAACATAGAAATGGTTGATAACAATTATTTCATTACCCCGAATAGATGGAAGCAATATCAAAAAATGAAAGAGGCACAGGATAAAAAAGTAAAAGAAGAAAAACACGGAACTGTCGGATGCGTTGCTCTGGATAAAAATGGAAATCTAGCCGCAGGTACTTCTACCGGCGGGATGATGATGAAAAAATTCGGCCGTGTTGGCGATTCTCCGATAATCGGAGCCGGAACATTTGCAGATAATAATACGTGTGCGGTTTCAGGAACAGGATATGGTGAATACTTTATTAGATTAAATGTTGCTCGGGATATTTCCGATTTAATGGCATATAAAAATTTATCACTTAATGATGCAGCTAACGAAGTAATAATGAATAAATTGCCGAAGTTAGGCGGCGACGGTGGAATAATAGCAATTGATAAAAACGGAAACATAGCAATGCCGTTCAATACAGAAGGAATGTACCGAGGTTATTTAATGAACGGAGAGCAACCGGTTATTAAAATCTATAAAGAATAAAGTTAGGAACACGATTTACAAATACGATTTTGGATTTTTACGGCAGCCGATAATTCGTAAATCAAAAATCTCAAATCGCAATTCAGAAAGGAGATGCAATGGCTCTTCATGGTGAAGTTAATTATTTAGCAATTTTGCTTTGTGGGGTAATTGCGATGTTGCTTGGTACTTTTTGGTATAGTCCTTTTCTTTTTGGAAAAATTTGGTTGGAGTCGCTGGACAAATCGGAAGAAGATCTGAAAAAAGATTTTAAACCATTTAAGACTTACACACTAACATTTATCAGCTATTTAGTTATGGCTTTTGGCCTTGCGCAAATAATGACTTTTATGGACGCATATTCAGTTCCGGAAGGCATAAGAGTTGCGTTTTTATGCTGGGTAGGATTCACCGTTGCGCCAATGTTGGTAAACTCTCTTTTTGAAGGGAAAAAAATAAAATTGCTTGGTGTAGATACAGGCTACCATTTAATTGTAATGCTCGTATTCGGAACAATTCTTGGGGCGTGGCCTGTTTAGAAATTTTTCTTTTCAAGAATATTAAAATCAGAGTATTATAATTATTATTTTTCCTCAGAAATATTTTTCTAACCACTGATTAAAAATTATATATGAGCATTAACCTTGTCGTCTTTGATCTAGATGGGACACTCGTCTCTTCCCACAAAACAATTTATTATGCGACGCTTCATGCGCTTAAGGAAATAAATATTTTTCCGAAGATGCCCGAAGAGGATTTTTACAAAACAATAGGAATGCATTTTGAAGATATCTTTGCTCAATTTGGTTTTAGTGTCCCGGACTTTGAAAAATTTATCGACATTTATAAATCAATCTATTTTGATTATATAAATTTATCAGAAGTTTATCCTGGCGTAAACGAGATCTTAAATAAACTGCGAGGGAGAAATATCAAAACAGCATTGCTTACAACAAAGGGACAAGATCACGCCGAGAGAATTCTTAAGCACTTTGAATTATTTGATGAGTTCGACTATATAATGGGAAGAAGACCTGGCATGGAACACAAACCCTCTCCAGAACCGTTGATTAAAATATGTAGTGATTTAAATTTAGATGTTACATCATCACTGATGATTGGAGATACTGAAATTGATATTCAATGCGGGAAAAATGCCGGATCAAAAACATGTGCAGTTACGTACGGATATAGAACTGCGGAAAGTTTGGAAAAGGAATTTCCCGATTTTATGATTGACAATATTCTTGACGTAGATTATATAGTTAATGGAGAGAATAATTTTTGAGGAGATAACCATGGATAAGAATGGAAAAGTTTCAACCAGCATAATCAATGGGATTGCAACAATTAATTTTATGCACCCCAAAAGCAATTCTCTGCCCGCAAAAATGCTTAAGGAAATCACCGAAGCGATCTATAAATTTGCCGAAGATAAACATGCACACGTTATAATAATTCGCAGTGAAGGAGAAAAAGCCTTTTGCGCCGGAGCTTCTTTTGATGAATTACTTGAGATAAAAGATTTCAAAAGCGGAAAGGAATTTTTTATGGGCTTTGTAAGATTAATAAATGCTATGCGCAAATGCCCTAAATTTATTATTGCACGAGTGCAGGGAAAAGCTGTTGGAGGCGGACTTGGGATTGCGGCCGCAGCAGATTATACGATTGCTTCCAACGAAGCATCCGTAAAATTAAGCGAACTATTATTGGGCATCGGACCTTTTGTTGTTGGTCCGGCGATAGAAAGAAAAATTGGGAAGACTGCTTTTATTACAATGTCTATTGATGCGGAATGGCATGATTCGTTTTGGGCGAAGCAAAGCGGCCTGTACACAAAAGTTTTTGCAAATAATCACGATCTTGATGAAGCCGTTTCGGCACTTGCAAAAAAGATTGCGAGCTGCAACCTCGAAGCAATTTCCCAGATGAAAAAAGTATTTTGGGAAGGAACAGAAAATTGGGACCAGCTTTTAGAACAACGCGCGGAGATTAGCGGAAAATTAATCTTAAGCGATTTTACAAAGAATTATATAAAAGCTTTTAAGAACAAATAACTAAAATTCAAATACAAATTAATACTCTTTGAAAAGTTGAGCTTCTCATTTCTTTTTTCGATTTTCCCTAAGTTAAGAACGGAAGTAATCTAAATTTTACGGAGCGATTTATGCAAAACAGAACAGCGAAAATCTTTTTAATTGTAGTTCTAATAGGAGCGGTTAACAATTTATTTAGTCAAAGCACAAAAAGTGATTGGAGTTCATTTCAATTTTTAATCGGGGAATGGGTTGGAGAAGGTTCCGGTGCGCCGGGAGAAGCAAAAGGTGCATTTACGTTTTCTTATGATCTTCAAAATCAAATCTTGGTGAGAAAAAATTATGCGGAATATCCGGCTCAAAACGGAAGACCCGCTTTTAGACATGATGATTTGATGATAGTTTATCACGAAGGGAATTCAACAAAAGCGGTCTATTTCGATAACGAAGGACATATTATAAATTACGCGATAAATTTTTCTAAGGATTCTCTCGCAACAATTTTTACAAGCGAGCCTAATCCGGCTTCTCCACGGTTTAGATTTACTTATTACAAATCCGGAAATGAAAAAATGAAATTTAGTTTTGATATTGCCCCTCCCGGCAAACCCGAAGAATTTTCAAAATATATAGACGGAGTTGTTAAGAAAAAAATATAAAACGAATGCACTCCAATCTTAAATATCATCATCTGGGAATTCCAACAAAAGAAAAACACGATGGAGAAACATACCTGGAGAAATTTAAAGTTTATGTCTCCGGTTATGATACAAGTCCGTTTAAAATAGAATGGATGCGTTTCGAAGAAGGAGCACCCTCGCCAGAACTTGTTAAGACTGTTCCGCACATCGCTTTCGAAGTTGATGATCTTTTGAAAGCGATCGAAGGGAAAGAAATTTTGATTGAACCAAACAGCCCGTCGCCCGGCGTAATGGTTGCTTTTATTGTAGATAACGGTTCGCCGATTGAGTTTATACAAGTATCAAAAAAGTGATCTTCTTATTATGATGTGTCGATTACCCGTAAGTTTAACAAACAAAAAAAACCTTGAATTGGTCTTACTAGTATTTTTTATTGTTGCAGTTTCGGCAATTTGTTTTCATGCAGATTTTAGTACAAAGTTTATACCCAGCAATAACGGCGCACATCATCCTGTTCAAGCGCGGTCATTATTGGAATATGGACGGCCTCAGTTTGTCCAATTTCCTCTAAACCATTTTGATTTGCGTAAATCAACTGCACCCCCAAAGAATTTTTATATCTTTGAATAAAAAGAGACCATAGATGAAGAAAAATATTTTATTATCAATAATATTAATGTCGGTAACACTTTCAGCACAAAATCATAATACCAATTATGATTCTATTGCGGTTGCAAAAATATTTAACGGGCGCGCCGGCGCATTCGTAATGTTTAATAAACAGACAAAAAAATATTTCCGCCACAATGTTACCCGCTGCGCCGAAAGATTTTTGCCGGCATCAACATTTAAAATACCCAATTCGCTTATTGGACTGGAGACGAAAATAATTGAAAATGAAAATTATGTTATTAAATGGGACGGAGTAAATCATTGGAATAAAGAATGGAATCGCGATCATACACTAAGTTCTGCAATCAAATATTCTGTGGTTCCTTATTACCAAGAATTGGCGCTCCGCGTTGGACGAGAGCAATATAAAAAATGGTTAGACGCAATAAGCTACGGTAATCAAGTTATTGGCGATAGAATAGATACATTCTGGTTGGATAATTCACTTAAAATATCCGCAGATGAACAAATTGCTTTTCTAAAACGTTTTTATAATGAAGAACTTCCTATCTCAAAGCGGGCGATTGACATAGTAAAAAAAATAATGTCAGAAGAAAAGTATAAACATTCTATCTTAAAGTATAAAACAGGTACCGGCACTAAAGAAGACGGCACTTATATAGGGTGGTTAGTCGGATATGTTGAAAAAGAAAAAAATGTTTATTTATTTGCTTTCAATATTGAAGCAAAAACTTTTGAACAAGTCAGAAAACTTAGAGATGATAAATCTCGTTTGATATTAAAGAAATTAAAAATTATAGAATAAATTATGAATGTTGAATTATAAGTTATGAATTGGGGGACAAATGGAAAAACCTAGTTTAATTCAGGAAAGAAGTTTTGGGTTTGCACTTGAAATAATTAAGCTTTATAAAGAATTAGTAACTCAAAATGAATTTGTTTTATCAAAACAGATATTAAAAAGCGGTACGAGTGTTGGCGCCAATGTTGAAGAAGCGACCGCAGGACAAAGTAAAAAAGATTTTATTATGAAAATGTCGATAGCTTCGAAAGAAGCTCGAGAAACCAGGTATTGGCTTAGATTACTTTCTGTGAGCGGATTTATCAAAAAAGACTTTTCAAGGCTACTTAAAGAAATTGAAGAGATAATTAAAATTTTAACAGCAATAGTAAAAACATCGCAAAAAAATCTTAAGGTTAATTCATAAATCATAACTAATAACTTAAAACTATGTCTTTGTTAAGCTTGGTTGAAATCAGCATCTATCCGGTTAAATCCCTGGGTGGAATATCATTACAGAATTCTGAAGTTACAGACCGGGGATTGAAACATGACCGGCGCTGGTTAATAATTAATGAAGAAGAAAAATTTATTACACAACGGACCCATCCGCAATTAGCATTAATCAAGACAAAGATCAGCGGCAATAAATTAATTTTAGGTCATAAGACCAAAGATATTTCCCCACTTGTTATTCCTATTCATCATGAAAGCGTGGAAGTGGTTTTAGTTAGTATATGGCACGATCTGGTTGAGGCGCGGATCGTTGGAAAATATGCAGACGAATGGTTAAACGATGCATTAGGCATTAAATGTAGATTGGTTTATATGCATGATGAAACACAGCGCTGGGTGGACCGTGCGTATGCTGCCGATAATGAAATAGTTAGCTTCGCCGATGCATATCCGTTTATGATGATCGGGCAATCTTCTTTGGAAGATTTGAATAGCAGGCTTAAAGAAAAATTACCGATGTCCAGGTTTAGACCAAATTTTGTTTTCAAAGGAGGAGATCCTTTTGATGAAGACAAATGGAAGAAGATCAAAATTGGAGATGTCGTTTTTACTTTAGTAAAACCATGTTCGCGCTGTGTTTTAACAACAGTCAATCAAGACACCGCAGAAAAAAATGAAGAGCCCTTAAAAACATTATCTACTTATAGAAGCGTTAATAACAAAATTTATTTTGGACAAAATCTTCTGCACGAAGAAAACGGTACATTAAAAGTCGGCAATGAAATAGAAATATTGGAGTTTAAATAAGTGCCCACAATTTATGATCTGCTTACGGGCAATGATCTCCGCTCGATCGGCAAATCAAATGAAGTTGTTCAGCTTGTAACAAGTGATCCGGTTTTATTTGACGAAGTCTTTGATGGAATATTCCACAGCGATAAAGTTGTACGCGCAAGATGCGCCGACGCCGTTGAAAAAGTCGTAGTAAGGTTTCCGAAAATGATTCAGAAGAAAAAAACTATAATTCTGAAAAACCTAAATAAGTTTGAACAAAAAGAAGTTATATGGCATATTGCTTTAATGATCGGTTACTTAAAACTAACACCAAAAGAATTGGCAAAAGCTTTTAACTCATTATATAAATGGCTGAACACATCAAACAGCATTATAGTAAAAGTTGCGTGCATGCAATCTCTTGTAACGCATGCAATGAAAAACAAAAAACTTATTAAAAGTGTGCACGATGAAATCGAGAAACAAATGCTAACCGGCGCTCCGGCAATTAAAGCAAGGGGAAGACATCTTCTCGCGGATTTCAATAAAACTCTATGAGCTTAACCAAAAAAGATATTATAACACAAAAAACAGCGCGGTATTTTCTAATTGGAAAATCCTCGGAAAAAATAAAATCTGTTTTAATAGTTTTACACGGCTACGGGCAGCTTGCGGAAGACTTTATTAAATATTTTGAACCGATAAAAAATGAAACTACGTTGATTATCGCTCCCGAAGCATTAAATAGATTTTATATTAGAGGATTCAGCGGCAAAGTCGGTTCTACTTGGATGACCAAAGAAGACCGCGAAAACGAAATTAAAGATTATGTTAATTATCTTGATGCTGTATATGACGATGTAATCAAATTCGGTTTGTTATCAAAAACGAAAATAACAGTTCTCGGATTTTCACAGGGGACCGTTACAGCTTGTAGGTGGTTATCAAAAGGTAAATCAAAAGCAGGCCAATTAATACTTTGGGGCGGAGGAGTGCCGCCGGATGTTGATCTTGAATTATCAAATGAATTATTTAATTCGTTACAGCTAACTATAGTTGTTGGAGATAAAGACGAGTTTATTTCTTTAGAGCAGATCGAAAAAGAAGAACAACGGTTAAAGGAAAATAATATTAAATATTCTTTGGTTATGTTTGAAGGAAAACACGTTATTAAAAAAGAAATTCTTTTGAAATTATTTCGTTGATAAATAGAGAGGAAGAAAAGTAAATAATGAAAGGAAATAGAGTAGCGCTTCATTCTAATAGATAATTAGTTGATATTGTATGAACAAAAATAAACTTAGTGTTTCATTAGTGTTAAATATTTAGTAGGTTTAATTTATCTTAAACTCTGATGTAGGGGGTTACATTTGCATCTAATTAAACAGGAAAAAGCATATTCATTAACATATTCGATCGAAAATCATTTAAGAGTAGCACTACACAACAAAATGGTTGAAAAAATTGATGTCAACTATTTTACAGAAAAAACATTCCCAGCCTTTCATTATCCTTCGATAACAAAGAAAAAAATCAATGTAATTGCTCAAGCGGAGAAGTTATTTAAATTAGAGAAAAAAACTAATTTAATTCTGGGTTATGATTACCCACGCTTTTGGTTTGTCGATTTTAGGACACTGATTGCAATGATTGATGTTTATTGGTTAACCTATTTTTCAGAGGTATTTGAAAACACGACTCAATTAGAAATAATAACCGCTCTGTTTGAAATAGCGCCAATTAGAAACGCAATAGCTCACCACAGATTTGTAAGCGATAATGATTTTGATCAGTTGAATAATTGTTACGAGCTAATAAAAAAATCATTAGCAAAGAGATTTCTTGTAAATTATAACGAGCTAGCTTTTAATAAATATGAATCGTCGATTCAAGTATTTAAGGAATTGGTGAATAACATATTGTTTAAAACTAAACGAGGAAGCGTGATAGAAAAAGATTTATTTCAAAGATTTCAAAGCAGTTTTTCGATTCTCTATCAATTGTTACAAGATAATAAGAAATTATCATTATTTAATGAATCTATTGAAATTATACAACACTATAATTCTTTTTCCAGAAAACCGGGTAAGTATAGTTCGATAAATAAATTTTTACACGATTCCAATTTAGAGCAAAAACTAAAAAAAATAAAAAATATATAAGGATATAATATGAATGCTCAAGAATTAAAAAAAATTTCTAATCCTTATTACCCCATAACACACAAACTCAAAGGCAATGATTTTGTAGGCAGAGATTTGGCAATTAACGAGTTAATTAGAGGTTTAGATAGATACAAAGAGACTTCAGAGTTAAAGAACATATTAATTGGTGGCGAAAAGTCTATTGGTAAGTCAACACTCCTCCATAGATATAAACAGATACTTGACGATTACAATTTTTTAATTTATGAAACAACAGAGCTCAGCAGAGATAAAAATGTAAAAATTGACGAGTTTGAATTTTTTAAGGAATTTTTTAAAGAAATATTTGATAAATACGGAGTCCCAGAAGGTACATTATTTGATATACGCCAAGCTGAAATATGGTACTCTTTGACAAGTGATAAATATGATCACGAGAGTTCTTACCTTGAAAGGCAGATTGAGTTTGCTACCATATATTCTAATGTCAAAAAAGGAACCGAAGAAATACTTTCATATAAAACAATTGAATCAGATTTGGAAAAAATAATGGATCAACTTTTATTTAAAACAAATTCGGATTTTATTGGGTTAGTTATTTTAATAGATGAATTTCAAGAATTAGAACGTAATACTAATTTGCTCGATATTTTAAGAAAACTTTCAGAAAATTTGCCTGGCTTATTAATAGTAGCAGCGGGGCTGCCAACATTTTTAAATAATCCATCATTTGAAAAATTTTGCAGAACAGCAATACCAATAAACTTAAAACCAATGAATAATAATGAAATTTTAGATCTTATTACTAAACCGATTGAAAAAGTTACGAAATGTACGCGACATGAAGTTCAAAGAAAATTCGACTCTAAAAGTTTGAAAGAATTACTAGAAAGAACTAATGGTAATCCATTACATGTACGAGTGCTTTGTGCAATGATTTTTGATGTTTTCCAAGGCAACAAAGATCAAGAGAGTCTAATGATAAATAGAGAAGTAATGGACAAGGTCATGGAATATTATTCTAATATGTCTGAAAAAAGTCGAAAGATAAAAAACGCATTAGAATCATGTAGTCAAGACAAGCTTAAATCATTTAGCCATATTTATTTTTATGACGGCATTAATTTGAAAACAGCAATTCAAATTAAATTAGCATTCAATTCAATTCAAGAATCATCTTTACAGGAAATAAAGAAGAAATTCTGTGATGACATCTCAGACATTTTTGATCTTGGCTTGTTCACATTTGGACAAAATAAAATAAGTCACCAGGAAATTGAAGCAATGAGCGTAGATCAATTGGCGCATATAGAGATCGACTTTATTGGTGATGCAATTGATAAGTTATATGCAGCCTATTACTATGAAGATTTAACTCAAAAACCACTTTTGCTGAGTGGGAGTAAAAAATATGAAGATCTTCTAACCTTTAAGCTAGCTAGAAAAATAGATCTTTCAGCGGCCTATTCACAAATACATAATTCAATTTCTATGGATAAAATGGTTATATCAATAAACAACGAAAAAGAAAATAAATTAAAAAATGTTGACGAGATACTAAAGGATTATGATATGTTAGTCAGAGATGCTCAAGAAAACGAGGGCTTAAGTGAGTCAAAACAAAAAAGAATTAAAGAGATTACAGATCTTTATGATTTAAGCCTCGCAGCACAGTATGCAGAATTCTTTGATTTTGTTGGTTATTATCTCCTTATAGCCGACGTTACAGTACGAGGAAAAAGAAAAATAATAACCAACTTATTACCAGTTGAAGGAAACGAAAAACAATTGATTTCGATTAAAGAGCGAATAGAAGACTATACAAAAATATTAAATGCATCTTTAGACGATTATATGATAAAAATTAATTCGATGTATTTGTATTCGTTACCACGTAAACCATTACTGATGATCTATATCATTGATCTAAATCACCTAAATTCAGAGCTCTATGCAGCATTTGGAGTAAGAGATTTTACTAAAGCGTATCACATGGCTGCTAATATTTTTCAATTATCAATGAGCTTTAAGGAAAATAAATTATTTAATTCTTTGAAGTCATCAAACGACTATTCTTTCATAATGATAAATGTCGGGGATTTAGAAGGAGCAAAAGTACTGTTAATGCAAACACATGAGAAATATTTACTCTCAAAATTTAACCTTGCGACTGTTTATTTTCTTGAAAAAAAATATGGAGAAGCAAAAAATGAATTACAAAAACTTGCAAGAAAAAAACAAGGCGAAACCGCCGAAGCATCTTACCTTCATTTATTCTTTAATTATCCAATAAATAACATAAAATATTTGATCTGTGAAGATGTTAGTACTGTGGATGTAATGAATTGGAATCTAGCCCTTCTCTACTCTATTGAAAAATTAGATAGAAGCGTGACAAATTCTTTTCTCAATAAAATAAAGTCAAATTCTAAAAACAAATTTATTAACGAAAGAGTAAAATGTTGGGTAAAATATTATTATGGCGAGGTTAATAACGCAACGATTGGCCTTAAGTCACTATTAAACGATAAATTACCCGAGTATTTAAAGGACTCTATTCAGGCGGATATTAATCTTATTTCAAATCTATAAGGATTTAATTAAAATAATATCAAGCTACGAAAAAGCAATTTTTCTTTTATTAATGGAGGTAATTGTTATTACGTTAAAGATTGTATTTCTTTTTCAAATCTTTTGCTCTATAAGTCAACCGGTCATTTTTCAAATCATCAACAACATCCAGCAAAGTTTTTACTTTTGATATATCAACACTTTGTCTGGAATAAATTTCTATCAATCCTTTTACGGCAGAATATTTATCGCGATTATCGGTCGCATTAATTGATCTATTGTAATATTGTTCAGCTTTATCGAATACACCTTTCTCAAAATAAAATGCACCAAGTAATAAATTAAACTGATCTTCAAAACCTTTTGCTTTACTGAAATTAGGTTTTGATTTAATATAGCTTTCAATATCTGCGGCAGATTTGTCGGAAGCAATTTGAACGGAAAGAGCGTGAAGCCATTTACTTTCCTTCTCGTTGTTCTTGATAGCCGTAAATAATTCTTTGTAACGATCGTTTAATGCGGACTCATATTTTTTTACCCTTGAATTATCTCCGATCAGCCAACTGTTAGAGACTATTATATAACGAGATGCAGCCGCACCACCGCGGTACAATATTTTTTCATTCTCCAACGCCTTCTCGCCGAATTGAATAGCTAATTCGGAATTACCTTTAAGATCATTAAAACGAGATTTCGCATAGTAATCAACAAAATTTTGCTTGTCGTTCTTAATTAATGATTCTACTTTTTTAAGATCACCGATATTCATTAATATTTGGCAGTAAGCATTAAGAGTCCGTTTATTTTTCGGAAACCGGTTTAAGAAAGATTCAAAGTAGTTTAAAGATGCATATTCATTTCCCTCAAGACTGGCGTAAACTTCAATTAATGTTAAAGCAGATTGTCCGAATGCCAACTTTCCTTTTTCATAAGCAGTGTGAAGTTGCGACAAACCTTTTTCTCTGTCGCCGGAGAAACCTAAAATACCGGCAACAAAACTTGTAATTCCGCTTAAGCGGTCGGCGTAATAATTCAGCATACCCAGAACTAAATATGCATCGTAAAATTGAGAATCGGATTTTAAAATATCTTCCATAATATTTTTTGATTTCAATCCGCTCCTAAATGCGCTCCACCACGATCCGTCTATTCCATAAATACGCCCGAGATAGGCATAGATAGTTCCGTAATAAAATTTATTTTCAGCGCTAAGTTTGTCTTCGTCAAATTTGTCAATGATATTTTCGCAATAGTCAATTATTTCTTTGTTAAGAATTTTTCTACCCTCGTCACGTTTGTCTGGATCAAGTTCCGCAACTCTTTGATAGTACTCCAAGATCTTTGTGTTAATTAAATAATAATAATACTTAGGTGAGTTGGGATTAAGATTGATCTGTTCTTGTGATAATTTTTTAGCTTGATCGAATTCCTCGTTAAAAGTGTGAGAGATTATTTGCAGATCAATCTGAGTTGGTTCATAAGGCTTGGCCGTGAGCAGAGTACTTAAGAAAAAAAGAAGCAGTAATTTTTTCATAAAATCATCACAATGAATTATTGTAAACGTCTAATTATGAAAATCAAAATAATCAAAGTTAGCAAAGGAATCTCAACAGAAACAGCTTTTATGATCAAAAAAGCCAACGCAAGGAAACGGAACTTTTATTTCTTTATACAATAAAATTGGTAGTATTACGTTTACTGAATTAGAAAACAGAGTTTTATGAGCACAACCCGCGAGCAAACTTTAATTGAAAATTGCCGGAACGGAGAAACCACCGCTTTCGGACAGTTAATTAAAATTTATAGGAAACAATTGTTCTCCTATTTGCTAAAGCTTTGTGGCAACAGAGAAGATGCGGAAGATTTGTTTCAAGAGACATTAATTAAAAGCTGGAAAGGAATAAGCAAATATTCAGAACTGCAAAAATTTTCTTCATGGTTGTTTACAATAGCGCACAATACTGCAATGGATAAATTGAGAAAACGGAACAAAGAAGCTATGATAACAGAAACCGAACCCGATGAATTGAGTCACGCGAATGATCCCCATAAAGAATTAATAGGAAAAGAAATTAGAAACAAAATTCAAAAGGCGGTTGACATTTTACCATTTAAGCAGAAGGAAGTTTTTTTATTGAGAGTAAACGGCGAAATGAGTTTTAAGGAAATAGCACAGGTCACAAATGAACCGTTAAATACGGTGCTTTCTCACATGCATTACTCGGTTAAAAAAATAAAAAGACTATTATGGAGCGAAAATGATTAATGATGAAAATATGATCTGTAGTGAATTCGAAAAAGAAGTTTACCTTTATTTAGATAACGACTTATTAACTGACAGAAAAGAATATTGGAAACAACATGTAGTAAACTGTAAAACATGCAGTTCTTTTATCAGTGAAGTAGAAATTATTTTAGATCAAGCTCATGTAGAATTGACAGAAGATATGTTCGACGCAAAGTTTAATGCCATGGTTAAAAAGGCGGTTCAAAAAAAGGAATTTAAGATTGCAGAATGGCTCTTTCCGCAAGGTACTGCAAAAGAAAAATTTGCGTTCTCGCTCAAACTTGCTGTTGTGGGAGTTCTGGCAACGATTGCAATTATAATTTCGTTAACCACAAGACAGCCTAACACAGTTAAAACAATCTCAAATGAATTGCTTGATTGGGAGGGAAAGAAAGTTACTTCTCAGATCAATGAAATAAAAAATACAATAGACATGATTCACGAGGACAACTGGGACAGACAAATGATTTTGCTCGATCAAAGAATGAAAGCCCTCGAAAACAAATCTGACAAGTTTTCATTTAATTAGAAGGAGAACAATATGAAAAAGTTAACAATAATTTTAACGTTAGCATTACTTGCACTTCCGTTAGTAAAGACATTGTCGCAAGAGACGAAGAGCAGTAGCGGTACATTAGCGCAAGTCTATACTGATTTAGAGCGTGCTTACTCCGTACAGGGCGGAGAACTATCAAAAGAAGAAGAGGAACGTCTTCTCAAAAATCTTTCACCTGAAATGAAGGCCAAACTTGAAGAAGTAAAAAAACTGAACAAGAACAAATACTATCAGTTACTTAGAGAAACTTCTTATTCATTTGGTTGGAACACATTTTTTAGTCCAAAAGTAAGCACAGGAAAAGCACTTTCTGTTTATGAAGAGACTTATAAAGAACAAAATGAACAAATGAAGAAACAAAAAGAACTTGAAGTAGATGTTGAACTTTATGCACTAAAATATAAAAATGCAGATAACGCAAGTCAGCAAAAAATTAAAACAGATCTTCAGGCAGCACTTAATCAATTGTTTGATATTAGAGAGACTCAAAAACAAGAAGAAGTAAAACAGCTTCAGAAACGTTTACAGGAATTACAGGAATCTCTTCAAGCGCGTAAGCAAAACAAAAACGAAATTGTGCAACGTAGAATTCAAGAACTGCTTGGTGATTCAAAATATTTAAGATGGGAATAATCCCCCGTCTCCACTCCCTCTCCCATAAAAGGAGAGGGAATTATTTTCTTCCTGCCCGCCGCAAAACCATACATATAATTGCCATTTCATTCCGGTTACTAGTGTAAATAATTTGGGATTAATTTATTCCGCGCGGTAAATAAATCAATTATTTTTTTACAAAACACACAATCCGCCTTCCCAGATATGTTAGTCCGAAGAGAGATTATTTTAATGATTTATTTACTAAGCAACTTTAATTGGATAAAAACTGTTATTCATATAAGCATGAAAATAATTTTATTAAAGCGAAAGGTTAATCAAATGAAAAATAAAATATCTTTTCTTTCTCTGGTAACTCTTCTTTTGTTTGCCGGAATAACTGGATGTTCTAAAAACGATTATGGTACAAATTCATACACTAATTCAATGGTAAATACGCCGGGCGCCAACGAAGTATTTATTCAGAACATTGCCTTTAGTCCTCAATCCATAACAGTCACAGCCGGCACAACAATTAAATGGACGAATAAAGATAATGTAGCTCACACAGTATCAAGCGGAACTCCAGGTTCACCAAATGGCATTTTCGAGTCCGGCAATCTTAATAACGGAGGAACATTCTCGTTTACTTTTAACACGAGGGGTACTTTTCCATATTACTGTAAATTGCACCAAGACACAATGACAGGTACCGTTGTGGTACAATAAATTATTTTGGGTGTATCATTCTCTGTTAGGATTCAATTAAGCGTAGATTCGTAAAGGTTGTGAAGTGTCTAAACAAAAAGGAGTAATGAAACTTACTCTTTACTTTTCGTTTTTCATTTTTTCCAACGCTTCAAAGTATTTTCTAATAAGATCTTCGTAATCTTTCTTATATCCTTCTCGGATAGCTTTCAGCAGTTCATCTTTTAATTTATTCTTTCCTTCGTCGGTATTAAGAATCAAATCGGGTGGAGAAGTGCGGTTAAAATCTTTTCCAGCTGCAGACTTTCTATCTTTCTCATAATCACGCTCATTCATGGACGTCTGCGCATCAAGTAATTTTGATAAAATCTTCTCCTGTTTCTTTATCAGCCCATCGTTTATTTTTTCAGATTGAAGGTTTGTGACAACCTCTTTCATCTCGCTTAAGATTTTTTCTAAATTAGAAGCCAAACGTTTTGACTGCCCAGCTTCTTTTGTCTCTTGGTTCAATTGTTCTAACGATTTACGAATCGCATCCTGTTGTTGGGCAAGCCGCTGCATTTGCGCCATCATCTCTTGGGTCATTTGTCCTTGATTCAACATCTGAGTAAGTTTATTTAAATCCATCTGCTGTTGCGAAAGCTGTTGTAATTGCTGCATCAAACTCATCATGCCGCCTCCCTTACCGCCGCCGCTCATCATTTGATCCATTGCACCTTTCATCAAGTTTGCGGCCTCATTCAATGATGCCATTGCATTTTTTTGCATTTGTGCGGCCGGAGGGCCTTGCTGGTTTTGCATAGCATTTATTGATTGCTGCATATCTGCCAAAGCTTTCCCCAGAGCCTTACCCATTTCAGGCGTAATGGCAAAAGTCTTTTGAGAAAGGTCACCCATCTTCTGTAATACTTTCCCAAGATTGTTTTGTATCTCGCTCTGATCACGGGAGTTTTTAGAGAACTCATTTGAGTATGGACTAAGCTGCTCTGTTTTATTTTTTAGGCCCTCCTGATCTTTGGAGAGAGTTAAAAGGTCGTCCAGTATCTTCATCATATCGTAAAAAACTTTCATTTGATTCGTCTGCTGCATTGCATTTTGTAAACTCTGCATTTGTTTCAACATACTGCTCATGTTCTGTGAAAGTTTTTGCTGGTTCTGCATGCTTTGCATCTTTTGCATCTGCTGTAAATTTTTAAGTGCTTCATCGGAAAGTTGTTCATTGTTTTGTTTGTCCAATTCTTTCTTAAGTTTTTCCATTTGATCTTTAGGCATATCGGAAAGTTCATTCATCTTTTCGTCGAGTTTATTTACCTCGTCATTAAGTTTTTTAAGACCACTCGTAATATTTTTTTGGCGATTAGTTAATTCATCCCGGTTGGTTTTATCCGATAGATTTGATTGCTCAGTTTTGCTCTTTAACTCATCTAGTTTTTGCATAAGCTCTTCGGTACGTTTAACCAGCTCATCAGTTTTTTGCTCAATCTGAATCCTTTTTAATAGATTAAGAGTACGCTCAATGCTTTTCTTGATATATTCTTCATTCGCCTTCATTTCTTCCATGGACATCTGTACATTATCACGGTTCAAACTATTAAGTGAATCTTGCAGCCGCTTGAACGCCTCCTTCATTTCTTCGCTGCTCATTTTTTCCAACAATTCCTGAAGCTCATTATATTTCTGCAACGTCTCTTCCGAAAGGAGATTATTTTTTGCTAGATCATTTTTCATCTCGGATAATTTTTGAGAAACATCTTCTATTTTTTTTGTAATCTCTTTGAATTTTTCAACTGCTTTTTCAACACGCTCTTTTTCCTGCCAGGATATTTCTTTTGAATTCTGTTTCATATCATCGCTAATCTTTTGCATTTCCTGTTTTAGCTGCTCGGCATCTTTAAGTGTATGTTCAAGATCTTTTGCGGATTCTATTTGTTTATCCTCTGCAGTAGCATAGAGCTCATCTAGAGACGGTACTGTTATTGTGAATAGCTTTGTTTTTGTAGATTTTGGACCGCTTATATTGTCATTGTCAAAAACTTCAAAATAATAAGAGAGAACTTCTCCCTCGGCAAGAACTAACGGTACCAGATCCCAAACAAAATATATTTCTTCTTCTTTTTGTTGATTAGAAATGGTTATGGGAACTTTCGTGAATTCTTCGGTTGTCGGGCGGTACTTCGATGCTGAAAGCCGGAAATTCAAATTCATTTTGCTAAAACCATAATCATCACTGATCTTTGAGACAAGTGAAATCTTGCTTTGATTTCCAAGTTTTATATTTTCATTCGGGGAAATCATTTCGATGGATGGGTTTTCATCAACCAAAGTTTTTATTGAATAAGTGATAGGATTTAAGTTTGAGTAACCTTGAGCATCTGCGATAAGTATATAATAGCCTGTTTCCTTAGTAACAATAAAATCCACGGATGCTTTTGTTGAAACAGTGTTCATCTTTTTTGATGTGCTGTCTCCAAACATTATAACAGCACTTGAAAGTTCGCGCGATGAACTAACGACTAATTTTATTTTACTGCCAATCAAAGCCGTAACATTTCCATTATCTTTTTGTGTCTGTTCGGGTAAGCGCGAGTAAGTAGGAGAAATAATTGTTAATTCAATGTCTGAAATTATTGGTCGATTTATAACTGAGATTTTATACCGCTCACTGGTAATATTTTCGGCAGCAGCAAAATATTCTAAAGAACTCTTAACATTGTTAATATAAAAAGTAAAGACCCCGAGGGAATCCGACTGTAATATTTTTTCCAAGAACTCAGTTTGTTCTTCCGATTTAGTTGAAAGATAAATTTCCTTTGGCTGTTCACCGACAGTTTTAATCGTTATTGTAAGATTATCACCGTTTGTAATTTCTTTGTCTCCGGGAATAATTTCGAAAATAAATTTTGGCGTAGGTGTATAATTTTTGTTGTAATTAAGAAAACGAATTGCTGCAGAATGAAGAGATGGAACAAAAAAGACCAGGAGAATAGTGGCAATAAATGTTGTGATGTAAAGTTTCCATAATTTTCTTATGGAAGTAAAATCAACAACAGCATTAAAATTTAATTTCTCGGTTTTGGAATAAACATTTTTAAAGGCTGCATCAACAAGTTGATTAGAATAATTAGTATTGTTTTCGTTTATCAATTGAACTGCATTTGCAAGCTCATCTTTAATGTCGGAGAAACGAGCGCCAACTTTACTGGCTGCTTCTACATAATCGGGATGAACGTAGTATATAAAATCTTTTATGAAAGGGAAGGCAACATATAATCCGATTGTAAATGCAGCCACAATAAGAAATGAATAAAACAGAATTGTACGTATGTCCGAATTCAAATTGCCAACAGCTTCAAATATTATAAGCAATAGAAATAGAACACATAAAATTGTTATTGAGATAAATAATTTTCTCAATCCATCTCTTCGTTTTTCATGTTCAACAACAGAGCGGAGTTTCTTTTGTATTTCTATAAAATAACTATTCATTTGTTTTCTTAAGCCACTCGAAAAAATTAGTTTGAGAGCGCCCAAACAACAATGTTTGTCCCGAACTTTAAAGCTTCTTCTCTTTTTGCCGGAGGATCTTTATGTACTTCCGGGTCAGCCCATCCGTCACTTGGATTACTTTCGTAAGTATAATACAAACACAATCTGTTGTTAATAAATATTCCGAATCCTTGAGGAGGCTTTCTATCGTGTTCATGCGTTTTCGGAACCCCGTTCAGGAAATCATAAAAACAATGATACAATCCGAAACTAAATGGGAGTTCCGTCAATTCTTTTTCAGGGAATACTTTTTTTATTTCACGGCGGAATGCTTTATCTAAACCGTAATCATCATCAACATAGAGAAATCCGCCATTCTCTAGATAGGTTCTTAATTTTGTGGCTTCAATATCCGAGAAAACAATGTTGCCGTGTCCCGTCATAAATAAAAATGAGCACTCAAAAATATTTCCGTTTGTCAAATCAACAAATTCATAAACTGGTTTTGTTTTTATGTTTGTATTTTGAGCAACGAACTTAAGAAGATTAACTTCTTCCGAAGGATCATTATACCAATCACCGCCGCCGTTATATTTGAGTCTAGCGATCTTGAATCCGTTATCAATTTGTGCAAGCGATATGGAAGAAAGCACAATTGTAATTATAAAAATTTTTCTCAATCGTTTAACTGTTCAATTGTTAGTTGTAATGCTAAAATAAAGATTTCATTCGCCCTTTGCATAGGTAAATAAAGAGCACACAAGTTAAAAGGATATAAACCGATTTAGCTATGCATAAGAGAATCCGTGTGCTATTTATTATTTTTATCAAGGAACTAATTAGGAATAGTTATGAAAACCTCAAAATTTATTGTGCTCTTTCTTATTACCTTAATTCTAAAAGCACAGACCGCTAACTTCAACGATTATTTCACAGACCAAACGATGCGGATTGATTACTTCCACATTGGTGATGCAAACAGCGAGCTTGTTACACTTGATCAAGTTTATGAATACGGAACATGGGCAGGAAGTTTAAATAATCTTCTCGATAATTTTAATAATGGCGCTTACTACTACAAAGTATATGATCTTTCTTCGGGCAAACTAATTTTTTCCCGTGGATTCGACAGTTATTTTAAGGAATATCAAACGAGTGATGACGCATCGAAAGGAATCAAGCGTACATACCACGAAAGTGCGATAATCCCATTCCCCCAAGGCAAAATTAAATTTGTGCTAGAAAAACGTGACAAAAAAAATAATCTTAACGAAGTTTATGCTACCGAAATTGATCCGGCAGATCTATACATTATTAAAGATGCCGTGACAGACAAAACGGTAAAAATTATAAAAAGTCATTACAGCGGCGACCCACATAAGAAGGTTGACGTAGCAATTCTTGCGGAAGGTTACACAGCATCAGAACAGCAGAAATTTGAAAAAGATTTGAAGCGCTACACAAATCTTTTCTTGGGTCATGAGCCATTCAAATCGAGCAAAGACAAGTTTAATATTTACGGCGTGTTCAAAGCATCGCAAGAAAGCGGAATTGACGAACCGGGTGCGAACATTTACAAAAACACAACTCTAAGTACAAGATTTTATGCTCTTGGTTCGGAAAGATATGTTTTAACAGAGGACAACAAAGCCTTGCGTGATTTGGCGGCACACGTTCCTTACGATGCTATCTATATTATGTGTAACAGTGCGCGTTACGGCGGCGGCGGGATTTATAATTTCTATTGCACATTTACGAGTGATAATCAATTTAGTCCGTACATTTTTCTGCACGAGTTTGGCCATTCATTTGGCGGATTGGCGGATGAGTATTATACTTCTGATGTAGCCTACAATGAATTTTATCCTGAAGGACAAGAACCCGTCGAGCCAAACATTACCCGCATGCTTGATAAAAATAATTTGAAATGGAAAAATCTTATTACACCTGGCATTGAGTTACCGACTCCGTGGGAAAAAGAAAATTATGATAAAATGGATTATGCTTGGCAAAAGGAAAGAAGAGAAATGAATAAACATATAGCGGAGCTAAAGCGTGCGAGAGCTCAGCAAAAAGAAATTAATGCAGCACAAAACGAATACAATAAAAAAGATAAAGTTCATAGCGATGAAGTTGATAAATATTTAATGGGCAGCAAATATTGGGGCAAAGCCGGTGTTTTTGAAGGAGCGGGATATTCTGCAAAAGGTGTTTACAGATCAATGCTTGATTGCCTGATGTTCTCTAAGGGGACCAAACCATTCTGTAAAGTTTGTGAAGAACATGTTGTAAAGGTGATAAAACATTTTACTGAGTGATATAAATGAAAAAGGAATTTTAAGTAAGGTCGGGGTCAACCCGACCTTTTTATTTTTAAAAGTGCTTGATTACAAAACTAACATCCATTAAGTTCTGCATTAAACAAACAAATCAAAGTTAAACATGAAAATATTCTATCTCAACAATCCCGCATCAGGAAATAAAAACGGTGTAAAATATTTTTCATTAATCAACCAAGAATTTGATAAACAGAATGTTGAGTACAAATCAGTTCAAACAGAGCATGCCGGACATGGAACCGAGATAATTAAGAATCTTGATTTCGAAAAATATGACGCTATCGCCGTTTCCGGCGGAGACGGGACTTTGTTCGAAACAATCAACGGCTACTTTGCAAACAAATCAACAAAAAGAATTCCGGTTGGAGTAATTCCAATTGGCAGAGGAAACGCTTTTGCGCGCGATTTAGATTTATATCCGGAAAAATGGGAAGAGGCTATTAAGGCAATAGTTTCAGGGAAAACCAAGCACGTTGATATTGGTTTTTGTAAAACACAAAATGAGCAGTTCTATTTTATCAATATACTTGGGTTTGGTTTTGTTACAGATGTTGCGAATACGGCATTTAAGTTGAGAGCACTTGGACATCTTTCATACATTCTTGGTGTTCTGTATACAACAATTTCACTAAAACCGTTTCATCTTGTCTTGGAAATAGATGGAAAAAAAATCGAACGGAAAAATGTGTTTGTAGAAATATCAAATACACGCTACACAGGAAAGGATTTTTTTATGGCTCCTACCGCAATAATTGATGATGGATTGCTTGATGTTATATTACTCAACAAACTTTCACGAATTAGATTACTGCAATGTCTACCAAAAATATTTACTGGAGAGCATGTTAAACTGAGAGAAGTCGAGTGTTTTAAGGCAAGAAAAATAAAAGCAACAGCTATTCCGCATAAACTTTTAACACCAGATGGACAACTAATTGGGAATACACCGATAGAGATAGAATGTTTAAGTAAAAAGCTGGAAGTATTTATTCAATAAAAAAATTTTTACAACCACGGCAGTTTTTGAAGATCAACATTACCTCCTGAAAGAATCAGAGCAACTTTCTTTCCGGAAAATGTTTCTTTGTTCTCCATAATTACAGCAAGAGTTACCGCCGAAGACGGTTCAATAATAATTTTCATCCTTTCCCAAATCATTCTCATGGCATTAATTATAGAAGCTTCTTCTACTGTTAGAATTTCATTTACATTATTCCGGAGTATTGAAAAAGTCTTTTCACTTAGATTCGTTAACAAACCATCACAGATTGTTTTGGGATTTACAGATGGATAAATTTTTCCATCACGAATGGAGCGAAATGCATCATCAGCCTCTTTTGGTTCAGCGCCGATAACTTTGGTCTTCGATGAAAAATAGTTTGTGCTTAAACAAGTTCCGCTTAATAATCCTCCCCCGCCGACAGGAGCAATAATAAAATCTACGTCGGTTAATTCATTATAAATCTCTTTAGCACATGTAGCTTGCCCGGCAATGATCGAATAATTATCGTAAGGATGGATAAAGGTAGCATGGGTTTCTTCAACAACTTTTTTTAATGCTTCTTCACGTGCTTGAAGAGTCGGCTCACAAAAAATAATTTTAGCGCCGTATCCTTGAACGGCATTCTTTTTTATTTGCGGCGCTGTTTTTGGCATTACAATGTAAGACGGAATATTTTTCATCTTTGCCGCAAGGGCTAAAGCCGCGGCGTGATTTCCAGATGAATGTGTTGCAACACCAGATTGTAATTCTTTATCGCCCAAAGACAAAACCGCGTTACTTGCACCCCTAAACTTAAAAGCACCGACTTTCTGAAAATTTTCACACTTGAAAAATAATTCGCAGCCAAAGAAAGAATTAAGAGTAGAAGAAGTAAGTATGGGTGTATGACGAATTTGTCTGACAATTCGTTCATGAGCATCCAAAATGTTTTGTTTCGTTGGTTCGTTTATTAGCATTTCAAATTTTTATTAATAAAGGATCACTTGTTTAACCTCTGGATCAACCTTTTATAGCAGACCAGAAAAAATCAACATGCATATTTACAATCTTAATAACAGTACCCATGTTTTTATTCTCGCCGGAGACAAGATATTCTGTGCGCATAAGAAATAAAGGCGCAATAAATTGTTCTGCAAGAATCTCTGGGTCGTACTGTTTAACTATTTTTGTTTTAATCATTTCACTGAAGATCAGGCGGCACATTTTACGGAGCTCACTTAAATAATCGGTTGTGGAAAGTTCTTTATTCCCGATACGTGTAAACTGCTCCATTAAAAGTAAACGTATAAATTTTCTTTCTTGCGGTGTATTCCAAAAAGTTATCAATCGTTCTGCAAAATTTCTCAAGAATTTTTCCGGGTTAGATAGATCGTCAAGAAGATCGTCGTTTAAAATTTTTTCGCTTATTGTTTTTGATTTAAACTCAGCTAGAATAGCTAAAAATATTTCTTCTTTGGATTTGTAGTGATTATAAATCGCGCTTTCTCTAATACCAACCGTACGTGCGATCTGTCTTATTGAAGCTCCGTTATATCCATACTGAGAAAAGAGATCTAAAGCTGTTGATAATATTAGCTGTTTTGTATTTGCTAGTTTCAATTAGAAGACCCTTAATGAACACTCGTTCATAATATACAATTTTACTTATTGAATGTATAGTGATGAACAAAAGAATGTTATTTTAGATCAGCAAGAATGGTCTTTAGTTTATCTAGTGCTTTTTCCCAATCAACTAGTTTTGTCCTTTCTCGTTCAAGGACTTCTGCCGGAGCTTTGGCAACAAATCCTTCGTTGGAAAGTTTTTTCTTAACACCTTCAAGCGATGAATCAAGGCGTGCAATTTCTTTTTCGATTCTGCCTCTTTCAACACCGAGATCAATTAATCCTTCAAGAGGAATAAAAATATCGCAGCCTTTAACCACGGCCGAAGCGCTAGCTTTCGGTTTTGTAATGTTCGCATTAAACGTTAGTTCGTTTATACGGACAAGAGATTTCATATAACGAACCTGTTCTTCCGTTACTTTTTCCGTTTTTAGAAAAACATTTATTTGTTTTGACGGCGGAAGATTCATTTCTCCGCGGATATTTCTTATTGCGGAGACAACTTCCTGAACAAAAAGAATTTCCTCTTCAGCGTTCTTATCAATTAATTTTTTATCGAATTTCGGGAATGAAGATGTAGAAATACTTTCGCCATTTTTCCGTTCATCTAGCAATTGCCATATTTCTTCGGTAATAAACGGCATAAAAGGATGAACAAGTTTCAACATTTCTTCATACAAAAGAACGGCTCTTGTTAATACTGCCGATTTCACTTCTTCGGTTCCTTGATATAGTCTGTTCTTAGCAAGTTCAACATACCAGTCGCAGAAATCATTCCACATATAAGAATAAACAATCTTCGATCCGTTATTCACTTCAAATTTATTGAGACCGTCATTAAGCTCTTTCAGCGTAGATTGAAAGCGGGACATAATCCATCTATCCGTAAAATCAATATGTTTATCTTTCAACGCAGGATTGAGCGGAATATTTTGTGCGTTCATTAATAAAAACCTTCCGGCATTCCACATCTTGTTTGCAAAATTTCTACCGATCTCAACCATCTCTGAACTAAAAAGAACATCTTGCCCCAGCGGCGCTATGTATGTCATCGTAAAACGTAATGCGTCCGCACCATATTCGTCAATAAGATCAAGCGGATCTGGAGAATTACCCAAAGACTTACTCATCTTTCTGCCCTGTGTGTCGCGCACCAGACTTGTGAAGTAAACATCTTTGAATGGAATTTCTTTCATAAAATGCAATCCAGCGATAATCATTCTTGCAACCCAGAAAAAAATTATATCCGGCGCAGTAACAAGAAGATCAGTCGGGTAATAATATTTTTGATCGCGCTTGTTGGTAAAAACATCCTGCGCCCATAACCAGCTTGAAGCCCAAGTATCAAGCACATCATCATCTTGATGCCAATTCTCAACGTCCTTCGGAGGATCAATTTCGCAATAAATTTCTTTTGTTGTTTTATGATACCAAACCGGAATGCGGTGTCCCCACCAAAGTTGACGTGAGATGCACCAATCGCGAATATTCGTCATCCAGTTTTCATAAGTTTTAATCCAATGTTCGGGATGAAATTTTACCTTTCCGTCTCTTACTGCTTGAAGCGCCGGTTTGCAAAGTTGATCCATCTTCATAAACCATTGTTCGGAAAGATACGGTTCGATAGGAACATTGCCGCGCTGAGAATAACCGACTTTATTAGTGTAGTCTTCCGTTTTATGAAGGAGACCAAGTCCTTCCAATCGCGCTACCACTTTTTTACGAACTTCATAACGGTCAATCTCTTGGAATTCATTCGGCACATTTCCGTTTGTTGTTGCATCTTCATTAAAGATGTTAACGAACTCAAGATTATGACGTTTGCCCATTTCATAATCGTTTACATCATGAGCCGGAGTAACTTTAACTGCACCGGTTCCGAATTCTTTATCAACATACTCATCAGCAAAAAGTGGAATCTCTCTTCCAACAATTGGAAGAATAATTGTTTTTCCGATGAGATGTTTGTAGCGGTCGTCTTCTGGATTAACAGCAATGCCCGTATCGCCGAGCATTGTTTCAGGGCGCGTTGTTGCAACAATCACAAACTCTTTCGAATCCTTAACCGGATATTTGAAATACCAAAGCTTGCCTTGAACTTCTTTGTAGAAAACTTCTTCATCGGAGATAGCTGATTTTGAAGCCGGATCCCAATTAACCATTCTATAACCGCGGTAGATCAAACCTTTTTTGTAAAGCTCGACAAAAGCTTCGCTCACTTTTTTGTAATAGTGATCGTCCATTGTAAATCGTTCGCGTTGCCAGTCACAACTAACGCCAAGCTTGCGCAACTGTTCGAAAATTATTCCGCCGTATTTCTCTTTCCACTCATAACAATATTTTAAAAATTCTTCGCGAGAGATATCATCTTTAGTAATTCCTTTTTCTTTTAAGAGAGCAACAACCTTTGCTTCGGTAGCAATTGATGCGTGGTCAATACCCGGCACCCAGCATGCGTTGAACCCCATCATTCTTTTATAGCGAATGTAAATATCCTGTAGAGTATTGTTGAGTATATGTCCTATGTGAAGTATGCCGGTAATGTTTGGAGGAGGAATTACAATTGTGTACGGAATTTTGCTTTCGTCAATTTCGCTGTGATAAAGATTATGATCATACCAGTAACGATACCATTTATCTTCAACATCTTTCGAGTTGTAGGCTTTAGGAATATCTGCAAGATTTTTCGGGTGCATTTATAACTCTAAATTCTTCAATAATTAAATGCAAATATAATAAAAAGAAAAGCGGCATATGATGGAGTTTCATTTTCGTTTTATGTTTTCTAGTGTTGATAATGCTGATCTATAAATATCAGGAAGCTCATCATTATTTGTAATGCAAATATTCAAATCATTTAAGAATCCATCATGCAACCCATAAACCCACCCGTGAACGGAAAGATTCTGTCCTTTATCCCACGCCTGCTGAACAATGGTTGTTTCGCTTACATTGACAACTTGTTCAATAACATTAAGTTCACATAACCGATTGAGCCGTGAATCCTCATCTGAGATTTTTGCCAATATATTGTTATGTTTTTGCATAATATCTTGTGTATGCCGCAACCAATTATCAATTAGTCCCAATTTTAAATTCTTAAATGCTGCTTGAACACCGCCACATCCATAATGTCCGCATACAACGATATGTTTAACTTTTAAAACTTCAACAGCATATTGAATAACCGACAAACAATTTAAATCTGTGTGTACAACTATGTTGGCAACATTCCGGTGAACAAATAATTCGCCCGGCATTAGACCAACAATTTCATTTGCTGGAACGCGACTATCTGAACAGCCGATCCATAAATATTCTGGAGACTGTTGTTGAGAAAGGTTTTGGAAAAAATTTGGTTCTACAGATTTTATTTTTGCTGCCCAATTCCGGTTGTTCTCAATTAATTTTTTTAATGTACGCAAAGCAATTATCCAATCCTTAAAGATTTATCTCTAACAAAAAACAATTTATACTTTCACGAACTTTGCTGCAATCGTTCCGCAGATCGGGCAATTTTCTTTCGGCTCACCAAATTCAATATATCCGCAAACCGGGCATAAGTAAATTTCAGTTACATCAAGATCTTTTCCTTGCTTGGCGGCTTCTAATGCCATCGTGTAAAGTTTTGCATGAACAGCTTCTGCTTCAACAGCGTACTTAAACATTCTCTTGGCTTTGTGGTTTTCTGCTTCTGCAAGTTCTAACATCGGCGGATACATTTTTGTGAACTCGTATGTCTCGCCCTCAATCGCAGCCCTTAAATTTTCAACTGTTGAACCGATTCCTTCAAGCGCACCAAAATGTCCTTCTGCGTGAATTCTCTCTGCTTCCGCGGCTGTGTTAAATAGCTTTGCAATATTTGTAAATCCTTCCTTTGCGGCTTTCTTTGCAAATGCACGGTATTTTTGATTAGCTTGACTTTCTCCTGCAAATGCTTCTTTTAAGTTTTCTTTTGTTGTAGCCATTATTGTCGTTCCTCTATGTTAATTAATGTGTAATCAAGTCGGAAAAACTAGTCTAGCAAGTAAAGATAATTCGGTAATTTAATTTTATAACCCGTGTTGCCTCCGGTAAAATCACTTTCTTGATCGCCGATACATGCAATAATCTTGTATCCATTCTGAATTAGTTTTTTTCTTTCAGATGATTTGAATATGGCCGCAGAATGATTTTTGTCGTTTTTTGCGCGAACAATTAAGGTGTCGAATTTTTCAAAACACTTTTCAACAAGATTTCTCTTTGTTGATTCAGCAAGTTCAGAAATTCGGCCGGTAAGAAAAATTACATGAATATTTTTTGATATTAGATAATCATAAAAACGTTTTGTCGGTGGAATTGCTTCTTCATTTCCATTCATTTGTACTTCATCGGAATACTTTGGTATATAACCAAACCCAATTCCTTTTGTTACCGAGTAATTTGACAGGGCGGTTTCGTCAACATCGAACACAACGGCCGCTTTATCATCTAACTTCATTTTGTCAATTTCATGAATCGCTTCGGAAATTATTTTAGAGCAATCAGTTTCGAATTGGCCGGATTCGTAATATTCTTGAACTGCTTTCTTTGCAACACTTAGATTCATCAAAGATTGCGTCGAGTTTGTGCACGCGCAACCGGTTAGAAGAGTAAAAATTAATAAGTATAAAAATTTATGTTTTTCCATTAAACCAAGGATGTTAGTAATCTAAATTATTTAAAGTATGTATTTACTCAAATCCCTGTTCTTAACAATCTTATCCAACTTTTCATTTACCATTTCACCAGTGATTTCAATTGCAGCTTCGGGCATTTTGTCCGGCACTTCAAATAAAATATCTTCAAGAAGAGTTGTAAGAATTGTGTGCAATCTTCTTGCACCGATATTTTCTACTTGATCATTAACTGTTGCAGCAGTTTTGGCGATCTCCGTTATTGCGTTATCCTTAAATGAAATTTGAACACCCTCAGTTTGAAGCAGAGCAGAATATTGTTTGAGCAATGCATTTTGTGGGAGAGTAAGAATTTTTACAAAATCATCCTCACTCAAACTTTTTAATTCAACACGAATTGGGAACCTACCTTGAAGTTCCGGAATCAGATCACTCGGTTTTGAAACATGAAATGCACCGGAAGCAATGAACAAAACATGATCGGTTTTTACCGGGCCGTATTTTGTATTTACCGTTGAACCCTCAACAATTGGAAGAAGATCGCGTTGTACACCTTCGCGGGAAACATCCGGTCCTTGTTGACTTTTAGCCCCGGCAATTTTATCTATCTCGTCAATAAAAACAATTCCGGATTCCTGAACGCGTTTAATGGCTTCACGCTGAACAGCTTCCATATCAATTAATTTTTCCGCTTCTTCCTGGGCAATAATTTTTCTTGCTTCGCGTATTGGTGTTTTGCGTTTCTTTTTCTTTTTTGGAATCATACTGCTCATCATTTCCTGCAAGTTCATTGTCATATCATCCATTCCCATTGGGCCAAGAACTTGCATACCAAACGCTGGGGCAGAGGTATCAAATTCAATTAACTTATCATCCATCTCTCCTTTGCGCAGTTTTTCTCTCATCCACTCGCGTGTTTTTTCATTGCGAAGTTCTTCGCTCTCGCCGTTTTCGTCCTCAACAGTTGAATTTTTTTTCTGCGGAGGAATTAGCTGATCTAAAATTCTTTCCTCGGCCATACGCTCTGCCTTTTCCTGAACCTCGGCTGTCTTTTCTGTTCGAACCATACTAACAGCAAGTTCGGCAAGATCACGTATCATTGACTCAACATCACGGCCCACATAACCAACTTCTGTGTATTTCGATGCCTCTACTTTTATAAAAGGCGCACCGGAAAGTTTAGCAAGACGGCGCGCAATTTCTGTTTTACCAACTCCGGTCGGACCGATCAAAATAATATTGTTCGGCATAATTTCTTCTTTGATACTTTCCGAAACTTGCTGGCGTCTCCATCGGTTACGTAATGCAATTGCAACTGCACGTTTTGCATCGTCCTGTCCGATAATATATTTATCTAATTCTTTAACAATTTGTGTTGGAGTAAGATTTTTAATCAGGTCGTTATTCATTCTTGTTTTCCTCATTTGCCGATTACTTCGACGGTAATTTTTTCGTTTGTATAAATGCAGATATCTGCTGCAACTTTCAGTGCTTCTTCTACAATTTCTTTTGAAGAAAGGTTGCTGTATTTTTTTAACATCTTTGCTGCGGCAAGCGCATACATTCCGCCGCTTCCAATTGCAACGATATTGTCTTCCGGCTCGATAACATCTCCGGTTCCTGAAACTATGAATGCTTTATCTTCCGAGATAATTGCAAGCATTGCTTCAAGCTTCCGCAAATATTTATCTGTGCGCCAGTCTTTAGCAAGTTCTACAACGGCACGACTTACGTTACCACTGAACTGCTCTAGCTTTTCTTCAAATCTTGCCAGAAGAGTGAATGCATCGGCAGTTGATCCGGCAAATCCACAAATTACTTTTCCGTTTAGAAGTTTGCGGATCTTCATTGAGTTATGCTTCATTACAGTGTTGCCGAGGGTAACTTGCCCATCTCCGCCAAGAGCGGCTTGCCCATTGTGAAGAATTCCTAAAATAGTAGTTGATCGAATTTTCATTTTTTCTCCAATTTAATAATGTCATTCCAGACTTGATCCGGAATCTATTTTGGATACTGGCTTTCGCCGGCATGACTTCGCAAAAGGGACTAATCGAGGAATATTTTTTTGATATTCTCTGTATTTATCACCAAATGCTTCTACAAGTTTTCTTTCTTCAAAAATAGAGCCCACATAAAAGTAGACCACTATGCAGAGAAACATAACTAGATAAAATAAACTCATCGTTGGACGCAGACCCAAAAACAAAATCGAGAACAAGTAAATTGGGTGACGAACTATTTTGAATGCACCCTCAATTTTCAAAGTTAGTTTCTCATCCAGATCTTCAACTTTATATTCACCGCTCAGATAACGTTTTATCTGAGACAGTCCAATAAATTCTTTTAAGTTGATAAGCCGAGTTGCCCAGACTAATCCAACAAGCGAAAGAACTTGGAGTGCAAATGTAATAATATCGAAAGGAAACTGTAAGTCGTAAACAATTACATTTGGTTTAGGCGCCACTGCATAGAACACTATAAGCAACAACAATGAAGATAAATTATAAAACACACGATAGAATGCAATTTTCTCGCCGAGTTTTTCAGCAATTGCTTTTTTTGTTTTATTCGATGCAAGCAGCGTGTGAGAAAAAGCAAAGAGAGTAAATAATAAAATGATTATAAAAGTATCTACAGCGATCATAATTCCCTTCGCAAACGTGCGACGGGTATTGTAAGCGCCTCGCGGTATTTAGCAACCGTACGGCGGGCAACATGAATTCCTTTTTCCTGAAGTATGCTTGCTATTCTATCGTCGCTATAAGGATTGTCTTTAGGTTCGTTATCGCAAATTTCTTTTATCAGCTCTTTAATATGTTTGTTCGAGATTTCATCGCCGCTATCTGTAGAAAGTCCCTCGCTGAAAAAATATTTTAATTCATGAATGCCTTGAGGACTCTGAACAAATTTTCCGTTTACAACTCGGCTGATTGTGGAAATATCCATTTCTATTTCTTCGGCAATGTCTTTATAGATCATTGGTTTTAAGAAACGCGGACCCATCTCGAAAAATTCATATTGCTTTTCAAGAATGGCGCGCATAATCTTCATTAAGGTATGCCTGCGCTGCTGAAGTGAGGCGATAAACCATTTTGCGGAATCGAATTTCTCACGCAAGAACTTATATGTTTCTTTTTCGCGGTCCGAAATTTTTCTTTTCCGTTTGTTCGTATCGATCATTTCAAGGTAAGTTTTGCTGATAGTTACAGAAGGAACGCTTCTATCGTTTAATGTAACTATATAATTTTCTTCAGCTTTTTCTATAAGAAAATCGGGTGTGATTTGATTCATCTCTTCGGAATCAATGTTGCCTTCTCCCGGCCGCGGATTTAATTTTTGAATAAGATCAATTGTTGTCCGCAAGGTTTCTTTTGATAGATCAAGATCTTTCTGAATAGCATCAAACCGTCTATTCGCAAAAAGCTCAAAATGTTCCGAAAGAATTTTTTCCGCTATGTATGAATAATATGGATCGTAGGATGAATTTCTAATCTGAACAAGAAGACACTCTTGTAAATTTCTTGTACCGATACCAACCGGTTCCAGTGTTTGTATCATCTTAATTATTTTCTCAGCATCTTCAACTGTTACTTTTATGTGTTCAAATAGATTTAATTCATGAACAATTTTTGCTAAGTCCTGTTTGAAATAACCGTCTTTATCCAGTCCGCCAATAATATTTTCACCCAAGATCATTTCTTCATCTGTAAGATCTAGCATGTGAAGCTGGTCTATCAAACTTTCCCGCAAGGATCTTTTTTGTGGTGCAACCGGGTGGATTTTTTCCTCATCGCGGCTTCTGTTCATCCGGTCAAATTCGTGTTCTGATTCCGCCTCGTTCATATAATCTTCAAGATCGAACTCATCATCTTTGCTATCGTATTTGTCTTCCTCGTCCGCTGTTTTTAATTCTTCGCCTTCTTCGGAATCCTCAGTCTCTTCTTGTGATAATTCAAATTCTTCATCAAGAGTTTCTTCAAGAATCGGATTTAATTCAAGCTCAGTTTTAATCCGTTGTTCTAGCGCCATAGTATTCAACTGCAGCAGTTTCTGATATTGAATCTGCTGAGGAGAAAGTTTTTGCTGTAAAGACAATCTTTGATGAAGTGACAACATAATTAATTATCAACCACTTTTTTTGTTTCTTCGAACCACTCTTTGCCGTATTCTCTTTCAAGAGCGGTACGGCAGAAATCTAAAATTTTAATTTGAGTTTTACTTCCTTTTTCAAGTGCGGGCCCGCATACCGAATATTTTTCATAACGCAGAACAGGTCCACCAAAATTTGAAATTCTAATTGGAAACAAATGACAGGACACAGGTTTAATAAAATCAATCTTTCCGTCGTTATATGCTTTCTCTATTCCGCACTTAGCAATATCACCTTCCCAAGTTACGAAAACGCAAGCTCTCTTGTTTAAACTTCGCGTCATTAACTCATCATTCACATTCATCCAAAATCCGTTCTTGTTGATTTCTTCAATGTGTTCTTTCGGCAAATAGTCTAGTATAACAGGTAAAACTTTATTTAACTCTACAATTTCGTTTTCAGAAACCGGCGCACCAAAGTCGCTTTCCATGGTACAGCAGGCGCCTTTACATTTTGCAAGATCGCATGTGAAGTTTGTGTCAACAATTTCTGCGTTAACGTATACGTTATTTATTTCGATGAATTCGCTATTCATAAATTTTAAATTAGATTTGTGAAAAGATACAAATTTTGTTCTATCTAAAAAAACGGCTGTGATTTGGATTTATGATTTTGGAATAACGATTTTGCAAATGAAATATTTTTTTATATGAGATCATTATGAATTTTAATAATAAAGTTGTTTTAATCACCGGTGCTTCTACGGGAATCGGAAAGGCGATTGCTCAAAAGTTAATAAATGAAAACTGCAAACTCGTTTTGCTATCTCGCAGAACAGAGTTGATAAAAGAATATTTAAACCAATCACCAACAGCCAATCATCAAACACTTATTATAAAGTGTGATGTAAGCAATAAAGATGAGGTAGCAAGCGCATATAAACAGATCATTGAAAAGTTCGGCAAGATTGATGTTGCAATATTAAATGCCGGTGTGGGGCACAATGTTACAGTTGAAAATTATAATTCGCGTTTTGCCGAGGAAACATTTGGCGCTAATATTTTCGGCATTGTTTACTGGGTCGAACAAATGCTTCCGGAATTTGTGAAAAGGAAGGAGGGAATAATTGTTGGAGTTTCTTCTCTTGCGGATAACCGCGGATACTCGGGCAGCGGATTCTACGGTGCAAGCAAAGCAGCGGCTTCAATTTATCTTGAAGGACTGCGAGTCGAATTAAAACGTTACGGAATAAAAGTTATAACAGTAAAACCCGGATTTGTAAAAACCCCGATGACAGACAAGAACAAATTTAAGATGCCTTTTTTAATGGAGCCTGATAAAGCCGCACACATTATAATAGATGGAATAAAAAAAGAGAAACGCATAATACAATTCCCGTGGCAAATGGTTTTGTTAACACGGCTAGTTGGTATAATGCCAGGCAGTTTGTATGAGTGGGTGGCAGGAAAATTAAAACTGTAGGGGCTGAATATATTCAGCCCTTACTAGTAGCAAGTAGCTATTTCATATCCTTGGATGGAATATCCTGTGCGGTTAAAACTTTTGCAACAGGATACGGCAAAAACATTCCACCCCATTGAGGCACAAGATATTTATCCCAGAAATTCCAGTAGAGCAATCCGTCATCCGTTTCAGGTTCTAATAAATAAGCAGCAACATTTGCCAATCGTTGAGATGTGCGGACAATTAAACTTCCCGCAGCAAATTCTTTTTTCTCATTAATGTATTCTACCTTGATAGAATTGTTATAATGTCCTTGATTCAACCGCGCTGCCGGTTTTAGCTCTCTTGTTTTTATAGTTTGAACATCAAGCGTTACCGTCTTTTCCAATTTTTCAATTTTTACTCCATGCATCTTAAGAAGATTTACAACTTGTGCATCCGGAACGGTAATAATATAAGCATAAGGAAACTTCACGTTCCGTTTTGAATAATAATCAGCGAGGTAAGGAATTGTAACGGTTTTAACTTTATCGGTTGGTCTCACACGATCTCTTCCGGTTGCATCTTTATACGGCTCCATTTCGAAGGCATTAATTATTTCCGGTTTAGGAGTTGGCGCGAAAGAATAATCAACAGAAAAAGAATCTTTCTCTGCTGGATTCATTCCGCGCGCAATTGTCTTTGCGTCAACTTCTTTCAGCATATTTTTTATTTCATCTTTGTTGGCTGAAACGTAATCTAAAAGTGATCTGCATAAATTATAACATCCCATTACGCGTGTTTTAAAATCTGCGTAAACATAATTCTCATTTAATATAGAAAGGCGGTTTCTCAAGCCGACGTAATTTACAATGTAACGCGGTTGAACTGCATCGTAGTACCATCCTTTTTCCGGAGTGCGTTGATCGAAAAATTCTCCGTAAAAGACATTTTGCTGTTTATATTTTTCAGTCAAAGTTGTTTTCATCCACGGCATCATTTTATCGCGCATGTAATTTATTAAACCTCTATCACCGTTTGGATTAACCATCCAAGTGTATGTTAAAGGTTCTTGATGATATGATCCATTCGTTGTGTGAAGATCAATAAATAAAGAAGGATCCCAGCGGTTCATTGCGGCAACGAATCCGCGGTCTTCCGGTGATTCAAGCTTCATTGCATCGCGGTTTAGATCAAGCATTTGTCCGTTGTGGCGTACACCAACACCGTTAACCGGTCCATTTTGATTTGTTCTGTTTTGTTTGCTAATCGGCTCGTTGCTGTCGGAATTAAAAATTGGGCAAATGAGAAGAACTACGTTCTTCAAATAATCCGGAGTTTCTTTTAATAATATATCGCGCGCGATCATCTGTATTGCTTCTTTGCCTTCAACTTCTCCGGCGTGAATATTTGCTTGAACGTAAATAACAATGCGTTTATCTTTTGCTAAATCTTTCGGAGACCTAGGCAAAGGTTTTCCCATAACGATTAGCGGAACATCTCTTCCTTCAATACTCTTTGCAAGAGATTCTATTCTAATATTATTTGGAGAAATCTTTTTTAGCTGCTTAAAGAAATCCATTACCTCGCTGTAACGAGAGGTTGATTCAAAATTTGTTTTCTCTGCAGCTGTAAGGATTTTATTCTTTGTTGAAGCAAACGTGCCGATGTTAATTAACATCGCAATGAATAAAAACAGTTTGATTGATTTCATAATGTACCCGTAATATTAAGTTGCGTGAATAATCATTTGTTTTTTCTTTTGTGGAAATTACAAAAACTTATTCTGGGTCAAAATTTAATTTTAGTTAATTTTGTAGTGGTTATATCTATTTAAAAGAAAGGAAACTAAAATGTATATAAAACCGCTCGACGGAATTGCCAAAGAAGAAATAAAAGCGGGGCAGAAAACCACCCGGCAAGTTTTAATTTCATCTGAAGAAGGTCCAAATTTTGCAATGCGCAAATTTTCAATAGAACCGGGTGGTGAAATGCCGATGCATACAAATTCAGTTGAACATGAACAACTTGTACTCAACGGGAAAGCGAAAGTGATTATTGGCGATCAGGAATTTGAAGCAAAGAAGAATGATGTTGTATTCATTCCCGCAAATGTTCCGCATAGCTATAAAACAATTGGCAATGAACCGTTTGAGTTTTTGTGTGTTGTTCCTAACAAAACCGATGTAATGGAAATTTTGAAGACGGATAAATAATATTTTTAAGATTACCCACACCTTAGTTGATTATAATTGGTTCACAATATATATGAGGTATATTATGTTACATCAGAATTTTCAACTTAGAACGATTACTGCCATTTTTTTATTTGGATTGTCATTTGTTATAGCACAAGAACTGAAACCGATTCAGCTTCCTCAACCGCAAACTGAAATAGGTAAACCGCTGATGCAAGCGTTAAAACTCCGCGCATCGTCCAGAAGCTTTGATGTAAAACCATTCTCTCATCAAGAACTCTCAAATTTAATTTGGGCGGCAGCGGGAATAAACAGGCCTGAATCTGGAAAACGTACAGCACCATCAGCACGTAACTGGCAAGAGATTGATGTTTATATTGCACTCGCTGACGGTGTTTATCTTTATGATGCAAAAACTCACAGCTTGAATCCGGTTGTAACCGGAGATTTCCGTGCTTTATGTGGTGTGCAAGATTTTGTAAAGTCAGCCCCGCTTAATTTTATTTATGTTTCTGATTATTCCAGGATAAAATCAAACGATAATGATGAGACCAAAACAATTTTTACTTCTGCTGATGCGGGATTCATGGCGCAGAATGTTTATCTCTATTGTGCTTCACAAGGACTTGCAGTTGTAGTGCGCGGACTTATACCAAAAGAAAAATTAGCAGAAGCATTAAAACTAAAACCAGAACAAAAAATTCTCTTGAGCCAAACAGTGGGTTATCCTAAATAATATTTAAAGTGAAAGTGGTAGCGGGAAATTCTTAATTTTATGATGTAATTATTTTTTGCATAGTCCGCAAAGTAAATGGAGTAATCAATGGGCAAGTTCAAATTTGTAATTAAAAGAAGCGGGGCGGTAGTTCCCTTTAATCCCGATAGAATCGCTAATGTAATTTACAGAGCGGCAGTTTCTGTCGGAGGACGGGATAAGGAAAAATCTTTTGAGCTTGCGAAAAAAGTTGTTGCTCTTTTGGAAGAAACTTTTGAAGAAGGATACAAACCGCATGTAGAAGAGATTCAGGATATAATCGAAAAAGTTTTGATTGAGAACGGGCACGCAAAAGTTGCAAAAGAATTTATTCTTTATAGAGAAGAAGCGGCTCAAAGAAGACGAGACGACTCCCGCCATTTTTCCAAGCCGAACGAATTAATTCCTTGGAGAAAAGTTTGGCGCTCTCTCGATTGGGCGGTAACGCATAATCTAAACACAGTTGAAGCAGCTAACATAAGAATCCGTAACGGAGAATTTCCGCATATTGTTCACGAAGCGGAATCATTTTATGAAACACAGCTTGATACTGCTGCGGAATTAATAAAAGAAAGAAGCAGCGAATTAAAAATGGTAATGGTAAGCGGACCTTCATCTTCCGGCAAAACAACTACAACAATGAAACTTGAACAACGCTTGAAAAAAAGTGGAATGAGTTTTGTTCCTCTTGTTGTTGATAATTATTTCTTTGATCTTGAAATGCATCCTAAAGATGAATTTGGTGATTATGATTTTGAAACGCCGCAAGCTCTTGATCTTGATTTAATAAATGAACACTTAAAACGGCTTGCAGCAGGAGAAGAAGTAAGAATTCCTTATTATGATTTCAAGAGCGGGAAAAGATCAGCGGACAGCACACCGCTTCAGATACACGATCATGAGGTTTTGCTGATTGATAGTCTTCACGGATTATTTCCGGAGTTCAGCAAAGAAATTCCAGCATCACAAAAATTTAAACTCTACTTAGAACCATTGCTGCAGATGAAAATGCCGAACGGAGAATATATACGCTGGACTGATTTACGTTTGATACGCCGCATGTTGAGAGATTCTGTTCATCGCGCATACAATACCGAACAAACTTTATTACATTGGCATTATGTGCGTGCATCAGAAAAAAGAAATATTCTTCCTTACAGCAACACAGCAGATTATATAGTTAATACTTCGATGCCGTATGAGGTTTCGTTATACCGACCTAAACTTCTAACTCATTTTGCCGAATGGGAAAAGAAATACGAAAACGATCCGCTTAGAGAAGACGCATATACACGCGCTGCCCGTGTTCGAAAAATGCTTGAAGCAATTGATCCGGTAGAAGACGATACACCAGTTCCGGGCGACTCGGTATTGCGAGAGTTCATCGGCGGAAGTACGATGGAATATCATTAGAGTGTAGAACGAAGAGCATAAGGTGAATAGACAATATTCATTTAAGGAATTATCAGCGTAAATCAGTTAGATCAGCGTCATCAGCGTTCCATTTCCCCAAAGGGTAAACATGAAAATAAAATTTCTTATAACCGCATTAATTATTTCATTTAGTCTCTTCGCACAAAACAAAACAAAAACCCCTTACGATTATGTAAATCCGTTTATCGGCACAGACGATATGGGGCACACATATCCCGGTGCGGCAGTTCCATTTGGAATGGTGCAGCTTAGTCCCGAAACGGATTCTGTTTTGTATAGTTACGGCAAAGGCTACAACCCGGATGTTTATAAATATTGCGCGGGATATCAGTATGCAGACAAAACAATTGTAGGTTTTTCCCACACGCACATGAATGGAACCGGTCATTCGGATCTTGGCGATTTTCTAATTATGCCGACGATTGGAAAGTTGAAATTAAATCCCGGAACAAAAGAAATTCCTGGTAGCGGATACAGATCAAGATTTTCTCATGCAAATGAAAAAGCAAACCCGGGCTATTATGCTGTTCATCTTGATGACGATAATATAGATGTAGAATTAACTGCGAGCGAACGGGTTGGATTTCACAAATACAAATTTCCTAAAACGAATGACGCACATATAATTCTCGATCTGACTTCCGGCATCTATAATTATGACGGAAAAGTTGTATGGTCTTCCGTTCGAGTAGAAAACAATAAACTTGTTACCGGATTCCGCCAAACAAACGGATGGGCGCGAACGCGATACGTTTATTTTGCAATGGAATTTTCGAAGCCGATAAAATCTTATCAATTGCGTAACTATGAACAAAGTGTTTATGGCGGATTCTGGCGCAAGTTCAATCAGAACGAAAATTTTCCCGAACGAGCGGGACGCAAAGTAAAATGTGCATTCAACTTTGAAACGGAAAACGGAGAAGTAATTTTAGTTAAAGTTGCACTAAGCGGAGTAAGTACAAAGAACGCAATTGAAAATCTTAAAGCAGAAATACCAGGCTGGGATTTTGAAAAAGTTAAAGATCAAGCAAAAGAAAAATGGAACAAAGAACTTTCTAAAATTACAATTGAAGCGAGCGAAGAGAGAAAAATAAATTTTTATACGGCGATGTATCACAGCTTCTTGAATCCAAATATTTTTTCCGATGTGAACGGAGAATACCGCGGGTTGGATCAGAACATTCATCAGTCAAACAAGTTTACAGATTATACAACTTTTTCTTTGTGGGATACTTACCGCGCACTTCATCCGCTTTACACAATCATTCAGCAAAAACGCACGAGCGATATTGTTAACTCAATGCTTGCGCATTACGAACAGAGTGTACATAAAATATTGCCGGTTTGGTCTCACTGGGCAAATGAGAATTGGTGCATGATCGGTTACCATGCCGTTCCGGTTATTGTAGATGCTTATATGAAGAACATCAGCGGATTTGATGTGAACAAAGCGTTTGAAGCAGTTACTGCCAGCGCCAATTATGATTTGTATGATGGAATTGGCGTGTACAAAAAATTTGGATACGTGCCGGAAGATTTGAGCTCGAACTCCGCATCAAAAACTTTGGAGTACGCTTATGATGATTGGACGATTTACAAAATGGCAGAAAAGCTTGGTAAGAAAAAAGAAGTCGATGAATTTTTGAAACGCGCTAACAGTTACAAAAATATTTTTGACAAAGAAACTCATTACCTGCGTGCAAAGAAATCTGATGGAACATTTAAAATTCCGTTTGATCCGTTAAGCGTAGTTAACCAAGGATATATTGAAGGCAACGCATGGAATTATTCTTTATATGTTCCGCACGATGTGAAAGGATTTATTCAGCTTCTCGGCGGGAAAGAAAAACTTGTAACATGGCTCGATTCACTTTTCACAGTTGATCTGCCCGAAAAATATTTTGGCGAAAGCGAGGATGTAACAAAAGTCGGAATGATCGGCAATTATGTTCACGGTAACGAACCGTCTCACCATGTGCCGTACATGTATAATTTTGCCGGCGCGCCGTGGAAAGCGCAAGAACGCATTCATCAAATTGTGAACACAATGTACAAACCGGAACCGCACGGTTTATGCGGGAACGATGACTGCGGACAAATGTCTGCGTGGTATATTTTCAGTGCGATGGGATTTTATCCCGTTGCACCGGGAAGCAATGAATATGTTATCGGAAGTCCTTGTGTTGATAAAGCAATAATTAATTTAGAGAATGGAAAGAAATTTAATATTACAGCAGAAAATCTTTCCGAGAAAAATATCTATATAAAAGAAGTTTGGCTTAACGGTAAAAGTATTGATAGAAGTTATCTAACACATAAAGAAATTGTTAACGGCGGGGAATTGAAATTTATTATGCAGTCTGAACCAAATAAAAATTGGGCTGTTGATAAAAATTCTGAACCGTATTCGATGAGTAAATAAAACGTGAGACGTGAAAGGTGAAACGGAATTCATTTTAATAAAAACAAGCTATGCACGAGAAAAATGATTAATGCAAAATGGATGAGATATGATGAGCGAACTAATGCGCTTGATTATCTTGAAAAATGTTATCACTTTATCAAAACTGTTGATAAAGAAAGACAAAATTGGAAGTGGGTTATTATAACTTTGCATAGCGCCATATATGGATTTGCAATATCAGCTTGTCGAGGAACTAATTCAGATAGCGTTATTCAAAGGACAATAAAGGGTCACGAAAAATTAATAGATTTTGATGAAGCATTAAAAAGGTGCCAAGACCCAAATTGGATGAGAGTTAATATTGATTACAAATATTATAAATTATCAAATCAGCAGAAGGAATCCATACGAAAACTTCATAAGGTATTTCGGAATAACTTTGAACACTTTACCCCAAAGTCTTGGTCAATTGAAATACACGATATGCCAATGATGATTTTAGATTGTTTCGATGTAGTAAAAAATCTAGTTGTTTATTCAGATGTCGGCTGGAGATTAAAAATTAGTAAACTTAGAAAAGCAAAATCAATTTTATACAACAGTAAAAAAGTAATTAAAAAGTCTTTATTGTATAAAGAAACCTTAGAGCTTATTCGTAAAACTAAATAACGTAGGTATAACAAGTATCTCAACAACCACCTCTTCGATACAATTTGTAGAATTGTAAAAGTATTGTAAAAGTTGATTAAAACCGCCATCCGTACCAAGTTCGCAAAGGATTAATTACTATTTTTAAGCGCGAAAGGAATTAACCCAAGCAACTGAAGATATTATTTATCTCACAAGTTTTATTTCATCGCAATTGAAGTCAGAAACAAACTATTGTACAAATTTTTTGGAAAAAAGTGTTTAAATCTATCGGACATAAATTTCACATTCCCGTTCTCGGTGTTGCTTTCTCTGTTGACGCACCCCTTAAAGTAGCGAAGTACGGAATATCGTCTGTTATGTCGCTCGTTGACGATACTTTGGTGGAGCGACTACGCCAGCACTACCTCGAAAAATTAGGCAGACCATACGTAAAAATTGACGACAGTGACCAAGCACGCTCTCTAAGAATAACTGCATACTTAAATATGGTCAAGCAATTAGTGGAAGAACAATTCGAAGAATTGAAAAACTCACCATTTGAAATAGGAAGCGGGATTACAAAATATTTTGAAATGCTTCCGGACTCATCTGAATTGAAAATCAAATATTACGAAATGCTGAACTCGGAGAACGAACGAGCTCAAATAAATTTACAAAACGAATTACGGAATAATATTTATCCCGGCTCGATTGATGTAAACATCATGACAAAGGTGGATAAAGCAAATTATAATTCCGAAGGCACCCAACTTTCGCATGAATTTAACGACGCACATGCCGCCTTACGCGGATTCGCAATGAGCGATCTGGAAAGTTCGATTATTTTTTCCGCAGGCATGAATCCAAAATTGTACGGCTACATTGAAACGTTTAAGGATTTTTATCCCAACGAGAAAAGTAGTTTTAAAAAGAAAATTGTAATAAAAGTAAGTGATTACCGCTCCGCTTTGATTCAAGGAAAGTTTTTAGCTAAGAAAGGATTATGGGTTTCAGAGTATCGAATTGAGTCCGGATTAAATTGCGGCGGTCATGCATTTGCAACGGATGGTTTATTACTCGGTCCGATTCTCGAAGAATTCAAAAATAAAAAAGACGAATTGCTGAACACTCTTAAAGAAATATATCTACCAGCGCTCATCAAAAAAGAAATTACAGCTGACGCTGAAAAATTAAATTATGATGTAACTGTTCAGGGCGGAGTTGGTACATCAAGCGAACAGGAATTTCTACTTCGTTATTACGGAGTTAAATCAGTTGGATGGGGAAGTCCGTTCCTCTTAGTTCCTGAAGTAATGAATGTTGATGATTATACGTTACATAAACTTGCAGCCGCTGGAGAAGAAGATTTGTACTTAAGCGATATTTCTCCGTTGGGAATTCCTTTCAACAGTCTGCGAGGCAACAGCAAAGACATTGAAAAAATGGAAAGAATTGAAAACGGAAAACCAGGAAGTCCTTGCCCTAAAAAGTTTTTAGTCTCGAACAAAGATTATTCTGATAAACCGCAATGTACAGCATCAATCACATACATCAACAAAAAAATTGCCGAGCTAAAAGAAAATTATACAAACGAAGATGAATACAAAAAAGAATATGATAAAGTCGTTAACAAAGTTTGTCTATGTGAAGGACTAACCGTACCTGCGCTGATAGTAAACAATATCCCATCGCCAAAACAAAGCCGCGCTGTGTCTGTATGCCCCGGACCCAATCTGGCGTATTATTCAAAAATTTCTACTCTTCATGAAATGGTTGATCACATTTACGGTAGAATTGATCTCATAACACATCCGAGCAGACCGAATATGTTTGTAAAAGAACTTGGACTATACATTGACTATTTAACGAAAAGGATTGATGATCAAGGCGAGAACATATCTGATCAGAAAGCAGAATATTTTTCTTTGTTCACTACAAACTTGCTTGAAGGAATTAATTATTACAAAAATATGATTGATGAAATAATTGAGGAACCGGAAATAGTTAGAGAAAAAATGTTAGAAAGTTTTGAGATGATGGAAGAGAAGCTGATGGTTTATTCATTACAAGCAAATTAAAAATTATTCTAAATACAACCGCGGTACACGCGTGTTGATGTTTGTAAGTATCTCGTAAGGAATTGTCCCCGCCCAATCTGCAAGTTCTTCAACTGAAATTTTATTTGAACCGTCTTGACCAATCAAAATAACTTCATCACCGTTAAATGCAGAATCATTTTCTATGTTAACAATTATTTGATCCATAGAGATTGAACCAACAACGGGGTAACGTTTTCCACGGATTAAGACCTCAGCTTTGTGACTCATGCTTCGGAAATACCCATCGCCATAGCCGAGAGGAACAGTAACTGCGCGGATATCTTGTTTGGGTTTCCATGTTAAACCGTATCCAACCGGATGACCGGCTTTAATGATTTTAAAATAAACTACCAGCGATTTCCAGGTTAATGCAGGTTGAACAAAAATTGTTTTTGCAGTTTCGTTAGATGGATAAACACCGTATAGCATTATTCCGGGACGGACCATATCAAGATATGCTTCTGGTGTTTGAAGTATTGCACCGGAGTTTGCAATATGACGAAGAGGCATTTCGATTGAATGTTTTTCAAAAAATCTTAATACTTCTTGAAATCTTTCAAGTTGTGTAAGTGTGTAAGTTGTATCCAGCAATTCTGAATTTGCAAGGTGAGAATAAATTCCGTCTATCCGGATATTTTTACATTTAACTGCGGATTCAAGAAATTTTTCTGCCGTATAATAATGAACTCCAATCCGCTCCATTCCCGTATCTATTTTTAGATGAACCTTGGCTTTAGTTTTCATCTGCGAAGCAAATTCATCTATTTGACTTAACTTATCTGCAGAAGATGCCGTAATAGTTAAATCATGTTTTAAGAAGAGCGGAATTTGATTTCCCCAAATTCCACCGAGCACTAAAATTGGAATTGTAATTCCTTGTTCCCTTAAAAGAATTCCTTCCTCTAGAACGGCAACTCCAATGCAATCAGATTTTAGTTCTTGCATCAGTTGGGCAACTTTTACCAGCCCGTGTCCGTAAGCGTTAGCTTTTAAGATCGGCATTACTTTCGCCGGTGCTACAGCAGTTTTTATTTTATTAAAATTATCGGATAAGATTTTCAGATTTATTTCCAAACGCGTTGGACGAATGATTTCATCTGAACTAATAGTAGGATGATTAATTGAATTGGCCATCTTTTATACTTTTGTTAATGTAAAAATAATATTTTATGATATAACTCCGATGGAATAATGTATCTGCAAGTTATATATTTAATCGAACAACTATCGAGAAAGGGAAAAAATGAAAACCGGTAAAAAGACAATAGCATTAATCATTACCGTTTTAAGTATAAGCGTTATTGCACAAACACATAAAGGTTTTGATTCTCAATCGCCATTACAAAAGTTAATTGACGGCAATAAACGGTTCACAGATTCAAAACCAATGCATGTTAACCAAACAAGTGAAAGGAGATCGGAGGTTGCAAAGGGACAAAAGCCATTTGCTGTAGTAGTAACATGTTCTGACTCACGCGTTCCTCCCGAAATAATTTTTGATCAGGGACTGGGAGATTTGTTTGTAATTCGCACAGCGGGGAATATTATTGATGATATTGGTCTTGGCAGTATTGAATATGCTGTTGAACATTTGAGAGTTCAGTTAATTGTAGTCCTCGGCCATGAAAAATGCGGAGCTGTTGATGCCGCAGTGAAGGGAGATCATGCTGAGGGACATATTCAAAATTTGATTGATGCAATTCGTCCTGCAGTTGAAAAAGCAAAGAACAACAAAGGCGATTTACTTGATAACTCCGTTAAAGCAAATGTGCAAATGGTTGTAAAACAACTAAGTTCATCTGAACCAATATTAAAAGAGTTCATGCACGAAAAGAAATTAAACATTGTCGGGGCAAGATATGATCTTGACGACGGCCTTGTAACTATTTTGCATTAATCAATAAATAACGATTGAAGAATTATGAAAAAACATATTAAGAAAAGTTTTCTTGCTCTATTTATTTGTTTGGCAATCTTGCCCGCCGTACAATTAAAAGCGCAGGATAAACCGGCAGATAAAATTACTCCCGTTACAGTACACCGTTCAGAATTAATAAATATTACTTCAAAAGTTAACGGTGTAACCTACCCCATATTTGTTGCACTTCCGGGAAGTTATTTTACTTCAGAAAAAACTTATCCGGTTGTTTATATGCTTGATGCATATTCATCGTTTGGAATTATGGTTCAGATGGCACGGCTGCTTGCGTTCGATAAAGAAGTTCCCGAAGTAATAATTGTTGGAATATCATCAGAAGGAGGCTCTAAAGAATTTAATTATAACCGGGCAAGAGATTTTACACCAACACAGATTCAGCCGGAGAAATTGCCGGAAGAATTTAGATCAACATTTCCAATTTCGGGCGGTGCAGAAAAGTTTCTTGGCTTTATCAAAAACGAATTAATACCGTATGTTGAATCAAATTATAGGTTTAGTCCCGGTGATAGAACTTTAGAAGGACATTCATTAGGCGGACTGTTTGTTTTTTATTCATTGTTTAAGGAACCGGGATTATTTAAAAGATATATCGCAATAAGTCCTGCTTTATTATGGGACGATGAATTATTAATTAAGGATGAAGAAAAATTTTCGAAAGAGCATAAATCATTAGAATCAATTATTTATACTGCGGTTGGCTCTCTCGAAGGTGAATTTATTAAAAGACTATGGAAACAATTAATTAGCAACATGAATTCACGCGGATACGACGGGATGAAATTGAAATCCGAGATTGCAGAAGGAGAAACCCACTATACAATAATTCCATATATTGTTACTCACGGATTGAAATCGGTTTTTTCTGAAGAAGTAAAATGATCAGCAACTATTTTTTATTAATAAATAAAATTGAAATGGAGAAAAATGTTTAACAACATACAACCGATTGTACTTTTCGGTTACGCAGCATCAGTTATAATTGCCGTTTCATTAACAATGAGCTCAATCGTAAAATTAAGAACAGTAAATCTATTCGGGGCAATGTTGTTTTCCAGCTACGGACTTATAATTAAAGCTTATCCTGTATTTTTGCTTAATGGATTTATTACTCTCGTTGATGTTTATTATCTGCTTCAAATATTTGGCGAGAAAGAATATTTCCGCATTTTGGAAGTAGGAGTAAATACCGAGTACTTAAAATATTTTTTGAAATTTCATGAAAGAGAAATAACAAAATTTATTCCCAATTTTAAATTTGAACCAAACGATAAGTATCATGTAATGTTTGTGTTAAGAGACACTGTTCCGGCGGGACTAGTCTGTTCGGAATATCTTGATGATGACTGCATTTATATGAAATTGGATTATGCAATTCCCGGCTACAGGGATTTTAAGATGGGTAAATATGTGTTTCAGGAAATACTTAAGAAGAAAAAAGTAAAAAAGATTTACAGCGATTCCGGCAACAAGAAACATGAACAATATTTGAAACGAATGGGTTTTGTTAAATCGAGCTTGGATTCAAAACCGGTTTATTGCCTGGATATTATATCATAAAATATATTTTAAGAATGACGAAGAAAAAAATTTTATTTGAAGCATGTGTTGATTCGTTGGAGTCATCAATTGCGGCACAAGAGGGTGGCGCTGACAGATTAGAGTTGTGTGCAGATCTGCTAAAAGGCGGAATTACTCCATCGGCAGGAACAATTGATCTGGTCTGCAGAAAGGTAAATATTCCAGTAATGGTAATGATTCGTCCGCGCGGCGGTGATTTCTGTTATTCCAATTATGAATTTGAAGAAATGAAACGAGACATTGAACTGGTAAAACAATATAATGTTTCGGGAGTTGTATTTGGAATTCTAAATGAAGATGGGACAATTGATAAAGAAAGAACGAAAGAGTTGATACAATTATCAAGTCCGCTCAAGATAACTTTTCACCGTGCGTTTGATATGACACGCGATCCCTTTGAAGCTTTGAACGATCTAATCAATTTAGAAGTGGAGCGAATTTTAACTTCTGGACAAGAAATTTCTGCTTTTAAAGGAATTAAGTTAATTGAAGAATTAGTGATAAAGAGTAAAGACAAAATTATAATTATGCCAGGCGGAGGAATTAATGAAAACAATGCCGCTGAAATTGTCAATCGCAGCAATGTTAAGGAGATTCACGGTTCCGCCAGAGAAAAAAAAGAAAATGGTATGATGACAACATCAGCGGAAAGAATTCGTAAAATTAAGGAAGCGATTAATGGCCGATCAAATTGAAATACTTTTTGAAGACAATAATGTTATTGCCGCCAACAAACCGGAAGGACTTGCTTCAATAACGGAAAACGACATAACTATTGAGTCCCTTCATTCACTACTTGGGAAAAAATATGAACAAAAACTTTTTATTGTTCACAGGCTGGACAAAGAAGTTAGCGGTGTAATTCTATTCGCAAAAAGCCCAGAGACCCATAAATATTTAAACGATCAATTCGCCGAGAGAAAAGTTAAAAAATATTATTCTGCAGTAGTTCACGGGACCATAAAAGAAAATGACGGAGTGATAAAAAAACCGATTCGCGAGTTTGGATCTGGAAGAATGGGCGTTGACGACCGGAATGGAAAACCGAGCGAAACTAAATTTCATGTTGTTCAAAGATTCCGCGATTACACATTGCTGGAACTGAATCCGTCAACAGGGCGCCGTCATCAACTGCGTGTTCATCTATATAGTATTGGTTTCCCGATCGTAGGCGATTTGCGTTACGGAGACAAAACAATTCAAGGAAAATATTCACGCATAATGCTTCATGCTAAAAGTCTAGAATTTCAATTACCGGACGGGAAAAGTATTTTAATCGAAGCACCGCTTAGCAAATCTTTTCTTGAAGTGTTAAAACAAATATCTTAGAACAATTAATTTAAGCGGAGTTGTATGCAATGAATGATTTAGCCAGCGAATTAAATTCTGTTATAGAGTCATCAGAAAAAAAACTAAAGACCATAACCGAACAACAAAGCGCAAAAAAACTTTCACAGAAAAAATGGTCTTCGAAAGAAATATTAGGCCACTTGATTGATTCATCAGTTAATAACATGATCAGATTTGTCAAAGGTCAATTCAAAAACGATTTAGTATTCTGCGGTTACGATCAGAACAAGTGGGTAAACGCGCAGAATTATCAAAACGCAGAATGGAATTTCCTAATTGATTTATGGAAACTAAATAATTTACAAATTGCTCGTATAGTTGAACTAATACCAAAGGATGTGTTAAAGAGATCAACCAAGAATCATAATTACGATCAAATTGCTTGGAGAGAATTATCTAAAGACGAATCTGCTACTTTGGAATATTTGATTGAGGATTACATTGGTCACATGAAACATCATTTGAAACAAATATTTATTTTACCAGAGAAATAATTTTTATTAAGGAATTGTAATTACAGTGCCATCGTCTAACTAAACACAGAAGAGTAATAAATGTATATACAAAACGAGAACAAAGCATTATCAAATAAAAAAGCATCAGATCTTCAAAATTATATTCGAAGCAACATCCCAGTTGCTGATTATATGAATTTTATTGTTGAAGATTTGCATGAATATTCCATAAAACTTTCGGCACCAATAAAACCAAATGATAATCACTACGGAACGGCATTCGGAGGAAGTCTTGCAACTTTAGGGATTTTAGCGGGATGGTCAATCTTACATTTTAGGGCGGCAGAAGAGAATCTCAAATGTGTGCTTGTAATTCAAGAAGGCAGTATGAAATATATACGTCCGGCGCGCACTGATTTTGAAGCAGTCTGCAATACACTGAACGAAAAATTGTGGAATGAATTTAAAAATGGGTTGCAGGAAAATGGAAAAGCAAGAATTTCTATGTTCACAAATCTATATTCGCAACGTGAACTAATAGCAACTCATAACGGAATTTTTGTAGGACTTTTAAAAGCGAAATAAACTATTTGGAATGATAAAGTGAAATCATTAAAAGAAATATCAAACGAACATTTAAATTGGATTCAGCCAAAAGCAACTCAGCAATTATTTGAACTTCGTATCAAAGATGATTTGTTCGGCACATTGTTGTTTCCAAAATCGGTAGGGTCGCTTGCCGAAGCTGAGACATTTAACGGAAAGTGGACATTCAAACGGGTTGGTTTTTTTACGACCCGAATTACAATTAGGAATACCGGCGAGGAAAATGATATTGCTGTGTTCAAACCGAATCTGATGGCATCAAGCGGGATATTAGAATTTAATAACGGGAAGAAATATCAATGGCACTCATCAAATTTTTGGGCAACAAAGTTTGAGTTCAAAGAAGCAAACGGTGAATCTGTTGTTGTTTTCCGTTCTGGCGTTGAAGAACCGAAATTAAAAGATTGGTTCAAGACACAAGCTCGTATCGAATTTCCGGATCACAAAAAAAATCTTGAAGAATTATCAATATTAGTTTTACTAGGCTGGTATCTAATAATTGTTCTTCAGATGGATTCTTCTGCCGGTGCTGTAGTAGCGGCAACATCATAAAATTGAATAAACCCAACTTGTTTAAAAAGCTGGGTTTATTTTACAATTTATTTTTATTCAGTTCATCATAAACTTTTTCGAGATCTATTCTCAGCATTCCCGCGACTCGCTCTTTCCATCCTTCCGTTCCTGGAATTTCTGTTGATAATGAAATCTCCACTTTACTTTTTCCGTTCTTCATTCCTTTTGAAACAAAGTCTACAAGAGTGGAAAGGAGATCTTTCATTGCCTTTACATCATTTAATGAGCCTGAAACTAGATCGTTTTTGGCACCATGACCGAAAATAAAAAGTGTATCTTTCGAATAATATTTAATAACCTTTTCGAGAGTATCAATCCAGCTTGCCACAGACCCACCGCCATTAGCATCTATATATGGATAAGTTCTATTAAAAACTATATCGCCAACATGAGCGATATTTGATTTCTCAAAATGTATGATTACATCACCGCTGGTATGAGCGGTTCCAAAATATTTTGCAACAACGGTTTCCTTGCCGATCTTTTGCCGCCATTCATCCGTAAAAGTTGTGCTTGCATAAGCTTGTTGTGCATCTGGATTGCTGCCATAAAATTTTTTCTGAAGTTCAACGCATTGTTCGTGAGCTATCATTTTATCAGCAAAATCTTTTATATAAAGATTTCCGCCGGTATGGTCAGCGTGATGATGAGTATTGAAAAACAGATCAATCTTACGTGTAGTTTTCTTTTGTAGTTCTGCAATAAATTGTTTTACGGTTTCGGGAAATTGGGAATCAATTACAGCAACCGAATCTTTAGCCACGTACCAGCCGATAGTTCCGCCGCGTTCGGTATAGATCCCGAAATTATCACGAAGAAGCTTAAACCCAGAAACCTTTTCTTGCACGGGGTAAAAAAATTTATGTCCTTGAAGCAAAACTCCACTGGTAATAAGCGCCCCAGTCTTTAGAAATTCTTTGCGGGTGAATTTCATAATGTTTCCTTTCAATTAATTTTGTTATGTGAAATTTCTTTTTTTAATTTAATACACAGGAACATATTAAAGCAAGGTTTTTGTAACTAGAAAATAATACGGCTAAAATTATTTAATATTTTCTGAATTTGTTTATTAGATTTTCAAGGTTCAATTTCTGAGAATGGTCTGAGATGAGAAAAATTACATTATTCTTTTTTGTTGTAGTTGCTATATTAAACGCTCAAGAGAAAGTGAAAGTAAAGTTAGAGGTAATTTCACCAACCCTTGATGACACGTCAAAAGTTTATATCGCTGGAAATGTTGAAGAACTTGGCGGATGGAATCCGAATAAAATAATGCTTGAATATAACGGCACAAAAATTTGGAGCAGAAAATTTGAAATAGTAAAAGGAACTCGTCTCGAATATAAATTTACAAAAGGAAGTTGGACTACTGAAGCACTCGGAAGCGATTCTTCCGTTTCTCCAAACTCCATTCTTATCGCTAACAATGATACAACAGTCCAGAAAACAATTTTCAATTGGCGTAATAAATTCAATTTCAAAGTCAAAGGACAGATAACTGGAACTGTGCTGTATCATAAAAATTTTGTTTTAGAGGGTTTAAAGCCGAGAGACATTTTTGTTTGGCTTCCTCCCGACTATAAAACAAATCAAGATAAACGTTACCCGGTATTTTACATGCACGACGGACAAAATCTTGTTGATCCGAGAACTTCAAATACTTTTATTGATTGGCAAGTGGATGAAGCAGCAGATAGTTTAATCCGCAAAAGTGTGGTAGAGCCCTTTATTATCGTAGGAATAAACAATACGGATGACCGCGCCGCTGAATACAGCAATACACCGCTCGGAAAACTTTACATGAAACTAATCGTTGACAAAATAAAACCGTTCATTGATAAAGAATACAGAACCATTCCGGACGCTAAGCACACAGCGGTCGGCGGTTCTTCAATGGGCGGACTAATTTCTATGATCTGCGCCTGGGAATACCCGAATGTTTTTTCCAAAGCGGCATGTTTTTCCCCGGCATTTTTATACAGAGATTATGATTATACTAAAACGGTGCGAGACGATAATACATCAAAGAAGAATCTTACTATATATATAGATAACGGCGGTATTGGTTTGGAAACTGTTCTACAGGCCGGTGTTGAAAAAATGATAAATACACTTAAACTGAAAGGATTTGAAGAAGAGAAAAATTTATTTGTCTTTATAGATAAGACGGCGGAACACAATGAAGCCGCTTGGGCAAAACGTGTATGGAAACCAATAAAAATATTTTTTAATGCTCATTAAATGAAAATACTTGTAGGTTCAAAAAACCCTGTAAAAATATCTTCCGTTGAAGATGCTTTAAAAAATTATTTTGATAATATCGAAGTAATTGGAATTGAAGTTGAATCCGGAGTTTCAGTTCAGCCGATTAATGACGAAACATATGCCGGCGCTCAGAATCGCGCATTAAGATTGAAAGAGCTTAACAGCTTGCAAAATCTCGGCGCTGAATTATTCGTCGGGATTGAAGGTGGAATTACAAAACAATTCGACAAGTGGTTCGCTTTCGGATGTATGTGTGTAATAGACAATTATGGGAGAACCGGATTTGGAACATCTCCTCATTTTGAACTTCCTCAAAAAGTTGTTGATAAACTTTTACAAGGAATCGAACTTGGAGATGTTATGGACGAAATTATGAATCAGCAAAACACAAAGCAGAAACACGGGGCAATTGGGTTTTTTACTAATGGTGTTATGAATAGAAAAGAACTTTACGTTGAAGGATTGAAAGTAGCAGTGATTCCTTTTTTGCATAAGGAAATGTTTTTTAAATAAACTCTACAATGTTCTTGATCATGATCGTTTAGTAAAACCATGATAACTAATATGATTATAAAGGAGAAAAATATGACTTTACCCATATATCAAGTTGATGCATTCACAACAAAACTATTTGGCGGAAACCCCGCAGCAGTAGTTCCGCTTGAAAAATGGCTTGATGATTCAACTCTTCAAAATATTGCAGCAGAAAATAATTTATCAGAGACAGCTTTTTTTCTAAAGGAGGGGGAGTATTATAAAATTAGATGGATGACACCATCGAATGAAGTTCCTTTATGCGGGCATGCTACTCTTGCTTCTTCTTATGTAATTTTTAATTTTATTGAGAAGAACTCGAACAAAATAAAATTCACGTCAAAGAGCGGAGAATTAATTGTAGAAAGAAAAGATGATATGCTTACACTTGACTTTCCTTCACATAAGCCGACGCCGATCAAAATTACCGATACAATTAAAAAGTGTTTTGATAAAGAACCGCTCGAGGTTTTACAAAATGGATTTTATGTTCTTGTGGTATTTGATTCCGAAGATTACATCAGAAACTTTCAACCTAATTTTGAACTTATAAAACAAATTCATCCACATGCAGTTATAATTTCTTCCAAAGGAAATGAAGCAGATTTTGTCTCGCGTATGTTTGCCCCAAATGAAGGCATTAACGAAGATCCGGTTACGGGCTCATCGCATACAGTTCTTGTCCCTTATTGGGCTGAAAAATTAGGTAAGAAAAATTTTCGTGCACTGCAAGTATCTAAAAGAGAAGGAGAACTTTTTTGCGAGGACCTTGAAAAACGGGTTAAAATTTCGGGTAAAGCTGTGCTCTATTCCACTGGAAGTATATTTTTGAGTTTATAATTCAGATTTTTTCCTGCATATTAGCTCTGGAAATTGGGGATTTTTAATGTTGAATGGTTTATCTCTCAAATTAATTACGTTGAAAATAGTCTATATGAAAATTTTTCGTAGCCTATTGATTTTTACAGTGTTGTTATCTGCCGTTGCATGTGATGCACCCAAACTCAATCCGTTGGATCCTAATAATCCGGATTCCAAACTTGGACAGTTGAATGGTTTTGTTAAAACACAAGTGATTCCTCAACAAGCAATTGCGGGGGTAAAAGTTTCCTGGAAAAACGATAACAGAACTATAGAGACCGATGTAAATGGATCTTATAAATTAGAAAATTTACCGATGATTAATGGAACTCTTTATTTTGAAAAAGATGGCTATAGCAAGGATTCAATAAGAATAAATTGGCAAAACCAAAAAGTAATTGATCTTGCAACCATAGCACTTAATTCTATTCCTAAGTTGGATAATTTGTTAATCTACACAAGTGTTGAAAACCGATATCAAGACGACCAGAAATATACCTTGTTTGTTCAAGCATCTATATCAGACGTTGAAAATGACATAGACAGTGTTTTTGTACGTTGCGCAGCATTAAGTTTTAGTCAACAATTAAAATATAGTTCTCAGACACGTTTTTATGAACTTAGTTATCCTTACGGAAGCAAGAACAGTGTTCCATCAATTGATGATGCAATAGGCAAAAATTTTGAAATAGTTGTTAAAGACAAAGTAAGTAAAATTTTTTCACTTGGATCTTCAACCATAAAGAGAATCATCAAACAAGAAATTTTATTTGAATTACCCGCTAATGGTGTAACAGTTGGCCCTAAACCGGTTTGCAGATGGAACAGATTTTTACCCGGATTTAATTTTAAGTATTTAGTTCAGATTTATACAGACGATATAATTCAGCAATTGAAGTGGGAAAAGTCGAATATCTCAAAAGATGATATTGAAGTTGTAACAGAGACGAGTTTACCAGCAGGAAATTACTTTTGGGTTATTTGGTGTATTGATGATTTTCAGAACAGGACACGATCCAAACCGGCAACTTTTAATGTTCAATAAAAATTTTTAGGGCAGATGACAACCTTCTTTACAAATAATATTAATCATATTAAAAATTTATCGAAGGATGAATTTGAATCTCTATATGAGTTTAGCCAGATTTTAAACTCTGCAACCAAACAAGAATTATTGATTGAAGATGCGATTGATATTGTAATAAATGTTATTAATGCTGAACGGGGATTATTTGTAAAGTATGATGAAGCAAATAACAACTTTTCCATAATTACAGCAAGAAAAATATCTAACGAGAGCATTACTGATCTACATGAGTTTTCGTCCGGCATATTGCAAAAAGTTATAAAGGAAAAGAAACCGCTTCTCTATCACGATGTAATGAGCGATCCGCACCTTTCACAATTTGAAAGCGTTCAAATTCAACGGATCAAATCTGTAATTGGTGTTCCAATTGTTCGCGATGAAAAAGTGTGGGGTGTAATTATAGCAGACAGCCAGCTTGACCGTCGAGAATTTACTGAAGAAAATCTATTATTCTTAAGCTTCTTCTCAAATTTAGTTTCGCTTGCGTTAGAGCGCATAATAAAATTAGAAGAATTAGAAAAAGAGAATCAGATACTAATAAATCGTCTTCAGCTAACAGAAGAAATTCCCGAAATGATCGGTCATAGCTCTGCAGTGAGAAACTTAACACACCTAATCCACAAAGTTGCATTTACAGATGCGACGGTGCTTATCATTGGGGAAAGCGGAACGGGAAAAGAAATAGCAGCCAAAGCAATTCACGAACTTAGCAAGAGAAAAGATAAACCGTTTCTTGCACAATTCTGCGGTTCTATTCCCGATAATCTTCTCGAGAGCGAATTGTTCGGATATAAAAAAGGCGCTTTCACAGGTGCAAATAATGATAAACAGGGTTTGCTTGAAGCTGCAGATGGCGGAACATTTTTTTTAGATGAGATAGCAGATATTTCCACAGCTCTTCAAGCAAAATTATTGCGCGTTTTAGAAAACAGAGAGATTATTAGACTTGGTGATGTTAAAGTAAGAAAAATTGATGCACGGATAATTACAGCTACGAACAAAGATTTACAATCATTGGTAAAAGAAGGAATTTTTCGCGAAGATTTATTTTATAGATTAAATGTTTTCCCCATACGCATTCCGCCTTTGCGTGAAAGAAAAACCGATATTCCGCTGCTTACCAGTCATTTTATTAAAAAGATGGGGAAGAAAGATATTACGATAGATTCTGCTGCGATTAAAAAATTAGAAGGTTATTATTGGCCAGGGAACATTCGGCAGTTAATAAATGTAATTCAACGTGCGCTTATTCTTTGTGATGGGAATAAATTACATGCGGAACATATTATACTTGAAGATGCCGCCGTCACAGATAATTTTCAAGGCACTTTACAAGAATTTGAAATGTTGCTTTTGAAAAAGCGCTTGGAAGAATTAAACGGCAACAGAACGCTTACAGCTAAATCGCTTGATGTTTCCGTAAGATGGATACAACTCAAATTGAAAGAAATGGGAGAACAGTAGAATGTCCGCACTCTCAACAGAGATATTATTTGAGAAGTTTCAAATTATTGAGGTGTTAAAGAAAGACGAACATGCAGCCGTATTTCTTGCCAATCATATCTATCTTAATAAAAAAATTATACTCAAAGTTCTAAACACACAAAAAATTCACGATCCATCACTTGTGGATAGATTTAAACGTGAAGCCAAGATATTAGCAAAACTTGATCATCCGAACATTATCAAAGTTCTTGATTTTGGATTGAGCAAAGAATTTTTCTACATCTCTTTTGAATATATTGAAGGTGAATCACTTCGGAATGTTTTTAAAACAAAGACTCTTACTCAGGAACAAAAAGAACATTTGATGATTCAGCTTCTAAAAGGATTGGATTATGCACACGCAAATCAAATTATACATCGCGATATAAAACCGGAAAATATTTTTATTGATAAAAACCTCAATGTTAAATTGGGTGATTTTGGTCTGGCACTTTCTGCGGAAGATAATTATGTAACCAATCCATATTCAATTGTTGGCACGCCAAGCTATATGAGTCCCGAACAAATACGCGGCTCAAAACTTACAGCTCAAAGCGATTTATTCTCGTTAGGAGTTGTTCTAACAGAACTGTTTACAGGGCAAAACCCATTTTTAAAAGAAAATGTTAGCCTTACTCTCAATGAAATTAACAGTTATGACGAAACTTCTCTTGAAGGAAAATTATTAGACATTCCGGAAAATATAAAAGAGATCCTTCTTGCTCTGCTTAAAAAAAATATAAATCAGCGGTATGAATCAGCCGGAGAGATTTTAGAAGAGTTAAATATACAAGTAGATCAGCCAACCATAGTAGTTAATAATATTGATGCTGAAGGAAGAAAGTCAAAACTAGCATGGATATTTCTTGCAGTAATAGCGATTGTTATAATTGGTATTGTTGTTATTCCAATAATTAATGAACAAAAACAAAACTCTGCGAGTCCACTTGGTAAAGATTCAACTCAGCTCAACAATGACTCAGCAAATCAAAGCAATGATACTCGCCTGCAAAACAATCTAACAAAAGATCGAGTTGATTTGAAAAATTTAACCAAACCGCTTGTAGATAACAGCAAAAAAGACTCATCACAAAATCAAAATGCTACACAGCAAAAAGAAGCACCAAATCAAAATAAATCTCTTGGTTTAGGCGGATTGTTTATTGACAGTCAGCCTTGGGTTGATATTTATATTAATGGTCAGAAATCTGAAACAACTCCTTTAAGAGCACCAATTAGATTACAAGCAGGTACATATACACTACGGGTGGTAAATCCAGATTATCCACCATATCCACCACAGATAGTTAACGTTATTGCTGACTCAGTTACAAGATTAAATTTTGATTTGAACAAAATAGTTGGTTTTATCAATATTAATACAAATCCATGGGGAGAAGTTTATATTAATAACGAAAAAAAGGGACCGACACCTTTACGTTTAATAAAAGTAGACCCTGGGTTAATCCATGTTGTTGTTAAAAAAACAAATTATAAAGATGTAGATACGTTTTATAATGTTAGAGCCAGAGACACGCTAAGGTTGAATTTTAATTTGAAGATTAAATAATTTTATACAATGAAAAAATCATTAATCATATCATTATTACTTTTTTTATTGTTCTCTCCAATTCACGCTCAGTTAAGTTGGAAAATAGCCGGGGCTATGCAATATCCTGTATATGGTGGACAAGTAGTTTATGATATTGCCTCTCTTAGTAACAAAATTTATATACTTGGCGGATATTCGGAATCGCTTCAAAGAGAAGTTGATTGGATTCAGGAATATGATGTTGTACAAAATTCGTGGCGTATTGTAGGAAGCATGAAACAAATCAGAAAAGATTTTGTAGCCGACATATGGAATAATAATATTATGTATTACGGGGGAGTTATTGAAGCATCTACAGATAAATACACAATCGAATCATGGGATTTTAAGCTTACAACATCGTCGGCTGTGGTTTTCGATCGTGTAGATAATTTCGGGCGATTATTATCAACCGGACACATAATAGAGGATAAGTTTTATATTATCGGTGGGGACTTATTAAACGCGAGTGATTCTCCCGAATTTCCATACATTGTTGAATATAATTTGTTAACAAAAAAAGACTCTGTTATTGCTAAAATTAACTCCCCCAAAGATAAACCGCGGCAACATATGTCATTTATAGTAGGTGATAACATTTATATTTTTGGCGGAGTATTTAACGGAGTAAACAGATCAATTAGAAAATTTAATATACCGACAAAAACATTTTCAGACCCCACACAAAAATTAATTGAAGCAAGAGCCGGCGGAGCGGCGGTTTATAATCCGATTAGCCAGAAGGGATTTATAATTGGCGGATATAATGAAACTAATGTTGCTCTTAACTCCGTTGAAGAAGTTACTATTTTACCCGACGGATCATTAAACATAGTCTCTTCGACCCCATTAAATTATTCGAGAACAAACTTAATGGCAGTAAATTATAAAGGAACTGTAGCAGTATTTGGCGGAAAGGATGCAAGCGGTAAAGTTGTTCCTTATGTAGAAATCTCAGAGAATGTTACAGATGTTGCATCAAACTCGTCTATTCCTAATGAATTCCACCTTAATCAAAATTATCCAAATCCATTTAATCCGGAAACAGTTATAAGTTATCAGCTAGCAAAGGGGAGCTTTGTTACGTTAAAGATTTATGATACAATCGGCCGAGAAATAGTAACTCTTGTAAATGAATATAAAGATCCGGGAGTTTATAATTCTCAATTCTCCAGTATGAACTCACAATTACCTTCAGGAATTTATTTTTACCGTTTAACGGCGGGCAGCTATTCCTCAACTAAAAAAATGTTACTTCTTAAATGATGAAAAGAAAATTACTTATTATTATTCTATTAATTGGAACATCGTATACTTTCGCACAGGAGGTATCATATCAAAAAGTAAAACAGTTGTATGAAAAATTTGACAACGAAAATGTTATCAAAGTTTCTGACCAATTACTGCGACAAGGAGAATTGTCTGACTCTTTAACGATTGATGTTCATCTTATGCGGGCAAACGTATTTTATCAGAATGGCGATGAATTATCCATAAAGAAAAGTTTTGAAAATATTTTAATTATCAAAAAAAATTATACACCCGATCCGTCAAACATTTCTCCTAAATTAATAGCAATCTTTAACGAGGTTAAAACCGAATATTTGCGAGATCATCCTGACGAAAAACAGCAACAAGACTCAACACAAATAAGGCAAGAAATTAAAAGTTTAAATCCATACGTTATGAAAAGCGCCATGGCGCAAAATATTTTACTTCCCGGACTCGGACAATTTTATATTGGAAACAACACTAAGGGGTTGTTAACAACATCAGTTTCGACATTAAGCTTGGGAGCTATGATTTATTCAGTTCTAAATACAAATATTAAAGAAGATGCCTATTTGAAAGAAACAGATAAATTATTAATTCAACAGAAGTATGATGATTATAACAAATCTTATAAGTTTAGAAATGTACTAATTATTACTTATGCAGTTGTTTGGCTTTACAGCCAGATTGATTTACTATTTTTCTCCAATGGCGAAAAGAATCCCAAAGACAATCTTTCCAACGCAAATTATTTCAACATCACACTCCCTCAGTTGAGCGCGCTACAAATAAATTTTAGAGTCACACTATAACGATTTTATAAAGCAGAATTTTCGCCCACGGCGAATATTATGCGTACCCCCACAGTTTTTAGACTTTTTCTATTGTGAATATTTATTATAAACTGCAAAAAAAGCTCAAAAACAGCAAAATTCGGATGTTTGGTTAACGGATAATTCATAATCGGCCATTATTTTCTTGGCACTCAACTTGACTTACTTAGGCACACACACAATAAGGCTCCGTCCTTAAGATTGGCGAAGGGTAAAAGTTTTAAAAGGCGTCCTTCGCCTTTCCTTTTTTAAATCACGACTAAAAAATTAATCTGGAAATATAAGATTTGGTTGGTTCCAATTGTTCAAATCAAATGTCTATTCATTACTATCGAATTAATTTGGAAGAGCCTTTAATAATAATATAATATGCAGATTATCTGTTCCTATGTTTTAAGGAATAGTTCATAAACTGTATTGTTCAAAGCAAGCACTAGAATTTTTTTAATTATAAAACCCAATACCCCACAATAGTAAATTAGTTTTCTATTAAAGGTAGAATTCATATATTGACTACCCAAAATGAGTTTTAATAACATAAAAAGTATATGGATTTTAAATCTGATAAAATTGGCGAAATCGCGGTAGTACATGTTTATTTGAATAGGGCTACTCTGGCAAAAGCTGTAAAGTTTAAAGAGTTTGTTAGCGAAATGATTACAGAGGGTGCAACCAAAATTATCGTTGATTTAAGTGTATGTGAATATGTTGATTCAACTTTTTTAGGCGCAATGGTTGCTTTACTCAAGAAAGTTAATTCTATTAATGGTGATTTACGTCTAGTATATAATAAGGAAATGCCTTCGTTAGTTTTTGTTTTAACACGAATGGACAAAGTATTCAAAGTTTTTCCTATGCTGGATGAAGCCATAGATAGTTTTGAAGGTGGAAAACCAAAATTAACATGGAAATAATTTTACAAATCAACTGAAACTATTTTATAAACTCGATCATTTGCACGAACCAATTCATCACATTCAAAAGTAAAATCACTTCCCTTGTTAACAGAATTTAACCCGACCTCATCTAGAATAATTTTGTTAAGCGTTAATTCAACAAGCCCGGTAGTACTTCCCATTATATAGATCGAATCCCCAATTGAAAGCGAATCAGCCTCTAATCTTACAAATGCGACCTTACTTTTTTTATAATAGTTTAATACTCTACCGACATATATTTTTTTTGTTGTAGCAAGACTTCCAAAAGTCTTTGTATAACTTTCAGAACCAGGCGGACCGAAATAAAAACCGGTAGAAAATCCACGGTTATAAACTTTTTTTAATTCTTCAAGGTATTCAAGTTTAATTTCGTGAGTAAGTGTCCTGTCAAAATAACGGTCTATTGCTTTGCGGTATGTTGAAACAGATTTGGCAATATATTCAGGCGCTCTTTTTCTCCCCTCTATCTTAAATGCATCAATTCCCGCTTCTATGAGTTTATCAATAAAATCAATTGTACATAAATCTTTTGGTGACAGCACATAATCTTCCCCCAGAGTTAAAGAAAATTTTTCGTCTATATCTTTTATTTCATATTCCCTTCTACACGGCTGAAGACATTCACCGCGGTTAGCGCTTTTACCAAAGACTTCATGACTCATAAAACATCTTCCGCTAATTGCAATACACATTGCGCCGTGAATAAATGTTTCAATTTCAATATTAGTTTTACTTTTGATTTCTTTGATTTTATCAAGCGTGCATTCGCGAGCAAGGACGATCCGTTTGGCACCAAGCTGCTCATAAAATGTTACGGTTGAAGAATTAGAAACCGATGCTTGCGTACTAACACAGAAAGGCATTTCATAATCAATACACCTTTGTATTACAGACATATCCCAACAGATAACCATTTCCACGCCGGCTTTCTTTGCTGTGGGAATAATTTTATTAAGTTCTTCTAATTCATTTTCAAAAACTATTGTGTTGAGAGTTAGATGTGCCTTTACATTTTTTTCATTGCAGAACTCAACAATCTTGGGGAGTTCTGAAACATCAAAATTATTAGCTGCAGCGCGCATGCTAAGATTTTTTAAGCCAAAATAAATTGAATCAGCACCGCTGTTGATCGCAACATTTAGCATACTCCAATCACCAGCTGGGGCCAGTAACTCTGGCTTTTTGATTTTTTCTTTTTCCACAGCACAATAATAATAAAAGTTGTGTAATTAATTTTAGCAAAGCTATTTTACAGCATCATTTTTGAAAGATATGCGAAAAAATTTTATACTAGCTTTGATTGGTATTGGAATTGGCGGTATCGGTTTCGGTTTAGTAACTCCGGTTACTATTATTTTACTTGAACAAAATCATGCACCGAGCATAATAATTGGCTCTTCAGCAATGGTCGGATATATAAGCATTGTAATTTTTTCTAGATATACCGGAAGGTTAATAGATGTATTCGGCGTTAAGACAATTTTAGCAACTGGACTTTTTATATGGATGTTAAGTGCATTCGGACATATGTTTTGGTATATCTATCCGCTACTTTATTTTATAAAAATAGTTATGGGCGTCGGAGGAACTTTTATTTTTGTTTCAACGGAAGTAATGATTAATGCTTACAGCGATGAAACAAACCGGGGAAAAAATATTGGTCTTTATGTAGTGATTCTTTCAGTGGGAATTGCTGTCGGCACACTTTTAATCTGGACGATCAAACTTGGTAATTGGGTTCCGTTTGTAATTGGTTCAGCTATCGTTCTTTTTGTATTTGTTCTTCAAATGACTTTGATGATAGATATTAGCCTTAACGCAGATAATAAAAAAATTGAAAAAATGCCTCTTTCAAAAATGCCAATACTAAGTTTATTTTCTGCATTTGTTTATGGATTATTTGAGTCATCGGTCATGGTGACGCTGCCATTGTATGGATTACGTAATAATTTTTCTGAAATAGAGGTTTCATATTTCCTCACCTCATTTGTGCTTGGAGGAATTATACTACTTTATTTTATCGGACATCTTGCCGATAAGGTCGTGAAGTATAAACTATTATTAATAATTTCATTTCTACTCGGATTACTTTTCATCCTCCCAATTACTGCAATGAATTTTTCATTTCTTGTAATTATATTCTTTTTTATAGGCGGACTAGTCCCGTCTTTTTATACTATTGGTCTAAATTATACAGTAGAAAAAGTCGAAAGAAAGTTCATGGCACAGGCAAACAGCTATTTTACCATGATGTACGGCGCAGGCACAATAGCTGGTCCGATCTTAGGCACAACATTGATGGACTTGAACAAAGAAAACGGATATTGGATATTTGCCACTGGACTTTGCTTCTGCTTTTTCCTTTTGTTCAAATACTATAAAAATAAGATATCCTATTAGAGCATTCTCTATATTTCCTCACACGAATTTATTATCTTACAACAAAATTTATTAAGAATAGTTTAATGAAACGCGGAAGCGGTACGACAAAATCATCTGAAAAAGAAAAACTTTCAAAAGATAAAACCGAACAGCTTTTTAGCGAGACGGTTAGTTCTATTAATATTGTTCTTTACTCAACCAATGCTGAAGGAACGGAATATAATTTTATTACAGATGCCGCAAGAACCTTATTCGGATTTTCCCCGGAAGAAATTTATAAGAACAAAACACAAATTTTGCGGTCAATATATCCCGCACACTTTGGCAATTTTAAAAATTTTATTAATAATCTTAATAATGGTATTGAATCAACTATTGAATACCGGATGAAAGATAGATTTGGCAAAGAACATTGGGTCAGACACTCCGGAATTCCGATTATTAAAAACAATAAAACAATTCGTGTTGTTGGCGCAATTCAAGATATTACCGAAGAGAAACAAATTCTGTTAAAACTAGAAGGCTCTGAAGAAAGATTTAGATTATTAATTGATACAGCTGATGATTTGATTTTTATTCTTAACGGGTTTGGATATTTCAGCATGGTTAATAAAAACGGTGCAACAGCACTTGGCTATACTCCCGATGAGATGATTGGAAGACATTTTCTCGAATTCATTGATAAAGAGGACGAATCTAAAATTGCTGCTGCATTTACAGAGATATTAAACTCAAACGGGATTACAACTTTCGAGGCAGTGTTTCTTGACAGATTTGATAAGGGAATTACTTTTGAAGTAAGTGCAAAACCGATGTTAAGTGACGGAGAAGTATCCGGCATGTTAAGTATTGGCCGCAATATTACAAACCGTAAACTTGATGAGCAAAAAATAAAAGATCTTAATGCAAAATTAGTTGAAGCCAATAGGATAATTTCTATTGAACGGGAAAGAGCCAGACACAAAATTACTGTTCTTGAAGAAGTGAATAAATTAAAGAGTGAATTTATATCTAATGTATCGCATGAACTTAGGACGCCTCTTGCCTCAATAGTTGGTTTTGCAGAAACAATTTTATCAGATCCGGATCTTCCTAAGGAAACGGTTCGTGAATTCAGTAATATTATTTTAATGGAGGGCAAACGCCTAGGCAAACTAATTAACGATGTGCTTGATTTTTCTAAACTTGAGAGTGGGGAGGAAGAATTACAAAAATCTTTAACAAGTATTGTAAATATTATGGAAGAATCCCTCTTGAATTTCTCGGATCAAATTAAAGAAAAGAATATTACACTTTCGAAAGAGTATCCTAAAAATAATTTACAAATAAATGTTGATAAAGATCGGCTTCGAAAAGTTTTTGGAAATCTCATTTCAAATGCAGTTAAATTCACAAACGCAGGGGGAAGAATCACAATAATATTACAGGATTATGTTAAAGAAATTGAAATAGTTATTAGCGATACAGGTGTTGGAATTCCGGAAAAAGATTTACCTAATCTTTTTCAAAAGTTCAGTAAAATTCAACAGTTCGGAACACCATTGGGTGGAGCCGGATTTGGTCTTGTAAGCGTAAAACAAATTGTAGATTTGCACAAAGGTTTTATTAAAGTTAGAAGTCAAGTTGATAAAGGAACAACATTTATTATTCGTTTACCAAAGTAGAATTACAGCCGAGGGAAAAATTGGAAAAATTAATTTTTATTATTGACGATGAAGACTCAATTGTGAAAATGCTTACACATTGGGTTAAAAATCAATGGAATTACAGAATAAAAACTTTTACAACCGGAACAGATGCGCTAAATTCTTTTGCCGACAATCCTGATTTAGTCCTTCTTGATATAATGCTTCCTGATATAAACGGAAATGAAGTCCTTAATAGAATGAAACAAAAGAGTCCGTACCTGCCTATAATAATGTTATCTGCTCAGGGGAGCGTAGAAGTCGCACTTGAATCTATCCGTCTTGGAGCGTTCGATTATTTTCCTAAGCCGATAGACAAAAATCGTCTTGAACCGGCAATTAGAAATGCAATTAAAAATTATGATTTGGAACGCGAACTTGAAAAACTGAAAGAAAATATTGAAAAAGAATTTAGTTTTGATAACATCATTTCTGCAGATAAAAAAATGCAGGAAGCTTTTAAGATGGTATCAAAAGTACTTGATAACGAAATCACTGTACTGATCACAGGAGAAAGCGGAACAGGCAAAGAGCTGGTTGCACGCGCAATACATTATAATGGAAAAAGAAAAACTGCGCCATTTGTTGTTGTTAATTGTGCTTCAATTCCGCGTGAACTTTTGGAGAGCGAATTATTTGGTCATGAAAAAGGCGCTTTTACAGGAGCCCATGTAAGAAAAATTGGAAAGTTTGAACTTGCGAGAGGCGGATCAATTTTTCTTGACGAAATTGGTGAAATGGAAATGTCGCTTCAAGCAAAAATTCTCAGGGTTATTCAGCAAAAAGAATTTGAACGCGTTGGCGGAAACGAAGTTATTAAAACAGATGTAAGAATTATTTCCGCAACTAATCGTGATCTTAAATTAGCAGTTGATAATAAACAGTTTAGAGAAGATCTCTATTACCGACTAAGTTCATTTCCAATACACATTCTACCTCTAAGAGAACGAAAAGGTGATATTGTAATTTTAATTAATCATTTTATAAAAATTTTTAATAAGAAAATCGGCAAAGAAATAAAAAATGTAAGCAAAGCAGCTCTAAAAATTATGTACGACTATGATTGGCCGGGTAATGTTCGGGAACTTGAGAACACTATAGAGCGATGTATGATTTTAAGCGACGGAGACTTTATTGAAGCAGATGTTCTGCCCGCAAATATTACAGGAAATTTAGGGACGCTGAACTCCAACACCAACGGAGCTCTCTTTGGAGAAGATAGTCCAATAGTTCCTTTTGAAAAATTAAAGGAAGAAGCTATTAGACATTCATTAAAAGTTACTGAAGGAAACATTGTTGAAGCGGCTCGTAAACTTAAAATTGGTCGTGCTACACTTTACCGTCTGATGGATAAATATAAAATCGAATCACCAAAGAATTGAAAAATTAAAGGTGAACTATGAGTATAATAGAAGAAACAATTGATGATATTATAGTTGAGATAGTAAATCTTGATAGAGCCACACTTTTAGAAGCTGAAGAATTGAAAAGACAAGTCAACGATAAGATTGACAAAGGCTATAGGAAAGTAATAATTGATCTTACGTCTGTAGAATATTTAGATTCGACGTTTCTTGGTGTAATTGTTAACACATTAAAAAAAGCAGCCAAACTTGGCGGAGATCTAAAATTAGTAGGCTTCAAGCCTAATGTTCGCTCTATGTTCGAATTAACGAGATTGTTCAGAGTATTTGAATCGTATAGTGAATTGCAAGACGCAATAAAAAGTTTTAATAAGTGACAGCGTAGCTGTCATTCTGATTCTGCTTTAGCGGGAGAAGAATCTTTAATAATCGTAAATAATTATTTCTGGAAAATTCGTGACACAAGAAAGCAATAAATCGGCAAGCACAATCTTATTGGTTGAAGACGAATTTAACATTGCAAAACTTTTTACTTTTAATCTAACAAAGGCAGGATTTCGTTGTGAAGTTGCCGGCAATGGAAGAGAAGGTATGGAGCTTGCAGAAAAAATAAAACCGGATTTGATTATAAGTGATGTAATGATGCCTGAAGTAGATGGATATGAATTTCGCAAACGTCTGTTGGCTAATCCTGAACTCAAACAAATCCCATTTGTCTTTCTTACCGCTAAAGGAGAGGAGGAAGATATTCTTCAAGGGTTTGATCTTGAAATTGAGGACTACATCATTAAAACATCAAGTCCTAAAGTCGTAATTGCAAAAGTATCTGCCATTTTAAAAAGTCTTGAGAAAGAACGCGTAAAAGTTGTTGATGAAGTACAAAAAGCTGCCGATTCAATGGGCGCTAAAGTTGTTCCGGAAGAATTTCCTCAGTTTGAAGGATTTCAAATCAAGCATTGGCATTTACCTTTCAAAAATGTTCCAGGTGGAGATTTCATTGATTACTTTAAAATGGACGATGATCACATAGCGATAATCTTAGGCGATGTAATGGGGAAACGATGGGGAGCCTGGTATTTTGCAGTTGCTTATGCTGGTTATGTGCGTAGTGCTGCACGGTTTGTGCTTGAATCATCCAAAGATTATCAACCAAGTCACATACTTCACAAAGTAAACGAATCAGTTTTTAAAGACGAAAGAATTTCCGAGGTATTCATAACGCTCTCTGTAATTATACTTGACAAGAAAAATAAAATTGCACGTTACTCAGGAGCCGGAGATCTTCCACTAATCTATAAATCAAAAACCGTTGATAAAATTATTTCTAAGGGTGTTCTACTTGGATTTAGCAAGTCCGGAGAATATGAGGACATTGAATTAAAACTAAATAACGGGGACGAATTATTTTTGGTTACAGATGGAATTACGGAATCTAGGAACAAAGCCGGGGAACTTTATTCGGAAGATCACTTGATGAAGTTTTTAGAAGAATTAAATCCGAGCGAGGACTCACTTGCTCAGATGCAAAAAGAGATTTTTGATTATACAGGCGGAGAGATGGATGACGATATAAGCGTAATCGCAGTTAAGGTGTTGTAAGATTTTTTAATTATTTCATATTAACTGGCTCGATACTTAAATAAACATCTCACCGATTTTTTTTCTTAAATATTCAAAATATTCTTTTGTTATAGTTACTTGTTTATAAATATCAATTACATCGCTCTTAGTAATTTTCAAGAAATCTTCTTCGCGCGGAGCAATAATCAAACCACCCATATCAATCGTAGCTGGACTAATTAACAATTTGTTATCGTCTTCAGCAAAAAACTGTTTTGGTCTGTGTTTGCTTCGGGGGAAGAAAATCAAGCGCCAAATATTTTCTCGATAACTCGCCAGCATGTTTATTAGAGGTTCTTCATGCGGGGGAGATATTTTTCTAAGTGCATTGATTAAAGTTTTGAAAACATAAAGTAACTCACCCTTATTTCCGGATTCGAATGAAATAAAGTAACGCAAATGTTCCTCGAAAAATCGGACTTCAATTTTTCCGTTTCGCAAGACTTCTTTGGAAAATTTATTTATCATTTTATCGAATTCAGTTTCTACCGGGATTGTATTTTTTGTTATTGCCTGAAAGTGCATATGATCCGGCGCGGAAGAACCGCATTTTGCCCCGTTATAAAAAACTGAATAGTACTTACCTAAGTCGCGAGAAAGGGCAAGCATCTCGGCAAAATTGCCGATCAGAATTTGCGGCGAATGGATTTTTTTTGAAATTGTAAAATGTTCCGGTAAGATTGGATATGGATTAGCAAGAATAACAAAATGTTTATTGTACCCTAAAGCTGTTTGTTCTCTGGGAAGATTATCAACACACAAAAAACATTTACGTGATTTAATGGCATAATCACTTACATCTGCAGAAGATGATTTTATTCTTGCATGATTAAACTGAATCTTAACCTCAAAACCGTCAAATTCAAATGTTCGAACTTTTGTTGCAGAAAGATTTTGATAATTCTCTTTTAGTAATGGCCATGATTGTTTTTGATCTTCGAGTAGTTTTTTAGATTGCTCTGCCCACCAATCAGCACCAGAATTTCTATCTGGTTTATCGTTTATTATCATTGAGAGCCATTCATTTATTGTTCTTAGAAATTAAGTTTATTAAAAGTAAATTATGAAAAATGATTATGACTGTAAATCGGAAGCGATGACGTTATCAAGAAATAAATCTATTGAGCGATAACTCATCCTTAGATTTACTGATTGCTCTTGTCTACAACATTTTATTCAAATGGCTGGAATTCCTTATTAAAGAGTAAATATTCCGCTTAAAGCCAAAGAACTTTTTTTACCCACAAAAAAGGTAACAAATTATTTTTGAAGCACTAAAAAAACCTACCAACGTCAAAATTTGTGTAAAACGAGGTTTTCTATCAAATTTATTTTTTGAATTGTGATTGCAGTCGCATCTAAAAATTGGCTCGTATTTCTTAATTAATTAAATTTAGATGTAAGTTTTAGATAATTAGTTGAAATTATAGTGAAACATAGAAATCAGACATATTTTGCAATCTTGTTTATAGCGATATCGTTCGTTTCGGCCTACGCTAAAGCTAATTCTTTTAATGGAAACATTCCGTTAAGAGAGTCAGTGTCTTTTTTAAATCAGCATCAGGAAGCGAATAACAGCGATATAATTAAATCTATAGCAGTTTATAGATTTGAAATGCCATTTAATAGTAATACTGTTAACTATTACGGCTTACAAATAAACTTTCAACATCCCGAACAAGACTTATTAATAAAACAATGTCTTGTAATCCGGGAAAATCTAAGAAGAACTAGCCTTAGGCTTCTTACTTATCTGAAAAATTAACTCCACCTGTATTTTCACCTAAAGTTTTCCTTTACTCCAACTTAAAAGGTATGTTCAATAAAAAAGAGGTAAAATTTGCGTACGTTAAAAATAGTTTTCATCATCAGTCTGGTCGCTGTAAGTGTTGGGTTCAATCTTCGCGATACTTCTGCGGGCGAGATAAATGGTGCAGCTAAAATAACTGTAAGCAAAGATGCAGAATCCAACATGACATCTGTTAACTTTAACGAAATAGGTGTAATGACCGCATCTTGGTACGGTCCGCGCTTTCACGGAAAGTTAACGGCGAACGGCGAACAGTACGATCAAATGGCGCTTACAGCAGCACATAAGTCATTACCATTTGGTACTGTCCTTCAAGTAACAAATTTAAAAAATGGCAAATCAGTTATTGTAAGAATAAATGATAGAGGTCCATACGTTGAAGGACGTGATTTAGATTTATCTAAAGGAACCGCACTTAGTCTCGGTATGATTGGCCGGGGTGTAATAAAAGTGAAAGTTTCAGAAGTAAAATTAAATTCAGATACTAATCCAATTAATACACTTAATTGATAAATAAAAAAGCCGTCACAAAAAATATTGCGGCGGCTTTTTATTTTTAACCATCCAATTATTTTATAGTCCGAACATAACTCCAGCAATAATTTGAAATCCTGTTGATTTTACAGAATTAAAGCCTATACTTTGCTTGCCTTTATCATTAAGAGAATTTGTTAGGCCAAGCGAATAGCGTACGTCAAGTACAATAACTGTTAACGGAGCTACGGCAAAACCAGCACCAGCACCAAAATCAATTGCAAAATTAGTAGTTGTTACAAAATCTTTTAAATCAGTTTCACTGGTGGGAAATCCCTTTATTTCATCCACTTCTTTTGATGACATTACAAAACCAATGTTCGGCCCAGCGAAAACATATGGTGTAACAGGTCCCCCAACTGGAATCTTTACTTTAAAAAGAATTGGTATCTCTAAATAAGATAACTTTAGAGTAGCTTTACCGGCAGGTGAACTAAGCTCGCTTCCTGCAGCAGTAACAAACATTGGCTCAAATTGAATAGCAATCATTGGCGAAAAACCAATTTCAGCCAGTCCTCCAAATAAAAATCCAGTTCTGGATGCTTTTGTAACTCCAGAAGGAATATCAGGATCGAAGGACAAATTAGCGATGTTCAAACCAGCTCTAGCACCAACTGCAAAATGTGTTTGAGCATTAATATTACTGAATGTAAATATTAGTAATATGGATAGAATTGGTAATAAAACTTTTTTCATATTGTAACCCTCTTGTTTAGTTTAGAAATTACTTACGGCAATTCGTACCTAATACCAGTTGTAATTGCTATGTAGAAAAAGTTTCCGCCTGTTACGAAAACCGGACCTAATTGTAAATCAGCCGGGATATAAAGATTATTAGCAACTTTGAAATGAGCTCCTCCACCAAAACGCAAGCCTATATATGGCCCGCCGGTTATAAACCACAAACCCATTCCACCGTCGCCATACAACTTAATGGATGGATTTGATGTGTCGAAGTAATATTTAAAATATACCGCCCACTCAACGGGAGTTCCGCCTTGTGTGTTTATGTTTAATTCACTTCCCAAAGCAGTATTCTTGTTGAAGAGGACCTCGGCCATCGGCCCAATTTGTAATCCAGCAGACGATCCACCGCCGCCACTGCCAATTGATAATCCGAATCTTCCTCCGACCAACCAATTAACACCAGAGCTTGCTGCAGGTGACTCTGATAAAGTAGAATTATTGGAATAACTCTGTGCTTGAATTACTGAAGTAGATAAAAATAAAATTAAGACCATTGCAAAAAAACCACCGCCTCTACAGATTATTGATTGTAATTTCATTTTTACTCCTCTATTTATTTTGTGAAAATTTATTAAGTATAAATTGAACTAATTGATTTTGTAATTTTTTTATTCTTATAGAAAATACTATTTACATTTTCGATTGTCAATTTGTCACATAACAACTTAAGTGTGAATGACATAGATCAAAAAGGCATCTGATATTGTTATCCGATATTGATTTATGTTAAATTATTTTGTGATTCTTCTGAAGAAAAATTGAAATTGTTGTTTTGTCATTAGGAACAGATTTTACCTCAACATTTCCTCCATGAAGATTGATAATAGATTTTACAACTGACAACCCCAAACCAACACCACCGGTTTTTCTGGTTCTAGAGACATCAACGCGATAAAATCTGTTGAAGATTTTATCGAGCGATTCATTTGGAATGCCCGGACCCGTATTGGTAACACTAATCTTTATAGTGTTATTGATTTCTTCAGCATGTACTAGAATTGTTGTATTCTCATCGCCGAACTTAAAGGCATTATCAATAATATTTGATAACGCTTGTTTTATTAAATCTTGATCAAGATCAATATTGATTTTAGAATTTGAATCAAGAACAATATCCAAATTTTTTTCTTGTCCCAGCAGCCTCATACTTTGAATTATGGAATTTAAAAATGAGATTAATTCAACATTCTGTTTATTTACAGTTATAAGAGCGTTATCACTCTTAGAAATAAAGAATAAGTTATCTACAATTTTGATTAGGCGGATTGTTTCTTCGTAATTACTTTTTAATACTTCAATATAACGCTCAGGTGTTTTTTCCGATTTCAGCGTAATCTCAATCTCACCTCGAAGAATTGTAAGCGGAGTCTTTAGTTCATGTGCAGCCGAAATTGAAAACTGGTTCATAAAATCTAATGAGGTTTTTATTCTCAGAATCATTTCATTCATTTTATTTACTAATCTTCCATACTCATCAAAATATTCGCCACCTGGGATTTTTTCAGATAAATTCTGCGCAGTTATCTCTTCAGTCTTTTTGATTATTGCATCTATGCGTGATAAAGACTTTGCTGAAATAAGCGCTCCGCCAATTATTGAGATTATTAGAAAAAGTGGAGCCATCATTATATAAATATCGGTTAGATTATTTAATGTTTGTGCAATATTCTCGATCGGATATGCAACAATTACGATAAACCTTTTCGCCTTCATCTGACAAACCCTGATTACGTCTTTCGATAATAATTCGTTATTATAATTAAAGATTAACTCAGAGTTCTTTTTATCCGGAAACGTCAAATGATATTGCCCCAGATTTGCGGACTTATAAATTAATTTTTGCCCTGTTGAGATTTCAATAAAAGTATTTCTTCTGTTGAAAACAACAGCATCATATATAATGTCCCAGATTAATTCATCCTCGGTCTTATATACAGAAGTTGGTTCAAACGTATCTAGATCAAGATGTTTTTCTTCAACAACTCGTAGAATTGCGCTTGCTTGTGTTCTTAAATTTTGATCCAAGTTAACATGAGAAATGTGGTAAAGATAAATGTAGACACTTACGCCGAGTAATACTTCAAGCAGAAGGAAGAGTGAGGAATACCAAATTGTAATTTTGAAGCGTGTCGAAGTAAAAAACAATTTAATATTCTTGAACATAAAATTACTTTATTCTTTTATTATGTAACCAACACCGCGAACCGTATTAATTAATTGCTTCTTATTAGGCAAATCAATCTTTGAGCGGAGTTTGTTAATATAAACGTCAATCACATTCGTGCCGCTGTCAAAATGAAAATCATAAACATGTTCAATCAACTTTGTTCGAGAAACAATTTTATTTTTGTTTCTTAAAAGATATTCCAGAATGGAATATTCTCTTGGGGTTAATATAATTTCTTCATCGGTTCTGATTACTTTATGAGCTACAAGATCCATTCTTAAATCAGCGACAGCAAGAATATTATCCTTTTGAGTTTCCTTCCTTCTTAATAGAGATCTTACTCGTGCGGTAAGTTCTTCAAATGAAAATGGCTTGGTTAAGTAATCATCCGCACCGCAATCTAATCCCTCTACCTTATCTTTGGTGCTGTCCTTAATAGTAAGAAATAATATAGGCGTGTTAATTTCGTTTTTTCTTATTTCTTTTACAAATTGAATACCATTCATAACCGGCATCATTACATCGGAAATGATCATGTCATATTCATTACCAATAACCATTTCTAAACCTTCCCTGCCGTTTGAAGCAAGATCTACCTGGTAAAATTCCTCTTCAAGACCTTTCTTTATAAAAGAGGCAACTTTCTTTTCGTCTTCAACAACTAATATTCTCATAAAAGTAAGATAAACAAAAAAGGAGAGTTGTTAAACTCTCCTTTTCTAGTCTTCAACAATTTCAAGAATAATTTTAATGAAAAATTATCCGTTAAAATTACTTTTTAACTTCTTTCTTTGCGGCTTCAACTTTCTTATCAGCAACTACTTTAGCCGCCTTTACTTTCTTTTCAGCAACAGGTTTAGCGGCTTCAACTTTTTTATCTGCTGCTACTTTAGCTGCTTTTACTTTTTTTGCAGCTACAGGTTTAGCAGCTTCAACTTTTTTGTCAGCAGCTACTTTAGCTGTTTCAACCTTTTTCTCCGCTACTTTCTTTGCAGCTTCAACTTTAGTAGCTGGTTTAGCAGCTTCTGCTTTCTTTTGTGGTTGAGCTTGTGCAAATGCAGTTGCAGTAAAGGCAACTACAACTAATAATGCAATTAACTTCTTCATTTGAAACTCCTCGTAATTATGTGATTGTTGTCTATTATTGATTAATTTGTACGTAGAAAAGTTAGAGTTCCTGAATTAAGATAGAGTTAAAGAAAGATTAAAATATTTTAATTATTTTTCTAAAAACTGAATAATTCAAGAAATTTTCCATATATGGGCTTATTAGATTAATTTTAATTAATGAGATTTTCAAAAGGTAAATTATGACGGTATTTTTTTCAAAAGCTTGCGAATTGGGTATTCAAGCAGTTCTTTTTTTGTCTGCTAAAGAAAAAAAAATATATAATGCCGAAGTAGTCTCAAAAGAATTAAAAGTGCCGAAAGAATTTGTTTCGAAAGTTATGCAGATATTAACTCCCAGTGGAATAGTTTGCTCTAAAAAAGGAAAGAATGGTGGATTCTATCTCGGCAAAAATCCGGACAGCATTAAACTAATTGATATAGTTGAAGCTATTGACGGGCTGGATGTTTTTCAATCTTGTATTTTGGGATTTCCGGGTTGCTCAACAGAAACCCCATGCCCGGTTCATCATCAATGGGGAAAACTTCGTGATGAGGCTTTCAAAATGTTAAGTGAAGAAACTTTAGAAAATTTGAAAGTGAAAACCGCCAATAAAATTGCTTCTTTATAATAAGGAGGAATAATGAGAACACCGCTTAGAAAAGATGAACAAATACTTTTCGAAACTCACAAACATTGGTATGTGCTTATTATTCCCTTTTTGTTTTCATTAATTCTAATATCATTATCGCTTTACTTTTTTACAAAACTCGACAGACTATATTGGTGGTATTTCGCTCTTCCATTTCTTGCGGTTATATACTTTGTGTTCAAATATTATTTCTGGAAATTTGATATTTGGGTTGTTACAAATTATCGCGTCATTGATGAATTTGGCGTCTTCTCTATTAATTCTAAAGAAAGTCCGATTGATAAAATAAATAATGTTTCATATCAGCAGTCACTCCTTGGAAGGATTATGGGATTTGGAGACGTGCAGATTCAAACAGCAGCAGAGATGGGTGAAACAAGCTACACTAATATTTCCCGTCCTCAACAGTTAAAGGAAGCTCTTTCTGATGCGCAGGAATTATATAAAGAGTATCAGATGAACAAACAAGCATTTAAACTTGCAGATGCTGTAGATGGTGAGATCGGCGAGGAAATGAAGGAGTGCCCTTACTGTGCGGAAAAAATAAAAGCCAAAGCAAAAGTCTGCCGTTATTGCAAAAGAGAATTATAACTCTTTCCTTGCTTCAACAAACATATCTTTTGAATTGCCCGCGTTAAATTTTCCGCCTGTAAAATCTTTTGTGAACTTTACTTTAGTAAAACCAGCCGACCTGAGATAAGTGCCTATTTCATTTTTAGTATGTGGGTAATGTTTTGTAGTAACCAGCTTAAATTCTTTCGGCGAATTTTGCGGGAACGAAAGAATGTTGAAGTCAAGATTATCTTTCCGAAAGTCATAAAAGCGGATAATTATTTTTTCATCTCGATTGGCAATGTTGTTAATTTTTTTATTTTCATTTATGATTAACCGATAATTAAGAATATGAAGAAATATTTTTCCGCCGGCATAAAGCAATTTATATATTTTTTTGATTGAAGCTTTCAACTGTTTTGAATTAACATGCGCAATTGTATTTCCAACCGAAACAACGTAATTAAATTTACCATAGAAACTTTTTGGTAATGTCTGGAAAGAATAAATCCGAGAAGAAATATTTACGTTATATTTTATTGCATTAAGTTTTACTTGCTCAATCATCTTTGGCGAAATATCAAAGGCAGTTACACTATGCCCGTTTAAAGCAAGAGCGATTGAATCTAATCCAATGCCGGATCCAATATCTGCGACTTTTCCTTCATTGGGGAAAATTTTTTTGTATGCATCTTCTCGTAAAACAAGATTTTTCTTAAAATCAATCATCTGTTCGTAGATGTCTGAAACCTCATCATAAAAGTCGTTAACGTTAATAATTTTTGAAAATGGCTGTTTCATCTTTTCTCAAGCAGATTATTGTTAAAATTTTTCTCCCCTTGCCTCACGAATATGACTGCCAACCGATCTAATTCTGCCCCACATTGAAATAAAGAAAATTATCAAACCAGCGATCTGACTAAGAGAAGAAATCATTACAGTAAATTTAACTAGTTCATTAGGTGGAATGATAGATAAAATAACCTGGAATATGAATCGGATTGCAGTTGAGATTGTCATTAAATAATAACTGAATAAGATGAGTCCAGGCTTGTACAGAGGATCTTCTTTTTCGGGGCGCGGAAAGAACCATAGGGCAACACCCATTATCATCATCATTACAGATCCGGAAAGTATAATATGAGTATGTGCCGAGACTAATTCAGGATGAGGCCAAATATTCAGATAACTTTTTGCAAACAACATATAAAATCCGGATAATAATCCGATCAAAAGAAAAATAATGCTGGTCTTAATAAAATATCTAACGGTTGAAAACATCATTAACTCACTTTCTTTTCATTTTACTTTTTCAAAAGTAATTCTTCAAGCTCAATTGCTCTAGGAAAGAGAATGTTGTTCTCCAAATGTACGTGTTTGTGCAAATCTTTTTCAAACTCATCAAGTTCTTTGTAAACTACCTTAAAAGTTGTACATGCATCTTCCGGTAAAGTATAATTATTGGTCAGGTTTCTAATTGTTCCCATTGTGCCGCCTGCAGCAACATGTTCTGCTTCCATCTGTAGGATCGGGTTTTTTATAGTTCCGAATCCTCCGGTTTTGGGTTTCTCGTTGAACTTTTGCGTTTCCGCTAAATATTTTATTAATGGAAAAAGAATCCGCTCCTCCTTCATCATATGGCTTGTCATTTCTTCTGCAACGAGTGCAAAAGCGTTTTGAACCTCGGCTATGTAAAGATATTTTTTCGCATGTGCATTGTAAACTTTTTGAAGATGTGCAGTTATCTCGGGGATGGCGTTCTTTACATATGTGTGATGATTATTCACAATATATTGTGCAAGAAAATTCAGGTCCCAATCCGCATATCTTTGGTCATCCGATGAAATAGACATATTTACTTTGTTAAGCTCTTCAAAAAACTTAACGTCTAATATGTGTTTCTCTTCAAGTGCTTCTTGTAAAAGGCGGTTTCCGTTGCAGCAGAAATCGATTCCCAGTTTTTCGAAAAGTTCAGCCGCATGGAAATTTTCCGTAACTACATCCTTTATTTTTATTTTTGAAAAATCTTTAACCGAGTTCATAATTGTTGTGTCCATTTTATATCTCCTGTTATTTTTTAATATTATCTAAAACATCTTGTACGTCTTGGTTTAATCCGAAATGCTGATATGCAACCTCTCCGGTTTCATTTAAGAGGGTTATTATGTTCGAATGCGAAAAACTTCCATCTGCTTCTTTTTTGTATTTGAACCCAAGCACCGCCGCCAATTCGCTGACGCTGCTCTCGTCACCGGTTAGTAAGTGCCATCTTTTCATATCAAGTCTATTGTTCTTGGCATATTGCATTAATACTTCTGGCGTATCACGCTTGGGATCAATTGAGATCAAAAGAAAATTTACATCATTGCGTCTTATTTGTGATTCTATTTTTTTCATATCATTTACAATCAATGGGCAAGCATAAGTACAGCTTGTGAAGACCATTGCCATAATTTGTTTTTTACCTTTAAGGTCGTGAAGCATTATTTTTTTACCAGCGTCACTCTTCCATACTGATTCGAGTTGATAAATAGAATTCTCACTTATCTTTGCGTTTCCTACTTCGGAACAGCATGATTTTTCTTCGCTAGTATTTTGTTTTGCCTGTACAATGTTTGCCTTTCCTGATCCCTTCACTGTAAGCAATAAATAAAACGCTGCAGTTAACAATAGAGTGCTAAATGTAATAGATATGATTAATGCCTTTTTCATTTTAGTTTCCTTTCTTATTAAAGTCTTTTGTACAACGAAAACCAAGATTGTTCGTTGTATAATTTGCTTTTAAACTACTTCGAAATGCAAAACGCATGAATGCAGGATAGTTTTTGAAATCGGAAGCATTAACAGATCCGCTTCCGCAAAAAAGATTTCTTTCTAGACCGCTGTCTCCGCGCGATTCTCCGGTTACAAGCGAACTAAAAAAATCAGAAGTCCATTCCCACACTAATCCGTGCATATTATAAACACCCCAATAATTTTTCCCATATAAACCGACCGAGGGAATTTTTTCATCCATCGGCTTTGAATACCATTCAAGAATTTGTTTAATAAAGTTTTGATCTTTTGAACCGTCTGGATGATTTGCACTTGCTTTAGCAACCAGTTCCCACTCTGCAACAGTTGGTAATCTCTTTCCATAATAGTCACAAAATGCTTTTGCTGCGAACCAAGAAATATTTGTAACAGGACTATTGGGTAAAACATTATTTCCTAACTCTAAATCGTTTTCCCAATGACTTAAATAATTTTTATCAGCAAAAAGCATTTTTACATTCGATCTCCGCCATTTCGGATTTCCTTTTACGAATTCTAAAAACTGTGCGTTAGTCACTGGATATTTATCAATATAGAATGACGAAACCTTAATTTTTACATCGTTATTCTTTTCTCCGTATAATGGAATATATACACCGCCGCTAATCAGCACCATATTATTTGTCGGATTGACTTTATTGCTTTGTGCCACCAAGGTATTAATACAAAGCACTAAAAAGAATAAAATATTTTTTTTTGTTTTTCTCATTACGAATTCTCAAAACTATACTATTTGTTTCCTGCTCTAACTTTTTTCACCTCATCTGGGGACACGCCCACATCTTTTCCCGCGAATTTTTTGTATACATAGGTAAGAACTGCAGCTGCTTGTGTGTCGTCAATATTTTGAGGCGGCATAATTCCATTATAAGTTTTGTTGTTAACAGTTAACTCTCCGGTTCTACCGGCAATAACATTTTTAATTGCTTCCTCTTTACTGTGCTTTGCAAGCCAATCTGAATTTGCTAATGGTGGAAAAACATTTGCAATTCCTTTGCCATCTGCTTGATGACAGGCAACACAACTCATATTAAAAACTGTTTGGCCAAGGTTGAATAGACTTCCCGGTGAAGAAGATTTATCCGATCCCGACATTGCCGTTTTTAAAAGATTTTCATCAACTTTACTTTCACCTGAAGAATATTTAGAAACGTATTCTGGATTCCCGTTATTTTTTTTTAATTCTCCAGTATTAGAATTTACACTACTTGAAACAGAATTATTACCTGAATAAAGTTCATCTTTCTGTTTGCCGGAATAAATTGTTTTATCGTCAGCTCCTTTAACCGTAATCATTCCAAGTGCACCTTTGTTAAATGCACGGAAGATAGAGTGATCTACCATTATAAAATTTCCGGGCACATTAACTTTGAATTCAACAATAGAGGAACCTCCTGCAGGTATTAAAGTAGTCTGAACATTTTTTTGCAATGCGTTGCTTCCGCCTTCGTTATAGACTAAATCAAAAATTTCTCCAATAACATGGAATGAAGAAATTAAATTTGGTCCGCCGTTACCTACGTACAACCGCACACTTTCACCAACATTTGCTTTCAATGAATTGTCCCCAACCATTGACCCCACCGAGCCATTGAAAACAACATAATCTGGTGTCTCTGTTAAAGCTTTCTGCATACTAAATGGTTGAAGTCCCGAATCGCCGTAATTTCCTTCAGTATAAAATTCACCTTGCATCACATAATATTCCCGATCAACAGGAGGTAACCCTTCTTTTGGTTCGACTAAAATCAAACCATACATTCCATTTGCGATGTGCATTCCAACTGGCGCCGTTGCGCAGTGATAAACATATAAACCGGGATTTTTAACTGTGAAAGAAAAAATTGATGTATGCCCCGGTGCTGTAAATGAAGATGTTGCACCACCACCTGGTCCGGTTACTGCATGGAGATCTATATTATGCGGAAGTTTGTTAAGCGGATGATTGTGAAGATGAAATTCAACAAAATCACCTTCACGTACACGGATAAAACTTCCAGGCACATCACCCCCGAACGTCCAGAACACATATTCAACTCCATCTGCAAGTTGTTTTACAACTTCACGAACTTCCAGATCAACAATTACTTTTGTCGGATGTGTTCTTGTGATTAGTGGTGGTACATAAGGAGCTTGTGTTAACTGGGCATGTTCTTCGCCGCTCATTTGATCCGAAGTACCATGTCCACATCCAACAGCCAACGACAAAATCATTAATACAAAAAGAACATTTCTTAATTCATTTAGTGTATTCATTACTTGTTCCTTTCTTAAAAGAGAACTCCACGTCTTATTTTGTGATACTATTTTTTACAATGAACCTTTGTGAATAAATATAAAAGGAATATTAAATCTGATTACAAAATAATGATTGTAGGACATCGTGTCAAGTTAAATTTTTTGAGGGTCATCTTTATCCGATTATGTTAAAAAAGTGCTGTTTTGGAGAATAATCTTAATTTTATTTGATAGTGAGAATAAAACACTTATATTTATATCGGAATTAATAATCCGCTTAATAAATTAATTATAATTATGTCAGTCGGTTTTAAAAAAAGTCATTCACGGTCAGTACAAAAAGTTAGATTTATTATACAAGTTGGATTTGTACTCTTTTGTGTTTGGATCGGGATAGAGTTTTCTCAATTTATTTCTTTTTTGGAATCGAATGGAATAAATACGTTCCCAGGAAGACCACCCGGTGTTGAAGGATTTCTTCCTATCAGTGCACTAATGAGTGTTGTATATTTTTTTCAGACCGGACAAATACATGGTGTTCACCCGGCAGGATTTTTTATTTTCTTAGCAATCGTTGGAGTCTCTTTTGTTTTTGGAAAAGCATTTTGCAGTTGGTTATGTCCTATCGGATTTATTTCGGAAGTGATTGGAGATTTCGGAGAAAAAATTTGGAAGAAACTTTTCAAACGAAGAATCAAACTGCACAAACTCATTGATTATCCTTTGCGAGCAATAAAATATTTATTACTTGCATTTTTTGTCTTCGCAATTTTCTCTATGACTGAAACCACACTCGAAGTATTTCTCAACGATACTTATAATATCGCCGCAGACATAAAGATGTATTATTTTTTTGCAGAAATTTCCCGGTTCAGTTTAATTGTTATTGGAGTTTTATTTTTTCTTTCAATTTTTATTAGAAATTTTTGGTGCCGCTATCTTTGTCCTTATGGTGCTCTACTTGGTTTGATCGGATTTATAAGTCCAAACAAAATAAAAAGAAATACTGTAAGCTGTGTTGATTGTGGATTATGTGCAAATGTGTGTCCATCATTTATAAATGTTGATAAAGTAAAGACAGTAATTTCCGATGAATGTACATCTTGTTTGAATTGTATTGATGTTTGTCCTGTCGCCGACACCCTTGAAGTAAAAAATATTTTTGGAGAGAAAAAAGTTTCTAAAAAAAATATTGCATTTGGAATTGTTCTTTTATTTGTTTCAATAACGGGCCTAGGAATAATAACCGGTCATTGGCGCAACAACGTAACAAAGGAAGAATATTTATTCATCCACAAAAATCTCGATGCAATTGGACATCCAACAAGTACCGCTGAGATTAAAGAGCTTAATAAAGCTTTAGAAAAAGAAAATCAGAATAAATTCAAAAAAATTAATTGAAGAGAAGCAATTTGAAAAAGCTGCTAACAATTAAATTATGATTTAAAATGAAATATATTTATAGTTATAACTGAGACCGGGTTAAGCCCGGCCTTTTTTTGTTTTCTAGGTATATTTTTTTAATTGGCAGTGAAAAATTATTTAATGATATTTAATTAGCTAATTCATGAATTAGGATATTATCGATGTATAAGACCGTTCAAAAATTTAACCCAAGAATTTATTTACTCACTATTTTATTGTTTTTGTCGGTAATAAATGTCACCGCTCAATACAAAGAAGGTGAACTTGTTAAAGGCAGCAAAGATGCTGTCTACCTGATATCTAAAGGCAAAGCATGCTGGATTCCTAACGAAAGCGTGTTTAATCTGCTTGGTCTTAATTGGAATAAAGTAAAAAAAATTTCGGATAAAGATCTGGCAAAAATGTCGAAAGGACTAATTATAGTTAAAGGAAAAAATGAACCACTCTTTATAATAAACAACGGATTTGCATGCAAAATAGCAAATGCATCAATGCTTAAGACGTTGGGTCTAGATAATAATTTCATCTGGAGCGTACTAGATGAAAAATTGAACAAACTTCCACAGAGCCAACTGCTCGTTAAAGGAAATGATGCTTCAGTTTACTTAATCTATAACTCTAAAGCATGCTGGATTCCAAGTGCATCGGTTCTTAAAGCACTTGGTTACGAAATGAAAATGGCAATTCAAATTCCTGATAAAGAAATAATACAAATGCCAAAATCACAACTTCTTTTAAGAGGAAGCGGAGAAAAAATCTATAGAATAGAAAACGATAAACGAAGATGGATAAACAGTGCTGTTCTTTTTACTCGACTCGGCTATGATTGGAATTCCGTTTTAACGGTGAGTGATGCACAATTAAAAAACATTCCCGAGGGCGAACCGCTTAAATAAATTTTTTATAATGAAAATAGTTTATGAGCAATCATAAGCAGCAAAAAATAAAAATGCCTATTGTGTTTGTAGGGCACGGAAGCCCGATGAATGCAATAGAAAAGAATGAATTCAGTATTAAGTGGAATAATATCGGCAAACAACTACCGGTCCCTAAATTAATACTTTGTATCTCTGCCCATTGGGAAACAGAGGGCACTCACATAACCGCAATGAAAAATCCACGCACGATTTATGATTTTTACGGATTCCCAGAAGAGCTTTACAAAATTAATTATCCAGCTCCAGGTTCACCTGAAAGAGCCGATGAAATAAAAAAGGCAACAGCAGAAACAGAAGTCCTTCTTGATAATCAATGGGGACTTGATCACGGATGCTGGTCAGTTTTGTATCATATGTATCCGAAAGCAAATATTCCGGTGTTGCAATTAAGCCTAGACCATACCAAGCCGCCCGAGTATCATTATAATCTTGCAAAACAACTTTCATCTTTGAGAGACCAAAAAGTTTTGATTATAGGAAGCGGGAACATGGTTCACAATTTACGAATGATTGATTGGAACGATGAAGCCTTTGATTGGGCGCTTGAGTTTGATAATAAATTAACTGGTTTGATCAAAAACCGCGATCACTCGCCACTGATAAATTATTCTTCGTTAGGAGAAGCCGCAAAATTATCTATTCCGACAAATGAACATTATCTCCCGCTTCTTTACATTCTTGCGTTGCAAGAAGATAATGAACAAATACATTTTTTTAATGAACGGGTTACGCTTGGTTCAATTTCTATGCGGGGAGTAATTATCGGTGGAGAAAGATAAACGGGTTTGAAAAATAATAGTAGATACTAAAATGAAAATTCAAGATGTAGATTTTTGTGTAACTGATTGGAAGAAACTAACACCTAAAGAATATCCTGGAGAAACCGGAAAGGCATTCTGGAGAACTTTGGAAAAGGGAAACATAAGAGTTAGAATTGTTGAATATTCGCCTGGATATCTTGCAGATCATTGGTGTAGCCGCGGACACGTAATTTATGTGTTGGAGGGTGAACTTATTACTGAATTAAAAGACGGAAGTGTTCACGTGCTTAAACCGGGAATGAGTTATCAAGTCGCTGATGATGCGGCCCCTCACCGTTCACGGACTGATGTCGGCGCAAAATTATTTGTGGTTGATTGACTTACAAATTTATTTCCGGTCCTCCTCTTTTATATTGGTTTCAATAAATATTATTTCATTCTTGGAAGTCAACGGAATTATTTTCGTAACTTTTTCTTGACCTTGTTTTTCGATCAACTCCTTAAATCTTAGAAGATCATTTTCAGATTCAAATTTGATTTGCGAGATGTAAGCATATTCTTTCCCTTTCTCGAACGGCAGAACGTATATTTCGAAATTCTGGAATTGGTCAAATAGATCACTCCATGCTGGAAATCCATTCTGCAATCCTAATTTTCCTTTAATGAATTTAAGATTGTTCACAAAAGGTTTGAGAGAATCTTTTTTAAAGTAATCCGGAATATCGAAAAGGGTTTCAGTCGTTCTTGATAAAATATTATTAAAGAGTTGAAGCGAAAGGTTTACGGCTTCATTGTTACCCCGATCATTTGAAAGGGAGACGTAAATTCTTCCAAGGGCGGACTGTATTTGGTAAGATGTAATGCAAATAAATTTTGTAAGCGTGTCGTTCCTATCGCATTTGTATTGAGAGACGGAATAAATTCCGAAAGCCGATTTAACATCATTCATTCTATAGAACTCAATTCTAAATTTAATTCCACGCCACTCTATTTCTTGAAGAAGAAGTTTATCGAATCCGTATTCCAAATAAAGGTCCGCGCCACCGTCTATCAATCCCCACAAAGCATCACCGCTATAATAATTTGTGCGCGTTATTCTGCCTCCGGGAATATCGTTCTCGACAATAGCGGGGAAAGTTTTCTCCGCTTGAGCGAAAAGAGGAAATGCAAGAAGACCAACAAATATTAGTGTGCGGATAATTTTCATAATGTTTTAATTCAACTCAATTTTATGTTGTTGGATCTTATCAAGATCGGCAATACCGAGTTTTAGATCCCGGGCAAGTTCCATAAAAATTCGTCCTCGCGGATTTTCTTCTTTCTGAATTTTTTCATCTATTCTTTTCTTTGTAATAATTTCATAACCGATTCTATCAACGGCAACCGGATCAGTTCCGATCAGCACAGTTTTGAAGTTTGCAAAGAATTGTGGATTCGCGCCCGGTCCTCCGTTAAAACATCCTTTTAATCCGTCAACAATATTCAATACAACTTTATCACGGAGAGGTGGAAATGCACAAACTTCGGCGCATGTTTCCGCCCAAAGTTGTTTGTGTAGTCTGCCGGTGTTTGTGATCGAACCATATGCAAGATTTTTCAAACAAAGAGTAACAGTAGAACCCGCATTTTTTAAGATCGGGATGTTGATGATCTTATCAACCATTTGCGTAACAATTTTTGTAAAGTAAGAATATTTCCCCTCGTTGACCATATAAGGAATTGTCTCTGCATCATATTTTTCTTCACAATCGGCTAGATAATACCAGTCTTTGTCAATCATTCGCTCGCCGTAAAGTTTTCCGTTCTCATCATACATAGTGCCGTTTTCACCTTTCCGTTCGGTGCCAATTATTTTTATTCCGGGAAAAGTCTCATTAGTAAATCCGGCTTCGACTAATTGTTCTTCTCTTCTATCCCAGATTAAAATATTTTTTTTGGGAATCCCAGCTTCTTCTAATTGCTTTACTATTGCTTGAGTTACTTCAACACTTGTGGAAAGTGTGGGCCCCGCAACCGGATTAACCTTCAATCCGATTCTGTCTTTTTCGTTTACAAACATTCTCCATGCATCTTTTAGTGTTGCCGCACCGGTTAATTCAAGCATCCCCCTAGCAATCATTTCATAAGCGGCGTTATAAACGATTTTGTTTTCAACAACAGAATTGCTGTGATTAATCTGTACTACTTTGCCAGGGTATTTTCCGGGCATCGAAGTTTCTGTACGCGGGTGCTTGAGTGCATCGCTTATGTTAGTTGCCGGTTTAGCCGTTACGGTTTGAGCAGATAAATTTTCAAAGTGTGATAAACAGATCATCAAGACGATCACACATAATCCAATCATAAAAGAACTATTAAGCAGACGATTTGTCGGGTTCATGTTGTATTCCTATTCAAATTTATGATGATTAACTTAAAAATTACCTTGATGATTTGCAGTCTAATTTTTAAAAACGTTAATTATGAATAATATTTTTGTCATCAACTAAAAAAATTATATTTAGTTTGTAATTAGAAAATACTTATACTGATGCGAAAGGAGTGTAATGAAAAAAACAGCATTAATTTTATTTGTGTTGATTATCTTCAGCGGAGTATCGTTCGCACAATTTTCCTTGGATAAATTTTGGAGCATAGAACTTGGAAGTTCGATTTCTACAGTAAAGCAATTATTCCCGAACGAAAAGTGGGAAGAAAGAGAAGCAGGGAACGACAATCTTTATTCTTTCTTTAGCTATCTTAAGCCCAGCTCGATCAAAGTTAGTTTTCTTGTAACAAAAGAAGATAGATTAAGAATGAAATCAATAAGCAACGGAAAGGTTGTAGAGGATTCCGCCAAAAAACTTTATGATAATCTTAAAATAATATTAACAAAAAAATTCGGCGATAAATTCGAAAAAAAAGATACAGGGGAGAAAAGTTTTCTCTTATGGCGATTGGGCAAAGATGGAATGATTTCGCTTTCTAATAACGGTGATAAAACGCTTATGGTTTGTTTGGAAGCTGTTGGAATTCCTTTTTAACGGGAGAGCAAAATGGAAGATAACGAAGTGGAAAAATTAGCCTGTTCACATTGCAGCGGCAGAATAAAAGAAGACGATGATTTTTGTCCGGACTGTGGTACGCTCTTTAATGATGAAGTTAAATGTTCCGAACATATTAGCACAGAGGCAGAAGGAGTTTGTGTTATATGCTGCGAGCCGTTCTGCTCGGAGTGCGGAATTTATGTAAATGAAATCTTTCTTTGCAATGAACATAGTGAATATGAAATCTATGAAGGAATGGCGCGCGTTTACGGCTCAAGCGATTCCACACAGATAGAATATGCAAAATCATGTTTAGAGCAAAACAACCTTCACCCGTTTATCTATTCAAGAAAAAGAACCACGCTTCATTTGGGAGGAACGGATTATTCATTATTTCGTGCATCAGGTGAGTTTGATGGTCATTTGATAAACGAAATTAAGTTAATGACACCTTTTCAAGAAGTTATCCGCGCGGAAGAGATTTTAGATGAGTTAAATATACTGGAAGAATAATATTTAGAAATAATCCAAAAGTTTTTTAAGTATTTGGGAAAATAACATGAATGCAAACACAAAATTCGGTTTTATTCCTGTTTCAAGCTCAATTACTCAAACCTCAATTGAAGAAATAACCGGTAATCTTCTTTCCTCATTTCATGATTATGGCGGAGAACGATTTACCGACGAGATGATTAACCTAAATGTTCCGATTTTTTATTTTATTGTTACCGGTGGAACGGAAGAAAAAGTTTTGAAACTTTGGTATGAACGGAAAAAAGTTTATAGCAATGAACCAGTAATTATTATTGCTCACGCTGGGAATAATTCTCTTGCCGCATCAATTGAGATTTTGGCACGGCTTCAACAAGACGGCGAAAAAGGAAAGATCATTTATATAGATAACAATACGAACAAAGATTGGCGTGACGATTTAGAAAGAAATGTAAAACATCATCAAGTATTTCATCAATTGAAGCATACAAAGATTGGTCTGATCGGAAATCCGTCCGATTGGCTCGTTGCAAGCATGCCGGATCCTTCTGTAATAAAAAAAGTATGGGGTCCGCAAATAGTAAAAATTGATCTAGAAGAACTGAAGACAAAGATTGCTGAAGTTAAAGATGAGCAAATTGAAGACGATCATTATTATTTAACATCAAAGGCCACGGCAATTAAAGAGCCGTCAAAAAAAGAAATAAAAAATGTAGTTAAGGTCTATACAGCTCTTAAAGAATTGGTTCGTACCCAAGAGCTAAATTCAGTTTCTGTCCGCTGTTTCGATTTGGTAACTGATCTTAAAACCACCGGATGTTTTGCATTATCGAAACTGAACGATGAAGGAATAACGGCAGGCTGCGAAGGTGATCTTGTCTCAACACTTGGAATGCTGTGGTCAAATTATTTAACAAATCAAATTGTTTGGATGGCTAATCCAGCACAGATAGATGAACAAAGCAATTCAATGTGGCTTGCTCACTGCACGGTTCCAATGAGTATGACGGAGAGCTATAAATTAAGATCGCATTTTGAATCCGGACTTGGAGTTGGTATAGAAGGGGAATTGGCGAAAGGAAAAATTACAATACTAAGACTTGGAGGAAAGAATCTGGAAAAAATTTGGGTATCTAACGGAGAGATTTTAGAAACAGGCTCTTCTGAAAATCTTTGCAGAACACAAGTGAAAATAAAACTGCACGGTGCGGCTAAAGTAACGGATTTGCTTACCGAACCGCTTGGGAATCATCTACTTTTAATGCGCGGAAGTTATGCTAAAGAAATGATTGAGTGGTGGGAGATGTTTATTGAAGACATTCAATAGGAATTGTTTTAAATAACATATTATACTTCTTAATAAATTATGAAAAATAATTGTTCAAATATAAACCTTATAATGTAGGAGGTAAGATGAAAAGGTTTTCAACCACGACAACATTATTCTTCTCAATAGTGTTCTGCTTTTTTACTATTCAAATCTTCTCTCAATCTGATTCTGAAAAGATGTTTAAGAATACAAGAGATCTAAGCCTTAAAGCATTAGCAACGGCGGCTAATATTTTCGCCGAAAAGGATTTTGAAAAAGGAACTGACTTGCTGGCTGATGCTGAAAAACTTTTAAGGAAAACCGGAAAACCGGAAGAGATCCAACAAAATTTATCTTCTGCTATTGATTTTTTTAATAAATCAATTGAAACGACAAAAACTTTGAATAACAGCTATACAGATTTAATGAAAATCCGCCAGCTTGCATTTAATGTTGAAGCTTACAATAACGCGCAGAAATTATGGAAAGAAGGAGAAGAAAATTTCTTAAGCGCCGTTAATGATTACAACGACAAAGATATGGAGGGATATCAAAAATATGCAAAAGCCGCGGAGACTAATTATAAAGATGCGGAATTAGTTGGCGTAAAAGGTAAATTCTTGAATGATCTTAATGCTTCAATAGCTCAAGCCGAGGATAAAGGGTTGAACAAATATGCACCACTTACATTAAAGAAAAGCAAGCAATTAACTCAAGACATAGAAACAATTTTAAATGCAAATCGTTATGATACTCTCAAAGCACGCAACAACTTGACCCAAGCAAAATATGAACTTGATCATGGTTTATACTTACAGGATCTTTTTATGAAAATGAAAGAAAAAGACAAAACCATGGAAGATCTGGTTTTATCTTGGGAGGAACCGCTAACTAAAATTGCTAGTGAATACAAAATTCCATCATCATTCGATAAAGGTTATGATGAAATCACTTCCCAGATTATTTTTAATACAAATGATAGAATTGTAAAATTAGATCAGGCCCTGAAAGAAAATCAAAAATTATCGGTCGAGCGGGATGATTTGAAGACAAGACTTACCGAGGCCGAGGTTCAGAATAAAAAATTGAATATGGATAATGAGTCGTTCAAAAAATCAATAGAAGGACTGAATAAGTCTGTTGAAGAGTATAAAACAAAATTTGCACAACTTGAAAATGAAAGCCTCAGATACAAGACCCAATCGCAAGAATTGGAAAAAAGCAATCAAATCATCGAAACAGCATCAAAACTTTTTCTTCCATCCGAAGCTGAAATTATAAGAAATGGTGATTTATTAATAATTAGATTAGTCAACATTGCTTTTCCTGCAAACAAAGCAACTCTTGAACCTCAGTATTATAATTTGCTTGCAAAAGTTCAGAAAGCAATTCAATTATTTCCAAGCGGAACTACTGTGATAGAGGGCCATACTGACGGTCAAGGTGATTTTCAAAAGAATCTTGATCTTTCGCAAGCACGCGCTAATGCGATATTTCAATATTTACTATCCAGCATGGGTGCAGAAGCAAATAAAATCACTGCGGTGGGACTTGGCGGCACTAAACCGATTGCAAATAATTCATCAGAAGAAGGAAGAGCAAAAAATAGAAGAATTGAAATAGTGGTTAACCCGCATTTCCCTGTAACCAAGTAGGGTAGTGGGCGAGATCATCTATTTCTTAGTCTACATATTTTTATATACTCATTACAATTCTACAACCACTTAACGTAAGAGAAAAGTCCCGTAAATGCGGGACTTTATTTTAAGTAAAAACTCTTTCTAACTTTTTCGTAAACTAAATTATCATTCGGCAATGCACCTTTAATCAAACAAATCTCTGCCGCAAATTCATTTGCCAGTTTGTTGATCTCAACAATCGGCATTTTGTATAAGTAACCAAGACAGAGTATCGTGGCGAAAGCATCACCGGCTCCGAGAGTATCAACCGCGTTAACAATTTCTGTTTTATAAAAGGTTGTTTCGTTCTTGGTGTAAAGCTCAGCACCATTTTCACCGAGCGTTAATCCGATCAGATCAATATTAAATTCTTTTATTAATTGTTGGATTGCTTTGTTGTTAGATTGATCAAGACCAAAAAACAGTTTTAAACTGCTCAACTCATCTGTGTTGACTTTAAGAATATTACATGTCAACAAAGTTTTTTCGATCAACTCTTTTGTATAAAAATTATGCCTAAGATTAAGATCGCAAAAATATTTTAATTGTGTTTTTCCAAATAGAGATTGAATTGTATTACGGGAAGTCTCGCTGCGAGTTGAAAGCGTACCGAAGTACAGCAGATCAGTTTGATTTTCAATCAGTTGTTTTGTTGAATTGTTTAAAACGAAATAATCATAACTGCACTCGGGTGAAATTGTAAACTGCGGGATTTTATTTTCTTTGAGTTTTACTTGAACTGTTCCGGTCGGGTATTTCTTATCTATATATATGTGTTCGGTATTAAAACCGATTGAGTTGAGAAATGAAAGCATTTCTTTCCCGTTCTCATCATTTCCAACGCTTGAAACAAAATTTGCTTTACCTAAAATCTTCCAGATATGATAGATAAAATTAAAAGGTGCGCCGCCAAATCTTTTCTTATCGGGATAAACATCGTAAAGTATTTCACCTATCGCCGTAACTCTAAATTTTTTCATTTACATTCTATTTTTTCCACTCTCTGTTTTCTTTACGGTCCTTCTCCTGTTCTTTTGCTTCACGCATCATATCTTTCACATTATCAATTTCGGGTGATTCGTTAAGGGATTTCCAGTCAAATTTTTCATCAAGTGGGGTTAAGGCTTTTTGAGGATCGAAAATTCTTCTATCTATATCTAAAGCGTTATAAGAAGTGAAATCCGGTTTATCGGTAAAGAAATCCGCAAAGTCATTTGCACCGGCATCAAATTGATTTAAATACGGAATGCCGAGAACATTCCAAAATGTTTTAAAGATACTCCCGAAACTGTAATGAACATGACTGACATAATTTTTCTTCGCATAAGGAGAAATAACCATCAAGACGCTTCTGTGTGCATCAACGTGATCAACGCCGTTCTGCGCATCATCTTCGGTAATTACGATCATCATATTTTTCCAGTAAGATGTGTGAGAAAGAAATTCAACAATTCTTCCAACCGCAAGATCATTATCGGCCATGTAACTTTCGCGGAAAGGATATCCTGCATCGGGACGTTCACCCGCGCCGTGATCGTTCGGAACAATAACGGTAAGAACAGAAGGCATTATTTTTCCTTTTCCAATCCACTTCTCGTTAAATTCTTTTTTGAACATATCAATTCTAAATTGATCGGGAATTGAAGTGTTATAAGTTGGGTAAATGCGAGAAGTCTTGTTGAATATGGGGCGAGGAACGGGATAATTCACGTAATGTCTAACGCCACCGTATTTGTAACTTGCATCATAAGAAGCGGGTTCGAACATCATACCAAAACCAAAATTGAAAAAATCTATTTTATTTCTTTCAAGATGATCCCACATAGATCCTGCTTCATTGTAATCTTCCGGGTAAATAGCTCCTGCTGTGGGATTGATTCCCAGCGCGCCCTTAGCCTTCGAATTTTCTTTTACATCCCTGTTGTTGCCATAATCAGCAGGAACAATTGTTTCCACCCATTCGTTCGGATAAGTATTAACAAGCCAGCGATGTCCATCTGAAGAAACGTCTGAGTCAACATAAAAATTATCAGAGATCGAAAATCGTTTTGCTAACTCAAGATGATTTTTCATAACAGTTGCGTCTTTCACTTCTGAAGTTTTTTTTCTGTTTGTGAACGAAACATTCTTCCCGTAGCGCGCAAGCATAGAATCCCCGGTCCCATTTTTTATATTCCCAAATATTTCGTCATAAGTTCTGTTTTCTTTTGAAATGAAAACGATATGTTTTATCGGGCTCACTTTTTCTTTTGGATATAAAGGGAGGGGATTGTTTTTTCTTTCAGAAAACTTTTGTGATGACGACTCCTCAATTAAAAAATTATTCTCAATAACTCTCTGAGTAAGTGCATACAGTTCATCATCTTTGGGAATATCAATTACCGAGACAGATCCTTTCATTAAGCTGCCGATGTAGCTTCCTTCCGGACCGAGTTTAAATTTTGCTCCGCCGTTCGGACCACTACCATATCCTTTTGCATTTGCAACAAACAATTTTTCCCCATTCTTACTTACTTTTATTTTTGCCGGGAACCAACCGGTTGGTATGTGTCCAAGGGTTTTCATTTTTTCTACATCAATAACAGCAACAGCATTAATTCCGGATTCTGCAACATATAATCTTTTTTGATCGAGCGAGAGTGTAAGTCCGTATGGAATTATGCCGCGTAAATTTTTTAGACGATCATCGAGCACAAGTTTTATCTTCTTTACAATTTTTTTCTTTTCAATATCAATAACCGAAAGATTATCGTTTGTTCCGTTGCTGACAAACAAATATTTATTTGTTGCAGCGAGAGAGTTTGGACTTGAACCTCCGACAGCAGGAATCCCTTCAATCAATTCTCCAATCCGGTTACCCGTTTTAATCTTTGCTGAAATTTTTGGACGATTCGGATCTTTGTTGTCTATAACAAACACCGAGAAAGCATCTGACGAATACGGATCTCCTAAACCCGGAACTTTTATATCACCGATCTTGACACCGTTCCGTGATTCCTTAGACATATAACCGTAAGGAGGGAAAGTTAATCCTTTCTCTTTAACGTTTTTGCTTGTTATACCCGGGATTCGTTTGTATTCGTACATCCCAACGTTCGCAACAAAAATATTTTTTTCATCGGGCGAGAGAGCTATACCGAAAGGATATCTCCCAACGGGAACACTTTGTACAAGCAATTTAGTTTTTGTGTCTGCAACAATCATTCTAAAATTGATTTGATCAACCGCATAAATTTTTTCTCCATTACTTGATAAGACCAAATCACCGATGTATCCATGTGTGTAATCGAATTTATCATCTGAGTATGCGCAATTAATCGAATCAATTTTATTTCCGGTGGAAATTTCGAACAAGTAAATTTTGTTTATTTGTCCACCGGCGACGTAAACAATTTTATTGTCGGGAGAAACCGCAAGTCCCATAAAAACAGAGGCAAGAACACCTTTGTCTGTATTTGCGCCCGGTGGAACTTGTTGAACGATAGGAATTTCATTCAAAATATTTTTGATTATTGTAATAGAAAGCGGATCTGTTCCGGAATTTGCCGTAATAAGCACATTTCCATCCGGACTTAAAGTTAATCCGTACGGATGGGGCGCGGTAATAATTGTTTTGCCTAACGGTGTAATAAATCTGCCGTTTGGAATAACTGTCTTTCCGTTCAAATTAATTTTTGTAAATTCCTTTTGGGCCGGTGCTGAAATAATCCACAAATCTTTTTTCGATTGAGCATGTACATTTAAGTAAAAAGTAAAAAGTAGGATTAAGCTGATAACAGTTTTCATCGGATTATTTATGATTTTTTGTTGTGAGTTAATTTAGATGCTTAAAATTAGTTTCTTCTTTTGATTTGAACAACAATGGCTCCTGTAGCAGCCACGAACATTCCGATTCCTTCTCGCCATGTTACAGGTTCACCAATAAAGATCCATGCGAGAAAAGCAATTTGAATTAGCATTGTTCCGTTTATTATACTTGATTCCATTGCGGTTAGAGTTTGTAAGGATAAATTCCAAAGTGTAAATGCAAAAGCTGTATTTACAATTGAAAGCCAGAGTAAGAATAAAACATTGGTTAAGCTAAGAGGTGGTAGACCTTGTGTAGTGAGACCAACAATCAACATTATAATTGATCCGATACCCATGCTTATAACCGTAACCATTAAAGGATGAAATTTGTGACTCCGATTTATTCCGCGTCCAAGTACTGAAGAAAATGCGTTTGAAAAAACTCCAATTGTCATTACAATGATTCCAAGGGTTTTACTTCCGGATAAATCAACCGGATAAAAGTAAGTAAGAATTCCTACTATAAATAAACATGCACCCAGCCACTGAAGAATAGAAGGTCTTTCTGATAGAAGAAATATTCCCATAACAGCAACTATGATTGGAGTGAAATTAAGAATAAGGCTTACAGTGACCGCAGGAAGAAGCGACAATCCGATAAATTGTGTTCCTTGTGTTAAAGTATAAAAAAGAACTCCGAGAACAGTTAAACGAAACCAATCTTTCCGATCAATATTTTTTACTTCTGAAAGTTTTTCTTTTGTTAACATAAAAGGGAACAAACAAATAAAAGCCAAGAAGTAGCGCAATCCGGCAAAAGTTAGCGGGGGAATATCCCGTAATCCCCACTTTATTATTATAAATGATGTTGACCAGAAGAAAGTAACAAGTAATGCAATTAAAATAGATGCGGTTCTTGAAAGCGGTTTAGAGAAAATGTTTACCTCTCGTAACGCTGTTATCAAATTTTAAATAAACAGCAATAAACAATTTTTATTTACCCATCAATAATTTTAGTGCATAAAGAATAAGAAATACTGCAAAGATTTTTTTCAAAACTCCTTCGGGAAGAGTAAGAGCATATAAAGATGATAAATAACTTCCGATAACAAATGTAATAGCCATTATACCAACGGCCTTAATATTTACATGTCCGGCTTTATAATAATTCATCACAGCAAGAATCCCAATAGGGAGAAGAAGAAGACCAAGCGATGTTCCTTGCGCATCTTTTTGTGAGTAACTCAAAAATCCGACAAGCATTGGTATAATAATTATTCCGCCGCCGATACCTAGAACTCCGCTGACTAAACCGGCAGCTAGACCGATGATTAAAAAAATTAATATTTCATTCATAAATGTTTTTATTTATTAGAACTCTGCGAAATATAATGAAACGGAAAATCACGTGCATAATTGATAATAGATTCTTCTTTCTTGATGTGTGAGTTAAATAAATTATTGTTTAACTACCTTCAATACCCAATCCTTTGGATCAACTGTAAAATCAGATCCTTCCGGTAAATCAATCACATTCTTTCCGTCTTTCATTTCTGTGCGAATGGTTTTTCCGGCAATGCTCACATCAACAGGCATGGGGAATGGAAGATTATTTTCAGTTTCCCAACTAAGTTCTACTTTGTTGCCGGCGTTTTTCACGTTTAAAATTGGGAGAGACGCCTGACGGAGATAAACTTCAAAAAACCAATCTAATTTTTTGTCGGAGATTTTTTCAGCAATGTCCAATAACTCATCCGTAGTTGCAATCCTACATTGTCTCCCGTCTTTTATTTTTTCCATTTCTTCCGTTGGATATGCCCATCTTCGTAAAACCTTAAAGAACGTTTCGTCTCCAAGATAATAACGGAGTGTATGAACAATCCAAGCGCCTTTATAATAGATATCGTTTCCATAAACTTCGCCCGATGATTTTTCCCCTCTTGGTGCAACAGGTTGTTTGTTGGAAAAACGTTTAATGCTTTTCATATATCTACTGTATTCATCTTTACCAAAGACTTTTTCAAGGTAAAGCGGCTGCATATATGTGCCGAGTCCCTCAGCTATCCAGAATTCGCTCCAATCTTTGCATGCAACTAAATTGGCCCACCACTCATGAGAGAACTCATGATGATGAAGCCAATCGAATGCAAACTGCGGATGATTCTTCCATCCGTATCCGTATCCAATTGCTGTTTGATGTTCCATACCAAGATGGGGAGCCTCAACAACGGAATATTTATCAGCACGGAACGGATAAGGTCCAATTAGCTCTTCTTGAACTTTCATATGCAATAAAAATTGAGGTGCATGCTCTTTGGCTTTATCAAAACTTTCTGGAAGAACCCAGACTGTGAAAGGAAATTTTTCTCCGGTAATGGAGGTGTAGTCATAATCAATTGCTTTATATGGACCGAGATAAAACATAACGCAATAATTATTGATCGGAGTTGAAACATACCAGTTCCAAGTCTTTGTGCCATTATTATTATTTATGGCGGATTTAAATTTCCCGCTGCCTATACAAATTAAATCGGAAGGAACATTAAAATGAAGTAATACAGAATCCGCTCTGTCTGAAGGATGGTCTTTGCAAGGCCACCACACATCAGCACCTCCTCCTTGACAAGTTACGGTAACCCAATCTTTTCCATCCTTTGTTTTTGACCAAACCATTCCTTCGTCCCAAGGCGGACGTTTTGGAATTCTAGGAATTCCTGCATAATCAATTTTTGTTGAAAACATTTCTCCGCGTTTTATTGTGTTAGAAAAATCAATCCAGATTTTTCCACCCTCATGTGTAAACTTTAGATCAATTCCTTTTTTGTCTTTTGTTATCATCTGAACTGATTCGATTTGGAATGTAGTATCAAGGTCAACTAAAATTTTATTGAAATCTTTTATGGCTTCTGCTCTCATTATTACAGAGCCGGCAATTGCTTTTTCTGCAGGATCTATTCTGATGCTAATATCATAGAATTTTACGTCATAACATGCCTGGTAAGGAGAGAGTTTACCGCCGGAATCCAATTTACCAAGTTGAGCAAAAGTCTGTGCTGATAAAACAATGAACAAAAGAACAAATATTTTTTTCATATTGAATTCTCTTTTATAATCAATCAGTTCTAAAATAATCAACGGATAATTAACTTAGTGGAAATTTTTAATCCTTTTTTGAATACACTTTTAGTAGTGCATATAAATAAAGTAATCCTTAAATATTTCTTTCAAAAGCTCGCTTAGCTTTTTTACCCATAATAGAACCGTTGATGGCCATAGCAGGTCCAACTAAGCAGTAAATCCATCCCGCCCAAGCAGAGAAAGTGGCCCCGCCAATCAGGACAATAAATATAGATAACAATGCAATTCCTATGTTAAGCGCAGAGGATTGTATTTCCGATTTTGTAACTATGATTTCGGAAGAGCTTAATTCTAAAAGCTCTCTCTTTTTATATGCGTGCAGATAAAGCAATAACAAAACAAAAAACACAAGAAGATAACCAATGCTGTAAATAATCATGAGTGTTGGTGTTTGATCTGCTCTTATCATACGTAATGAATCTTCTAGTTTACCCCATCCGATCAATCCTAAAGGAATATTTGCCAGAAAAGTGAATAAAAATTTAAGAGGATAGATATAAAAAAGGACAACAAAAATTAGTAATGCATTAAGAGCAAAAACATATCCGTCATTTAAAGCAAATCTTCTGAAATAAATGTATTGGTTATACCAGATCCACACGAGTAGAGAGAAACAAAATCCAAATGCTAGAAATCCCCTCATTGTTTCAAGCAACTCATCAAATGTTTTAGGCACCTCTAGAGAAACAATAAGGAGCGTTACTGCAAATGCAAATACTGCATCACTAAATCCTTCTAACCGGACCGGTTCATGACTTCTCCAATTAAAATGCTTATCAGAGCCTATTTTTTTATTTATTAGTTTTTCCCGCAGCATTTTATTTTCCTTGAAGAGTTGATAAATCCAAATTACAAAAAAGGTGTTTATTTAAGCAATTCAATAACCTATTTTAAATGGAGCGATAAAAGAGGTTTTGTTTAAATGCTTAAGCTTTACACAACAAGTCTGCGCAGTAAAATTCTGCTTGGTTTTACCGTAATACTGCTCATCATGTTCTTTGCAACATTATGGAGTATCTATAATTTTTACCGTCTAAATGAGCAGATCAAAATCACAATGCAGCAGAATTACACAAGCATTATAGCAGCCGATAATATGGGCCGTGCACTTGATGAACAATTGCAGTCAATCGTGATAATGTTAAATCAAAATTTTGAAGTAGGTGAAAAGCTTTTTGAAAAAACGAAACAGGATTTTTATTACTGGTATGATCGCGCACGCGAATCGGTTCCAGCATCAGAGGAAGAAAATATTAGAAACATCCTGGATGAATTAAACGCGGAATATCAAAGGTTCGTTAAAGACATCTCCGATAATATTGATTATAACATTTATATCTCGAATAAACGGCAGACTTTACGTAGTGATTTTGTAAGGTTTGTTGATGAAATCCAATCTATAAAAAAAAGAAACAACCGCATTCTCGAAATCAATCACTCCGCATTAGACGGTGCTGTATCTGGTGTTAAAGATATTACACAAAGCGCAACTATTACGATTCTTATAATTCTTTTTGGAGCAATTGCAATCAGTCTAGCCTTTGGATCTCAATTCTCAGATTACATCGTTAAACCGATTTCAAATTTAAAACAATCAGTCACACACATTGCTGAAGGAAATTTTAATGAACGAATTGAGATTGATGAAAATGGCGATGAGATTAGTTCCTTAGCCGAAGAATTTAATAAGATGAGCGAAAAACTTCAGGTTTACGAGCGATTTAATCTAAATAAAATTTTGTATGAAAAGAAAAAATCAGAATTAATAATAGAAAGCATGAATGAGCCGGTGTTAATGGTTGACGAAAATTTTGAAGTTATGCTATCCAACAAAACATTTAATGAAGTATTTGGCGAAAGTCTGCTTACACAGCATAACATAAAAAAAATACTTGCACCGCAAACCAGCGATTCAAAAAATGACACCACACAAGTAAGTAAAGATCTTTATCAAAAAGAGGATATAATAAATATAAAATACGGAAGTAGTGAGCAAAAATATTTTAAAGTTATTGCGGCCTCACTTGATATTCCCGAAAGCAATATGAAAGGAACGGTTATTGTTTTTAATGATATTACAAAGTATCAAGAGCTTGACCGCATGAAGTCGGAGTTTATTGCTAAAGTATCTCATGAACTTAAAACTCCGCTTACATCAATAGGAATGGCATTGGGAATATTGGAAGATGGTGTTGTAGGCAATCTAACACAGGATCAAAACGAACTTATCCTGTCAATGAAGGAGGATTTTGAAAGACTCAACAGGCTTGTTTATGAAATACTGGAGCTGACTAAACTTGAATCTAATATTGGTAAAAGTAAATTCGAAAAATTTGAAGCTCAAAAACTTGCTGAACATATTTCAAAGAAATTTTTAATTCAGGCAAAAGAAAAAAAGATTAATCTTCAAATCGTTGATGAAAGTAATAAGTTAAAGATCAACGGCAGCTATGATAATATGATCAGTGCGCTGGAAAATTTAGTATCCAATTCGATTAGATTTACTCCCGCCGGAGGAGAAATTAATGTTAAACTATCCCGCAGTGAAGGAAATTTATTAATAGAAATTTCCGACACTGGAATTGGTATTAGTCCAGATAACTTGAAAAAAATATTTGATAAATTTATTCAGATAGATGATACAGCACCCGGAAGTTTGGGTCTAGGACTTTCCATTGCAAAAGAAGTTATTGAATTACATAATGGTGAAATAAAAGCGTTTAGTGATTTAGGTAAAGGAAGTACATTTCAAATAAAATTGCCGGAAGCATAATGCATAAAGGAAAAATTCTTGTAATTGATGACGAAGCAAACATTTTAAAAACTATTGAGCTTTCGCTTAGTTCATACGGTTATTCTCCGGAAGTTTTTGCAAATCCTCTAGATGGACTTGCCCGAGCAAAAACAGTTTATTTTGACCTTGCTTTTATAGATTTGAAAATGCAGCCGATGAACGGTATTGAAGTTCTTCATGAATTAAAGAAATTTTCACCCGATACAACAGTTGTGTTGATGACAGCACACGGTTCAATTGAAACGGCAGTAGAAGCGATCAAAAAAGGTGCATACGATTATATTACAAAACCATTTTCTCATAAAGAATTCATCCATATTATTGAACGTGTATATGAACATCACAGAATGAGTAAAAAGTTGAAAGGATTTGCTTATCAAATAGACGAAAAATTTGAAGACGATAATTTTGTAAGTATAAATAGCAAAGTAAAAGATATTTTAAAAACCGCAAAAGATGTTTCCGAAAGCAACATTCCGATTTTGATCGAAGGTGAAAGCGGAACAGGAAAAGAAGTTCTTGCAAGATTTATTCATAAAAACAGTTTGAGAAACAGCAATCCATTTATCATTATCAACTGCTCTGCAATTCCGGAAAATCTTTTTGAAAGCGAATTATTCGGTCATGTTAAAGGTGCATTTACAAATGCAATAAAAGATAGAATTGGAAGACTGGAACTTGCAGATACCGGTACTGTTTTTTTAGATGAAGTTGCAGAAATTCCAAAATCTATGCAGGTAAAGTTGTTGCGCTTTCTTCAAAGGATGGAATTTGAAAGAGTAGGCGAAAGCCTTACCCGAAGTATTGACATAAGAGTAATTAGTGCGACAAACAGAGATGTAGAACAAGATCTAAATTCTGGTATGCTGCGAGACGATTTTTATTTTAGAATTGCAGGAGTAAAACTAAAACTACCGCCGCTTCGTGATAGAAAAGATGATATGCCTATTCTTATGGACTACTTCATAAAAAAATATTCCAGCGGAAATGAAATTATAATTCCCGAGGACACACAAAAATTTCTTTTGGAGTATGATTGGCCCGGAAATATCCGCGAACTTGAAACTGTTATTAAAAGACTTTTAGTTTTTGCAAAAGACAATATATTTAAATCAGAATATTTACCACAGGAAATAATAAGCTTTAAACGAAAACAAAGCATACACCCAATGCAAAAAATTGAAGACATTGAGAAGCTACATATAATCGAAACTCTGAAAATTGCTTCCAGTTCTAAAGAAGCAGCAAAGATTCTAGGCATATCCGAAACAACATTGTGGAGAAAGAGAAAACTATATGGAATATAATCCATTAATTTATACTGATAGTCTTAGTTAAACGGAATTAATTTTCATTTGATCCACATAATTTCATTTTGAAATACCATAAATCCTTTAATTACAACCATTATTTTCACTTGATTGCAAAATGAAATCACCTTACTTTCACATTGTATTTTTTCTGCTTTCATACAGATCGTAATCAAAGCATATCAATGGTTTTTACGATTTTATAAAGGAAAATTTTGCCTTTTAAATATAGGCACGTAAATTGGCTGTACTTTAAGTAACATATTTATTTATTAACAGGAGAGTAACAATGAAACAATCTGCTTTTATCGTAATTCTTTTCTTCATTGCCTTAGTTGCAGCTTTCGGTATTTATGAA
>JAHEZQ010000029.1 GCA_023250955.1 Melioribacter sp. | reverse complement strand
CTGCCTGATAAATTTTAATCACGAGTCATTTGTCAAAAATAAAACTGAAACACATAAATTATGGATATCCACTTCCGAACTTGAAAAGATCGCTCAAGATAAAAGAATTATTTCAGTTGTAAACAAAATCAAGCTTAATTATCCATTCTCATTTATTGAAAAAGCAAAAGTTCAAAAAGATATAAATGATTTTGATGATTACTTCTGGATTAAAGAGCCTTCTGGGAAATTAGTCCTTGTAAACGATAAATATGCAGAATCGTTAGGATTTAAATCCAATCAATTAGAGAACAAGAGTGAACAGGATTACCTTCCTAAATATTTAGTCAATCTTTATAAAACTATAGACACATATATTATTGATTCTACCAATTCTGTAATATTCGAGGGTGTATCTACCCCAATTACAAGCGGAACTAATAGAAACATTTCCATAGTAGAATTTCCTCTCTGCGATCTTGATAATAATGTTGTTGCAATTATCGGTTTTTCACAAAAAAAAGAACAGCTTCTTCAAGAGACAAAAATTGATGCCGATAATTTTATGTTTAAGGGCCTACCTATAGCAGTCATACTTATAGATAATAATTTTAAAATCACATCATATAGTAAAGAATTTGTTCGCTTATTGAATCTCAATGATAAAGTAGATTTAACATTATTAGAACTAGGTAAAATTTTTGAAAAAGGATTCATATCTCTGTTTGAAAATTATTTAAAAAACTCCGAAAAGAATCCAGAATTAAAGGCCAATTATTTATTTGCAGATAAAGCACAGCTTAACACAGAAGTTTATTTTAAAAAAATATTTAATGATAATGGCAGTCATTTCGGGACACAAATTATTATAACTCAAAAACATGATATTGATAATCAGACAGAGATCAAAGCAAAAATGTATGAAGCATTAATTGAACACCTGCCTGAAGCTATGTTTATTTATGATATTGAAAATCTAAAATTCCTTGATGTGAACGATACTGCATTAAAGTTATACGGCTATAAACGAAATGATTTCTTAAACATGGATCTTACTGATCTTTATGCACCAGAAGATATTCAAACTTTAATTCAAACAGGTGATAGTAAGATTGTGCCAGGAAGTTACAGTGGACCTTGGAGGCATAAGAAGAGCGATGGTAGTTCTGTCCTTGTTGAACTGAGAAGATCATCAATTGAGTTTAAAGGGAAAAAATCGCATCTAAATCTTGTTAGAAATGTTAGCGAACAATCAGAATCTAAAAAAAGAACTCAAATTTTAGAATCTGTCTTTGATAATACTGGTGATCCAGTTATTATAACTGATAAAGATGGTTTTATTTCTGAAATTAATGAGCCAGTATCAAAGCGCTTTAGCTACTCGAAAAAAGATTTGGAAACTCGCCCCTTTATTTCTCTTGTTGCCGATGATGATCGCGCTAAGATAAATAAGAATATTTTTCATTCCGGAATTTTGAAGCCGACATTATTAGACGTTGAAATAAAAAAACCTTCAGGAACTTTTCATAAAGCAAGTTTGATTGCAACACCAATAAAAAATTTTAATGGTGATATTGATGCATTCTCTCTAGTAATAAAACCTATTGATGAACCTGTAGTTACTAAAGATGTGAATAAGACTCAGGAAGATTCTGTCGAGAAAATTGACCCTCCATTTCTTTCGAATGTTTTTCACGAACTGTTAACTCCTATAAATGTAATTCTCGGATTTACTCAAGAACTTGGAGAAAGCATTCAAAGTCCGAATGAAGATCAGAAAGAAGCTGTGGATATTATCAAGCAAAATCAAAAATTACTTCTACAAATAATGGATAATGCTGTTGAATACTCAACACTTGAACAAAAAGTAGTAAAACTTAAATCAGAACATATCAAGTTTGTAGATATTTTAAATGAACTGAAAGAAAATACACGGAAAACTGCCGAAGATAAAAAAGTTGAACTTTCATACGGTAATATTTCTTCTTCGCTCGAAATCGAATCCGATCGGCAGAAAATTGTTTCATTGCTTAGCTTGTTTATAAAATTTGCGATTCAGATTACAAAAGAAGAAAAAATATTTCTTTCTGCTTCTGTTTACCAGGATAATTTCTGTGCAGTTGGTATAAAAGACACAACTAAAGCAGTCACTCCATATTTATTAAAAGCATTTAATGATATTTTTTCGGAAGATGAGAACATGAGTAGGCGAAATTATGGATTCTCACGCTTCTCAGTAAAACTTGCAAAAAAATTAATAGATTTATTATCAATTAAGAAAGAGACAATTACGCAAGATGCTAATCCCACTGAATTTGCGCTGGTAATACCTTTGAAGTTTATTATAAATGATAAGAAAATATTCGAAGTTGAAACTGTCCCACAGCAAAAAGAAACTGATTCGAAACAAATGCAAAAAGTTAGCAGCACACAGCAAGAAAAAGTACCTTTGCCTGCTGAAAGGAAGCAGTTAGATCTAACACAACTTTCATGTCTGTATCTGGAAGATCAAGTAGATTCACAAATGTTATTCAAAGTGCAGATGAAAGATCTAAAGCAAATTGAATTTGCACCAAGTTTTGAAAGTGCTTTACCCCTACTTAAAACTAAAAAATTCGATTTTCTTGTGATGGATATTAATCTGCAAGGCGAATATAATGGACTCGATGCGTTAAGAATTATTCAGAAGATGCCTGGGTATAAAAACATCCCAGTAATTGCATCAACAGCTTATTTGTTACAAGGTGCGAGAGAAAATTTTATTGCTGCCGGATTCAATGATTTCGTCTCTAAACCGCTATTAAGAGATAAACTCATGGAAGTTCTTAAAACCCTTTTTCCCTGATACGCATTTCTTTTAACAGCATTTTAATAAATCATTAATTATTTAGCTTGACATTTCTATCTATGCTTAATAGGTTGAATCATTAGTGATTATTTATTTGTCAGCTTATGACCTTCAAGACTTTTTACAACTCTCCGATCGGATTAATTGAATTAAGCGGGACAGAAAATTCAATTACCTCACTTTACTTTAAAGATGAAGATTTTAACACCGATATTAAGTCTAATGCTAATTTAGATAGATGTGCAGAACAAATTGATGAATATTTTAATGGAAAAAGGAAAATATTTGAATTAAATCTTCAATCGGATGGATCAGTTTTTCAGAAAAAAGTATGGGATGAATTATTAAAAATACCTTTCGGTAAAACCAGATCATATATGGAAATCACAAAATTACTTGGTGATCCCAAAGCGATCCGTGCAGTTGCAAACGCAAATGGACAAAATAAAATTTCGATTATAATTCCGTGCCATAGAGTTATTGGCAGTGATGGTAGTCTAACAGGTTACGGAGGAGAATTGTGGCGTAAGAAATGGCTGTTAGATCATGAACAAAAATTTAGTAACACTGAAAAACAGTTAGAACTAACCTTATAATTGTGTTAGAATAAAATGGATAAAATTATTTTCAAACCCTTGTCCAAAGAAACTTGGAATGATTTCGAAAAATTATTTGGCGAACGTGGAGCTTGCGGTGGATGCTGGTGCATGTCATGGAGATTAAAAAAATCTGAGTTTGATATGAATAAAGGTAAAGGCAATAAGACATTAATGCGTAAGCTTGTAAATTCGAAAAAAGAAACTGGAATATTAGCTTACATAAAACAAGTGCCGGTTGGATGGTGTTCTGTTGCACCTCGGGAAGATTTCTTACGACTTAATAATTCAAGAGTTCTTGGCAAAGTTGATAACAATCCTGTTTGGTCTATCGTATGTTTTTTTATTGATAAAAAATATCGGCGAAAGGGTCTTTCGACACAATTATTAAAAAGTGTTATAGCGTATTGTAAAAAGAAGAGAATAAAAATTTTGGAAGGTTATCCAATAGAACCTTATTCAGAAAATATGCCTGCTGCATTTGCATGGACCGGATTTCCTTCTGCATTCACTAAAGCAGGATTCAAAGAAGTTGTAAGGAGATCAAAGTCACGACCTATTATGCGTTATTACTATTAATATAATGATCATTCAAAAAGAAATAACACTAAAACCAAAGGCGCGGGGATTTCATTTAGTTACTGATGAAATAGTTTTGCAATTACCTTCACTTGATAATATCTCAAAAGGGATTGCACACATTTTTATTAAACATACGTCAGCTTCATTAACAATTAATGAAAATGCAGATCCTACTGTTCGTTCTGATATGGAAACTTATTTTAATAAGGTTGTACCTGAGAATGCCCAATTTTATCAGCATACGTTGGAAGGCTCTGACGATATGACCTCACATATCAAATCATCTTTGATTGGTAGTTCTATAAGCATTCCGATTACTAACGGCGGATTTAGTCTCGGGATTTGGCAGGGCATCTATCTTTGTGAATATAGGAATAATAGCGGACCGAGAAAGATTGTTGTTACTATAATTTCTGAATAATTAGTTTTCTTTTTTTAGTTATATAAATATTAGACCTCCTCGTCTTTATTTTAATTCCATTAATTTCTATTATTCGACTGTCATTTTAAGAAGTTTCTTAAAAATAAGATTGATGGTAGGTTAATTTCTAAATCATAGAACTTGTTAATAAATTTTTCACAAAATCTCTTGAAAATAGACTAAAAAGCCGGTTAGTAATCACTTCTTAATGGCAAGGTATTTGAGTTTAACATCCAATTAAATCAAAAAAACTATTAATATAAATTATTAGAGGATTCAATGGAAAGAAGGAAAATTACGATTGATGGTAACGAGGCTGCTGCTCACGTTGCGTACCGTGTAAGCGAAGTAATAGCTATCTATCCGATTACTCCATCATCTACGATGGGTGAGTTGTCCGATGCTTGGTCTGCAAAGAAAGTAAAAAATATTTGGGGTACAGTTCCCAATGTAACCGAAATGCAAAGTGAGGGTGGTGCTGCAGGTGCTGTTCATGGTTCTTTACAAAGTGGTGCTCTCACAACAACATTTACGGCCTCGCAAGGTTTGTTCTTGATGATTCCGAATATGTATAAAATTGCCGGTGAATTAACTCCCGCTGTTTTTCATGTAAGTGCACGCTCAATTGCAGCCGCTGCCCTATCAATCTTCGGTGATCATAGCGATGTAATGGCGACACGCCAAACAGGATTTGGTCTGATCTGTTCGAATTCAGTTCAAGAAGTTATGGATACCGCAGCGATTGTTCACAGAGCAACTCTAGAATCAAGAATTCCTTTTGTTCATTTCTTTGACGGATTCAGAACATCAGCAGAAGTTGTTAAGATGGAAGAATTAACCGATGAAGATATTCGTTCTATGATTGATGATGAAAAAATAAAAGAATTCCGGAAGAGAGCCTTAAATCCGGAAAATCCTTTCATTAGAGGAACGGCTCAGAATCCTGATGTTTATTTCCAGGGAAGAGAAACTGTTAATAAATTCTATGATGAATGTCCGGAGATAGTTCAAAAAGCAATGGATAAGTTTGCAAAGATTACAGGCCGTCAATATCATTTGTTCGATTATTACGGTGCACCGGATGCAAAACGTATTATTATTCTGATGGGATCCGGAGCTGAAGCAGCGGAAGAGACAGTTGAATATTTATCTCAAAGAATGGAAGAGAAAGTCGGAATTCTTAAAGTAAGATTATACAGGCCATTCTCTGCACAACATTTTCTTGCAGCAATTCCCAAAACAGTTGAAAATATTTCTGTGCTCGATAGAACAAAAGAACCTGGCTCACTTGGTGAACCTTTATATCTTGATGTTGTTACTGCAATCTCGGAAACAATGAGTTCAAACAATCCTCCGTTTGCTAAGATGCCGAAAATAGTAGGTGGCCGTTATGGTTTATCCTCAAAAGAATTTACATCATCAATGGTAAAAGCAGTTTTCGATAATATGAAAAAACCCGAACCAAAAAATCATTTTACTGTTGGAATAAATGATGATGTTACATTCACAAGTCTGGATTATGACCCCAACTTTATGACTGAGGGAGATGAAGTTGTTAGATGTTTATTCTACGGATTAGGTGCTGACGGAACTGTAGGTGCAAATAAAAATTCGATAAAAATAATTGGTGAAGAAACTGAAAATTATGCTCAAGGTTATTTCGTTTACGATTCTAAAAAATCCGGTTCCACTACGGTATCGCATTTAAGATTCGGCAAGAAACCTATCCGTTCTACATATTTGATTCAGACTGCAAAATTTGTTGGTTGTCATACATTCGGATTGCTTGAAAAATTTGATGTTCTCGGAAATATTGAAAACGGCGGAACATTCTTACTTAATAGTCCGTACAGTAAAGATGAAACCTGGGATCATCTACCGATAAGAATTCAGCAGCAGATCATAGATAAGAAATTAAATTTTTATTTGATTGACGGTTATGCAGTTGCCAATAAAACCGGAATGGGAAGCAGAGTTAATACAATTATGCAGACATGCTTCTTTGCTATTTCGGGAATACTTCCAAAAGATGAAGCTATCGAACAGATTAAGAAATCAATAAAGAAAACATACGGTGCGAAAGGGGAAGAGATCGTTAAGAAAAATTTTGAAGCAGTTGATCAAACTCTTGAAAATTTATTTAAGATCGTTGTCCCTTCAAAAGTTACAAGCAAGATTGAAATCCCATCAATTGTTTCAGCTAAAGCTCCGGATTATGTCCGTAATGTGCTCGGCCAAATGTTAGAAGGTAAAGGTGATAATGTAAAGGTAAGTGAAATGCCGATAGACGGAACTTTCCCATCTGCAACAACAATGTGGGAAAAAAGAAATATCGCACTCGATGTTCCGTCTTGGGATTCAGAATGGTGTATTCAATGCGGTAAGTGCGCAATGGTTTGTCCTCATGCCTGTATCAGGATTAAATCTTACGATAAAAAATATTTGAATCAAGCACCTCCAACTTTTAAAATGATGGATGCAAAAGGAAAAGAATTCCCTGATGGTTACGCTTACACAATTCAAGTTGCAGTTGAAGATTGTACAGGTTGTGAAATGTGTGTTGAAGTTTGTCCGGCTAAGAATAAAAAAGAAACTCGTCTAAAAGCTCTAAACATGACTTCTCAAATTCCGATTAGAGAACAAGAAAGAGCTAATTGGGATTTCTTTTTGACGTTGCCTGAACTAGACAGAAGACTAATCAACACCGGGGTTATCAAAGCTCAGCAATTACAACAGCCGTTATTTGAATTCTCAGGTGCTTGTTCCGGATGCGGTGAGACTCCATATGTGAAATTAGTTTCACAGTTATTTGGCGACCGTTCAATTATTGCAAATGCAACCGGGTGTTCATCAATTTATGGTGGTAATTTACCAACAACTCCTTGGTCAAAAAATAATGATGGAAGAGGGCCGGCCTGGGCAAATTCTTTATTCGAAGATAATGCTGAGTTTGGAATGGGGATGCGTCTCTCAATTGATAAACAAAAAGAGTTTGCAGTTGAATTGATTTCAAGATTAAAAGATCAGATAGGAAGTGAATTTGCCGGTGCAATTCTAAACGCTGATCAAAAAGATGAGGCCGGAATTTATGAACAGAGAGAAAGAGTAGTTGAGCTCAAGAAAAAACTTGAAACTATGAAATCTAAAGAGGCAGAAAAATTATTGGAAGTTGCCGACTACTTAGTAAAAAAATCTGTTTGGATAATCGGTGGTGATGGATGGGCCTACGATATTGGTTACGGCGGACTTGATCACGTTATAGCATCTGGAAAGAACGTTAACATTTTAGTTCTTGATACTGAAGTTTACTCTAATACCGGAGGACAAATGTCTAAAGCTACCGGTATGGGTGCTGTTGCCAAATTTGCTGCAGCCGGTAAACCGACTGCTAAGAAAGATCTGGCAATGATGGCAATGACATATGGAAATGTTTACGTTGCTAAAGTTGCAATGGGTGCAAATGATGTTCAGACATTAAGAGCATTCATTGAAGCTGAAGCTTACAACGGTCCTTCTTTGATTATAGCTTACAGCCATTGCATAGCTCACGGTATTAATATGGCCAAGGGAATGGAAAGTCAGAAAGCAGCGGTTGATAGTGGTTACTGGCCGTTATTCCGATACAATCCTGAAAGTTTCAATGAAGGAAAGAATCCGCTTAAGTTAGATTCAAAAGCTCCGAAGATCAAACTTGAAGATTATATATATAAAGAGACTCGATATAAGATGTTAACAAAATCTCATCCGACCGAAGCAAAAGAATTGCTCATTAGAGCTCAGGAAGAAGTTAATAAGAAATGGAAATTCTATGAGCAGATGTCTTCGTTCGAAGTTGGCAAAGACGGCGACGGAAAAGAAGACCTGTCTTGAGGGATCGAAAGAAACTAAAAATTGAAAAATTAAAATTTGAGGAGTTAAAATGGATCTCACAACAAAATATATGGGTTTGAAATTAAAGAATCCGATAGTTCCTTCGGCTTCTCCTTTATCGCAAAGTGTTGATACCGTTAAAGCTATGGAAGATGCCGGAGCTTCGGCTGTTGTTGTATATTCTTTGTTCGAAGAACAGATAATGCATGAATCCGGTGAACTTGATCATTATCTCTCTGTTGGGACTGACAGTTTTGCTGAAGCATTAAGTTATTTTCCCGAACAGGAAAAATTTCATCTTGGGCCTGAACAGTATTTAAATCATATCGCCAAGTTAAAGAAAGCTGTAGATATTCCAATCATCGGAAGTTTGAACGGTGTTAGTACTGGCGGATGGATTAAATATGCACAAAACATTGAACAAGCAGGTGCAGACGGCCTTGAACTAAATGTTTATTACGTCGCTACGAATAAGAATATTACCGGTTCTGAAGTAGAGAATATGTACGTTGATGTTTTGAAAGAAGTAAAAAAGAATGTGAAGATTCCAGTTGCAATAAAATTAAGTCCGTTTTTTACTTCGATGTCAAACATGGCTCGTAAACTAGATCATGCTGGTGCTGACGGCCTGGTACTATTCAATAGGTTCTATCAACCCGATTTTGATTTAGACAAACTCGAAGTAGTTCCAAATCTTTTATTGAGCACAAATTGGGAAATGCGTCTCCCGTTAAGATGGATTGCAATTCTACACGGTAATATCAAAGCAAGTCTCGGTGCTACTACTGGAATCCATAATCATACTGACGTATTAAAAATGATGATGGCTGGTGCAGATGTTGCAATGATGGCTTCAGAACTATTGCTTAACGGAATCGGACGCATCACACAAATTTTAGACGGAATGAAAAAATGGATGGAAGAAAAAGAATATTCTTCTATCGATGTGATGAAGGGAAGTATGAGTCAAAAGAAAATTGCTCAACCGGCGGCTTTTGAACGTGCAAATTATATGAAAACTCTGCAGAGTTATAAATCGCTTAACTAATGTTTGGTTATTTTATGAAAGCCATTGGATTTCGATATGAGTCTAATGGCTTTTTTTATTTATATCTTCTGATTTTTGATTAAATAGTAATTAATAGTCTCAAATATTAAATTAAATGCATTCATCTCAAATAATAACTGAACCGATTGTCGGCAAGACATATTCACTTTATGGTAATTCTCTTTCAAGTGATTCCTATTTTGAACTAATATCTGATTTAGCAGATAAATTTCTTAAAAAAATAAATAGTGTAAAGGAACTTCATGATATAATTCAAAATGCCGGTAAGAAAAACCGTCTACTAAAAAGTCTTTCATTCAATAATAGCCAAACAATTCTATCACAGATCATTCATGAGTTAAATGAAAACCTTTCTGTTTATTCCAAACCGGTTAAAGAACATTTAAGAACAATCTCGGTTTTCCATAGATTTGAAAAAATTAAAACACTTACTGTAGAACAATATCATTTGTTCATGTTGGAAATCGAGTTGACTAATAGGATCAATCAAAAAAGATTTTTAGTGAGTGAATTAAAATATGCTTTTCTTCCGCATTGTATGAGGGATTTTTCGCAAGAATGTATGTCAACTTCAGATGATCTTGATTATTTCTGCAAAGCTTGTTCAAAAATCTGTTCAGTCAACGAGATGAGCAGGATATTAAGAAAAAATAAAATAAAACCTTATCTCTGGATGAAAGCTGATCTTAAAAAACTATTTCGAAATCTTAACCATGAAAATAAAAAAATTGGTGTGTTAGGTGTAGCTTGTATTCCGGAACTTGTCAATGGAATGAGGATGTGTCAAAAAGCCAATGTCCCTGTAATCGGTCTTCAGTTAGATGCTAATCGCTGTCAAAGATGGATGGGAGATTTTCATGAGAATACCGTGAATATTAAAAAGCTCACTATGCTGTTAAAAAATTCTGATCCGCTCTGATTTGAACTTACCTAAATAAACCCTCGTTTCTATATTATACATATATTAATCATTTTATTATTAGTGATATAAATGAAAGGGACACAAATGAAAATTGGAATTCTTGGAACCGGAATAGTGGGTTCTACTATTGGCAGTAAGCTGGTAAGTCTTGGTCATCAGGTAAAGATGGGCTCGCGTACAATTGATAATAATAAAGCTGATGAATGGGTTAAAGCAAATGGGATTAATGCATCACAAGGGAAATTTTCTGAAGCCGCTTCATTTGGTGAAATTATTTTTAATTGTACTTCAGGATTCGGTGCACTTGAAGCTATCGGTTCAGCAGGAGAAAATAATCTTAACGGGAAAATTTTGATCGATATTTCGAACCCTTTAGATTTTTCAAAAGGGATGCCACCTTCGTTATTTATTTGCAATACTGATTCACTTGGAGAGCAGATCCAGAATAAATTTCCTTATCTCAAGGTTGTAAAAACGCTGAACACTGTAAACTGCAAAGTAATGGTTAATCCTTCTCTTGTACTTGGTGAGCATGATCTTTTCTTATGTGGTAATGATGAAGGAGCAAAAGAAAAAGTAAAAGAGATATTAATAAATTGGTTCGGCTGGAAAACAGTAATTGATCTTGGAGATATTACAAATGCCCGCGCTACTGAAATGTTATTGCCATTATGGGTGCGTTTATATGGTAAATTTCAATCACCTAATTTTAATTTTAGAGTTGTTAAGGGAACCCCAGAGAGTCTGATCTAATAACAAAATTAGACTCTTTTTAATACCAAATGGCATAGAAAAAGCTACCTAATCGTTAAACTTCCACGCGTTAAAAACATTTTCATTTGATTTTATTTATAAGCGTATATTGGTATTAGAATTAATTAAAAATGTTTAGGACAAACAAACTATGCTTAACAATGGCTTCAAGGATCTTGGACTTTCCGATGAAACACTTCACTCAATCCACTTAAAAGGATTTGAAGAACCGACAGAAATCCAGAAGAAAATTATTCCGCTTATTTTAGAGAATAAAATTGATTTAATAGGACAGGCTCAAACGGGAACGGGTAAAACTGCAGCTTTTGCAATTCCGATAATACAACTACTAGTGCCGCGAGCAGGTCATTTGCAAACGTTAGTTATGGTACCAACCCGGGAACTAGCAATACAAGTTGCAGAAGAATTTAACTCTCTTCGCGGGAATAAAAATATTCATGCCGCTCCAATTTATGGAGGACAATCATATGATACTCAACTTCGAAGATTAAAAAAAGGTGTTGATGTTGTTGTAGGTACCCCCGGACGTATGATTGACCTTCTCAATAAAAAAAGTATGTCACTTTCGGAAATATCTTTTGTTGTATTGGATGAAGCCGATGAAATGCTCAATATGGGTTTTGTTGATGATATTGAAGATATTCTGTCACGTACTAATCCTAATAGAAGAACACTTCTTTTCTCTGCCACTATGCCCGAACGAATCGCAACGCTTGCAAAAAAGTATATGGGTAAACGTGAAATCATCCGGACAAAACATTCTGGTGAGACAATTCAGCTTACCGATCAAATCTATTATGAAGTAAAAGAATCCGATAAAATAGATGCACTCTGCCGTATTATCGATACAACAATTGAATTTTACGGATTGGTTTTTTGCCGCACGAAAAATGATGTTGATAATGTAACTTCAAAACTTACCGACAGAGGATATGATACCGAAGGATTGCATGGAGATATTTCACAGAATGTTCGCGAGAAAATCTTAACGAAATTCAGAAATAAAAAAATAAATGTTTTGATCGCTACCGACGTTGCAGCACGCGGTCTCGATATTGACGAACTTACTCACGTGATTAATTTTGCATTACCTCAAGATCCGGAAGCCTATCTTCATCGCATAGGCAGAACGGGTCGAGCCGGTAAAGAAGGAACAGCTGTTACTTTTATCACTCCGGAAGAATATCGCAAATTAATGTTCATAAAAAACTTTACGCAAACTGAAATACGCAAAGAAAGAATCCCACAAGTTAATGACGTTATTAATTTTAAAAAGGAAAAAATTGCTGCTCAGTTGAAATCAATGATGGAAGTAGGACTTGCTCATAATTATGTTTCACTCGCTAAAGAGATGATCAAGAATCACAATCCGGAAGATGTTGTAGCTGCTTTGATTAAATACACATATCAAAATGAACTTGAAGAAGAGAATTATGCAAAGATTCACGATCTCTTTGAAAGAAAAAGGTCTGTAGATTCCAGAGATGATAGGCCTATGGGTAGGAAAGAATATTCACGCAGGGATGACCGTAAAAGAGGATCTGAAAGAAGTGATTCAAAAGAAAATCGTTTTGAACGAAAAGGGAAGTTCTCTTCTGAACGGGGCAAATTTAATAGCGATAAAGGTAAATCGAGAATGTTCCTTGCTTTAGGCAAAAAAGACGATCTCAATCCCAAAGAATTATTATTGATGCTAAAGAAGAAAGCAAATGTCAGTCCCGATTTAGTTACTGGAATTCAGATATCTGATGCGTTTTCATTTTTTAATGTCCCGCCAAAAGAATCAGAGATTATTTTAAGCAAGCTCAATTCAAAAGATAAAGGGAAAAGACCGATTGTAGAAAGAGCGAAAGGAAAGTAGCGATTGCTATTTAGTTTTACCCTGGTGTTAGTAACGATAGTTTATAAAACAGAAGCCGGACTTTAATTTAGTGTCTGGCTTTTTTTTGTGAGTAATAACTCCTCCAATATAAAAATATTTATTCCCATTAATCTTTTATACAACTTACTTTAATACCTAGAGTTTTATTATGCTCAAGTATGTTCTTATTGATTTTTTGACAAAGTATAATTAAATTAAAACACACTTGAGAGTAATCAACAGATTGGCGGTGAAGATAATTAATATGTAAGTTATTTTAGCTACAAAAGAGTAACATTAAATTGATTTTCACATTGGGGGAAAAATGGGGAATAAAAGACTCAGGTCAGTACCTAAATCTCAAGAATCGCGTTTGATTATTAATGGATTAATTTCATTTTCGTTTGGGACTTCCGAAATATTTGCAATACCACAAAAAATTCCTCGAAATGTTCAAAGTAAATTCAACAATTTAAGCAACGGTTCACACAACCATTCAGCATTTGAATTCTTATTACATGTCCCTTTTGCTTTCCCGAAAAAAATAATTTTGATAAAGTACATATTAAATCAATGAAAAGATAAATAAGAAAATAAATGTATTCTAAAATATATTTTTTTATTGGGGGTAGTTATGAAAAAAACGTTAACTGTTTCAATTTTGTTTTTGCTTAATAGTTTGCTTTGGGGACAGATTGCTGCATGGGACTTTACCGGCCAAAATAATGTTACTACTTCAACGGCCACTATTTTTAATCCAAATTTAGTTAGTGGATCTGGTACAAATAACATAACACGTGGATCTGGTGCATCAGCCAGTAGCGGTGCAAATTCTTTCAGGACTACTGGATTCAAGAATGAAGGAATATCCATAGCCAATACTGATTATTTTCAAATAACGATATGTGCAGCTACAGGATATAAAGTTTCGCTTTCAACAATAGATGCAAAATTTGCTGGGACAGCATCATATTATATGGGGCCTGGCGTTACTTCTCAGTTTGCTTATAGTTTAGATGGATCATCTTTTACTCTTATTGGTTCCCCTGTTCAAACTACTTCTTTAAGCATGACTCAAATTGACTTGTCAGGTATTAGTGCTTTGCAAAATATTACGAATGGAACTACTATTACTCTGCGGTACTATGCAAGCGGACAAACTGCGACAGGCGGTTGGGGTTTCTACTCCAGTGCCAGTGGAGTTAATGGTCTAGCAATTGGCGGAACAGTCAGTCCAATTACAACTACTACAGTTCAGCTCACAAATGGTATTGCTACATCACCTTTATCAGGTGGAAATGTTAATAAAGCAATAATAGGATTTTCACTTATTTCTGAGGGAACTCCCAATTTCACAGCAATTAATGTACAGACATCATCAACAACTGTTGGCAAATTTAACAATATAAAACTTTATAAGTCATTGGATAATACTTATGCAACTTCAGGGGACAACATGCAAATAGCAGGTGCTGTTATAACTATAACAGCTACTGAAATTCAAATAGGCGGATTTTCGGAAATGTTATCGAGTACTCCTACAAATTTCTTTGTTGTGACAGACATTGATTTGGTAGTGACAGGTGCAACACCAAATGTTCAACAATCGTTAACTGAAACGAATATTACTGTTTCAGCGGGGACAGTAAGCGCAGCTACAGTTATTAGTGCCAATTATGCATTTCAACCAACGGCAATCTTATTAGCCGCAATCGAGTCTGGAACATTAAATTATAATGAAGGAGATGCTGCAACTCAGATAACAAGCACAACAACTGTTGTTGCGATAGAAGCTAACCTCTTAAGTGGTGTTATTCAGATAATAAACAATTATCAAAACGGAGAAGACCTACTCGGTTTCACAAATCAAAACGGCATTACTGGGAGTTGGGATGCGACTACTGGAACATTAACTCTTAGTGGGACAACTTCAGTAGCAAATTACCAAACTGCTTTAAGGAGTATTACTTATCAGAATACATCTCAAAATCCAAGTACCTTATTGAGAACAGTAGGAATTACAGTAAATGATGGATCATTAAATAGCAATCTTGTGTCAAGAAACTTGAATGTAGTTGGAGTTAACAATCCACCTGTGATAACATCATTGGAAGATACCCAACTGGTTTTTACAACTGGAAGTTCACCAGTCGAAATTACACAGACTATATCATTAAGCGATATTGATAATGTAAACTTGGTTAGTGCAGAAATAAAAATATTTGCTCACTACCAAAATGGAAATGATGTCTTGAATTTTACGAATTCAAATGGAATCATAGGAATGTGGGATGCTTCAAATGGAACCATGATACTAACTGGTGTATCTTCAATAGCTAATTATCAAGCTGCGCTAAGAAGCGTTACTTATCAACATATTGAAGGTGTCATTTCGAACTTATACGCTAGAACAATCAGTTTCAAAGTGAGTGACGGCACGTCTGACAGTTTTGTTGCAAGCAGAGAAGTAAACTTAGGGAACACACCGCCTGTTCTAGCAGGCGTAGAACCGGCTCTTTTAGAATATAAGCAAGGTGATAATCCTACAATAATAGCAACTGGACTAACCATAACTGACAATGGAATTCCAAACTTACAATATGCAGTGGTTAAAATTTCTAACAACTACCAAATCGGTGAAGATATTCTCAGTTTTACGAAACAAAATACTGTTATTGGAACATGGTACCCCGCTCAAGGTGTTTTAGTTTTGAGTTTAGGTCTTTCATTATCAAATTTTGAGACTGCATTAAGAAGTGTCACATACCATAATATTAGTAGTAACCCAAGTATCCTACCAAGAACAGTTAGTTTCAAAGTCGCTGACCCTTATCAAGAAAGTAATGAAGTAAATCGTATTATAAAGATAACTCCTACATATAGAGTTACTTTAATATCAAATTCACCAAATGGAGGAACAACCAATGGTGGTGGAATTTTCTATCATGGAAATTCTGTAACAGTTACTGCAATTCCAAATACTGGATATGTTTTTGCAAATTGGACGGAAGGAGGAATAGTAGTTTCAAACGATCCAAGTTATAGCTTCGTCATTAATTCCAATAGATTATTAACAGCTAATTTTGCAATCGTACAGTGTACTGTGACAACAAACTCCAATCCTGCCGAAGGTGGCAATACAAGTGGAAGCGGTACTTTTAATTACGGTAGTTTGATTAGTGTGATTGCAACTCCAAGAAACGGATATACATTTGTTAATTGGACAAGCGGAAATGTTGAAGTATCAACTTCAGTTACCTATACATTTACAATTACGTACTCTAAAAATTTGGTTGCAAATTTCATGATGCAGCCAATCTTAACAGTTACCCCGGATTTTCTTCATGTAAGTCCGATTGCAGGTATTGCATCAATAAATGTATATAATTCCGGTGGCGGAACAATGAATTGGATCGCAATATCAGATAAATTTTGGATAAAAATTACTGGCTTAGCAAGCGGCATAAACGATGGAATCATTAATTTTAGCTATGATCAAAATAACAATGTTTCAAGAGTTGGAACAATAATCATCACTGCCGAGGGCATTACTGATAGCCCAAAAAGTGTTGAGGTCAAACAAGATGCGGCTATTACCCATGTTAAAAATCTAAGTTTAGGTATTCCTGATGAATATAAACTTGAACAAAACTATCCGAATCCCTTTAATCCAACTACAGAGATTAGATACAGATTGCCTAGGGAAAGTTATGTCATTATAACTGTTTATAATATAATTGGAGCAGAAATAACAAAACTCGTAAACAATTTTCAATATGCTGGATTTTACGAAGTAAATTTTGATGCGAGTAATTTAGCCAGTGGGATATATATTTATAGAATCTCTGCCGGTTGTTTTATGCAGTTAAGAAAAATGTTATTGATCAAATAGTTGTGAGTATTTATAAAAAAAATATTTAATGTGCTTATGTATACTTATGATCTCTTCAAACAAAATATTGATAACCGATCTTTAAGGTAGTATTCAGATTTAGTAAGAATACCAACAACAAAAAACATTTAAGATAAAAACTTAAGTATTGGGATATATTATACAGTGTTGGTTCTAAAGTAAATTAAATAATAATTCGGGACTATTCTATAAATCATAGTCTTTTATAGCACCGCTCATAAAGTGGTTTTTTCTTTTAATCAATTCGAAATTTTCTTTCAGAATTTAATTTGATTGATGTAAATTAATTTATCCAATATTAGAGTAAAAGGAATGGATAGAAAAAAAGTTTTTGTTACTGGGTGTTTTGATCTATTACACAGTGGGCATGTTGCATTCTTAAACGAAGCAGCAACATATGGAGATGTGTATGTTGGTCTGGGTGCTGATAAAACTGTGCATGGACTAAAAGGAAGATTTCCAATAAATAATCAAGATGAAAGAAAATACATGCTTGATTCTCTCTCTGCTGTCAAGAAAGTTCTAATCAACACCGGTTCGGGCATAATGGATTTTCTGGAAGAAATAAAAGTAATTAATCCTGATTATTTTATAGTTAATGAAGATGGTAACATACTCGCTAAAGAGGATCTGTGCAAAGAGCTTGGGATCAAATATTTGATATTGAAAAGAATTCCCTATGGTAATCTTCCTGTCAGATCTACTACAGCTCTTAGACAAGAGTGCACTATTCCGTTTAGAATTGATTTGGCTGGTGGCTGGTTAGATCAGCCATATGTAGGTAAATATGCACCCGGTCCGGTTCTTACTATTCCAATTGAACCGACTTTAGAATTTAATGAAAGAAGCGGAATGTCTTCTAGCACAAGAAGACGCGCTATTGAACTATGGAAAACCGCTATACCATCTGGAGACAAAGAACAATTAGCAAAAATTCTATTCAGTTATGAAAATCCTCCGGGAACAAAAATAATTGCTGGTTCTCAAGATTCTATCGGGATTGTGATGCCAGGATTAAATAAACTCGATTACACGGGGGAATACTGGCCAGAGAAAATAACTTCTGTTCATGATGAAAATATACTTAAGTGGCTAGAAGAAAATCTTTACCTTGTAACACTCGAACCGAGAGTAAGTGGTTTTGATGTTTTGGAAAATACAAAAATAGACTCTTCTAGAGCTGAGAAACTAGCAAATGCTGCTGAAAGTTGTTGGAATGCTATCTTAGACAAAGATATAAAACTATTCGGTGAATATTTTACTAAATCTTTTGAAGCTCAAATAGCAATGTTTCCCAATATGGTTGATGAATTTATCCTCAAGACAATTAGTAAGTATAAGGATCAGTCACACGGCTGGAAACTATCCGGTGCGGGAGGAGGGGGATATATTATTTTAGTTTCTAATAGACCAGTTCAGGGAGCTATAAGAATCAAAATCAGAAGAAACGCATTATGAATTAATTCATATTTAATATAAGGTTGTGAAAAAAGATGAGAAACAAAAAATTTAAGAGATATTGTAAATCATTGCAACTAAACGATGATCCAAATTTGATAGCAGAATATAAAAAAGTCCATTCAATGGGAAATGTTTGGAAGGAAGTTGAAGAGGGAATGCATGAAGTCGGAATTATTGATATGGAAATATATCTCTCCGGAACGACGCTATTTATGATAATGGATACCCAAGAAGATTTCAATCATGAAAAAGCTATGACAAAACTCGGTTCATTACGCCGACAAGCAGAATGGGAAACATTTGTTTCTAAATTTCAAAAGAGTTCATCAGATTCTTCTGCGAAAGAAAAATGGCATTTGCTTGAAAGGATCTATGAACTTGATCAGAATAAAAATTATTCGGCTGAGAATGGTTACTTGAAAGAGTTAGACATTCAATAGCAAAATAATCTTTATCAATACAGACTTATTTATTAATTATAATCAAATAACTTACAGATCACTCGCATGAAAAAAATTACAATTACAACTCAAGAATATTCCATTCCCTTCATATTAATAACTACTCTTTTCTTTCTATGGGGTATTGCTCATGGAATGCTTGATGTACTGAATAAACATTTTCAAATAATCTTAAAAATATCCAAAGCGGAGTCAGGGTTAATTCAATTTGCGCTTTATTTTGCCTATTTCTCGATGGCACTTCCTGCAGGGTATTTTATGAAGCGTTTTGGTTATAAAAAAGGAATAATTTTTGGACTACTGCTTTTCTCAAGTGGAGCTTTTTTAGTAGCGGGTACAACATCACTTCAATCATTCTGGATCTTTTTAGTATGTCTTTTCGTAATAGGATGTGGCCTTGCTACTTTGGAAACAGCTGCTAATCCTTATACAACAAAACTTGGTCCCAATGAAACTGCTGAAAGAAGAATTAATTTATCCCAAAGTTTTAATGGACTTGCTTGGACAATTGGACCATTAATAGGGATCTATATTTATGGTGATGTTACTGCGAAAGAAGGGGAGAAACTAAATTCTCTAATGCTTCCTTATCTGATAATTGGGTTAGTAGTTTTTATAATTGCATTAATGTTTATGAAGACAAAATTACCTGAAATCACAGAAGAAGAGATATCAAATGAAAAGAGTAATTCTGAAACTTTAAAGCCTCTCATAAAAAACCGACATTTTGTTTTAGGTGTTATTGCTCAGTTTGCTTACGTGGCTGCACAAACCGGAATTTTTAGTTATTTAATTAATTTCATAACAGATGAAAAACAATATCCTCATTTTGAAAAAGCTAACGCACCTTACTTTCTATCTGTCGGATTTATTCTTTTTATGACCGGACGCATGACTGGAAGTTACATTATGAGTTTTATTAAACCAACCAAATTACTCGCTGTTTATTCAGCATTTTGTTTATTACTATTGCCGGTCGTCAGTTTTGGAATAAGTTGGATCTCGGTAATTGCACTCTACTTAGTTTTCTTTTTCATGTCAATAATGTTTCCTACTATCTTTGCTCTCGGAATTAAAGATCTTGGTCCAAATACTAAAAGAGCATCATCTTTTATTGTGATGTCAATTGTGGGAGGAGCATTATTCCCACCGGTTATGGGTTGGATTGCCGATAACAGCACAATGGCAATAGGATTTTTAACCCCGGTACCATTATTTGTTTTTATTTTTTACTATGCTGTTGAAGGATATAAAATAAAATAATTTTTGAATCAGCTAAAATATTCTTAAAACTAAGATTAATAATAACTATGAAAAAATTCCAAATTATAAAATATCTAACTAGCCTACTCTTGTGCTTTTTGTTCTTTCAAATTCTCAACGCGCAAACCATCGAACAACAATATTATGATTCAATGAAGTGGCGTATGATAGGTCCTCACCGCGGAGGCAGAACCATAGGAGCTGTTGGAGTTCGCCAGCAACCGAATGTTTTTTATATCGGAGTGAATAACGGTGGAGTTTGGAAGACAAGTGATTTTGGAAGAACATGGATTCCTATTTTTGATGACCAGCCGACAGGATCAATTGGTGATATTGTCGTTGCACCTTCAAATCCAAATGTAATTTATGTCGGGTGCGGAGAAGGGGTTCAGCGTCCCGATCTTTCTGTTGGTGATGGAATATATAAATCGACTGATGCAGGTAAAACTTGGACAAACTTGGGATTAAAAGATGCTCAACAAATTGGTGGATTATCTATAGATTCAAAAAATGAGAATCGTGTTTTTGTTGCAGCTTTAGGTCATCCTTATGGACCTAATACAGAACGCGGAGTTTACAGAACTTTAGATGGTGGAAAATCATGGGAAAGAGTTTTATATAAAGATGAGAATACCGGTGCTATTCAAGTAACAATTGATCCGAACAATAATAATATTGTATATGCCACTCTTTGGGCAGGCAGACAAGGTCCTTGGGAAAACGGTGAATGGAGAGGAACTGAAAGTGGATTATTCAAATCTACCGATGGCGGTTCGACCTGGAAAAAATTAACTAAAGGATTACCGACAACTCTTCAAGGTTTAGGGAGAATCGGTTTTTGCATTGCACCTTCTAATTCTAATAGAATGTATGCAACAGTTGATGCTGGAAAATACGGCGGCATTTATAGAAGCGATGACGCCTGTGAATCATGGACAAATATAAACCCTGATGGAAGACTTTGGGGAAGAGGTGATGATTTTGCTGAGGTAAAAGTCGATCCTTTTAATCCTGATATTGTTTACTCTGCTGATATAGTAGTGTGGAAAAGTATTGATGGAGGAAAAACATGGAGTGGATTCCGCGGTGCGCCGGGCGGAGATGATTATCACCGCATTTGGATCAATCCAGATAACAGTAATATCATATTGATCGCAAGCGATCAAGGTGCTATAATAACGGTGAATGGTGGTGAAACTTTTTCAAGCTGGTACAATCAGCCGACGGCACAATTCTACCATGTGAGTGCAGATAATGATTTCCCTTATAACGTTTATAGCGGACAACAGGAAAGCGGTTCGGTTGGAGTTGCTTCGCGCGGAAATGACGGACAAATAACTTTTCGTGAATGGCACCCAGTTGGAGCTGAAGAATACGGTTACGTTGTTGCCGATCCGAATGACCCGAATATTATTTTCGGTGGAAAAATTTCAAAGTATGATAAACGAACCGGACAAACACAAAATATTTCGCCTGAGATAGGTCGCGGTGGGAAGTATCGTTTTATTAGAACCGCTCCAATTTTATTCAATCCGGTTGATAATAAAACATTATACTATGCCGGAAATGTTTTATTTCAAACTTTAGATGGTGGAAACAATTGGGAAATTATCAGCCCAGATTTATCAAGAGAAAATTGGGATGTATCGGCAAGTGTTGGCATTTATACAAAAGATGAAATGAAAAAAATGCCGAGACGAGGAGTTATTTATACTGTTGCTCCTTCGTATGTTGATATAAATACTATCTGGTGCGGCACGGATGATGGTTTAATTCATATTACAAAAGACGGTGGAAAAACTTGGAAAAATGTTACTCCACCGGAAATTACAAGTTGGTCTAAAGTTTCTTTGATGGATGCAAGCCACACTGATGTTAATATTGCTTATGCTGCTGTGAACCGTATCCGGTTGGATGATATGCACCCCCATATTTATAGAACGAATGATAGCGGCAAAACCTGGAAAGAAATTGTAAACGGACTGCCTAATACTCCCATTAATGTTGTAAAAGAGGATCCAATTAGAAAAGGATTATTATTTGCCGGAAGTGAAACCACAGTTTATTTCTCTATTGATGACGGCGAAAACTGGCAATCGTTAAGATTAAATATGCCGGCAACTTCAATTAGGGATTTAATAATTAAAGATGATGATCTTGTTATTGCAACTCACGGAAGAAGTTTTTGGATATTGGATGATATAACACCGCTGCGTCAACTCAGTGAAGAATCAAAATCATTGAAAGTAATTTTGTTTAAGCCCCAGAATGCATACCGTGTTAGATGGAATATGAATACTGATACACCTCTTCCGCAAGAAGAACCTGCTGGACAAAATCCGCCGGAAGGTGCTATAATAAACTATTATCTAAATGCTAAAGCAAATAATATTAGTCTGGAAATTTTAGATTCAAAGGGAACAATAATTCGAACATACTCTGATAAAGATACTTTATATAAAATTCCGGATTTAAATATTCCGCTTTACTGGATCCGTCCTCAACAGATTCTTTCGGCAGAAGCGGGTTCACACAGATTTATGTGGGATATGAGATATACACCTCTAAACGTTCCTCCGTCTTATCCGATGTCTGCTGTCTATAATAATACTGCACCGCAGCCTTCATCACCATTTGTAATGCCCGGATCATATACTGTTAGACTAACTGTTGATGGGAAAGTATTTACTCAAACTTTTAATATAATTATGGATCCTAGAGTAAAAACGGGAATTAAAGATTTACAGCTTCAGCATGATTTAAGTTTTAAATCTTATAAGAACATTCTAAAAATTAGAAATGCATTAAAAGAAATTGCTGAAAAGAAGAATGATAAGTCTTCAGATATCGGAAAAGAACTCTCGAGGTATATGAGAACATTTTCTTCTTTGCAAAATCTTTTGCAGCAGAGCGATATGCCTCCAACTTCTCAAATTATTTCAGCATTCAATGAAACCGAAAAAAGTTTCGGGAATACCTGGTCTAAATGGAAATCGAAATAAATGATGGGCATTAAAAAATTATTTATTGTAACAAATATTGTTCTATTTGTTTCAGGTTCATCGTTATTTTATTATGCGCAAACTCAGAGCCCAATTTTTCCATTAAAGAAAACAGAAGTGATCTCAATTCCATTGCCGCCAGTTCTATTATCACCTTCTAATTCTGCAACAGAAGTTGCAACAACACCTCAATTAAGTTGGAGATCATCATCCGGCGCCACTTCTTATCAAGTTCAAATTTCTACTGTTTCTTCTTTTAATAGTACCATTTATAATCAAAGCGGAATAAGCGGTACATCAATAATTGTGAATCCCTCGTTGTTAGAAGGAACTATTTATTATTGGCGAGTAAAAGCTTGGAATGCTGATGGCCCAAGTAATTGGTCTACGACAAGAAGTTTTACTACAACGATCAATGAAACACGAATTCCCACAATAGATTTTTCCGGTTTGAAATGGAATATAAGTAAAGGATTTAGCGGACCGGGACCGAATAATTGGTTTAACGGAATAAAAAGTGTCTGGATTGATAATTCCGGAAAACTGCACCTCGCTATTAGAAAGATTGGTGCAAATTGGTATTGTTCAAGTATTACAGCACAGGATACTATGGGATATGGAGAATACTCTTTTTCTGTTTCAAGTGATACTGAACTTTATGATCCTAATATTGTTGTAGGATTATTTATTTATGAGAACGATACAAAAGAAATTGATATTGAATTTTCAAGATGGGGTGATGCTGGCAGTAACGCAGGGTGGTATGTTGTCCAACCTGCATCCCCAATAAACTCAACATCTTTTTCGTTAAACCTCCAAGGTCAACAATCAATTCATAAATTCACATGGACAAAAGGGAACTTAAAATTTCAAAGTTATTTGGTTTCTGGTCAATTAATTAAAGAGTGGATTTACAAAGGTTTAAGCATTCCTGTTCCCAACCAAATGAAACCACGTATTAATTTTTGGTTGATGTCCGGATTAGCTCCAAAAAATCTAAACGAAGCTGAGTTGATTATAAGTAATTTCAAATATATACCATCTTTGTTATTAGATATTGATTCTAAGAACAAAGTATTACCAACAGAGTATGAACTATTCCAAAATTACCCGAATCCATTTAATCCAAGTACAATTATAAATTATGAATTACCAGTAAGCAGTTTTGTTACTCTCAAAATTTACGATGTATTGGGAAATGAAGTTGCAGTACTTGTAAATGATTATCAGCAAGCGGGTAGTCATTATTCAACATGGAATATTCATAACAGTTTATTACCAAGCGGTGTTTATTTTTATAGGCTTCAAACAGGGGAGTTTATTCAAACCAAGAAAATGATTTTGCTGAAATAATTTTTTGCTCAACCTCTTTCATAATAATACATTCCATGCTTTAATAATAAGGCCACTTAATTTTTTTGATTGATTTTATTTTAGAATTCGGCAAATTACATTCAATATTTTACGTATAGATGTTTCAACTAATAATAATTCACAAGGAGTTCATCATGCCTGAGCTCATCAAATTCAAACTAAACGGTAAAGCAGTTAAAGTAAACGTAGACAGTGAAAGAATGTTGTTATGGGTTCTTAGAACCGACTTCGGATTAACCGGTACTAAGTACGGATGCGGAGAAGGGTTTTGCGGTGCTTGTACTGTTCTCATTAATAATATAGCTGAGCGATCTTGCAGTATTGCAATTAAAAATGTTAAAGGGAAAGAAGTGCTTACGATTGAAGGATTAATGAAAAAAGGTAAACTGCATCCTATACAAAAAACTTTTGCAGAAAAAGATGCCCTTCAATGCGGTTACTGCACACCCGGAATGATTATGAATGCCTACGGTTTATTAAAGAAAAAACCAAACCCGACCTACGAAGAAATAGTAAAAGAAATGGATGACAATTTCTGCCGATGCAGCGCTCATAAAAGAATTGTTGAAGCTATTCAAACAGCATCGAAAGAAGTAGGAGGTATGAAATGAAAAATGATAATTACTTAGGTTTGGATTTCCAAGATATAAAAGCCCCGTTCGAAGTTGATAGAAGAGAATTTATAAAACTTCTTGGTGGAGGATTATTTATACTTTTTACTGTTGGTGATACCTTAGGTTATGTTCAGCAAGAACAGAGAAGAAGAGGAGAGTTACCAACTGACTTCAATGCATTCTTAAGAATAGATGAAATGGGTAAAGTCACGTGTTTTACCGGCAAGATTGAAATGGGGCAAGGAATAATTACTTCGCTTGCACAAATGCTTGCCGATGAATTGGATGTAACTCTTGATTCTGTTCAAATGATTATGGGCGATACTGATTTATGCCCGTGGGATATGGGAACGTTTGGTTCTATGAGCACAAGATTTTTTGGGCCGCCGTTAAGAGCAGCAGCAGCAGAAGCAAGAAATGTTTTGTTAGAATTAGCTTCCGAAAAATTGAAAATTCCAGTTGATAAATTAACCGTTGAAAAAGGTGTTGTGTATCAGAAGTTAAATCGTAAGAATAAAATTTCTTATGCAGAACTTACAAAAGGAAAAAAGATAGAACGGCATATAAAAGACAAACCAAAAATAAAAGATCCGTCCGAATTCAAGATTATTAATAAGTCTATAACGAGAGTAGATGCTATTGAGAAAGTTACTGGTAAGGCAAAGTTTACCGGTGATATGCAGCTTCCCGATATGTTATATGCGAAAGTGTTAAGACCGCCTGCACATGGGTCAAAACTTATTGATGTTGATTTATCAGAAGTGAAAAAAATGAGTGATGTAGTTGTTGTGCATGATGGCGATCTTGTAGCTGTACTTCATAAATATCCGGACATAGCAGAAAAAGCGTTGGAAAAAATTAAAGCAAAATTCAGCTTTTCTGATTCCACTTTAAATAATGAAAGTATTTATGATCATTTTCTAGAAGTTGCAGCCCCGGGTAGAACTGTTACTCAACAAGGTGATATTAAAAACGGAGAACAAAAATCTAAAGTAATAATTAATGAAACGTACTATGATAGTTATGTTGCACATTCGCCAATTGAACCTCATACTGCTGTCGTAAAAATTGACGGAAATAAAGTAACTGTTTGGGCTTCTACTCAAAATCCGTTTACTGCCAAAGAAGAAGTTGCTAGGGCGCTAAGTATTGCGTCTGAAAATGTGCGTGTTATAACACCATATGTTGGCGGTGGTTTTGGTGGAAAGACAACTAATCTTCAAATTATTGATGCAGCCCGCCTTGCTAAAATAACCGGAAAACCAGTTATGGTAGCATATACACGCAAAGAAGAATTTTATTACGATTCATTTCATCCAGCTGCAATTGTAAAAATTAAATCCGGTTTAAATGATAACAATGAAATTAGTTTTTGGGATTACAATGTTTATTTTGCGGGGGAGCGGGGTGCAGCACATTTTTATAATATTCCTAACACAAATACAAAATCTTTTGGTGTCAATCGAAATAGTACGGTTGCAAGTCATCCATTTGCAACTGGTCCTTGGCGGGCACCAGGTAATAATACAAATACATTTGCAAGGGAATGCCAGATTGATATATTGGCTGCCAAAGCGGGTTTAGATCCGTATGAATTCAGGATGAAACATTTAACAGATAAAAAAATGATTGAAGTATTAGAAGTTGCTGGAAATAAATTCGTATGGAAAAAATTTCAAAAGAATCCGAGTGGAAAAGGTTATGGTATTGCATGTGGAACTGATGCAGGGACTTACGTGGCTATGATTGTTGAAGTAGATGTGGATACAAAAAGCGGAAATGTTAAAGTGAATCGAGTTGTTTGTGCCCAGAATATGGGACTTGTTATAAATCCCGAAGGTGCCACTATTCAAATGGAGGGATGCATTATGATGGGACTAGGTTATGCATTAACAGAAGAAGTAAAATTTCGTAATGGGGAGATCTTAAATAAAAATTATGATACTTATGAAATTCCAAAATTTTCATGGTTGCCTAAAATAGAAAGTGTTATTCTGGATAAGAAGAATGAACAGCCGCAAGGTGGAGGTGAACCTGCTATCATTACAGTTGGTGCTGCAATAGGAAATGCAATTTACAATAAACTTGGAATCAGATTAAATAGATTGCCAATGACACCGGAGAGAATTTTACAAATGATAGCTAAAAAATGAGGAATAAAATTATTCCCAAAAGCTAAAAAGTATACTCCGAACTCATAGTAGTCCAAAGCTTATATAAATATTCACTGCCTAGCTTTTAGGCGGATACAAATAAATTATGTAATAACATTTTGCTAAGCACCAACTTCTGGATCAATAAAATTACTTCTTTTTCTTTACAGCCTTTTTTGGAGTAACTTGTTTTGTCTCAGGTGCAACCTGTTGAACAGGTTCCGGCTCAACCGGTTTAACTGTTACTGGAGGAGGGGGAGGGGGTGTTTGTTCAGCAGAAGCTAACCAAAAACCACCAATTGAATTTAATCTTGTATCTCCCCAAACTTCTGCTAATAGAACAAAACCGTCTCTGGAGATTCCAGAAGCTCTAATATTGTATCTAATTTGTGTTGCACTTTCAGCATCAATCAAAGATGGCATAATTATTACGCTAGGTTTCTTCTCAAAAGGTTTGTTGAATGTTATTTCGTATTCAACAATTCTTTTTCCAGTATTTGCATTAAGCGTATAATTAGGACTGTCTTTGGAATAAAAATAATTCCCGCTTTGCACAACCGATTGAGAGTATGAGTTCGCACATACGAATAACATCACTACGATAATTAATAATAATTTCTTCATTGTATTTCTCCTCGTTATTGACTTCAATTTCATCAAACGATAAGTAATTAAATCAATTATTTAGTAAAAGTAAATAATATTATACTGAACGGACGGTAAGGAATTTGATAATGGGTTGATTTGAAAAATCACTATCCACTAATCAAAATTTGTTTTAATAAGGATTAGACAAAAAAGGTTGAATTTTTTTGGAATCAACCTTTAGTACCGGAGACCAGACTCGAACCGGCATGAGATTAACGTATTACTTGATTTAAGAGTTCTAAAAATTTACTTAATAACTGAGACCAAAAGACTTTTGGTTATATTTGATTTTTGTTGAACAAAGTAAATTATTTTTTTAGTTTTTTATATAAAGAATCCACACCTTGAGTGAAACGTTCTGGCATTCTAAGAACAATTCTCTCTTCCCTCTTTTGTGCTTCTCCCAAGGTAACCCTTATTCAGAATATTAAGTCTATATTTTGAAATTTTATCAACTAACAAAACGATTCTTATTGTATTGTTTTTTGAAATTGTACATAGGAGAAAGCTATGAAACTACTCAAACAATTTTTGGGGAAATACTACTTCGTACTAATCATTATTCAGCTTTATGGTTTTGAAAAAAATATTGCTCAACCAAGAACTGGTGATTGGACGGTGCCTACCGATTTTGGTAAATTTGTTATAACTGTTGGTTGCAATGGTATTTGTATTACAGATATTATTTATACTTGGTCAAACTTTCATTGCGATGGTATAACCTATGTATCAGGTTCTATACATAGTATGAGAACAGGTGGTTGGGCGATAACAGATAGAAATTTCTCAATAATGACCTCAATTGGAACAAATCAAACAATGACCATCAATGGTACTTTTAATCAGTCCGGTAGCGAAGTTTCAGGTACTTATAGTGCTAATACTTATGGGACAATTTGTTCTGGTGTTTGGGGTCCTATTATGTCATCAATTGATAGTGAAGGAAATAAAATCCCGACAAATTATTTCTTATCTCAAAATTACCCCAATCCCTTTAATCCAACAACAGAGATTCAATTTGGTATTCCAAAAGATGTTTTTGTAAGTCTTCATGTTTATAATATACTTGGTAAAAAGATTGCTGAATTAGTTAATAAGCAATTATCACCTTCAACTTACTCTGTTAATTTTGATGCTTCTGATTTACCGAATGGTACATATTTTTACAAATTCCAAGCAGGTGATTTTACCCAAACAAAGAAAATGATCTTGATGAAGTAATCTTTTATTTATCACTAAGATTGAACTTTTTGTGTTCTGTGTGAGTAGCTACAGAAATGATCTTTGAATAAAGAATAACAAAAACCCAACTACTGTTGTAATTGGGTTTTATTTTGTACCGGAGGCCGGACTCGAACCGGCACGAGGTTTAAGCCTCACTGGATTTTGAGTCCAGCGCGTCTACCAATTCCGCCACTTCGGCATAGGTTTTCTAATAATTTTGCACGCCAAATCTAAATCATATTTACTTTTATAGCAAGAAATCAAACTGATAAATGTTTAACTTTACACATAAAATTGTTCATAAATCATTTTAAAGAGTTATGGAAGAGATAAAAGACGCAAATAAAAATCCGGTAGAAAACAAATCAAAAAATTTCATCTATGAAATAATAGATGAAGATTTGAAAACCAATAAATGGGGAGAGAGCACAATTTGTACGCGCTTTCCACCGGAACCGAACGGTTATCTTCATATTGGTCATGCAAAATCAATTTGCCTTAATTACGGGATTGCACGCGACTACAATGGTAAATTCAATTTACGTTTTGATGATACCAATCCCGAAAAAGAAGAACAAGAATATGTTGATTCGATCATAGAAGATGTAAAATGGCTCGGTGCTGATTTTGAAGATCGTATTCTTTACGGTTCGGATTATTTTGAGCAGATGTATCAATGGGCCGTTGATCTGATAAAAAAAGGAAAAGCTTATGTTGATGATCTTAACGCAGATGAAATACGCTCCTCACGCGGAACATTGACAGAAGCCGGTAATGAATCGCCTTTCAGGAATCGAAGCATTGAAGAAAATCTTGATCTCTTTGAACGAATGCGTAAAAGAGAATTTCCCAACGGTTCAAAAACTTTACGCGCTAAAATTAATATGTCTTCTCCGAACATTAATTTGCGCGATCCGATAATGTATAGAATTGTTCACGATGAACATCATCGCCAAGGGAACAAGTGGTGTATCTACCCGACATACGATTGGGCACACGGACTTGAAGATGCGATTGAAGGAATAACACATTCGGTCTGCACACTTGAATTTGAAAACCACCGTCCGTTATACGATTGGTTCTTAGATGAACTTGGAATTCATCATGCTCAACAAATAGAATTTGCGAGACTCAATTTAACTTATACTGTAATGAGCAAAAGAAAACTTTTACAATTAGTAAAAGAAAATTATGTTGATGGATGGGATGATCCTCGAATGCCGACCGTAAGCGGATTTAGAAGAAGAGGTTTCACTCCTGAATCAATCCGGAATTTTGCAGAGATAATCGGCGTAGCTAAACGTGATGCACTTACTGATATAGCTCTGCTTGAATTTGCTATTAGAGATGATTTGAATAAACATGCTCAGAGAGCAATGGCTGTTCTTCATCCGCTTAAAGTCGTTATAACAAATTATTTGGGAGAAGAAGAACTTGATGGAATAAATAATCCTGAAGATCCATCAATGGGGATTAGAAAGATTCCATTTACAAATGAAATTTATATTGAGCAGACAGATTTTATGGAAGACCCCCCGAAAGGTTATCATCGTTTAATTCCTGGAGGAGAAGTACGCTTACGTTATGCATATATAATTAAATGTGAAGAAGTGATTAAGAATGATAAAGGTGAAGTAATTGAACTTCATTGTACATACGATCCCGATACAAGAAGCGGAACCGGTACAAGTAAAAAGAAAGTTAAGGGAACTATTCATTGGGTTTCTGCAAAGCACGCATTTAAAGCTGAAGTCCGTTTATACGACAGATTATTTACTGTTGAATCTCCGGATTCTGATAAGGAAAAAAGTTTTTTAGATTTTATGAATCCTAACTCATTGGAAATTATTCCTAATGCTTTGATCGAACCATTTGTGAAAAATTCGAAGAAAGGCGATCGTTTTCAGTTTGAACGGCACGGATATTTTTGTGTTGATACAAAATATACTTCGAATGAAAAATTAGTTTTCAATAGAACTGTTACTCTGAAGGATAGTTGGGGTAAATTGGTGAAAAATTGAATTAGATTTAAAAGAACTTTATTATTATAATGAACATATAAAAAATGAAGTGTTTATGAAATTATTTCGGAAAAAAATTCTTCATTTTATTGAAACCCGTAGTTTTATAGAATTAATAGTATTTTTTTCAATATTTACATTTTTATTTGCAATAGTGTACTGTTATTTGACACCAAGCGAAGACGGTATTCATTTGGTTAATGGACAAAATAATTTTTTTAATTTTTATGATGGTTTATATTTTAGTATCGTAACTATATCTTCCTTGGGTTATGGAGATATGCATCCCCAAGGATTATCAAGATTATTTGCAGTTTTGGAAGTATTGTTCGGGTTAGCAATAATGGGTATTTTAGTAGCGAAGCTTACATCAAGTCGATTATCCTATCATGTAAAAAAACTTTATAGCAATGATGCACAATTAAAACTTGATCAATTTAGTCAAATATTTTCTGAATGTTTAATTATTTTAAAAAGATTTAATCGAATCTATGATGGCATTTTATCGGAAACACCCAATACCAATACTGCGATCAAATCTTTTGATTCTAGAACAAAGAGTGTAGAGAGAGCTAAAAATCTTCTATCAGATAGTCTCGAAAAATTGCGAGACAATTTAAGTAAACTCAAAAAATTCATTGAGGATGAAGTTAATAATGGAGATTTTTTTTCTGAAGTATCTAGTGACTCTGTTAATAATAACGGGAACAGGATTGATAAATATCTGTCATTAATTTTACAATTATTTTTAGGCTGGTCAGAAAAAACTAGGAATAATTTACTTTATGGTATTACTGGTAGAATATTTGATGAATCTCTAGAATTAACGAATAGTGTTTGTGAAATAGTGTTAAAGAATTCTAAAGATGAAAAAACAAAACTGGTTTTCTCTACTGTAAGAAGTACAACAAATGAAATAAGAAAAAATTATATGGTAATTCTAATCCCTATCAGTGAATATATCCCACCGGACCAAACAAATAAGAATATTGAAAATATTTAATGATAGAAAAAAATTAGAGGAGATAATGAAATGCAGTTAAATTGGATAAAATGCCAAGGGGAAGTATGGTGTAAATTAAATTCTGTTAACTTGGACCATGCTCATTTCGATAATATGGAAGGAGTTTATATAATCTGGCATGCTGGAGAGAATGCAGCAACTGTAAGAGTTGGGCAGGGAATAATTAAGGATAGATTAACGGAACACAGAGCTGATCCTGAAATACAAAAGTACAATTATTTAACACTTTATGTAACTTGGGCAAGTGTGCTAAAAGAAAATAGAGATGGGGTGGAGGCATATTTAGCAAATAAATTATCACCTCTGATAGGGGAGAGATTTCCTAATACTTCAACTATAGAAGTTAATTTACCTTGGTGATCTAAATTGTACGATATAATTGTTGTACTATTAATATTTTCAAAAATAAATTAATAAATACACTTCGTTTATTCTCACAAATCTTAATGGTTTAATTCAACAATTTTAAGATATACCAATTCAGAAAAATTTATGAAAGATAATTCTTCGGAAAAAGATTCATCACATAAGAATAAAGAGATCATCTTTGATGTCCAAGATTCTATTCCGGAGTCAATTATAGAATTAGATGTTGTTGCACAATCCATAACAGATCTTAAAGAGACTAAAGAAGCTCTCCGTGAAAGTGAAGAGAAGTACAGAATGGTATTCTCGAATGTTCCGCTTGGTATTCTCCATTTCGATTCAACGGGAAGAATCACTGCATGTAATGATAATTTTATAAGCATAAGTGATTCGAAGAGAGAACAAATTATCGGTGCCTTACTTTCTGAAGCTTTAGATATTAATATGGTCTCAGCAATTGAACATACTTTAGCCGGAACAGTCGGGCATTACGAAGGAGAATATTTATCTAAAACTTCCGGTAAGATCACTCCGGTCAGAGTAAACTTTGCACCAATCATTCTCGATAATGGAATGATAAACGGTGGTGTAGGAATATTTGAAGATATAACCGAGCGCAAACAGATTGAGCGCATTTTCTTTCATGATATCTTAAATACAGCCGGCAGTTTGAATAATATGCTTGAGATTATTGATGATGAGACATTGAGTGATGATGAACGTAAAGAGCTAATGAAAGTTTTAGATGAAATCGCTAAAAGGATAATTGATGAGATAGTTACACACAAACATCTTGTATCATCAGAAAAAAGTTCGATCAAATTGAATATTCAAAAAATCAATTCTGTGAATTTTCTAAAACGTATGCACGATTCCTTTAATCATCCGGATATTATAGGAAATAAATTATTAGTAATATCAAATGATAGAATAAGTTCCGAAATTGAAACTGATGAAACTTTGCTTGGAAGGGTTGTGAGCAATATGATAAAGAATGCTATTGAAGCTTCTTCAGAGGGTGAAACAATTACATTGAGCTGTGGCAATCGTAACAATATGGTTTACTTTTCGGTTCATAATCCATCATTTATTCCCGAAGATATTCAGCCACAATTATTCAATCGATCTGTCTCTACAAAGGGTGCCGGGCGGGGAATTGGAATTTACAGTATGAAATTTCTAACTGAAAAATATTTGAATGGAATAATCTCTTTCACATCAACAAAGAAAAACGGAACTACTTTCGAAGTAAGTTATCCTCAAAAATTTGTAGGCAACACTCAATCTATTTGATTTTTTCCAAAGCTGTATCAATTCTCTTAATTACTTCTTCCTTACCAAGAATTGTAACTATGTCAAAAACTCCCGGTCCGGTGCTGATTCCCGAAATGGCGAGACGAAGAGGATGTATAAGTTTTCCTTTACCAATATTTAATTCTGTTGCAACATTCGTTAGTCCAAGTTCGAAATCTTCTTTAGTAGGATTTTGAAGACTAGCAAAAGCATCACGGAGTTTTCTTAAAATATTTGAAGTTTCAGAATCCCAGTTCTTTTCAATAGATTTTTGTTCATACTCTGTGGGTGCAGTATAGAAATATTGGCAGCTAGTTATGAATTCATTCACAAAACTTACGCGCTCTTTCATTGCTCCAATGATTGATAAGAGAAATTCATCTGAATAATTCTGATTACTGAATTCTGATTTCTGAATACTTTCCTTCAGCATCAAAAGAATATCATTGTTAGTTTTTTTTCTAAGATGTTCTGCATTTAACCAATTTAATTTTTCAATATCGAATACAGCTCCGGATTTATTTACACGTTCCAATGAGAAATTATTAATAAGTTCATTCATAAGATAAAATTCTTTATCATCTCCGGCGTTCCATCCTAATAAAGCTACAAAGTTTACAAGTGCTTCTTTGAAAAAACCTTTTGTACGGTAATCTTCGACGGCAACATCGCCTTGTCTTTTACTTAGTTTAGACCTATCTGGATTCAATAATAACGGAAGATGTGCAAAGACTGGTCTTTCCCATCCGAACGAATCATATAACAACACATGTTTCGGAGTTGACGAAAGCCATTCTTCACCGCGTATAACATGGCTAATCTCCATTAAATGATCATCAACAACATTTGCAAAATGATAAGTAGGGTAGCCGTCACTTTTTATCAATACTTGATCATCAACATTATTACTATCGAATTCTACATGGCTGCGTATAATATCATCAAAAATTATTTTTTGATTTGGTCTAACATTTAAGCGAACTACAAAAGGAATTTTATTTGAAAAATTATTTTCAATCTGACTTTTACTTAGTGATAGGCAGAGTTTATCGTATTTTGCTTGAGGAAGTTTTTGTTTTTGTTGTTCTTCTTTTAATGTTTCAAGACGTGCCGGGGTACAGAAACAATAATAAGCATCTCCTTTAACAATTAATTCTTGTATGTGTTTTTGATATATATCGAGGCGTTGAGATTGTAAATACGGTCCAAACTTACCGCCGACTTGTGGTCCCTCATCAAAATCAAGTCCACACCATTTTAAAGCCGAAGTCAAATTTTCTACAGCACCTTCAACATAACGGCTGCGGTCTGTATCTTCTATTCTTAGTACAAATTTACCGTTGTTCTTTCTAGCAAATAAATAATTATATAGTGCAGTTCTTAAACCACCAACATGCAAATATCCGGTAGGACTTGGGGCGAATCGAACACGAACGGACTTCACTAATACTCCTTAGAAAATTGTCTTGTTACAAATATAAAAAAGTTAATCTGTTTCTTATAATAATTAGATGACATTTGGAATTGGAACATTGCAGAACTTTGTGATAGTTATCATTGTCTATTTTCTTTTGAACAAAAATTCCCTAAGTTAACTTGTGTTTACAATTAATATTTATTGAATTATCCGGTTCTCTGTTTATTAAATAAAAAGCTCAGCTTTTCTTTAATATATATTTAATCTAAAACTACAAAGGAGAAGGGATGAAGAAACATATTTGGCATTATATCGTACTGTTTACTCTTTTTGCAATATTTCTATCATCAAGCTGCAAAAAAGATGACAACCCAACTGATTCCACAGACAATAATAATCCTACCGCACAAAATTATGGTTTACTTTTAGGAAGAGTTCAAAATGAATCCGGAACATTATTAGGTTCTGTCACTGTAGTAATTCAAGGCAAAGCAGTGCAGACTAATGAACAAGGATGGTTTAGTGTTTCTGAATTAACTTCCGGTACAAATAAACAAGTTTCGTTTTCTAAATCAGGATATTTAGTAACTTATAAAGTTGTAGATATCAATACTGGACAAAGTTCATTTATAGATGCAACTTTAGCCACAGCACCACCTACTCAGACTGTAACTAGTACCGGCGGATCAATCACTCCGACCGGCGGCGGTCAGATTACATTTCAATCCGGATCTTTTACTGATGCAGCTGGTAATGCATTTACCGGTCCGGTAATGGTTTCAGCAAAATATTTTGATCCTACAAGTTCTACTTACAATCAAGTTTTCCCGGGTAATTATTCCGGTGTAACTCAATCTGGTGCACCAGCAACGCTTCAGTCATTTGGATTTATTGATGCTAATTTAAAATCCACAAGTGGTTCAACAATAAAATTGGCAAGTGGTAAAGCTTCAACACTTACAATCCCGATTCAACCATCAATGCAAAGTTCTGCCCCTGCTTCCATATCTATGTGGTATTATGATACAACAGCTGCAACCTGGAAAGAAGAGGGTACAGCTAATAGAGTTGGAAATAATTATGTAGGCACTGTTACACATTTTACGTCATGGAATTGGGATCGCATTTATGATGTATGTTACATTACCGGCAGAGTAATTGACGGTGATGGTAACCCAATTCAAAATGCATATGTAACTTGCGAGGGAATTGATTATACTGGACTATCATACAGATACACAGGTTCTGATGGTAGATTTCAAATCGGAGTACGTGTAAGTTCAACAGTAAAAGTAAAAGCTACGAAAGATGGTACTACAAGTTCACCATTAACTGTTACAACTCCAACTTCACAAGGCGGAACAAAAGATATTGGCGATATTATTTTAGCTCCGCCTATTGCAACAATAACATTAACGTGGGGCGCATCTCCTGCTGATCTTGACAGCCATCTGTTAATTCCTGCATATAATTCACAAGGTCCTGGGCATGTTCTATGGAGTTCAAAAGGATCAGCAACAAGTTATCCATATGCAAACTTGGATACTGATGACAGGAATGGTTATGGACCTGAGGTTGTAACTATTTTCAAAAAATTTCCTGGAACTTATCAATATATAGTGAAAAACTATAGCGGTGAAAGCAGTGGACCATTAGCAAACTCTGGCGCAAAGATAACATTGATTATTGGCGGATCACTTTATGCATTTAGTGTTCCTACAAGTAATCCAAACGGTTATAATACTTGGCATGTATTCGATTTAGTTATTGCGGCAAATGGAAGTGTTCAGATAAATACGATTAATACTTTTCAACTAGAGTCTCCATCGTTAGGCAAGCAGACTTTACAAAAGAAATAATATTAGTATGCTGATTACACAACTAAAAAGTCCCGTAAATGCGGGACTTTTTATTATCAGAAAATGTCTATAAAATTTATTAAACAGAAACATTTGTATAATATTTCACTTTGTCTATAAATTCTTTACTGTCAATTGGTTTCGGTATATAATCCGTTGCACCTGATTCTAAGCATTTTTCACGGTCACCTTTCATAGCAAATGCTGTTAAAGCAATTATCGGAACTTCTCGATAATCGGGCATTTCACGAATCTTTTCAGTTGCTTCAAACCCGTTCATAATCGGCATCTGCATATCCATCAAGATCAGATCAAATTTTTCTTGATGAGCCATTTTAACTGCGTCTTCACCGTTTTCAACAACTATAACATTTTCAAAATTATTTTTCTTTAACAATCGTGTAACAATTATTTGAGAATGTTTATAATCTTCTGCTAATAATATTTTGATTACGTTATCTTTGTGCATTACTTCTTCAACAGGCGGAGGAGTTTCATAACGGTTGATCATTGCATTTATAGTATCAGCTAAATCTTCAATATTTGTTGACCGTTTATCAAGTAGTTCTTCAAATAATCCTTCAATCTTGTAAAGGTCTTCTTTGTAATTTTCTTTGCCAGTATAAATTATAATTGGGAGATTGGTAAACTTTTTATCAGACTTAATAAGTTTGATCAATTCAAATCCGTTTGGTGCAGGCATATCAAGATCAACAATAGCAAGATCAATATCTTTATCTTTAATTCTATCCATAACTTTTGCAGAGACATTTTCAGCTATTGCAATAAATCCTGCAGTTTCAATTGCTTGTTTAACTAGATTAAGAGTTGGTACATCATCATCAACACAAAGGATATTTGAATTTTTTCTGAGTTTATAACTTGTTAAAACTTCAACCAGGTAATTATAATTAATAGGCTTAATAAAATATTCAACAGCGCCCATCATAAATGCTTTTTGTTGTTCCGGTTCTATTGAACAAACAATAACGGGTGTATTTTTTGTCTGAGGATTATCATGTAGTTTCTTCAATAATTCGAGACCGTTTATATTCGGAAGTTCTATATCTAAAATTATGGCAAGTAATGCTTCTTTATTAATAACACCGAATGCTTGTTCTTCTGTACTTACTATTGTTGGATTATAACCCCATTTGGTAAGGTAATTGGTTAAAAGCTTCGATGTAGCATAATCATCCTCAATAACAAGAACTTTATTCACCGAAGTTGGTTTGGGTAATTGTGAGATACTGTTTACTATATCAGCCATTACTTCTCCATTAATAGTGAATATGAATGTAGTACCTTTTCCAGCCGCACTTGTTGTTGAAATTTCTCCGCCCAAATATTGTACATATTTTTTTACTAATGTTAAACTAAGTCCTGTTAGAGGAGAGTTTTTAAATTCCTCCAATTTAAAAAGAGTAAATGGATCGAATAGTTTATCAATAATCTTGTTCTCTATTACGGTTCCCGAATCAAATATCTCAAATTTTACTAAGTTATTTTGGATGACTGAGGCTTTAACAGAAATTTCACCCTTGGTGGTAAGGCTTGTCGAGACAAAAAGTAAACTGCTTAATATGTAACGAAGTTTCTGGTCATCTAATATCACAGACTTATTTAATGATTTATCTACGCTAACTGAAAAGGTAATTTTACGATTACCAAGATTTCTTTTAAATAATTCTACAATTTCATTAATCATCGGGACTAGATCAGTACTTTTTTGATTTCTGGAAACTGAGTTAGACTCAATTTTAGAAATTTCATTAAGATCATTAATATTCAAAAGTATATTCTGCACATTCTTTTTAAGCGAGGAAACATTTTCAGGTTGTAACGAGGTAGTCAAATTTATTAAGTTATTTGAACTAGTTTTCAGTTCATTAGTAGTATCTGTAACAATTCTAGCAAGGGAAGCAGTGGAATGTTTTGAACCGCCACGCTTTTCTAACCATATTATTATTAATGATGAAATAAGCTGGATAGCTTTTTCTAAGTTGTCTTTATCGTTTTGTTTTACTGAAGTTTTCTTTGCTATTTTAATCATCATCTTATCTAAATCTGAGATGTTGATCAAATAACATCCTTCAGTGCTTGGGTTGTCTGAAATATGGATCGAACAATCGCTATCAAGAATTAAATTATTGCTTTGAACTTCGGAGAAATGTTTACAGTTGGGACAGATGAATGAATTTCCTTTGAGCTGGCTTTTCTTAACGCCGGCTGATTTGCCTAACGGATGAAAAGAATTGTTTTCATCAATAGAAAAAAGAGCAGCACCAGTTAAATCAAAATCATTGGAAAGAAAATTACATATCTCGTCCGGTAAAAATTCATCACCACGGCGGGCATATTCAGAAAGCTCATTTAACTTTATTAATAGTTCTAATTTGGCTCCGGTCAAAATAATCTCACTATAAAAAAATTAACAAAAATATTCACAGTTTCTTAATTGAAAATAACCATTTTATTGAAGACTTGAAACTATTGGGCAGAGATTCCATCCACATCCATGCCCTATAAAATTGTATCAAAGGTTATCTACAAAATAGTTGGTTATTTTGTAATAAAGTTGGAGAGCATCTTTCCCGCCAACTCCGTGTCCTGATCCAATATAAGGATAATAATCGAGCGGCTTATTTAGCTCGGAACATTTCTTAGCAAATAAAAGTGTGTTTTGCCAAACTACTGTAGGATCGCTAGTTCCATGAACCAACAAGAGTTTTCCTTTTAGGTTATCAACATAATTAAGCAAACTTGCTTCTTTGTAACCATCCGGATTCGATTGAGGTGTATCCATATATCTTTCACCATACATTACCTCATAAAATTTCCAATCTATCACAGCGCCACCGCAAGCGCCTACTTTGAAAGCACCGTTTGTTCTTAACATTAAAGAAGTTGTCATAAATCCACCGTAACTCCAACCATAAACTCCAAAACGATTTCCGTCAACATAGGGGAGAGATTTTAAGTAATTGACTCCAGCCATTTGGTCTTTAACTTCGTTTGTTCCTAGGTGACGAAAAATTGCCTGTTCAAAATCTAAACCTCTATTTGCAGAACCTCTATTATCCAAAGTGAAAACAATAAAACCTTTTTGAGACATCAAATAAAACCATAAAAAATATCTTCCTGCACCAAATGAATTAGTCACTTCTTGATCATGTGGCCCGCCATACACATAAACAATAACAGGATATTTTTTTGTTTGATCAAAATTTGGCGGTGTTATCATTCTGCAATACAGTTCAGTTCCTTCATCATTTTTTATACTGAATAGTTTTGTGTTTCCTATCTTGTAATCTTTATAAGGGTTATCTGTTGTAAGAAGATTTCTAACTAATTCACCTTTTTTGTTTAGAAGATTAAATAAACGCGGTGTTGTAACATTTGAATATGTATCAATAAAATATTCTGTGCTTGAACTTGGAACTACATTATGTGTTCCGGCTTCTTTTGTAAGGCGATCCATTTTCCCATTTTCAAGATTTACACGGTAAAAATGTTTTTCCAACGGACTTTCTTTAGTTGCTGTTATAAAAATATTTTTGCCGGATTTATCAAATCCGTTAAATGATAGTACAACCCAATTTCCATCTGTTACTTGCCTAATTAAATTTCCTTCAACATTATAAAGATAAATATGATTATATCCGTCTCTTTGTGATTCCCAAATAAATTTATCATTAGAATTCGGTAAGAAGACTATTGGATTGAGCGGCTCGACATATTCGTTATCTTTTTCTTCAAACAAAATTTTTAACACTTCACCTGTCGCAGTATCGTACTTCTTCATTTGCATATAATTTTGGTCTCTGTTCAAATGAGCAATAAAAAGTGATTTTTCATCTGGAGACCATGCAAGATTTGTTAGATATTGGTCAAACGGTTCGCCCGTTTTTAGCCAAGTAGTTTTTCCGGTTTTGATCTCATAAATACCAACTGTAACATGATGACTTGTTTGACCAGCCATTGGATATTTAATGTACTTTAAGCGGGCAGGTGTATAAGTAAGATCAACTAAAGGATAATCGGTAACCATAGTTTGATCCATGCGATAGAATGCTATGAAATTATTATTCGGCGACCAAAAAATCCCGCCGTTAATTCCGAATTCATTCCTATGTACTGATTGTCCGTTAACTATGTTAGTATCTATATCAGCAGTGATTCGAATATTTTGAGTATCACTAAGATTAAGGAATAGATTATTCTCTTTTGTGTAAGCGATTAATTTTTTATTAGGTGAAAGTGTTTGATTATCAGCTTTATCTGGGATTGAGTTTACTTTTGTAAGTTTCTTAAATTTTAGGTTGAAGGAATAATAATTTAATCCGCTCCAAAAATTAAATTCATCAGATAATGTCCAACTCAGAGTAGGTATTGATGAAAGCACTTTCTCATTTTGTTTTGTGAAAAATGAATTTAGTTCGGTCAATTTAAGAAGTGTATCAACTTTAGCTGCTTTTGGTGATGAAATAAGTAAAACAGATTTATCTCCCATTCCTTCAGTCCAAACCAAGTTATCTGTATTTGGAATCCAGTTAATTTGTCTCATACCAGATAAAGCCGATCTGTTCAACGAACCCTGGACAACATCTTCTACTGTAAAAAGTTTTTCCTGAGAAATTATTTGAGTTGAAATTACGAATAAAAAAAGAAGGAACATCTTTAAAGGTCTCATGTAAAATTCTCCAATATCAGTATTAATAATAATTATATGTTTAAAATAAAAAAGGGGTTTGTTAACCCCTTCGAAAAGTTATTTTTTATTGTTATTCAGACTGGCTCTATGAACCAATATATTGTCAATTAATTTATACTCTTTTGCTTCTTCAGCATTTAGAAAATAATCACGATCACAATCTTTAGTAATTTGATCAAAAGTCTTTCCGGTATGTTCAACAAGGATTTTATAAAGCGTATCTCTAGTCTTTATCATTTCCTTTGCGTGGATTTCTATATCAGTTGTTTGTCCTTGTAATCCGCCAACCCAAGGTTGATGGATCATAATTTTAGAATTGGGTAGGGAAGAACGTTTTCCTGCTTCACCACCAGCCAGCAGAACAGCACCCATACTTGCAGCTAATCCGACACAAATTGTTGAGACTTTTGAGCGGACATATTTCATTGTATCGTAAATTGCAAGTCCGGCTGATACACTTCCACCCGGTGAATTGATATAAAGATAAATGTCTTTATCAGGATCTTCTGCCTCAAGAAAAAGTAATTGCGCAATTGTTAAACTTGCAATATGATCATCAATTGCTGTTCCGAGGAATATGATTCGCTCTCTTAATAAACGGGAAAAAATATCCATCCCTCTTTCGCCGCGGCCGGTCTGTTCAATTACGTAAGGAACCAGCTGATTATAGATCTCAAATTTTTTGTTCAATTGAGTTTGTGTAAGAATATCATGCTTCATTTGATTTTTCCTTTTTCTCTTTAATTTTTTCTTCAGCATCAACTTCTTTAATCTTCGTATGTTCTTTTAAGTACTTAATTACTTTTTCTTCTAATAACATTTCAGAGCGATTAGTGTCTTTATAATATTTTACCAGCTTTGCCACAGAAATACCAATTGTTTCAGCTTCTTTCTTAGCTAATTCTTCTAGTTCAGAATCCTCAACTTTAATATCTTCAGCTTCGGCAAGATTTTCTAAAATGATTTGCCATTTAGCGTTCCATTCCGCTCTGGGTTTATAATACTCAGTAACGGCATGCTCATCGAAGTTTGGCATTTTGTAACGTTTAGAGTTTTCTCTTTCTAACTCAACCATTCTTTTATGAACAGAACTTACGTAACCGGGTGGAGGAGTGAAGTCGTTATTCTTTACAATTTCACCAAGCAAATTGTTGGTAAAAATTTCTTCAGATTGTTTGATGTAGTAATCCTCAATATTTTTCCTGAGGAATACATTAAGCTCGTCGGGTGTAGAAGCTTTATCACCCGAGATTTTTTTTATAATTACTTCAGTGAGTTCAGGTTTAACTTGTTTCTCTATTTTAACAACATCTGCTACATAATTGAACTCTTCTTTATGAAGTTCCTCACCGTGATAATGCTCATCAGTAAAAATAAAATTAAATGACTCACCAACTTTTTTACCTTGTGCATTTTCTTTGATTATCGGATTAACCTTTTCATCTGTTAAGTCAATAATCATATTCTCACTTCGATGCCCAATCATCGGTACACCTTGAGGATCTATTCTTTGCAGATTTACAGTTATCTTAAAATTTGTATTTTCTATTTTATCGGCAATTTCAAATTTAAAATATGGTTTTAATAAGAAATCAATTTCACGTTCTACTTCACCATCTTTAATTTTAAATATGGGCTTTTCAATTTCTAAATTATTATAATTTTTAAGATCGAGTTTTGGTTTTATCTCATACTTAACCTTAAAGAATAGTTTTGTCCCCGGAACAAAATCAAGATCCATCATTTGCGGTGTACTAATTGGTTTAAGATTTTGTTGATCGACAGCATCCCAAAATTTTTTATTCGCAATTTTCTCACTTGCTTTATACTCTATGCCTTCTCCATAAAGTTTTTTGATCATTCCCATTGGCGCTTTTCCTTTTCTAAAACCGTCTATGGTAATGGTCTTTCTTTCTTCATTAAAAGCATCATTGATTTCCGGAAGGATTTCATCGTAATTCAGATTTACTTCAATTTCTTGCTGAGAATCTGATAGTTGATTCACTTTAATGTCCAAAAATACCTCGTTATTGTAGTATTGAATTCGTAATTAGTGCGAGACGGGGGACTCGAACCCCCACATCTCTCGATACTAGATCCTAAGTCTAGCGCGTCTGCCAATTCCGCCAGTCTCGCATTGGGCTCGCAAAATTAGTTAATTGATAAGAAAAAACAAAGAAAGTGATTTTGATACTTATTTCATTTAGTAATAACAAAAGAAAAAGGAGAATTTCTTATATTAGATTCAATAAATGTTAGCGATAAGGTATGGAAAATCTAATTGGTAAAATGATCGAGAATTATCGAATTGTCTCTGTTTTGGGAAAAGGAGGGATGGGGATTGTCTATAAAGTTTTTGACACAAAGCTTGATAGATATGTTGCCATTAAGATGTTAAACTCTCATGTATTAGATAAAGAAAGATTTATTGAAAGATTTAAACGCGAAGCTAAGAACCATGCTAAACTATCACACCCCAATATTGTAACTGTACACGGGTTTATTGAATATTCAGATTTGCTTGGTATAGTGATGGAGTATGTAGAAGGAGAAAGTCTTGAAAAAGTTATTGAACGTCAAGGCAGGTTTAATTTATATGATGTGATCTATATAATCAAACAATTATTGCTTGGTATCGGTTATGCACATTCAAAAGGATTTATTCATAGAGATATTAAACCGTCAAATATCATTCTAAATAAAGAAGGTATAACTAAAATAATGGATTTCGGTATTTCGAAATCACTTGTTGAAAATGATATGACTAAGACAGGTTCAAAAATTGGTACAGTCTATTATATGAGTCCAGAACAAGTACGTGGTGAAGAAGTAACAAATAGAAGTGATATATATTCGATTGGTTGTACAGCATATGAAATGATAGTTGGTCAACCACCTTTTGATTATCAAAGCGAATATGAAGTTATGGATAGTCATCTTAAAAAATCAGCCCCACGGATTTCTGAAAAGATGGCTGGGATTCCCGAGCAAGTTGATAAGATTCTCCTCAAAGCTATGGAAAAGCTTCCTATGAATAGATATAATTCTTGTGAAGAAATGTTTAATGATGTACAAGAATTAGATAAACACGTAGCAAAACTATACTCAAGCTATTTCAACCGTTCAAAACCTCGTTCAAAAAGATATAAACTATTTGCCTGGTCAGCCTTTGTGGGGTTTGCAGTTTTAATGATTGCACTTTCTTATTTTGTTTATAATCAAGTGAATGCTTTAATAACATCTAATCAATTAGATAAATTTAAGAAATATAGTATCCAGCAACTCTTTTCATCAGAGGGTAAGCAATTCAAATTTAGTGAGATTACTAAAATTGAAAACGGTGTTCAGAATAATTTGAATTCTATTTTTTTTGCAAGTGAAAAATTTGCAGCTGCGGTTGGCGATTCAGGAACTATTATTACTTCCTCTGATAATGGGAAAACTTGGATTAGTAAAAATCTTAACCGAGCAATTCCATTAAGTGATATTTATCTGTTCCCAAATGGTAGATCCCTAATTGTTGGCGATTCATCTTCTCTTCTATTAGGTGCAAATAATATTGACTCACTTCAATCTATACCGCTGGAAAGAGGTTATAAATATTTTAAAATAAAATTTATTGATAATAATGTTGGCTTCATAACTGGTAATAAAGGACTTATTCTAAAATCTACAAATGGTGGAATAAATTGGAATAAAGTAACAACAAACGTAAATGAAATTATATTTGATCTTTCCTTTTTTGACTCAAAGAGAGGATTTGCAGTAGGATGGAATGGAGTTATACTTTCAACAACAAATAGTGGTAATTCATGGGATAAAGTTGAAACTTCTTTAACTGATAATTATTTAAAATCTATTGACCTGAGAGAAAATGGATATGGATTGATAGTTGGCGGAAACGGCACAATACTCTGGTCTACTAACTATGGTAATTCATGGGAAAGAATTGAAACTAAATTGACTACCGGATTTCAGAAAGTAAAATACATTTCAGATGATCATGCTATAATTATTGGCAACTTAGGTACTATTTTAGTTACTAAGGATAAGGGTGAAAATTGGAATATCGTAGAATCTCAAATATCATCTAATATGAACTGCTTATCTATTAGTCCAGTGGGGCAAATATTTATTGCTGGTGTAAAAGGAATGATGTTCAAAATTCAATAGGATATTTCTTGGATAAATTTGTAATAAATGGTGGTAAAAAACTTAGCGGTACAGTTGAAGTTAGTGGCGCAAAAAATTCAGCTTTAGCACTAATGCCGGCAACTCTCCTCAATTCAGGAACTAATGTTATTACAAATACTCCCGAAGTAAGTGATATTTATACAATGATTAAATTGCTAAATCATTTAGGTGTAAAAACACAATTTAATAATCATATTTTAACTTTAGATACCAACCAAATTATAAATCAAATTGCACCTTATGAACATGTAAAAAAAATGAGAGCATCTGTTTATGTATTAGGACCTTTGCTAGCTCGATATGGATATGCAAAAGTATCAATGCCTGGGGGTTGTGCGTGGGGACCGAGACCTATCAATTTACATTTAGAGGCTATGAAAAAGTTAGGGGCAGAAATACAACTTGAAGAAGGATATATAATTGCTAAATCCAATAGGTTGCAAGGGACTAAAATTCATTTTGATATTTCATCTGTTGGGGCTACTGGCAATACACTAATGGCAGCATCACTTGCAAAAGGTTCAACCTTAATAACAAATGCTTCTATTGAACCGGAAATAACCTTATTAGCAGAGTATTTGCAATTGATGGGAGCAAAAATATCGGGTATAGGTACTACCACAATTGAGATTGAGGGATCAGAAAAATTAAATTCATCAACAATTGAAAATATCTCCGATAGAATTGAAGCGGGAACACTAATGACAGCTGCAGCTATAACTCATGGTAGGATAAGTTTGAAATATAAAAATTTTGGAACCACTCAATCAGTATTATCTAAACTAGAAGAAAGTGGGGTTAATTTATTGATTAATAATAATTTAATTCAAATAGATGCTGAAAATTTTATTCTCAAAAGTGTTGATGTAACTACATCTGTTTATCCTGGTTTTCCAACAGACATGCAAGCTCAGTGGACTTCGTATATGTCGCTGGCAAATGGTACTTCTACAATAATTGATAATATTTATCATGATCGGTTTAATCATGTGCCGGAATTGAATAGATTGGGAGCAAATATTGAAGTTGTTAATAATAGTGCTGTTATTAAGGGTGTCAAAGCATTAAAAGGTGCTAAGGTTATGTCAACTGATTTGAGAGCTAGTGCTTCACTAGTAATAGCAGGCTTGGCTGCATCGGGGACTACAGAGGTACTGAGAGTATATCATCTTGATAGAGGATACCAAAGAATTGAAGAAAAGCTTAGATCATTAGGAGCTGATATAGAACGTGTTTCAACTTCGGAATTTTAATTTGCATATTCCACAGAAAGAATTTCATTCAAATATCACTATAGTTTTAATTTTATTCCTCATTATTATTAATCTTTTATTAACATTTTTACCACTTACTAACACTCTAGGTTATGAATTTTCTGTAGTTAATGGAATTCTTTTATTTATCATTGGTGGGTTACGAATAATTAATGTACAAAGGGAAAATTTTGTAATAAGTGTTACCGATTTGTTATTTAAGAATAAATGGTTTGTTTCAATTTCAATAATTATTCCATTTATAATTGGATTTTTATCAAGTATTCTGAATTCTAATTGCCCAATCAAAGGTGGTATTTATTTCTATTTAATAATTTCAATACCTTCCTTTTTTTTTGGTGGTATGCTAGGAAATTTTTGTACAAGATTATCAAGAAAATATTCTTATTATTTTTTTATTGTAATTTTAACTGGGTTAATAATTTCTTCGTTATTAGAGTTCTTCTTTAATCCTCAAATCTATTTTTATAATCCAATATTTGGTTATTTCCCCGGTACTATTTACGATGAAGATTTGTCTGTTGATCGTATTTTATTAGCATATAGAATTTTCAATCTAAGTTTTTTCATTTTAGTTTTTTACTTTTCTATCATTATCATAAATAGTAGTATAATTAAAAAAATTCTAATTGTATTAACTCTACTATTAATCTCATCTTCCTTTGCGATATTGAAACCAAAATTATTTTTTGCAACTGATAAAAATCGTATTGAGAAAGAACTTCCTTCAAAAATAATTACAAATAATTTCCAGATTCATTTACCAGATTCACTTATAAGGAAGAAAGATGGCCTGTATAATGCACTTCTTCACGAATACTACCTTGAACAGATAGAGACTCAACTTAATCAATCGATTAATTATCAAGTTGATTCATATTTATTTCCTGGTAGAGAAAGTAAAAGAGAATTACTGGGTTCAGGAAATGCAGATATAGCGAAACCATGGTTGCATCAAATTTTTTTGAACTACTATAATTATGGAGGAACTCTAAAACACGAACTGATACATATTTTAGCTGGGGAATTTGGCCACACACCATTCAAAGTTTCAGCTGACTTTAATCCGGCAATGATTGAAGGTCTTGCTATGTCAATTGAAAATAATTACGACGGATACCCGATCCATTACATGGCCAAACTTGCCTTTGCTGCTGGTTACAAATACCCTATTGAAAAACTATTTAGTGGTTATAATTTTTTCACTCAGATATCATCCATCTCATATATTTATGCCGGATCTTTTCTAAAATATCTTGAAGATAAATTTGGTACATCAAAGATTAAATATTTATATGGAGTGATTGATTTTCCAAGAGTATATGGTAAAAATCTAAATGAATTAACAAAAGACTACGAATTATTCCTAGAAGATTATCCAATTGAATCCAATAAGTATAAAGCTCAACTTTATTTTGGGGGTGTAAGTATCTTTAAAAAATATTGCCCACGAATGGCGGCTTCCGACGTAAAAAAAGCGTGGGTATTATTTAACAATACAAAATATTCAGAAGCTTTAGATTTATTCAGATATGTTTACAATTACTCAAATTCTTATAAGTCGTTACTTGGGATCGTTGCATCTTACTCAGCTGAAAAAAAATATGCAGTAGCTACAGAGTTTTTGAGCAATCAAATAGTTAATTTTAAAACAAGTCAATTCTATTTTAATTTAGAATTGATATTTGGGGACTTGTTGATTCAAACGAATCAATCCGCTAAAGCAATTTCTGAGTATGATTCGCTTCTTGTCCAAAATCCCCACATAAATTTTACAAATGAAGTGTTAATTAGAAAATCTATTTTAGAAGAGGGTGTTGATTCCTTAAAAAATTATTTGAATTATAATAAAAAACAAAAGCTTCAAAAAATATTATCTCTTAATTCGAAAGGAATAAAATATTTTTCAATTCCATCACTGATAAGTCTTTCTGCTGATGAAGATTCTATTCTAAATAATTTAATTGCTCAATTAAAGGGTAGCATTAAAGTCCAGGATTTCTCATCTAGCTATGCTGCATTGGAAGTTTCTAAGTATGCTTTAAGAATCCTAGATTATGAAACAGCACAGTATTTTGCAGTAAGATCATTAGATTATAAGAAAGATGATAATAGTAATTATTCATTTATTGAAAACTTAAGAATGATTAATTGGTTTAAGAATAACCACGATGGAATAAAAGTAAACTATTCAAAGTGATGCAATGGATTTCATAAAAGAACTAAATAAATATAATTTTCTAAAAACTGCTTCTTTGCTTGCTGATAAAAGAAATGAAGAACTTTATCTTGTTGGTGGATTTGTTCGCGACATTATCTTAAAACGAAATAAAAATGAAATGGATTTTCTTGTTGTCGGTGATGGAATTAATTTTGCCGAGCAATTTGCAAATGATCTGGGGATAAAAGAAATCTCGATCTATAAAAATTTCGGAACCGCACATTTCAACTATCAAAGAATTGCACTTGAATTCGTTGGTGCTCGTAAAGAATCTTATAAGCGCAATAGTCGTAATCCTAAAGTAGAAAAAGGTACACTCGATGATGATCTTAATCGTCGCGATTTTACAATCAATAGTTTGGCTGTCTCTTTAAATGCAAAAACATTTGGTAAGCTGATAGACAAATTTGACGGATTAAAAGACATTGAAAGAAAGTTAATAAAAACGCCACTTGAAGCTAAAAAAACTTTTGATGACGATCCGCTTCGTATCATGAGAGCATTTCGTTTTGCTGCACAACTCAATTTTAGCGTTGATGAATCTGTCTTAAAAGCCGCAAGTTTAATGGCTGATCGTCTTAAGATTGTTTCCCAAGAAAGAATAACTGATGAGTTAATAAAAATACTTGCAGCGGATAAACCCTCTGTCGGTTTAATATTATTATTTGAAAGTGGAATCTTAAAAGTAATTTTTCCTGAACTGCATAATCTTGCTGGGGTAGAGCAGAGGAATGATTTTCATCATAAAGATGTTTTTTACCACACATGTATAGTAGTTGATAATATTGCATCGGTAAGTGATAATTTATGGCTGCGATTTGCATCTTTAGTGCATGATATTGCAAAACCACTAACCAAAAAATTTATTGACGGCATCGGTTGGACTTATCACGGACATGAAGAGCTTGGTGCAAGAATGATGAAATCTATTTTTGAAAGGATGAAACTTCCTCTTATCAAATTAGATTATATAAAAAAATTAATTCGTTTACATTTACGGCCAATTGCATTAGTGGATGAAGAAGTGACTGATTCAGCTATTAGAAGAATGATAGTGGCCACTGATGATGACTTAGATGATTTGATCACACTTTGTCGCGCTGATATAACAAGCAAAAATCCAAATAAAGTATCTAAGTATCTTGAGAATTATGAAATTGTAATGCAAAAAGTTAAAGAAGTTCGCGAAAGAGATAAATTACGAGCGTTTCAGTCTCCGGTTAGAGGAGAAGAAATTATGAAAATCTGTAACATTCCTCCTTCAAAACTTGTTGGGGATATGAAGACTGCAATCGAGGAAGCAATTCTTGATGGCAAAATTGGAAATAATTATGAAGAGGCTTATGCTTACTTTTTGTCAATAAAAGATGAATATCTTAAAAATAAAAAGTAAACATCTTCTTATCTTTAAAATGTAACTTTTACAGTACTTATCTCGTCATAATACTTAAGTAAGTAAATCTTAATTGTTCTCAAAAGGAGAGACTAATGAAAAGATATTTTATTTTGTTTATAGTTTTGTTGATGGCATTTCCACTATATGCTCAGAAGAAATTAACCTTAGATGAAGCAATTTCTATTGCATTGCAAAAAAATACTTTGCTCATAAAATCTAAGAACAATCTTTTATCAAGTGAGTCCCAGTTGAAGAACGCTTATGGTGAATTATTACCAAGTCTTGGAGCTTCTGCTGGATGGAACTGGCAAAGAACAGAAGACAAAGGCGGAGTTCAAAGAGATTTCTTCGGCAACACAACTGATATCCCGGCATCAACTGCCGAAAATAGAAGTTACAGTGTTGGCGTTGGCGGTAATGTTATGCTTTTTAATGGCTTAGCAAACTATGCAACTATTTCTGAAAGAAAAGATAATTTGAAAGCTAGTGAGTATAATATTTCAAAACTAAAGCAGAACATTGTATTTACTACAACAGATTATTTTTATGTTGTGTTAAATGCAGAAGAACTTATGAACGTTAGAGAAGAAAATGTTAAGTATTTTCAGAAATTATATGAGACAGTTCAAGAAAGAAATCGTTTAGGATCTGTAACACTTGCCGATGTTTATTCTGCGCAAGTTCAATTAGGAAGTGCAGAACTATTACTTATTCAAACTCAGAACATTTATGAATCATCGAAAGCTTCCTTGTTAAATTATCTTTCATTAAATGTGCTTGAGGATTATACTCTTGTAGATCCGTTTGCTGCTAAAAAAACTTTGGATACCGATTCATACATGAAAGATTTTAACGATATACAAGCTATGGTAAATGCAGCCTTGGATAATCGTTTTGATTATAAAAGTCAGCAATTAAATTTAAGTGCAGCCGAAAGTGGAGTTACAATCGCAAAGAGCGGGATATATCCTTCATTGAGTGGAAATTATTCTTATGGTACTAGTGCTGTTACAACCGGTGATCTCTTTAATAGAAAAGTTCTGAATGTAAGTCTTTCATTAAACATTCCTATTTTTTCAAATTTTGGGACCGAATCCCAAATACAATTTGCAAAAGTTAGCGCAATGAATGCTCAGGAAGATCTTCTCGCATTAGAAAGACAAATAAAAATAGAAATCAAACAGACTTCTTTAGATTTAGTTGCCGCTAAAAAAAGTTTAGATGTAGCTCTGAAGAGTGTCTCCGCTGCTGAAGAGACTAGAAAGATAAATCAAGAAAGATATAACCTTGGTTCTGCAACTTTACTTGATGTTCTTCAAGCGAGCAGAGATTATCAGGATGCACTTCGAAATAAAATAAATGCTGGATATGATTTTTACCGCCAGCGCGATAAGCTAAACAATGCTATCGGTAGATTAGATTTTTCAAAATATGAATAAATTTATATTAAGGAGTTAATTACAATGGCTAACGGAAAAAAATCAAAAAAGAAACTTTTTATTTTTGGAGGATTGGGACTTTTGCTTCTTGTTGTTCTCCTGCTTGTAGTGTTTAGCGGTAACAAAGAAGAAATTGTATCGGTCCAAACAGAAAAAGTTGAGAAGAGAAATGTAACTCAAGTTGTTTCTGCAACAGGCAAAATAAATCCGGTTTATCAAGTTAAGATAAGTGCAGAAGCAACCGGAGAAATTGTTGATCTGCCTGTACGGGAGGGAGATGTTGTTAGAAAGGGGCAGCTACTTTTAAGAATAAAGCCTGATAATTATGAAGCACAACGTAACATGGCTGCTGCGCGACTTGATCAAGCAAAATCATCATTGAGTTCAACAAAAGCACAGCTTGATAAAGTTGAATCCGATTATAAAAGAATTCAAGGTTTAGCTCAGAAAAAATTGTCAAGCGATTCCGAACTTGAAACTGCTAAATCAACTTACCTGCAAACGCTTAGTAATTACGAATCTTCAAAATCCGGTGTAACCCAAGCAGAAGCCTCTTTGAAAGATGCTGTTACAAATCTTAATAAAACAATTGTTTACTCTCCAATTAATGGAACTATAAGCAAACGTAATATTGATCTAAGTGAAAGAGTTTTAGGAAGTGGATTCAGTCCGGGTACAGAAATGCTAACAGTAGCAGATCTAAGTAAAATGGAAGCAACTGTTAACGTAGATGAAAATGATGTTGTTCTAATTTCCGTTGGCGACACAGCAAAAGTACATGTTGATGCATTTTCAGATAAAACATTTAAAGGTGTTGTAACTCAAATTGGAAACAGTGCTGTTACAAAAGGTCTAGGAACCCAGGATGAAGTTGTAAATTTTGAAGTTAAGGTACTTATTGTAAATGCGGGAAATAGTATCAGACCTGGAATGTCTTGCGATGCAGATATTGAAACAGAGAAAAAACAAAATGTATTCACGGTACCTATACAAAGTGTTACTGCAAGAATTGATAAACCAAATACTGAAGCACCACAGGCAGCACAATCTGATAATGAAGTAAAAGCTAAAAAAGACAGAAGTAGTAAACCCAAAGAAGTTGTTTTTGTAATAAAAGAAAATAAAGCTAAGATGATTGAGGTTAAAACCGGAATTAGTGATGATACTTATATTGAAATTATAAGCGGCTTAAAAGGTGATGAAGATATAGTTAGCGGTCCTTACCGTGCCATCTCAAAAGAATTAGAAGACGGCTCAAAAGTATCTATGCAATCTAAACGTAAAGGAACCGAGAAAAAGTAAATCAAATAAAGAACGGAACAAAAATGAATATTATTAATATTGAACACATAGCTAAAATATATCAGGTTGGTAGCGAAGAAGTTCATGCACTTAGAGATGTTTCGCTGAAGATAAATAAAAATGAATATGTAGCAATCATGGGACCTTCTGGTTCCGGTAAATCAACATTAATGAACATGCTTGGCTGCTTAGATACTCCCACAAAAGGTATTTATGATTTCAAAGGAAATAATGTTAGTCAGATGAATGATAATGAACTTGCTACAATCAGAAACAAAGAGATTGGATTTGTATTTCAAACATTCAATTTATTAGCAAGATCGAATGCCTTACACAACGTTGAACTTCCTTTAATCTATGCTGGGGTTTCATCATCCGAAAGAAAAGAACGTGCAAGGTTAGCACTAGAGCAAGTAGGCTTATCCGACCGTATTCATCACAAACCCAACGAACTTTCAGGTGGACAAAGACAACGTGTTTCGATTGCCCGTGCATTAGT
>JAHEZQ010000062.1 GCA_023250955.1 Melioribacter sp. | reverse complement strand
TTAATAAGATGGGCGTGAAATAGTTGAATATTTAGATAATAATTGTGATAATTTAATGTAAAACAGATGATTGCCTTACTTACAAGCAGAGGGTCGGTGGTTCGAACCCATCAGCCCCCACTAACCGAAAGTCCTTGTAATTGAATAAGTTACAAGGATTTTTTGTATATATTTTGCGGTATGTTTTTATAGACTGTAACACTTTTTGTAACACCTTTATTCATATTTATCAGAATTAAGTAGGTCTTCAAGCTCAATATCATCCATTTCCATTCTTACTTTGCCAAGATTCAATTGGATATAATGTTTATCCGTGATCTTAATATCTGAGTGATCTAGTAATCTTTTAACGGTTAAAACTTTCATCTTCAAAACATTGATCAAGAAGCTGGCGGTCGTTGACCGTATCTGTTTCATCATATAATAATTGCTGACCAGTTTACCGATTTTCATCAATTTCATAGAACGTTCCCAGAAGCTCAAAGGATAGGTATAGTTCACTTCATTAAGAGTGAACATATCGAACAGCCGTCCGGTATCGCCTTGCTTAATATTCATCCCCATAAGTAGTTTATTCAATTCTTTGTAGAGAGGAAACTGATAATAAACTTTTCCCTTTTTCTTCCCGGTCTTAACATTTTCGATGGATATAATTTTTCTTTTAAAGTCTATGTTTTCTTTAAGCTGCACCATAGCGGAAGAAGGACGGCAACCGGTAAGAAGCATAAAATATATTAGCTGATAATGATGCGGATATTTCTTGTCATCTTTCAGATAGGTTATAATTGAGAACATTTCGTCCGGGGGGATCGGGTCCGGGTCTTTCTCTTCGGAATCAACCGGTTCGATTATATTTTTTGTTGCATAGTTTTTATCACAGAAGTAATTCCAAAGGGAACGGAGAGAGCGGGTATATATGCTTCGTGTATTTTGGGACATCTTTTTTGTAGTCTTTGTTTCCGATCCGTCTTTATTAATAATTGTTTTCCCGGGTACTTTAACTTCATCGAAGTGATAGAGGAGAGCAACATAATCTTTCTCGCCGGTATATTTGTAGATCTTCTTATCTGTACAAGCGGCAATCATGTGATTGATTGCAAGCGTGTAATTGATGATTGTTTTTTCTTTGATCTGTCTCTTTGACCCCGGCACTCTGCGGACTTGCTTGAACTCTTCATATCCTTCAGATAGGAGAAGATCGAAGCGGAGTTTTACGCCGGAATTTATTTCGATATTTCGTTGAGCTAGTCCGTTTTGAAATGATGTTGCCAGTTCGCGGAGTTTGGAAGTACCGATGAGTTTTAATCTCTTGGCTGCTCTTTTACGATCGGCTTCGGTTACTTCGATTTTGGTGTTGAGAGATTTTCTTTTGCGTGAAGTATTTTGTTCATACTTATCATAATACCGGAGCCAGTAGAACGGTGATTCTTGCCTTATATAAACACCACGCATGAGACCTCAGTTTATTTAATTTCCTTATTAGATATTTTTTTTTCGATTGATTCGAGTAGTGATGTTTGTTTCTCGAGATTATCTAGAACCTGAGCGAAAAAGAAAAATGGAATTGAAACCGCAATCATAATTAATAGAGCGGTTATTCCTGAATATCCAACTATTGTGCTGCTTTTTACGAAAGCGCCTATTCCGATAATTAAACTGAAAGCCCCGAGAATGTTTAATATTATAACGACAAGACTCTTTTTCATTTGATACCCTTCGGGAATTTTATTTTTTGTTTGGTGTTTTTAATGGTTCTTTTCTCATTATGTCCGGATTGTCTAATTGTGGATTATAGTCATTTGGCTTGCCATCGAAACTGCAGAAAGCGGATTCATCAAGGAAAAACCAAGCTCCGTTTGTTGCATCAACAATTAAAGGCAATAGCCCGAAAAGAATATCTAACACGACAAAACCGCCTCCGGTTGTTCTTTGTACTAATACTGTTTTACTCTGATAACCTTCCAATTGGAATTCAACGAAGTTCTGTTTCTCTTTAGGCATTCTAATCAATTTTGGGGTTGTTCCAACATCAAATCCATTATAAATAATCTTTGCCCCTTTCGGTGAAGAGTTGACAAAAACTTCTTGATCTGTTCCATTAAGTATTGTTGCACAATTAGTAAATAAAAATGTTGAAATAATTGCAGACAGAATAAATAACTTTTTCATAAATACCCCTTTTTATTTTTAAGAGATTAAACCTTCTTCCAAATACCAACGATGCGATAGATCGCTTCGATCTCGTTAATGTTCTTGATCAATGGTATATAATTTCCATTGTCAGAATAAAACATTATCTCGATTTCATTAATCTTTCTATATCGTTTGATTATTTGTTCTCCATTCTTGAATCTAGCAATAACAATATCTGTATTATAAATTTCCTTTTCCATATCCGCCAGCACAGTATCGCCTTCTTCAATTTTATGATTCATACTATCGCCACGGACAACAACAGCAAAACAGTTCTCTTTCTTAGGATAGGGAAGCGTTACATAATCAAGAATATTCTCCGCGACAAATAATGAAGGAGAAGAGCCGGCATATACACGAGAGAGAATGGGGTATTCATTCAGATCAGGTTTTTCCCCGATTGCTCGTGGCAAGATTAATCCATTGTCTTTGAGTTCTTTAATAAATTTTGATGATTGCGTTTTAATTTTTCCGTGTAAATTTTCCTCACTCAAACCTAACCTTTCAGCCGCCTCTCTTATGGAACCATATTTACTTTTCAAAGATGCTTTTAATTCTTCAATATCATAAGAATATTTTTTCATTAGTAAACCATTAATATATAATGAGTTATCGGTTATTTATGTTTTATAATTAATAATAACCTAAGATTTTACTTGACAGAAACTTAGGTTTTCATTATGTTTCTATCAATCATTATAAACAACTATAAGAAACTATAATATGATACAAGCAGACGACAAAAAGCAAATTAAGAAAAACTGGAGAATAAAACCACAACCAAGTTTTGAAGAAAGAGAAAATCTAAAAGCACGTGCTTATGAATTTACAACTCAAACAAAACTTGCTGCGGTTTTCAAAACATCGCTCCAAAATATTAATGCTGCTTTCGATGGGAGAAATCCTTCCCTTATGAACAAACTAAAAAGCTACATCGAAAATTTTGAAGAACGTCAAGTTGCTTAATTCATGAACAACAATTCCGCAAACGGTGATAGAATGACCTTGAAAAATGTTTTCCCATGCAGTCCGCAATTAAATCTTGAAAGAGAGATTGTAAAAGTTAACTCTTCAGCTTCCTCATACATAGAAACCTCTGTTGTTGGAAGCATTTTATATACGAACAATTTGAATATCTCAAAAGAACACGAACAAAATTTCCAATTATTCTGAAAAAATCGAATGAGACAATTAGAAGAAAATCAAAAATTTATTAGAACTATTCTCAACGAAAACGATTTGAAGCCAAGCTGGTTGAAGAAACGACTTCCACACATCGACATTTATTATTTACTCTCCCCAAAATGTAAACGATTCGACACCGATTCTCTTGAAGAAATAAAAGTTGAATTCCGTAAGGCTGGATACATCGCATCTGAAGATGAAAGAACAGAAAAATACTTACGTCAGGTTATGAAGATGAATAGCATAATCGAATCATCACTTGGGTTCATTGGAGAAAAATCTTTGGAGTTTGCGGAAAGTGAAAGCGCTATTGATTTCGGCGAGAAGATGAAATTGAATGAGTTCTTCACAAAACTTGAAAAGACAGTTGTTACTGAGATTTATAATTCTAAAAAAGTTTTGGGATTGAATTGAAATGACTTTAATAACCACTCAAATGATTTATGAAGAGTTACAAGAGACCAAAAAACTGGTGTACAAACTTCTTGAGAAAGATGCAGAATACAGCATCAATGAAATCTCTCTTGATAAAGCTGCGAAGCTGCTTCATGTTGGCTCTGATACTGTTCTTGGCTGCGTGCATAACGGCAAATTAAAAGCAAGAACCTACCGCGATAAAAATAAGGTTAAGCGTTACCGTTTCCGCCTTGCAGACATCAGAGAATTTCAAAAAAGAAGTTCAACGCTTACAATTGAAGAAAGACCAGAAGTTGAGAGTGCAGAAGCAATGGCTGAAAGAATTTTCGGAACTAAGAAGAAGAGGACTGCATGAACGGATGGATAATTGTTTTAGTGCTGCTTTTGTTCATAGTAATGTTCTGGCCGGTAGTGATAGATATTTATAAACAGTTTTTCAAGAACACGGATTCATTGTGAACGCAAAAATGATAATCGAAATCATTTTCATAATAGCCTTCTTACTGATGGCTTACT
>JAHEZQ010000051.1 GCA_023250955.1 Melioribacter sp. | reverse complement strand
TTCCTTACGAAACAACTGATAATGCTAAATTACGTTTGAATTTGTACGGGACAAATAGAACAATCTACAGCAATTCTTTTCAGATAATATTAGATACTGAAACTGCTAATAAAATTTCCGTTAATAATATCAAATATTATTATAAGACAAACGGAATTGTAAATTTTAGTTCTGTGGCTCCTCTTTATTGGCTAGATGATTTTAATCAATACGGTGAATTTCTTTACTCAGAAGGATTAATGTGGGCTGGAAATATTGAAAATGAATTACGTGCAGGAGGTGCTTCATTTAGTTCAGGACTACAACCGGGTAATATTATATCTTTAAATCAAGCTGCAAATCAATCTGACAACAAATTCAAATCATGGAAATACAATACAGACTGGGATAATTTTCAAGACACATTGAAAAGGAATAATTTCAAATATGACTTCTACAATTGGCCTGTAGATTTAGGTGCGCCGTGGATTGATCAAAACAGAAACGGAAATTATGAACCTGAATCCGGCGATAGACCAAAAACTGAAGCCGATGAAATCCATTGGATGGTGATGAATGATCTTGATTCAACTAAGTGCAAAAAATTTCTTGGTTCTAAACCAATTGGTTTGGAAGCTCAACTTTCGATTTATGCTTACAAGAATAAATATCCAAATGTTGTTTTTAAAAATTATTTAATCATCAATAAGAGCAATAAAAAAATATCTGATATGTACTTCAGCTACTTTTCAGATGATGATCTTGGTGTTACTTCCAGTAATTATATTGGCTGCGACTCGACTCTTGGTTTGTCATATACTTATTGTACAAGTGATAGACTTGATTACGTGTTTGGTGCACAAGCGCCCTCAATCGGGCATATGCTTTTACAAGGACCAATAATTAAATCTTCAGCTTCAAATCAGGCAATCTTCAAAGGAAATATTAAATCAGGTTACAAAAATATAAATGCTACATCTCTAAGCGGATCAATGAAAAGTATGACCGGTTATATTTTTGATCCGCCCAGCGATGCAAATAATTATCAAGCGACTGTTCAAACTTATAATATCATGAAAGGATTGCATAATTATGGAAATCCTGTAATCAATCCTCTTACAAATAAACCGGCAGTATTTCATTTTAGCGGAGATCCGGAAACAGGAACAGGTTGGTTAAATAACATATCTGCTATAGGTACTATAATACCCTCTGATAAAAGATATTATGTTAACGTTGGTCCGTTTACAATGGAACCACAAGACACTCAAGAAATTGTAGTAGCCATTTTAATTGCAAAAGGTATTAGTAATGCAAATAGTGTAACCGAATTGAAAAAACTGGCAACAAGTATTCGCGATTATTACTATTCTAAAATATTAACATCTGTTGATGATGGTTTTGATGAACTCCCAACTTCGTATAAACTTTTCCAAAATTATCCAAATCCATTTAATCCTGAGACTAAAATAAAATTTTATCTTCCGACAGCATCTAAAGTTACTATAACGCTCTTTGATTTGTTAGGTAGGAAGGTTACGGATTTAACTAATGATTTCTTAACAAGCGGCTTACACGAAATAAATTTCTCAGCAAAAATATTAAATATTTCCAGCGGAATTTATTTCTACCGTTTTATAGCTAATGATTTTATTCAAGTTAAGAAAATGATATTACTAAAATAGGAAGATCAGTTTAATTCAATTATTCTTAAACAAAAAAAGTCCCGCTTTCACGGGACTCTATTTAATTACTGTTATTTGTAAACTGATAACTGTTTACTTAATATCAATCGTCTTTGGTTTTACTCTTTCGTGTTTAGGAAGCTTAACATTAAGAATTCCGTTTTCCAATTTTGCATCTATTTTTTGTTCATCAATGCTTTCGGAAATTTTGAATCTGCGATAGAAGTTACCAATCTCAGTTTCTTGCAAAACATATTTACGATTTAGAACATCATCAAAAGTTATTCTTCCCATTATAACGAGATGCCCTTCTTCTAATTTGATCCTAACATTTTCTTTTGAAACTCCCGGCATTTGAGCAGTTAAGAAATAATCGTCTGCAGTTTCATATATATCAATAAGAGGAGCCACCCAAGCTTCCTTTTCGAGAGCTTCATCCCAAGTTCTGTTGGTTTTTACTTCTACCATTTCTTTGTTTTCAGTCATATTGACCTCCAATTTATTTTTGTTTAACAATTATTTTTTATCGTCGTCTACAACTTCATAAGATGCATCTTGAACATCACGATCATCTTTTTTATCAGAAGCAGATTGCTGTTGAGAAGTCTGCTGTTGACCTTCAGCATGAGGTTCACTGCCGGGCTGTCCACCGGTAGGACCTTGCTGTTGATATAATTTTTGTGCAATCTCATTCCATACTTTTGTTAAGCCATCCGTTGCAGATTTTATTCTTTCAGTATCGTTTGTGGCTAATGCATCTTCAACTTTTTTGATTTCACTTTCAAGTTGATTCTTTTGATCGGGTGTGATCTTCTCTTTCATTTCTTCAATTTGTTTTTTGGTTTGGAAGACAAGATTATCAGCTTGATTTTTTACTTCTACTGCTTCTTTCTTCTTTTTATCTTCTGCTGCATGTTCTTTGGCAGTCTGCCTCATCTTTTCAATTTCATCTTTAGAGAGTCCGCTTGATGAAGTAATTCTTATACTTTGTTCTTTGTTGGTAGCTTTATCTTTTGCCGCAACATGTAGAATTCCATTAGCATCAATGTCGAATGTTACTTCAACCTGCGGAATACCACGAGGTGCTGGCGGAATACCATCAAGATGGAACTTACCAAGTGTTCTGTTATCAATTGCCATCGGTCTTTCACCCTGAAGAATATGAATCTCTACTGACGGTTGATTATCCGATGCTGTTGAAAATACTTCACTCTTCTTTGTTGGAATTGTAGTATTAGCTTCAATCAGTTTTGTGAAAACACCGCCTAAAGTTTCAATACCAAGTGAAAGTGGAATAACATCAAGAAGAAGAACATCTTTAACATCGCCGGAAAGAACGCCACCCTGAATAGCCGCACCGATAGCAACAACTTCATCCGGGTTAACACCTTTATGCGGTTCTTTTTCGAAAAGTTTTTTTACAAGCTCTTGAACTTTTGGAACACGTGTTGATCCGCCAACTAAAATCACTTCATCAATTTGAGATGGAGTAACATTGGCATCTTTAATCGCACGTTCACATGGCCCGACTGTTCTTTGGATTAAATCATCAACTAATTGTTCAAGTTTTGCCCGGCTAATATTTAAGTTTAGATGTTTTGGTCCATCCTGTGTTGCAGTGATAAATGGAAGATTAACATCTGTCTGCATCGAAGATGAAAGTTCGATTTTAGCTTTCTCGGCTGCTTCTTTCAAGCGTTGAAGAGCCATTGGATCTTTACGTAAATCTATACTTTCTTGTTTTTGAAACTCATCAGCGAGAAAATCAATCAAACGTTGGTCGAAATCGTCGCCACCAAGATGAGTATCACCATTTGTTGATTTAACTTCAAATACACCTTCGCCTAATTGTAAAACCGAAATATCAAATGTTCCGCCACCAAGATCATAAACAGCAACGATTTGATCTTTATGTTTTTTATCCAAACCATAAGCAAGAGCTGCTGCTGTAGGTTCGTTTATAATTCTCTTAACATGTAATCCTGCTATTTCACCCGCATCTTTAGTTGCTTGACGTTGAGCGTCATTGAAGTACGCTGGGACAGTAATTACAGCTTCAGTCACTTCTTGTCCCAAATAATCTTCAGCGGTTTTTTTCATTTTCTGTAAAACCATTGCGCTGATTTCCGGTGGAGAATATAATCTGTCACCTATTTCAACACGAGCAGAACCATTATCACCTGCAACAACTTTATACGGAACTTCTTTCGCTTCTGTATCTACCTCTTCTCTTTTTCTTCCCATAAATCTTTTAATTGAGAAGATTGTGTTTTTTGGATTTGTTACTGCTTGTCTTTTTGCCGGTTGGCCAATAACTCTTTCACCGGCTTTTGTAAAAGCTACAACCGATGGCGTAGTCCTTCCGCCTTCAGAGTTCGGAATAACAACCGGTTCATTTCCTTCCATCACCGCAACACAAGAATTAGTTGTGCCAAGGTCAATTCCTATAATCTTTCCCATTTACTTATTCTCCTTTTAAATTATAAATGAGCTGAAGATATTACTTCAGCTCGATAACTTTTTCACTTTTTACTTTATGCTCAATCTTCTTTAATTGAATATGAAGCATGCCGTTTTCAAACTTTGCATCGACCTTATTGGAATCAACCAGATCGGGAAGAGTAAAACATCGTTTGAATGAACCGTACATTCTTTCACTTCTGAAGAAGTTTTTTTCTTTTTGTTCTGTTTCTTTTTTCTTTTCACCTTCAATAGTCAATATGTTATCTTGCAATGTGATTTTAATTTCATCCTTTTTTACTCCGGGAATTTCAGCAATAACATTTATATTTTCTTTATCTTCGGATATATCAATTCTCGGATAAAAATTTTCGTTTACATTGAATCCAAAGTTTGGAAAATCATCAAAATATCTCTGAATTCTGTCATGAAGAGTTTCTAACTCTCTGATGGGTTCAAATTTGATAAGTGTCATTTTGGCTCCTTGTAATAATTTAACTGCTATTCATTATACAATGAGAGTGCCAATGTTGTTTTCTTAAGTAACTTATTTGTATGTAAAGAGTTACTGAATTTTACTATTGTTGTTAAAGTTATGAATATCTGTCACTTAATATTAACATTTTAATATACATATGACCTTGTGTCATACTTTATGAAACAACTTCTTAGATAATTGTGCAATTGGAGGATTTGTGTTTAACATTGAAGAATTCGATATAAAACTCGATACTGACTACATAGGTAGAAATTTTATCTATAGCGATGAAGTGGATTCTACGAATAGTGTTCTATTATCAAGTAAAGATTTTAATCAAAATGGAACCGTGTTATTAGCAGAATACCAAAGTAAAGGACGCGGACGCAAGGATAGAGAGTGGGTTAGCAACAGCGGTCAAAATCTTACATTTTCAATTTTATTAAAAGGTGAAATCAAAGATCAAAAAATTAACTTAATTAATTTAAGTACAGCTCTAGCCGTTGCACAAGCAATTGAAAATCTTTTTCAGTTGGATGTTGAACTTAAATGGCCAAATGATGTTCTTGTTCATAAGAAAAAGATTGCCGGGATTCTACTAGAATCTAGTTCTAAAGGAAATAAAATAAGCAGAGTAGCAGTTGGAATTGGAATTAATGTTAATCAGCCAAACTTTCCGGGTAAATTTGATATTGTTCCAACTTCAATTCGAAAAGAATTTCATTCAATTGTAAGTAGAGAAAAATTACTTAGTGAAGTATTAAACAATTTTGAAAAATTAATTGACCAATTAGATCGTTCCCACAAAAAAACATTGAACCAATGGCGTAACAGGTGTAAGATGATTGGCGAAAGGATAAAAATAATTGAAGATGATAAAATCAGAACTGGAATTTTTGATGATATTGATGAACATGGATTTCTTCTTCTGAAACATGATGATAAAATTGAGAAAATCCATTATGGAGATGTTAGTCTAAGATAATTGAAAGGAAGTAATGAAAGTATATTTTGATAATGCTGCTACGACACCTCTTCATCCGAAGGTTTTTGAAAAAATGAGACCTTACTTCACTGAGGATTTTGGTAACGCTTCTTCAATCCATTCATTCGGTAGGAAAACACGCGTTGCTATTGAAGAATCACGAGATGCTATTGCTGATTTTATAAACGCAAATCCTAGTGAGATTTATTTTACAAGCGGTGGAACTGAAGCAAATAATTTTGTTGTATTTGGAATCGCTCGAGCAGAATTAACAGAAAGAAAACGCAATCATTTAATTACGTCAGAAGCTGAACATCATTCCGTTTATGATTCGTTCTTAGAACTTTCTAAGAACGGGTTTATAGTTAATTTCCTTAATGTTGGAAAAGATTCTGTAATAAACAACGAATCACTATTCCAAAATATTAATTCAAACACATCATTGATTTCATTAATGCACGTTAATAATGAAACTGGTGCAATATCTCCAGTTGAACAGTTTTCTTCACTGTTAAAGCAAAAGAATATTTTCTTCCATACAGATTCGGTACAAAGTTTCGGCAAATATAAAATTGATGTAAAATTATCTGGAGTAGATTCGATAACAGCCTCAGCTCATAAAATCAACGGTCCGAAAGGAATTGGATTTGCATACGTGAAGAGTGGTACTCCAATTTCGCCAATATTATTCGGTGGCTCACAAGAGAGAAATCGTAGAGGAGGGACTGAAAACGTTGCTGCAATAGTTGGTTTTGCTGAAGCAGTAAGAATAGCAAGTAATAATTCTATGCAAGAAAGATTTAAGCATGTAAACGAATTAAAACAAAGGTTTATAAATGGAATTTATTCAATCGATAGCAAAGGCATTTCCATAAATGGCGGTTCAAATACTTCTTCTTATATTTTAAGTATAACATTAAAATCAGATTATTATAGAAATGATCCTGAAGCAATGTTGATGTTTCTTGATATTAACGGAGTTGCTGTTTCTAACGGCGCAGCATGTACTTCGGGAACTGTAAAACCATCGCATGTAATTCTTAGCACAGGTTATTCTGTTGAAGATGCAAAAGGAACAATTAGATTTTCATTCGGGCTGCAGAATACTACTGAGGAAGTAGATTATACTTTAGAAGTGATGAATCAACTCACCAACAAATTTAAAAAGTAATTTCTACGTTAAGTAAGTTATCAATTGTGATAATTTTTCCCGCAACTGCTTTCTATTAACTATAAAATCAAGAAAACCATTCTCAAGTAAAAATTCAGAACGCTGAAATCCCGGCGGTAAATCTTTGCCAATTGTTTGTTTGATTACACGTGGGCCAGCAAACCCAATTAATGCTTTTGGTTCAGCAATAATAACATCTCCCAGCATTGCAAAACTTGCTGTTACTCCACCAGTTGTTGGGTCAGTCAACACAGAGATAAACGGCAGCTTGGCATCCGCCAACCTTGCTAGACGAGAACTTGTTTTAGCCATTTGCATAAGAGAAAAAGCACCTTCCATCATTCTAGCACCACCGCTTTGGCTGATAATTATTAACGGAGTTTTATCTTCGTATGCGGCGTCAATAGCTCTTGCAATTTTTTCACCAACAACAGAGCCCATACTCCCACCAATAAAACTAAAATCCATACATGCAAATGCAACCTTCTTCCCTTCAATTTTTCCCGTTCCGGTTTTTATAGCGTCATTTAGTCCACTCTTCTTAATTGTTGCAGCAACTCTCTCACCGTAATTTTTTGTGTCTGTAAATCCAAGCGGGTCACCGGATTTCATTTTTTTATCAAGTTCCTTGAACGATCCTTTATCAAACAAAAATAAAATGTATTGATCGCTCCCGATCCTGAAATGATAATTACATTTTGGGCAACACCACAAATTCACTTCTAGTTGTTTATTATGAATTATTTCTCCACAGTCTTCGCATTTAGACCATTGCCCATCGGGAATATCTGTCTTTTTACTATTTGGAGAAATATTTTCTTTTTTCCTTTTGAACCAACCCATTAGGATTTTCTCTTTTCAATGTTCACAAATAAAGTTATTGTTTGATTCGGTTGCTGAGGATCGTTTGAATAAAGCGTGACAGTTCTTGTTAACTTGCCATCTCTGTTTGAGGTATCTAATTCAATTCTAATATTTCCCGATTCACCTGGTTGCAGAAGTTTGCTGCTTAATAATGCGGCAGTACATCCGCAAGATGTTTTCACATCACTTATTATTAAAGGAGCTTTGCCTTCATTCTTAAAACTAATTTTTGTTTCAACAACTTTGCCTTCTTCAACAGTTCCAAAATCATGCTGAGATAAATTTAATTTTAATTTTGGTGTTTTACCGTCTTTTGACACCATCGTACTCTTATCAACAACAACCCCAGTAAAAGTCAATTTATATTGAGGATTAGCCGGATCATTCGATGAGATATAAACAAATTTTTCTTGCGGCCCTAATCTATTTGCGGAGTTAAACTCAACTTTTACAAAAGTTTTTTCACCGGGTTTCAAGTTCATCTTTTCAGGAGCTGCTGCCGTGCATCCGCACGATGCATGTACTTGAATTATTTTAAGCTCGGCCTTCCCTATATTCTGAATTTCAAAATTATGTGTAACAACTTCTCCTTCAGCAATTGTTCCAAAATCGTGGTTATCTGCTTTTGCAAATAATTTTGGTACAGCAGTTTGTGAAAAAGAAACCGATACAATTATGAGGACAAAAAAAGCAACTAACCTTTTCATCTTTTTCCCTTTACAATAAATTTCTTAAAGTAGTTTGGTTCGAGATAATCGTAATTGGAAGTTAATAAATCGTTGCCTAATAAATAAGCCCATCTACCGATTTTTACAGCCGTTAATCCAAATTCTTCATTTAAAGTACGATCAATAAATGAATCCCCGTAAAGTAAATCATCTGCAGAAATTAATGATTGTAAATTATTTTTCTCCACTAATTGTAGATTATCTACAACTTCCACTTTTTCATCATGTTTAATATATTTTGAAAAATAATATTCATCACCGCTGGCATTCATTGCTATCACAAATATTGTTCCTGCCTTAATATATTTTGAAATATGAAATGCATAAGCATCGAATGTTGGAACCGGAATTATTGGAACGTTTGCGCCAAACGCCAATCCTTTTACTGTCGAAAGTCCAATCCTTAATCCTGTAAATGAACCGGGGCCCATTGAAACGGCAATTGCTTTACATTGATTTAACTCTATTATAGCATTTTTCAGAACTATGTCAATCATCTCTATTAATTTTTGAGAGTGTATATGTTTTTGTTGATAATTCATCTCAACAAAATTATGATCATCAAATAATAGAGCTACACTGCAGTTTTCACCTGATGTCTCAACAGCCAATATCGGGAATAGATTATTCATGTTTTACTATTGATATTTCTCTTGATGTATTATTAACAAACTTAAGGTCAATCTGATAATTCCGTTTTGGAAGAATCTCCGGGAACATATTTGACCATTCGATAAAAATAATATTTTCCCCGGACAAATATTCATGGAATCCGATATCGTAAAGTTCTTCAACTTTTTTAATCCTGTAAAAATCAAAATGTATAAAGTCTACTTTATTATGATATTCATTTACTATAGTAAAACTCGGACTCGATACATTTTCGATACCAAATTCTTTACAAACATATTTTACAAAAAATGTTTTACCGCTGCCAAGATCACCATTTAATAATATTACATCACCCTTTTTGATTTGCTTTCCAAAATCTTGTGCATTTAAAATTGTTTCTGCTTCAGATTGAATTACCGTATGAAATGGAAAATCCATCAAACCTTACTCTCCATTGTAATAACCGGAAGAATCATCTCTTCCATAGAAATTCCGCCATGCTGAAAACTATCTTTATAATAACTTAAGTATTTATGATAATCGGTTGGATAAACAAAATAAAAATCTTCTTTTGAAATTATATAATTAATCGTCAACCCTCGTTTGGGTAATTTATAATCCAACGGATTCTTAATAAAGATTGCATGTTTCTCATCCACTTTCAAATTTCTACCGAACTTAAAGCGCAAATTGGGAGATGCTTCCCTATCGCCCAGAACTTTTGCGCCGCGTAAAGTTCTTATACTTCCGTGGTCTGTGGTAACAACAACTTTTGCATTTGGGATTGTCGCTATTGCACGGAATGTATTAAGAAGAGAAGAATGTTGAAACCAGCTGTTTGTCAATGATCGGTATGCTGCTTCATCAGGTGCAATTTCCTTTAATATATCTGAATCTGAACGGCCGTGAGCAATCATATCTAAAAAATTTACTACCACTGCCATAAAATGTGTTTTCTTATGTGATAAAACATTTTGTTCAAATGAACGTCCTACTTCCGGATCAATAATCTTAACATATTTTAATTCATTGTTTAATGAAATTTTCTTTCTGTTCAATAAATTTTGTAAAAGATCTTTTTCATATTTATTCATACTGTTTTCATCATCGTTCATTGTCCCCCATAAATCAGGATAATGTTTTTCAATTTCCGAAGGGAATAAACCGGCGAATAATGAGTTTCGTGAATATGGTGTAGCTGTGGGAAGTATTGAATAATAATAATCTTTCTGAATGTTGAAAAGTGCGTTCAGATGTTTTTCCATTACCAGCCATTGATCTAAACGAAGACAATCAATTACAAAATAAAAAATTGGTCCTGCAGATTTTGATAAGTGAGGAAAAACATATTTCTCCGTTATTTGAGTGGTAAGATGAGGGACATCTTCATCACCAACAGAATCAATCCAACCTTTGTAATTTTTTTCAACAAATTTGCTGAACTCTTGATTACATTCTTTTTTCTGCTCCGTCAATGTTTGTCTTAAACCAACCTCGGGATGCTCATCAAGTTCCATATCCCAATTTGTAAGTTTCAGATAAATTTCGATCCAATCATTAAAGTTTGGGTCCATCAAAAGTTGACGGGATATTTCATTGAAATCATTCAGATAATCTTTAGCAACATATTCTCCGGATATTTTTTTGCTTTCAAGAATTTTTTTGCAAACCATCAAAACTTGCGAAGGTAAAACCGGTTTAATTAAATAATCACTTATCTTACTCCCGATAGCATCATGCATTAATGATTCAGCTTCACTCTTGGTAATCATAACTACTGGTATGTTGGGATTTATCTCTTTGATTTGTGCCAGTGTTTCAAGTCCGCCTATCCCAGCCATCATTTCATCAAGAAAGATAAGATCGAATTGTTTATTCTTCACTTCATCAACCGCGTCTTCACCGTTGGTTACTGTTGCAACTTCATATCCTTTCTCATTCAGGAAAATGATATGTGAACGGAGAAGTTCGATTTCATCGTCAACCCAGAGGATTTTATTTCTTTTCATATTTTAATTTTTTATCCGACTAATGTTATTGAATTGCAATTCTAACGTCAACACCGGCTTCGTTAGTTGTAGTGGGCGGTATTCTGGATGCACCTTCTGGTTCAATGCTTGTTCTTCTATAGAAAATTGAAAGAGTTACACGCGAACTCATTACATATTTTATTTTGGGTTCAATTGTAGTGTTTGTTTTTCCTTCTTGAGGCGTACCGTTTTCCTTAAAATTATTCATCTCATAAATTACACTTGAAGTTTTTCCGCTTGTATATGAGAATGATATTTCAAGATCGTTCTTCAATGAGATTCCGAAAAGAGGAAGTTCGAATCCCGATTTAGTATAACTTGCGGAAATATTTATATCGCGGTTAAATGCTTCTGTTACATTAAGAGTTGTTACACCAAGACTGTAAGAAGTTTTTGTTGAAAATCTTAATGTGCTCTGGAAAGTTCCGCCGAAGAATTTATCAAAACTCATTGAAATTCCGGCTAACGGAGAAAAACCGTAATCAACACGTTGTGTTTGAACTTCTTGAACTCCATCTGGATTAATTTTCCATCCTTCACTATAATTAGAAATATATGCATGATTAATCGTTACTCTATTGGCGAAACTGAATATCTGATATTTTTCCAACCCTGACCAATTGAAGGTCCAGTTGGGTCTCGGGATATATTTCATAATATTAGATAGAAGAGGAATTTTTGATAAGAATGAAAATGTTTCGAATCCTTTTAGGAATGCATCTGATAAACTTTGGGCCGGGTTGCTTGATGTCGGATCATATAATTCATGAACTTTTTTAATTCCGTTGCCGAAAAATGAAAATATAAATGACGGCGGCAAACTTAAAAATGATCTATCCAAGGTTCCTGTAGATAGCATATTTGTAATTGAAATATTACCGAGTGTATCCGTCTGTATCGTTGCCGATCTATTAATACCCCAGCCTACTTTCCAATCTAACTTTAGGTCCGCTCCTTCCCACAATGGCCGCGAAGTGCTAAATGATAGGTCATTTTTCTGGCTATAATTATCCTGAATATTTCCATTAGGTGCTCTTGGACCTAAATCATTGGAGAATCCTAACATAAATAATCTTCTCGGACCTTTACTATCACTCTGATTGAAACCCCAGAAATTATTGAATCCTGATCCGTCTCCAACAATACCGCCTCCTGTATAGCTGCTGTTCTGAGAAAAATTAATTACGATCTGATCGTAATCCAGTAATAATGTTTTTATTCCAAGCTTTAATAATTCTAATGAAGCATTAAGAGTACGCATAACACTTTTAACAGTATCTTTATTAGTAACAATAGTTGAGTCACTCATAACAGTAGTAGAGTCGTGCTTTACAATAGAGGAATCTTTTACCAATTCAGTTTTTACAGGAATATTTTCTGTGTTCTTCGGTATTTGCTGTGCTTGATTCGGTTGATTGCCACCTCTGCCGCTTCTCCTTCCGCCTGTTCTTCCCCCTTCAGTTTGCTCGGGAATATTTTGTTCTAATTTCTTTTCTTCTTCACGGAACATTGGTGCAAAAATTGACTTGAGCCGGATTGTTAACCCTGCTGTAATTCTATTGGCGTAACCTGCACTCTTACCTAAAACTCCCTGAGTAAAATTATTTTGCCATTGATAAGTAACTGAATAACTGCCGTTGAGAGTTAAATAACGATCCAAATCCCAAATAGATGGAATTTTTGGATTTGTTCTTAAGTCCAATGTCTGTTTAAAATTATAATCTTTACCAAATAACGACCCGCCAAAAATATCCCTCCAAATTTCACTTTCAGACCGCTCTAAATCATTATTAGTTAGTAGATAAGCAAGAGTGGAAGAAATATCAAAATTATAGTTTAATGAAAGATTCCAAAATCCTCCTTCAGTTATTGACCAATTAAAACCGGCACCACGGGTTGCGACAAAATCGCGCAAGATGTTCGGTTTGTCGGCTATTGCCCTGTTCTGAGTGTATGATCTTTTCCTACTTGCAGTGATTGAAGATGTAATTGATTGAGGAAGAAAATAAATTTTTACATCACGGTAATCACCGAACAGTCTGAAGAAACTTCCAATGAGTGGAATATCAGCCGGCTTAAAATAATTGTCTCTGCTTATATTAACCGAGTAATTTGCATTTGCATTCCATATCCAGCTATCAGAATTACGAACTGTTGGAGAACTTGCTGTAGAATTATTGTAGTTAAAGCCAAATGTTAGATTATTAAAAGTATCTCTAATGTACCAGATATCAGTTGGTATTTTAATCTTGATGTTAGATAATGTCCACGTTTCAGAAACACTTAAGGATTGTGATTCATTTTTTAACTTGGCAACTTCTTGTTCAATCGTTACTGGGTCATAATTCTTATCCGTAAGTTTTTTCCTTAATTCATTTTGTGCTTCATCTACTTTTATGTCTGTGCCGGGTAAATAGAGCGGATTGGTTGATTGTTGGTTACGGGAATAAGAAACTCGCAGATTACTTCCTGCAAGGTTAAGCGGGATTAATTTTAGAACATCAAGATCTACTGCAACACCCCAGTTCAATCTGTCTTCGCGTGTACCGAATCTGTCCGCAAGTTTATGAAAATATGGATTTGTTTGACTCACATTAAAATTGACTCTTATAAGATCAGCTAGTGATAAAGCACCGCTGGCACTATAAGCCCATCCGGGTGTCGCGTCAGCATCAAGTACACGTAATTCATTCACCCAAACGCTTCCGGAAACAGCTTCATTAGGTGTTCCTTTGTCTCTTGGGTTTACAATTCCAATGGTAAAAAATGTTACTTGAGTTAATGTAGGATTTCCCCTTACGCCATATGTATGTCCGGTTTTTCCCGGAACTGAAACTCGAAAAATTTTATTGGCAAAAGTACTATCACCCTTTTGTTGAATTTTAATTGCAGTCAGATCAGAAAAAACCATACTAACTTCATTCCATCCATCGCTCCCGGGTGCATAATTGTATCTTACAGGCTGGCGATATTCGTAATAGTTTAGCGAGTCCGAACCAAATCTAAGATAAACTTCCGATCCGTAATTATTCTGTTTTGTAGAATCGTAATATGAAACAGAACCCGGTAAATCATTTTTATCTGAGTGAATAAAAAATTTCATCTCTTTGTAATTGAACAGATCCAAAGGTTTATAGAGATAACGAACAACCTCGCGTTTATCTCCGTCTTCTAATTTGTTCAGAATAAGATTTAACGCCTGCTCGTTTTTCAATACATTATTATTCGGTTGAGTTCGATCTCTTTCTCTAAAAACTCCAGGAGGAGATACATATTCGGGATTATCTTCTAAGTTGATTGATGAAACTGTAAGTACAGTATCATTTAAAGTTACTTTTGGAGGAGATAAAACTTTCTGCCATTGATTTCCTACGAGATTCATCTCTGCAAATCTTAAATGAATCGGCTGATCAACTCCTGAAACCCAAAATCTAATAAACTCTATTACTGAAAAACTTGGGTCCCCATACTTTGTAACGAAATCTTTCAATGGAATTCTAAATAAATACCATCCGGCATTATCACCGCCGCCTATCACAAATTTATTGATAGAACGATTTGTATCAATTGGTACTTCATACCGGAAATAACTGTTAACGCGGTCTAACGTAAAGTTTCTGTTGAGATCTTCGGTATCAGGTATTCTTCCTTGATCAATAGATACACCGTTCCCTTCTGTTCCGTTAACGTGCGAGTAATCAGCGTTATTTATATTGAATGAATAATTATCATTACTTGGATCAGGGTTTAACGCAGAATCATATCCCGGTTCTCCAATATCTTTTACACCATCGAGACCAGTGTCTTCCCCATCATCTAAAAGATCATTTCCGTTCTTATCTTCAGTATCAAGTTTTCCGTTTGGAATTACATCTTCGCTGATTTGCCCGAGATCAATATTTAATTTTAGATTACTTGGTGCATTGGGAATATTCAACCAGAATTCTATGAATTCAATATTTTCTTCAACAAGATTATTCGCAGTTGAAGAAAGGACTTTCATAATGCCGCCCCAGTTTTTAAATCTCTCACTAAGTGTAGGATTCCAATTATAAAAACCTTTTTGATCCGGCTGAAAAACAAAATCTAATGTTTGTATTAGTTGTGCGCCTGGATCGTTATTCACTCTTCTACTTCCATAAATATCTTTTATAGTTACATCGGATGGGGTTCTATTATACCAATAAGTTTTTGCTTTATAAGCCATCTGTTCCATTTCGGTTTTCAACCCGATAAAAGGAAGATTATTTGGAACACTTATATCATGCCACGAACCGTATGGCATTCCAAGGGGAATTAATTTTTTCGCACCTTCAAAATCATCTACGTAAGCGATACTTTTACTATTATCACTTGTTATTGTACTTTTCTTTGTATTGGGATCAGGGCTCATATATGCATACTCTGCAGTCAAAGAAAAATTAGATGCTGCACTCGTTGATATTACCTTATCGAGAGCTTTTGTAATGAATGGAAGATTAATATTTGTTTTAAAATCCGCACCGAATATTGAATTACTAAGCGGTTCTTCTCCAATTCTAACTTTATCACTTAATGTCTGCTGATTCAAATTCAAATAAGAAAAACCGAGAGTAGTTTCTCTATTAAATTCATATAGTCCGCGAAATCCAAGTAAAGTTTTAGACGCAAGCTGGAATAAATCATTCTGTTCGTATGAGATTCTTAAATCCGCACCTGGAACTAATGCTT
>JAHEZQ010000061.1 GCA_023250955.1 Melioribacter sp. | reverse complement strand
ATTGCGACCCACCATATCTACATGACACGAGATGCAACAACAATGAATATGAACACGAGATGCAACAACACGATCACATTGATCTGTTAAACATCTGTCGGACCATACAAGGGAAAGTAGCGATCAGCGGTTATGATAATGAAATCTATAATGACCTCTTGCAAGGATTTTATAAAATCACCGCAAAGAAAAAATTTGATACTTTATTTCACAGCTCTCGTCAAGAAGTTCTCTGGACAAATTACGATGCTTTAAATCACACTACTTCATTATTTCACAACGAGGTTGCATGAGCCGTGCTGATTTGAACCAAAGCAAAATAGTTCAGGCGCTGCGCTCGGTTGGTGCAACGGTGGAGATCACTACTCAGCAAGGGAACGGATTCCCCGATTTGGTATGCGGCATCTTTGGAAAAAATTACTTGATCGAAGTTAAGAACCCGGACACACGCGGGAAGCTCCGCGCAACACAAGAAATATTTGTTGACAAATGGAAAGGCAAAGTGCACGTCGTTCAGTCTGTTGATGAAGCTCTCCGGGTGATTGGAGTTGAAGTATAAAAAAACAGGAATTCAAATGGCTGAAGAAGAGAAAATCCCCGAAGGGAAAATAAAAACAGTTCATGGTGAAATCATTGATCGTGCGGACGCATGTTATCTTTTACGAAAACACCCCAAGAGTGAAAAATTATTTTTTGATCACTTGAATACTTGTTACGTCAAAGATGATAACGGTACGTTGAGGAGATACCCACCTAAGGAAAGAGGGAAGAAAAAGAAAAAGCATGATCAAGTTCCCTAAAAATTTTTCGGATTCTTTTTGTACAAATCAAAATTATTATTGCGGGTGAAAAATGTCGGACGACAGCAAACATTATCAAGAAGAAGTAAATGCAGTTATAGGTGAAATATTTGTTGGCTATCTCAAACAGGAAAATCTTCTTCATGACAGAGATCTGCGTAACATAAAAATACGAAGGGACTACAACCGAATGGTAATGAACGGCACACCCAAAGGAGAAGCAATAAAGACATTGAGTGATCAGTTGTATTATTCAGCTTCAGGGCAGCCATACAAAATTGCAGAGCGATCCATTGAGAAAATAATTTATCCGAACAAAAAGAAATGAATAAAATAATTCCCATCACATGCACCGGCACAGAGCTCGTTGATGTTGTTTTGTTAAAGCCCATTCAAGGGAATCTAAAAGAGCGTACACGAAAACAACTTTATGAATTACGTTCCTCAATTCTTAAACACGGATTTTCATTCCCGGTGTTTGTTTGGCGAGACGGAGAAATTAATTATACGCTTGACGGGCATGGCCGTGATTGGTGTGCTAAAGAATTGATCAGCGAGGGTTGGCAATTCAAACAGAAAGATGGGACGACAAACACAAGTGTGCCATGTGCCTTCATTGATGCAAAGGATAAAGTTGAAGCAAAAGAAAAATTACTTGCACTCAACAGCAGCTTCGGCCAGATCACAGAGGAGGGGCTATATACCTTTTTGTTTGAGCCCGGTTATGAACTTCAATTCGAAGAAATAAAACCGACATTAGATTTACCCGGGATAGATCTCGGCGAATTTGAAACCAATTTTTTTACGGACCAGCAAACAGAGAAAGAACCGGAATACAATTTTATTTTTTCACAAGAGCAGATTAAGGAAGCGATTAAAGAAAACTTTCCAGACTTCAAATCAACGGAAGAAATTATCGAGGGAGTTATTGATCTTCCTTTGGCGATGCATCAGTTTAATAAACTATGTGCCGGAACAAAGAATGTTGGCGGAAATATTTCTCTCTTGTTTAATCCTCACCGGTTAGAGACACGAGTTGCAAACAGAAAACTTTCAGTCGCTGAATCGTTCATCAACAAGAATGGCGGATTCGTTTCATCAATCTCTCAATGGATGAGCAAGCAACAAGACGTTGTTCATCATCGTCAATACATTGATGTGGCGAAAGCAAATACCGGAACGCAAATAGCTCATGAGTTCAAACCATATTTAGCACGAGAGATTTATCTCAAACATTGTGGACATGGTGCAAAGGTATTAGATCCGTGTGCGGGATGGGGCGGAAGGATGATAGGATTTGCAGCTGCACAACTTGGCGGAGAATATTTTGCAACTGATCCTTCAACAAAAACTTACAATGGGCTGATTAAACTAAAAGAATTTTTGCTTCAAGCTGAAAGCATAAAACCAACGCATATTTCTTTGCATAATTTACCTTTCGAAGATCTCGCCATAGAGGAGAATTATTTTGATTTCGCTTTCACTTCTCCACCCTACTTCGACACTGAAATTTATAGTGATGAAGAAACTCAAGCATTCAATCGCTACAAAACTTTGGAAGGGTTTAATGAGAAATTTTTAACAACGCTGATTGATAAAACCATGCGAGCACTGAAAGACGACGGCAGTTGTTTCTTGCTCAACATCGGTGGAAGCCAAATTCGCTTTGATAAAATAGTGAACGACATCTGTTACAAACTTAACTTAAAAGTGAAGGAGGTTTTTGATTACAAGATTGGTAAAGGTGATCACTTTGTTAAAAAGTTTGAAGGCGATCCTTTAGAGAACACCATCAAAGCAAACGATTTATTTTTTGAGATTAGGAAGTAATTATGCCAGTAGTAACAGATCCGGAGAAAGAGAATAAAACAGAATCAACATGGCAAAAAGTTGATGCTATTGTTCATCTTATTCTTGAGAACGATCGGTATTTACATAAAAATCGTTCACCGGAACTAACACAACTTATAATGGCCAAATATTCAATTAGTGTACGAACTGCACAGCGTTATATCCAAGACGCCCGGCGTGAAATAAATAAAATGGGGAAGTCGAAAAAGAAAGGCGCTCTTTCTAAAGCTATCCGGGACAGAGAATATTTGCTGCAGATAGCCAAGATCGGAATCAAAGATAAAAACGGAAACTTGATTGTAAAACCAAATCACAAGTTAGCATTAGAAATTTTGAAAGACCGTGAAGAGCTGCAAGGATTATATGTTGAGAAGATAGAACAAAGCGGAACACTCACGATGAAAAATGTTGATATGAGTCAATTTACAGAATATGGACTTGAAAGATTAAAGCGCGGAGATCCACCGGAAGAAGTAATGCTTGATCCAAAATCACTAAAGAGAAATGATGGAGATAAAAACTCAAATACAGATAGCGGCGGAAGCTGAGTTAGAACTAAGGCGGAGAAGAGTAGAACGTCTTACGAATTACGAAACTCAGCGAGCTTATTATCAAACTCATCCGTTTGATTATTTGGTGGAGCGTTTGGGATTTAAACCGGAATCACTCGACTGGAATTTATTGCCGGAATATGCTGATCATAAATGGGACGGAACGAGAAATCCAATTAAAACAATTCTTGATTCGCTCGCTATTGGGATAAAGCGCATTGGAGTTGAATCAGCAACCGGTACAGGAAAAACAAAACTCGGCGCCGGCATTGTGTTATGGTTTCTTGATTGTTTTGAAAATTCAATTGTTGTAACAACCGCACCAAAAAAAGATCAATTGAGTTTACACATTTGGCGAGAAGTTGGTGTTATGTATGAAAGTTTCGGCAAGGGCGAATTACTTTCTTCTTTGAAATTGAGAATGATCTCGGGTGAAGATAATTGGCTTGCAGTTGGGTTTGTTGCAGGCGTTGTTGCGAATGAAGAATCATCAACAAAGGCGCAAGGATTTCATGCGGAACATTTATTAATAATTCTTGAAGAAACTCCGGGTGTGCCTAAACCAATTATTGAAGCTTTCCAGAATACTGCTGATGGTCCGCACAATATTATTTTAGCTTTCGGCAACCCCGATCATCAATTAGACAATCTTCATAAATTTTGTTCACTTCCAAATGTTACAGCAATAAGAATCTCCGGTTATGATCATCCGAATGTTGTTCTGAACAATCCTTCTTTTATTCCGGGTGCAGTAACACTTGACGGTCTGAATGATAAAAAAATGCGCTATGGCGGAGAAGAAGCCCCGTTATTTCTTTCACGTGCGCGTGGGATTTCACCCGGACAATCAGTAAGTGCATTGATACGGCTTGAGTGGATCTCCGCATCAATCCAGCTGGGCGATAAATACAAATATCCCAATGGAACATTTGACGAGAGCAAAATTGAAGGAGAAAAATGTTTAGGTGTTGACGTTGCAAATAGTGAAGCCGGAGATAAAGCAGCAATTGCAAAAGGAAAAGGAAATGTTCTACTGAGCATAAAAGATTTCCATTGTCCGGACTCAAACGTATTAGGTAAGCGGGATGTTTATCAGTTAATGATTGATGAAAAAATAAAAGCCGATAATGTTGGAGTTGACAGCGTTGGTGTTGGTGCCGGGACAGTGAACGCACTGAAAGAAATGAACCAGAGAATAGTTGCGCTTGGCGGAGCTGATGCACCGATAAACATTCGCAAGGAAGAGGACTTCAATAATCTGCGGTCTCAAATGTGGTGGCAGTTGCGCGAGGATCTA
>JAHEZQ010000028.1 GCA_023250955.1 Melioribacter sp. | reverse complement strand
TGGGCGGAACGATTGCAAAATTAACATCAGCTGGGATGAAGGTCGGTATAATAGATTTAAGCAAAGGTGAATTAGGTACACGAGGCTCGGCCGAAACAAGAAAAAAAGAAACACAAAACGCAGGGGAAATATTAAGAATAACTGTAAGGGAAAATCTCGAGTTAAAAGATGGAAGTCTGAAATTCAATGATGAATATTTAAAAAAGATTATTTCACGAATCCGCAAATATCAACCTAAAATTATTTTTGCCCCGTACTTTAACGACAGACATCCCGATCATATCGGTACATCTCAATTAGTAAAGGAAGCAATGTTCTTTTCTGGATTGGCTAAAATAAATACCGAAGACAATGAAAGAATTCAAATGCCTTTCCGTCCTCAAAAACTTTTTTATTATATGCAGACATACGAATTCAAACCGGCATTTATTGTGGACATTACCAGTTACTTCGAAACAAAAATGAAGGCTGTAAAAGCATACGATACGCAATTTCATAATCCGGAAAGCAAAGAACCGGAAACTTTTATAAGTCAGCCGATCTTTCTGAAATATCTAGAAGCACGTGCAGTCAGTTATGGTTTTAAGATCGGCAAAGAATACGGCGAAGCTTTTTACTGTGAAGAAGATTTGGAGTTTGATCTTATCGGTTTGCTAAAATCTGCAGAGAAAAAATGAGTTTAACCAAAAGAATAAAGCTTCATCCTTTTTATGTACAGAGCATTGGCTTTTTTCTGGGCATTATTCTTTTCTTAATTGTTTGGCTCTTTGTTGATTTCGGCGCAGAATTCTATAAAGCAAAATTAGTTGCCGCGGTTGCATCGTTAATGGCAACATGGTGGATCTTCGAAGCGGTTCCGCTTGCTGCAACTTCTTTAGTACCTCTAATATTTTTTCCTACGCTTGGAATTCTTTCAGCTTCCGATTCCGCACCTCAATACATGAATTCAACTATAATTTTATTTGTTGGCGGATTTATAATTGCTATTGCCATGGAAAAATGGAATTTGCACAAGCGTATAGCATTGAGTGTAATTCTTTTTTTCGGAAGCAGTCCTTCAAAAATTATTTTAGGATTTATGGCAGCTGCCGGATTCATTTCAATGTGGATATCGAACACTGCAACATGTTTAATGATTTTACCGATCGGACTTTCGATAATCTATAAAGTTGAAAAAGAATTTGGTGAAGAACGAAGTTCTAATTTTTCAAAAGCGTTAATGATTGCAATTGCATACGCCAGCACTATTGGTGGAATTGCTACACTGATTGGAACTCCGCCAAATTTAATTTTTCTTAGAATGTACAAGATCAACTTTCCCAATAATCCTATGATAAAATTTGGTGAGTGGATGGTTTTCGGTGTTCCGCTTGCAGTGGTTATGATGATAATTGCATGGATTGTTCTCACTAAAATAATTTTTAAGTCAGATAAAAATCTTGTGCTGAATAAAACTTTAGTGAAAGAAGAAAAAATAAAACTCGGTAAGATGACTAAAGAAGAAAAATCAGTGCTGGTTGTTTTTGCGTTAACATCTTTTCTCTGGGTTTTTAGAAGTGATATAGATCTCGGTTCCATAAAAATTCCAGGCTGGTCTAATTTGTTTGCTTCAGCATCTTTTATTGATGACAGCACGGTTGCTATTACAATGGCTTTAATTTTATTTTTAATCCCATGCAGATCATCAGAACACAAATATAAATTTGTGTTGGATCATCATGATATTCCAAAAATTCCGTGGGATATTGTACTTTTATTCGGCGGAGGATTTGCTCTTGCAGAAGGATTTGTTCAGAGCGGACTTTCTAAATTGATCGGGCAAGGATTCATCGGACTTAAAGATGTTCCTTATACTTCTCTAATATTAATAATCTGTACAATTGTTGTATTTTCAAGTGAACTAACTTCCAATTCCGCACAGACAACAATTATACTTCCTTTGATTGCAGCGTTATCAAAAGAAATTGGTATGAATCCGCTTGCATTAATGATTCCCGTAACATTTTCCGTTTCACTTGCATTTATGTTGCCTGTTGGAACTCCGCCGAATGCAATTGTTTTCGGAAGTCAACGTTTACAAGTCTGGGATATGGTCAAAGCCGGATTTATTTTAAATATCATAGGAATAATTGCCGTTACAATTCTTGCCAGAATTTTCTTCATGTAGAATCGTTTTTCGATTTTCATCATCTTATTAAATAAAGAAAGGAAGAAATATGTCATATCATAATTCAAAAATGGTTCAGTATTCTTTTGATGAAGCAATTTCAAAAGTAACCGAGGAATTAAAGAAAGAAGGTTTTGGTATTCTAACTGAGATTGATGTAAAAGAAACTCTGAAGAAAAAACTTGATGTTGATTTTAGAAAATACAAAATACTCGGTGCATGCAATCCGCCGTTTGCATATAAAGCACTTCAAGCTGAAGAAACACTCGGAGTATTACTGCCATGTAACGTTGTAGTTCAAGAAAAAGAAAACGGGAAAGTTCAAGTAAGTTTTGTAAATCCTATGGAATCTATGCAAGCTGTAAAAAATCCGGCTCTTGAAGGAATTGCTACTGAAGTTTCATCTAAATTGCAGAAAGTGTTGGAAAGTGTATGAGTATTAATTTGCCTGAATACTTTAGTGCCTAAGAAAAACTTAGGCACCAAAGAAAATTATTTATTTTTTATTTCCCTTTAGAACCAAATATTTTATTTATGGCGATTTGGCTTGGGCAAATTCCTGTTATTGCTGCAAATACCATCCCTGCAACCGGTAAATATAAAAACCAATGAACAACTGTGAAGCCGGTTAGATAAATTCCCACAAAAATAATTACTGCGAAAAGTAAAAACCAAACACGCATAGCAGTTGATGCTTTCATGCATTTACTCCTTTAGTTTGTGAATGCAAAAGGAACTTAACTTTTTCAAAATTAGTCCGCAATAAAAATTATCGAGCGGATTGTGCTTTATTCAAAAATATTCTTCCATCTTTCATAACAAATCTAACATTTGTAATATCAGAAGGATTATCAATGGGATTTCCTTCTACAGCAATAATATCGGCAATTTTGTTTACTTCGATATTACCTGTTTGTTCTGCAATTCCAAGTAATTCTGCTGATAAAGAAGTTGCTGATATTAAAGCATGCACAGGATTCATTCCATACTTTACCATTAATTCGATTTCTTGAGCATTGGTCCCAGGCAGTTCAAAAGTATCTGTTCCGAAACAAATCTTAACGGAGGTTTTTAATGCACGTTTAAAAGTTTTGATATGTTCTTCACATGTATTCGCTAGTTTAATTTTATCTTCATCTGAGATTCCGCCAAAAATTTTTCCGTCTCTCCACATCTCATAAACAAGAAGCGTTGGAACATAATAAATATTCTTTTTAGCCATTAGATTAAAAGTTTCTTCGCTAATGTATAATCCATGCTCGATTGAATTTACACCCGCTTCGATTGCCATCTTTGCTGCTTCATCGGAATAAGTGTGAGCGGCAACTTTTAATCCGGCACGATGTGATTCATCAACAAGAGCTTTTAGTTCTTCTAAAGTATAATTCATTGCGCCTGTTAATAAATCTTTTCTTAATTGTTTCTTTTCATACGATTCCATGTAAACTTTTATAAGATCAGCACCTTCTTTGACAAGCAATCTAACTTTCTCTCGTATTTTTTCAGGACCATCTGCTACATATGATAAATTTGGAAGTGTGATATAAGGTGAAAATCCCACAAGATTATAAGAACCTGTGCTACTTACCGGCTGAATACAAGTTAGAATTCTTGGACCTGGAACGATTCCGTTATTAATGGCATCTCTTAATGCAATATCTGCAAAACCTGCACCTTCATTACCTACATCTCTAATGGTTGTAATTCCGGCTTCAAGAGTTAGCTTAGCATTTGCAGCGCCGTAAAGGGCACGGTACTCTGGTGTTTCTTTGATTATCTGGTTGTCGTAGTTTCCGCTGTGTAAAACAATATGCGTATGTGAATCAATCAAACCCGGTAATACTGTTGAATTGCTTAAATCAATTACTTTAGCATTGGGTTCTAATTCTTGGTTTTGATTTACGGAGAAAATTTTTTGTCCTCTAATTCCGATAATTACATTGCTCAATAATTGATCGGATTTTCCATCAAATAATTTTCCAGCTTTGATGTAAGTAATTTCTTTTTCGGATTGGGCGTTAATTATAAGACAAAACAGAAATGAAATTGAGAATGAAATGAAAATTTTTTTCATTATGATCACCAATTTATGATTTGTAGAACTCGAAATTACCTTGTAAGTTTTTTATACCTCACTCTATGAGGCACATCAGCCTCTTTACCAAGACGTTCTCTTCGGTTCTCTTGATAATCCGAAAAGTTTCCTTCGAACCAAACAACTTTGCTATCGCCTTCGAAAGATAAAATGTGAGTACAGATTCTATCTAAGAACCATCTATCATGACTGATTATTACTGCACATCCGGCAAAGTTTAACAAACCTTCTTCCAACGCACGCATTGTGTTTACATCTAGATCATTTGTCGGTTCATCAAGAAGTAAAACATTTGCAGTTTGTTTCAATGCAATTGCAAGATGAACTCTGTTTCTTTCACCCCCTGAAAGCATTCCAACTCTTTTCTGCTGATCAGCGCCGGTAAAATTAAATTGCCCGACATAAGCACGTGAGTTTTGTTCTCTGCTTCCAAGCTGAATTATATCATCACCGCCGCTTATCATTTGCCAAACTGATTTTTCCGGATCGAGTATGTCTCTGCTTTGATCTACGTAAGCAAGTTTAACAGTATCACCAATTTTGAACGAACCGCTGTCCGGTTTCTCCTGTCCAACGATCATTCTGAACAAAGTTGTTTTGCCTGCACCGTTCGGACCGATAACACCAACAATTCCACCGGGCGGAAGTTTGAAATTCAAATTCTCGAACAGAACTTTTTCACCGTAACCTTTAGAAACATTTTCCGCTTCGATCACCACGTTTCCTAATCTTGGTCCGGGCGGAATGTAAATCTCCAAATCTTTCTGCCGCTTATCACTTTCTTCTTTTAACATTTCTTCGTAGGAAGAAATTCTTGCTTTGGATTTTGCCTGGCGGGCACGGGGCGACATTTTAATCCATTCAAATTCCCGTGCTAAAGTTTTTTGCCGTTCTGTTTCTTTCTTTTCCTCTTGAAGCAATCTCTGTTGTTTCTGCTCAAGCCAAGATGAATAATTTCCTTTCCACGGAATACCTTCGCCTTTATCAAGTTCAAGAATCCATCCGGCAACATTATCCAAAAAATATCTGTCGTGAGTAACTGCAATCACTGTTCCGGCATAACGGTTCAGTTCTGCTTCCAGCCACAAAACTGTTTCAGCATCAAGATGATTAGTCGGTTCATCTAAAAGAAGAATATCCGGTCTTCTTAGAAGTAAACGACACAACGCAACTCTTCTGCGCTCGCCACCGGATAAAACTTTTACAATCGTATCGGGCGGGGGACAGTTGAGTACGTCCATTGCAAGATCAAGTTTGGAATCGAGATCCCATGCTTCAAGGTGATCGAGTTTTTCTTGAACTTTGCCTTGGCGTTCGAGAAGATCATTCATCTCGTCGTCGCTCATCGGCTCTGCAAACTTTGCATTGATCTCATCATATTCGCGCAGAACATCTACAATTTCTTGAACGCCTTCTTGAACAATTTCCTTTACGGTTTTTGTATCGTCAAGTTTTGGTTCTTGTTCCAGCAAACCGATTGTGAATCCGGGTGAAAGTGCGATTTCTCCGTTGAAATCTTTATCAACTCCGCCGAGGATTTTTAGAAGAGTACTTTTACCGGAACCGTTAAGTCCAAGCACACCGATCTTAGCTCCGTAGAAATATGAAAGGTAGATATTTTTTATGATCGCTTTTGTATCGTAAAACTTGCTTACGCCGATCATTGAATAAATGATTTTATTTGGTTCGTTAACAGCCATTATATTAAAACATTGTTTGTTGTAGGAGGTGCAAACTTACCACAAAACCCAAACTATGTAAAGACGCAACATGGGGCGTCTTTACAATAAATTATTTCAGTAAAAGAAGCTTGCTAGTTTTTGAAAATTTTATGTTAGAAAAATTATCTAAGACTGTTAACCTTGCAAGATATATCCCGCTGCTTACATTGGATGCATCCCAGGAAACTGTATGGTATCCTTTCTCGTAATATCCTTGTGCAACCCGAGTAATTTGCTGTCCTAAAAGATTGTAAATAATAATAGAAGCTTTAGCAGGATTTGGTAAACCAAAACGGAGGATTGTAGTTGAGTTAAAAGGATTTGGATATGGAAGATCTAAAATGAAGGATGAAGGAATAGAAACTGAATTATCATCTTCAGAAATACCAACAAATAAATCAGTTGCAATATCATGAATAAAAGCAGCTGTAGAACGCGTTATGTTAGAAATATATTCGGGATTTATTGTTGACCACAAATCACTTGTTTTGTGATAATTTGGTTGTATTAAGGACATATAGCCTGCGCCCTCCATCAACCCTAATATTGGAATCTTTTTATTATAAAATCCTGCAGCATTGGCAGGTGTGGCATTTTTCCAGCCAACCGGAGTAAGTGGAATATTCGTAGCAGAAATATTATTTACATATTGCGTGAACAAATTGTCTGCAACTGTTCCGCCATAGTAAGTCATAGCTACTGATCTTGGATAGCGATAATCATAACCTACCATATCAAAGTCTATTACAAGACGACAAGTATATGGTTTACTGAGTAATGTTGTTCCGAGATTATTGGCTCCACCACTACCAAGTTCTTCATCGGGAACACTAGCAAACTTCAAAGTGATAGGGACTGGATATTTTTTAAATATTCGAGCTAGTTCTAACAATACAGCAATTCCACTACCGTCGTCATCTGCACCAGGTGCGAGAAGCCATCTATCTGCGGGTGTTGTAAGATTGCAATCAGTATGAGCAGTAAATAGAATATAATGTTCGGGTCTTTGAGTGCCATTTATTGTAGCAATAACATTGTAATGGAAAGGTATTGTTCTGTCAAGCCATTGTATTCCACCGTCTGATGTTTGTTTTTTAGAGATATCCTTTCCAATTAATAAACCATTTTTGGAGTCGTAAAAAAGAAAATCATTTATTGTGATAGGTGCATCAATAGAGGACAAAAAATTCCATGTACTTCCACCATCGGTTGAGTTAAAGAATTTTTTCCCCGATGTAATTATCCATCCGTTTGAATTATCACTAAAGAAAATTTTATTAGCTGATGATCCAATCTCAAATAAACTTTTATTCCAAATAACTCCAGCAGAATTAGAATAATAAACTTCTCCGTTTGAAGATGCGCACCATACATGTAGAGAATCAGAAGAATAAACAGTCTTGAGTTGTGAACTGAAAGTATTTTGAACAACAAACCATGTTACACCAGCATCCTTACTTTCGAAAATTCTTCCTTGTGATGGTAGGGTTTTATCATAACCGACAACTAATACGTGACCGTTATTGAGGAAAGTTCCTTGAGAAAAAGTTGTATTGGTGTCCACAATTATTTTAGTCCAACTTGTACCAAAATCGGTACTACGCCATACAGTTCCTTTTTCTCCAACTGCAACTGAAGTACCTGAAGATGAAGAGAAGAAATGTAATATTGATGCAATTCCCGTTGGTTTTTTTGTCCATGATTCTCCTGCATCAGTTGTCAAAGTTAAATTTCCAGTTTTACCAACTGCAATAATTGTGTTTTGATTTTGAGGATTAATCCAATCGAGTCTGTCAGTTTGTGGTGTCGCAGAGTTTAAACGAGATTCCCATTCAGCACCTGAATTCTTCATGCTAAAAATTTCACCCCAGTCCGAACAAAGCCACAAGGGAAAATTTGTAACTGGAGTTACATTAATACCGGTAAAATTTAATTGAACATTATAGTATGTACCCTGGAAATACGAATGTTCAACATTTAATCCTATTTGTTTCATACGTTGTGAGAAATATTCAGATGCTTGACGGTTTCCTGTTGTGAGTATAGCTCTAGTTTGAATTATTTTAACTTTTCCATTGAGTGTAATTGGTACAGCTCCGGTCAATTCTTTAATGGTTAATATTAAAGAATCTGGAGAAATCGCTGCAATAAGAGAATCACTCTGGGACTGTATGTATGATGAATTAAAAAGAATAGAAACTAAAAAAATAATTTTTGTTAAATTTTTCATAATACCCCTCAGTATTGCTTCTTTAACTTACCACAAATCCTCAACTATGTAAATAGGCAACCCACCCCTGTTGTCCCCTCCCAAGAGGGGACTTTTTAATTTACTTAAAATATTTTCCCCTCCTTGGAGGGGAACTTAAAGGGGTGGGTCATAAACAAATGAAAAAACTCACACAGAATTTTCGTCAATCCACTTTTCTATTTCTTTAATAACCTTTTCAAGATTATATCTCACTGCCATAGAATCAAAACGTAAAAATCTCACGCCCAAACTTTCCAAGCGAAGTTGTCTGGCTTTATCATATTCTTCTTTACTAATATGACTCTCGCCATCAATCTCAATTGCCAATTGTAAATCTTTACAGTAGAAATCAACAATATAATCATCAATCGGTTTTTGTCTATCGAAATCATAACCGCGAAGCTTTCTTCCCTTCAATTCATACCACAACATTACTTCCGTTAGTGTACTTTCTTTTCTAAGCTTACGTGCAAGTTCTTTGAGATGTGGTTTATATGGAATGATTCTTCTTTTCATCTAAAATATTTTTATAACCCTAACTTTGTAAATAGGTTTAAAAGTAGAGACGACCTGCCAGGTCGTCTCTACAATAGAAGAATAAAGAGTATTACTGAAAAGTAATTTATAATCTTTACTATAATCTTTTCCTGTGGAAATATTAAGTGAAGGTGTGTTCAAATTATATACGGCAGACCACATTGTTATGCTCTGCGAAACTGATTGAAGAATATTCATTGCAGCAGTTTCATCAATAGAACCGCCGGCATTTTTGAGATCACTGTAAGCTTTGTTGTAACGCCAACAGTCTGTGGTTTGAGGTGCTAACGAACCGGTAATTATAAAATTTGTAGAGACATGATATGGTTCATTATTATAAATCACTTTCATTTCTTTATTAATAAATTCAATTATCGCCGACTTGCCGCTTTTATCCGCAATCATAAAATGAACGGGCGGACCACCATTGACGTTATAATTATATTGTTGAATAAGCGATACTGCCTCATCTGTATTAGAAGCATAATCAAGAACCAGCCGGATAATTTCCAAACAGTTTAGACTTCTTTTGCTGGGATCATAAGGCGGATCAGCATAAGGAAGCGCCATCTGTCCGATGGCAACACCTTTTTCATTTATTCCGTCCATTGGCCAAAAGGGTGCGTTTGAAACTGAATTGGAATTTTCAATTTGATTTGCAGAACTGCTTTCATTAAATCCCAGATAATAAAGATCAACAATGGACAACGATGCAAAGGCATTCCGCGGATGAGTATAAAGTGCTAGTGCAATGTGATGATAGTAATCGAAATTTCTTCCGAAAATTTTATTGTTAACCATTCCCGTAAAACAAGTGCAGCCCCAATCCGGATTATTTATTTTTTCGCCAACAATTTCTCTAATTCCAGTTTTCAAAAATCTGCTGAATCCGTAATCACCTCTATAACTCATAACGAATAAAGGATAATCATTTAGCTTGTAAACTTTTCCTTGTTCAAGTTTATCAAGGTGAACAATGCTGCCTTCAATTGCTGGTCCGGTCAAAGTATCAGAAGATTCTTTTTGGCAAGAGTTTATAGAAATAAAAACGATTAGGAATAAAGTGAACCATCTGATAGAAGTTAATATTTTTTTAATCTTCATTGTTTATCTCATTCCGTTATCAAAGTATGCTTTCACTTCAATCGTTTCTCCTTCCTTTAATTGATAAGGACCGGTTTCAGATGATAAGTAAGATTCTTTTACTCGGAGATAATAATTTCCCGGAGGAGCCATTATTAGAAATTGACCGCGGCCATCAGACTTAACTTCCAAACTAATTCCCTGTTGAATGTCATGTGCAATCACAGTGCTAACCGCTTCATATGGCGGTGGTATCCAATCAACCGGTATCGGTCCCGGATGACTGAGGTTATAAACTTGTCCATGAAGTACATTAGGGTATTGTAAAGGAGGAGTGGGAAGGGAAAATGGATCGCTACAGCAAATGAAAAAAATCAAACACAATACAGGAAAAATTATTGTGTGTAGTTTATTCAGAGATTGAAAATATAGTTTTGAAAAAATCATTGTAAAATTTTCCCAACTTCTGAATGCAACTTAGAATTATTTATAAATTATTTAAAGAGATAATAATTACTCCCAAATCAAAGTTTTATCTGGTATAAATAAAAGCGTTGCCGTCAAATTCCGCAGTGTCTCCTGTCTTATTCGGAAAGAATTCTACTTTCATTCTAATATCATCTATAAGTTGAACCGCCAACAATCCTGCATATCCAAATTCTAAGTAATTTACATGGTAAATTACTTTACCACTGCTAACAGAAACTTGTGAAGGATTAGGATCGCTGATTGATGGTTTGAACTTACCCACTATTCCAACATATCCTCCAAAAGAAAGAATCATTTGTGAAGGTTCGTACAGATCTGGTGCAAAAGCAATTTCTTTGGGCCATGCTAACGGTCCCATGCTGTCTTCAATTCTTACACTTTCATGAAACCAATTTCCAATTAATCGTCCTCGAACATCATAATCAATTTTACCATCCTTATCCGGAGCGTTTCGTTTTACCATTGAATAGAGTTTGCTTTTTAATGGTTCTTGAAAATATTTATAAGGCGAATCGCAATGTATTGATCCGGGGTAACGTGCCGGATTGACGAATCCTGCCAGCGTTATTTTTTCGTTTATTACACCAAGATCAACACTTCCGCTTCGTGCAGTCGTTCCAATTTTTTCTCCGGCAGTAACAATGGAACCGAGTACGAACGCAGAATCAAGAATGATATGATCTAAGTAGTACGAAAATGTAGAATTAACTTTTATCATTACTTTGGAGTCATCATTTCGTCCATTATCCATTAAGTACCAATCAATTTTTCCTGAAGCAGGTGCATAAATAGGTAAAATGTAATTTGTTCTTGTCTCCCATGTAGGTGTTCTCATATTGAAATTAAAATAGACATGGTCGGTGGGAAATGTATGCCCAACGGGGTTCATCCAACCAAGCGGATCAAGCCATTGAATCTTGTCAACATCCATCGGCGAATAGAGAAATACGCTTTCATAATTAACATCAGGTTCGGTTGTTGCTGATTTATCCTTGCATGAAACAATAGAGATAAAAATTGTAATAAGGAACAATATTTTATTTATATGAACGAATTGTTTTTTCATTTTTATTTTGTGTAATGATGTTTTGTAAATCTATTCCAACCCTTTTTTGTTTTTGATTCAACCGCCCAATAAAATCCTTCATCATCATCGGGCCAATAAATCATTCTTGCAAGACCTGCAGGCATTTGTGCTTCAAAACAAATTGCTTCAGGATGCACGTCCTCAGCCTTGGATAATTTTCCTTGCGATTGTTTCCCATCATTAGTAAATGACCAGAATGATAACTTCTTATCCTTATCCACGCCGTAAAGTGCGACCTCTTCATAAGAATATTTTGCGAATTTCCAGGAAGCATTTAACTGAACATATTTGCCGCCAAGAATTGATTCAAAAGAGCGAGTACAAATCAAATGTCCCATTGGTGATTCAGTTTCAGCTTTCCACTTTCCAATAAGCGGGGTAAGAGATCCAAGCTTACCTTTTCCTTTTTCCCAAGTTGATTTATTTTTACTCAAGTTAATCCTTTCTTAAAATATTTAATTTCATCATCACCCTTTAAAATTAAAAAGCGCAAAATTCTACTAAGAAAATTGCACTTGAAGAATTTGTTAGGACTTATAAACTTTTATTTGCTTTTGCATTCTCCAAAAGCACTTTGTATGAATAACCGTATCCGAAATCTTTATTCAAAACTATACTTCCTTCGAACGTAACAATATCACCCACGTTTACATTATCATTTGTGGTAACAGTTAAATCGAAATCTGAACCGGTACTTGTTCCATCCTGAATATGAATCCAATTAGTTTTCATTATACCGAAGTTAGTCTTTACAACTTTACCTTTTATCTTAACTATTTTACCGGCATAAGAATTTGGGTTTGAAAAAAGTTGTGCGACTGTTATTCCACCAGCTACCGGTGCAATAGAAATATTCTCTTTTTCAATAGAAGGTTTTTGTGGAGATGCTTTAATATTGTTTCCGGCATTCACAGGAGGAATTTTACTAACATTATCTGCAAAAAAGATTGAATCAAATTTTCTTTTCAGTTCTTTACTTTCAAAATCTTTCATTTCCATTGAACCTTCGTAGTAAAGAGTTTCGCCTTTTTTAACATCCATGGTAGTTACAGCCATCCAATATTCTTTGCCGCTTTCATTAGCTCTGATATATGTATATCCGCTTACTTGAATTGCTTCTTCTACAATAATTTGATGAACATTTGAATTCTTAGTAACCTCAGTTTGTTTCGGTTCTTCTTGTTTATTACATGCAGTAACAATGAAAATAACTGATAATAATACCATTAATAATTTCGATCTCATTATGTTTTCCTTTATTTGAAAATTTTGTGGCACAAATATAATAAAATAATATTCGTTGAGACGAAGCATACTTCGTCTTTACAGCGTATATTTAACCTAATAATTGAGAAAAAAATGGTAAAAGTAGTATTAAGGAAAAATGAAGAACGTAGAATAAAACAAGGGCATCTCTGGGTCTTCAGCAATGAAATAGCCAAAGTTGAAGGGGGAATTTCCAACGGTGAACTTGTTCAGGTGTTTGATTCAAAGAATAATTTTATTGGAAGCGGATTTTATAACGGCAATTCTTTAATTGCCGTACGCATTATTTCTAATGAAGAATTAGTTGATCTTGAAAAAGTATTCCGTGTTAGATTAAATGCAGCATTTGAATTCAGAAATAGAATTTATCCTGAACGTAAATCATTCCGTATGGTTTTTAGTGAAAGTGATTTTTTACCGGGACTTATAATTGATAAGTACAATGATACTTTTGTACTTCAAGTTTATTCTGCCGGAATGGAAAAGAATATAGAATTAATAACAAGAATATTACGTGAAGATTTTTCTGCTAAAGATATATTTGCAAAAGGAGAGGAATACTTCCGTAAGCTGGAGGGATTGCCGGAAGAGAATAAAATTTATCTTGGTGAGATGAACGAAGAGATTATTTCTGATGGGAAAGTGAAATACAAGATCAATTTTGCAACCGGACACAAAACCGGTTTTTATTTCGATCAATGTGATAACCGCGAATTCTTTGGGAAATTCTGCAAAAACAAATCAGTGCTTGATTGTTTCTGTAATTCCGGCGGATTTGGTTTGCATGCTGCTTATAACAAAGCAAAAGAAATTGTATTTGTTGATTCATCTTCTGAAGAAATAAAAAATACACAAGAAAACTTTTCACTTAACGGTTTCGATTGCAAAACAGAATTTATTCTATCCGATGTTTTTGATTACTTGGAGAAATGTAATTCGGATAAGAAAACATTTGATGTTATCAACTTAGATCCACCAGCGTTTGCCAAGAACAAAAAAACATTAGCAACCGCAATCAAGGGTTACGAAAAATTGAATCGTCTTGCTATAAATCTATTGAAGGATGACGGATTGCTTTTTACTTCTTCATGTTCTCATCATCTTAAAGAAGAAATGTTTTTGGATGCAATCAATACAGCGGCTATTAAAGCTGGAAAGAAAATACAGCTCTTCTATTTTAATAATTCTTCTTTAGATCATCCGTCATTACCGGCAATGGAAGAGACGGTTTATTTGAAATTCGCAGCGGTAAGGATTCCCACAAAATAAAAATGCTGAAGAAGACTTCAGCATTTTAAGTTAACTACTATAAAAATTTATATTACTCGCTTTTAAGCAATCCCAAAGCGCTTAGCAATCCAAATTGCCTGTAAAGATAATTTGATTCGCTGGCTATATTATTATTAGTTGCTTGAATATAATCTCGGTAGGATTGCTGTTGGTCAATAAAAGTTGCAGAACCGAGTGTGTAAGAATCGCGTTTGATTTCCCAAGTTTCTTTTGCGGATTTTAATCCTGCTCTTGTAGCTTCTAATTGTAGTTTTGCAGTTTGTAAATCCAGAACAGCATTTTTCAAATCGCTTTTAATTTGTCTTTCCAAAGCATTTAAGTCTTCATTACTATTTTTATTTAATACCGAAGCAGTCTGCATTGCAAGTTCTGTACTCCATCTGGAAAAAATTGGAAAACTAAGTGATAAACCAAAACTATAAACCCTTCTATTAAATAAATCAGTAGGCTGAGTAGCACTGGTAGAAAAATTATAATTTCCACTTAAACTTGGAAGCAAGCCACCTCTGGCAATAGTTAGCTGGTATTCAGAACTTTCCAATTTTAATTTAGAACTCTGATAGTCATTTCTATTATCTAAAGCAGTTTGTATAAGTGCATCAATGTTATCAATATTTTTTATTGATCCAGGTAAATATGAAGAGTCCATTTCGAACGTATAATCTTTTAAAATATCTTTAGATAAATAATTTAGGAAAGTGATTTTTGATTTTTCATAATTACTTTTTGCTTGAAGATAAGCTAATCTTGAATTTGACGTTTGATATTCCTGTGAATACAAATCTACATTTGCTTTCATTCTGAGATCATACATTTCCTTTACTTTAGTCAGTAGATCTTCATTATACTTTACATCCTCGGTCTGAAATTTCAAGATCTTTTCATTATTTATTATGGAAATGAAGAGGTTAACTGTTTGAAGAATTACATCTGCCCGAAGTTTTTCCAAATCATATTTAGCTGCTTGAAGATCGTTCTTCCTCTGATTAATTGTAGAGATATTAGCAAGCCCGTCAAAAAGAGTTACACTTCCGCCTAAAGACATACTGTAACTTCTGGAATCAGTTTCCGAAGCTCCTAAAGTCTGAGGATTGCCGAAAAAATCTAGTACAGTACTTCCTGAACTGCTCGTTCTTTGCCAGTTCCATCCGCTGCTGAAATTAACCGTCGGTAATAAACTCCCATAAGCATTCTTAAGAGAAGCAACGGAAGTTTCTAAACTATTTGTACTTTTTATAACTGATGTATTTTGATTTAGGGCGGTCGTAATGGCACTGCTTAAAGTTATTTTTTCTTGGCCATAAACGCCTGCTACAAATACAAAAGTAAAACTTAGTAAGAAAAATATTTTTACAAATTTCATCAGCTCATCCCAATTTTTTGTGAACTTGTATTGATCAAATTTCTGATCACTAATTTATTTTAATTAAAAAAATCATTCATACCTTAAAGCATCAATAGGATTTAATGCCGAAGCTTTTCTTGCCGGATAATATCCAAAAAATATTCCTATTGCTCCAGCAAATCCGAATGCAATCATTATTATCTGCGGTCTAATATATGCCGATTGACTTGTATAGTTATTCAATAGATACGCAATTAAAAATGAGAGCAAGACGCCAATCACTCCTCCCGATAAACTTAATACAATAGCTTCGGTTAAAAACTGAACTAGAATATCGGAAGCTCTAGCTCCTATTGATAATCTAATTCCAATTTCTCTAGTTCTTTCTGTAACTGATACAAGCATAATATTCATAATTCCGATTCCGCCAACGACAAGAGATACACCCGCTACGGATGCTAAAAGAATTGTTAGTATGCGTGATGTTGCGGTTGCAGTTTCAGATAGATCCGACTGATCCTGAATTGTAAAATCGTCTTCTTCGCCTTGAGTTAGTTTATGTGCTTCTCTCATTATACTTTTCAATTCAGCAATTACAGCAGGAATTTTATCGTTAGAAATTGCACTTACTTGTATAGAACCAATTCGCATATGATCACCGGAGAGGCGGTCTCCCACGGTTCTTGAAGGAGCTAAAATAATATCATCATTACTAGTTCCGACTGAACTTTGTCCTTTAGATTTTAGAACGCCGATAACTCTAAACGGAGTATTACGGATTCTAATCTGCTGTCCTACCGGATCATCGTTAGGAAATAAATTTTTAACAATATCTGAACCGAGTACGCAGACTTTAGCTCTTGCCATCACGTCTCTTTCAGTAAAGAATTCACCACTAGACAAAGGCCACGAACGAATTTCGAGATAATCGGGAGAGACACCTTGAATTCTTGTAAACCAATTTCCAACTCCGCCAATAACTTGTCCGCCTGATTGAACAATAGGAGTAACACCCTTAATTAAAGTTGCTTCGTTTTTTATTTTATCAACATCTTCCCAAGTAAATCTATTGAAAGTTCCCATTCCTCTATTAACACCACCACTATTTGAAGCACCAGGTGTTATAATTATTAAGTTAGAACCCAGCATTGCGATTTGATCTTCAACCTTTTGCTGTGCACCGTCTCCAATTGCAACCATTACTACAACCGCGGCAACACCTATGATAATTCCCAGGGCGGTTAATAAACTTCTCATCCGCGATTTCATAATGCTTCTGGTTGCGACTTTTAATATAATTTTTGCTTTCATTTTATTATTCCTTCTATTCTGCTATTTCGGCTTCAGCAATTACTTTTTTCAATTCTTCTTCAGCGTTTAATCGGTCCTTAATTTTTGCATCTCTAATTACTCTTCCATCACGCATTTCAATAATTCTTTTTGCGAAAGCCGCAAAATCTCTTTCATGAGTAACCATTACAATTGTAATTCCCTCATCATTTAATTTTTGAAAGAGATTAAAAACTTCAACAGATGTTACGCTGTCCAAATTACCGGTTGGTTCATCTGCTAAAATCAATGATGGTTCATTTACTAATGCTCTTGCAAGTGCTACTCTTTGCTGCTGTCCACCGGATAATTGACTTGGTATATGATGCATTCTATCTCCAAGACCAACTCTTATTAATGCTTCTGTAGCCTGCTTCTGATGATTTTTTACTTTTTCTAGCCGGTCATACATCAAAGGAAGTTCAACGTTCTCAAGAGCAGTTGTTCGCGGAAGTAAATTAAATCCCTGAAACACAAAACCGATTTTCTGATTTCGAATATTTGCGTATTCATTCTGCGGTAGTTTACTTGTGTTAATACCATCGAGGAAATAATCTCCCGAGGTTGGCATATCAAGACATCCCAATAAATTCATCAGTGTTGATTTACCGGAGCCGGATGCACCCATGATAGCTACAAACTCACCTTTGTTTATAGTGATGCTCACCGATTTTAATGCATGCACATCAATTTCGCCAACATTATATGTCTTAGTTAGATCTACAGTTTTAATTAAAGTGGTTTCCAATATTTTATCTCCTGCTAAAATCCTCTAACAAACCCGCCACCAGGCCCACGATTTCCACCTTGTTGAGTTGGGTTAAAAGGATTTGTTGACGTTGTTGTAGTCGAAGTTTGGTTTTCAATTATTCCGGATATTACTTTCATTCCTTCTTTCAAATTTCTTCCTCTAACAATCTCTGTATTTTTCCCGTCTGTTAAGCCGGCAAAGACCATGCTCATTTGCAATTTATTATTTTCATCGTAATACCATACCCTGCTTGCATTTCTTCTGCGGCCGCTATTATTTCCGCCTCCGCCCATTCCCATGAATTGACCGCCACCATTGCTCGTAGCTCCTTGATTGAATTGACCTCCGCCAAATTGCTGCATTCTCTTCTTAACACTATCCGGCAAATTTGCTATTTCTTTTTCTCTATTCTTTGCATATTCAGCAGTCATCTCTTCTGTCGGCTGAAATCGTAAAGCGACATTAGGAACTAGAAGAACTTTTTCTCTGTAGTCAACATAAAAATCTACTGTAGCTGTCATTCCGGGTAACAAAAGTCTTTCTTTATTATCAGCCTGGACAACAACTACATAATTAACAACGTTTGATACAACATTGGGATTTAGCCTGATCTGAGTAACTTCACCATCAAATTTTTTACCTTGTTGAGCTTGAACAGTGAATTGAACCTTTTGCCCCACTTTTATTTGGCCAATATCGCTTTCATCTACATTGGTTAATATACGCATCAATGAGAGATCTTCGGCAATTGTGAATATTGTAGGTGCGGATAAACTTGCTGCAACGGTCTGTCCTTGTTCAACACTTCGGTTGATTATGGTTCCCGAGATTGGAGAATAGATATAGGCGTAGTTCAAATTTAATTTTGCTCTATCTAGTGCGGTCACTGCTGATTTTTGAGTTGCAAGCAAAACTTGAACGTTTGTCTTAGATGCAATAAAATCCACTTCGTTCATAAATTTCTTTTCGAAGAGCTGCTTGTTTCTCTCGTGAACAGCAACTGCCTGGTCATATTGCGCTTTAGCTCTATCAAGACTAGACTGAGCGTCCCTTAACGAAGCTGCTAAAACTACTGTATCAATAACAGCTAATAGTTGTCCCTTTCTTACTTGACTATTAAAATCAACAAGAAGTCTATCTATTTTTCCTGAGACTTGAGTTCCAACGTCGACGGTTTTGATAGCTTGGATCGTTCCTGAACTGCTGATAATAACATTTAAATCACCCCTTGAAATTTGTACATACGAAAATTTTGTTTCCTTTGAATCTCCTCGAAAAAATAAAAAGTAAGCAACAATTAACAAACCTATTACAACTGAGGAAATTATAATTACCTTTTTTTTCATGATTGTTCTCTAATAATAATGTTTGAATTTGTTTTTCTTTAATTATTTCTGTTTTGTCTTCTTTCTTCCATTCTCTTCTTTTGTTCTTCAATAAACTTTTTGTATTCAACCTTTTGTTTTGTGTTTAAGATTTTCATTATTTCTTTTTCGGATTCTTCTCTCATCTTCATCATTTTATTCCTTGTTTCTTCATTACGGAAATCTCCGCCATTCATCATTTTTGAAAATTGATCTTGTTGTTTAGTTAAAATATTTTCGACCTTTTTTATTTGATCGTTGTTCAGTTTTAATGTTTCTCCTAATTGCTTTGCCCTATCGGTTGGACTCATTCTCATCTGTGCGCTTGCCATAGTACTAACAAATACAAATAATATTATGGTTAAAATTAACTTTGACATTTTACCTCCGTTTATTTTTAGATATGAAAAACTTTTTTGAAATCATCGTCATCATTTAGACCTAGTGAGCTTGAATACGGTTTAATAAAATCAAGGTTCTCAGTAACGTACAATTTTTATGTAAAATCCAACGAATGTTATATTTTGGACGATAATATCGCCATTATTCATGTTGATATAAAATTATTTAAGGTTGGTAATTCATTTTTAAGATTTTTTAACATTTGATTTCCCTTATAAAATTTGAATAATCATTCGAGTTCATATTTTCATATATTTGTTGCCGCAAAAAAACTTTTCGTATCAAAAAAATTATTAAGAAAGAAGAAACTTAAGCTTCATCAGTTTTGTAGAAAATCATTGGAAATATTAAAACAGTGAGGGTTCAAATTGGATATTACAGCACTTAATGAAAAAATAAGAAAGGAAAGCGAGTTTATTGATGTACTTTTCAACGAAATCAGTAAAACAATCGTTGGACAAAAATCAATGCTTGAACGCCTTGTAGTTGGGCTTCTTTCCAATGGGCATGTTTTACTTGAAGGTGTACCCGGTTTAGCTAAAACACTTGCAATCAAGTCGCTTGCCGCATCAATGAAAGCAAAATTCCAAAGAATACAGTTTACACCGGATCTTCTTCCTGCTGATCTAATCGGTACATTGATCTATAATCAGAAAGATGGAAACTTTGCTATTAAGAAAGGACCAATCTTTGCAAACTTTATTCTTGCTGACGAAATTAATCGCGCTCCTGCAAAAGTTCAAAGTGCGCTACTCGAAGCGATGCAAGAAAGACAAGTTACAATTGGTGAATCAACTTTTAAATTAGATGATCCGTTTCTTGTTCTTGCAACACAAAACCCAATTGAACAAGAGGGAACTTATCCTTTACCGGAAGCTCAAGTTGATCGTTTTATGTTGAAGGTGAAGATAACTTATCCTTCACGTGAAGAAGAGCAAAAGATTATGAAGTTAAATACTACTTCTGATAATCCAACTATAAATGCTGTAATTAATCCGGCAGATATTATTAAAGCTCGTAAACTCGTTCAGGAAATCTATGTCGATGAAAAAATCGAGAAGTATATTTTAGATATTGTTTTTGCAACTCGTTCACCGAAAGATTTTGGTTTGAATGAATTGACCGATCTAATTAGTTACGGCGGATCGCCAAGAGCATCAATTAATCTTGCATTAGGTGCTCGAGCGATAGCTTTTATTAGAAGAAGAGGATATGTAATTCCTGAAGATGTCCGCTCGATTTGCTCTGATGTATTACGTCATCGAATAGCAGTTACATACGAAGCTGAAGCTGAAGATATTACTTCCGAAACAATTATTTCGAAAATATTAAATAAAATTGAAGTACCCTGATAGCACTCAGCAGTCAGCTATCAGCATTCTGCTTTTCAAAGTTTTTGCTGACAGCCGACCGCTGAAAGCTGAGAACTTATGTTAACTAAAGAATTACTTAAACAAGTAAAACAAATTGAGATTCGTACACGCGGAATTGTGAATGAAGTTTTTTCCGGTGAATACCATTCTGTATTTAAAGGAAGAGGAATGGAATTCTCCGAGGTGCGCGAATATAATTTTGGTGACGATATCCGAAGCATTGATTGGAACGTTACCGCACGGTTTGGTCATCCTTATATAAAAATATTTGAAGAAGAACGAGAACTAACAGTTATGCTGCTTGTTGATATGAGCGGATCGTTAATGTTTGGCTCTGTTGAAAAAACAAAGCAGCAAGTAGCTGCAGAACTAAGCGCTGTTCTTGCTTTTTCCGCTTTGAAGAATAATGATAAAGTTGGATTAATATTATTTACAGATCGAATCGAAAAATTTGTTCCTCCAAGAAAAGGAAAGAGTCACGCACTTAGAATAATTAGAGAAGTACTTTCGTTCGAACCGGAAGGAAATCAAACGAATCTTCGTCAAGCACTTGAATATTTTAATCATACAATTAAAAAGAAAGCGATTGTGTTTTTAATCTCGGATTTTATTGATGGCGGTTACGAAAAAATATTACGCATTGTCGGTAAAAAACATGATTTGATTGGTATTGTACTACGTGATCAGCGGGAAAAATCTATGTTTGATGCGGGATTAATAAAATTCCGCGATGCAGAAACCGGAGAGATCCGTTTTATTGATACGGGTGATAAAATTATTCGACAATCAGTCATTGATGAAAATAAGCATTGGTCTGAATTCCGCAGACAACTTTTTGTTTCAAGCAGATTAGATTCAATTGATATTGAAACATCCGGCTCATATGTAAAACCTCTTGTTGATTTCTTTAAGCTGAGAGAAAAAAGATGGTAAGAAATTTAAGGTTTGTTATTATCATTCTATTTTTTTCTCTCACTATTCTGAAAGCACAAAATATTTCCGTTAGTGCAACCACAGATACAACAACCTACAAAGTCGGCGACTACATTAAGTATAAAATTGAAGTTAAACATGATAAAGTGATTTCGGTTAATATGCCGTCAGTAAAAGACAGCATAAAGGTTCTCGAATATATTCAAACTCTGCCATCTGAAAGAAACGAAGTTAACACTCAAGTTATTGAAAGATATAATTTTATCTTTTCGAAATACGATTCCGCTAAAGTTACTATACCTGCCATTACTTTGGAATATATAACCGGCAGAACAATTTCAAAAAAATTGATTAAGACTAATCCTGTAACAATCACAATCCGCACATTACCGGTTAATGCACAAGAAGATATCAGAGATGTAAAAGATCCTTTGAAACTTCCGCCGAATTGGTTGTTGATTTCAGTTATAGCTGTATTGATACTTTTATTAGCCGTTCTTCTGTACTATTTATATAAGCGTTATAAAAAGAAGAAAGTACTTAAAGAAAATATTTTACCCGAAATAAAAATTCCTCCCTATGAAATAGCATTAGCACATTTACATGAACTTGAAGAGAAAAAACTTTGGCAGAATGGATTTATAAAACAATTCCATAGTGAAGTAACTGAAATTGTCCGCCAATATTTTGAAGCGAGATTTAATTTTCGCGCATTGGAAATGACCTCTGCAGAAATTCTAGCCGTGTTAAGTTATATGGAAGAAGGGAAAAAGATAGTTCAAACATCGGATAATTTCTTCAGTAATGCCGATCTTGTTAAGTTTGCAAAATTTGAACCGATACCGCAAGTAAATGATACGATGATGAATCAGGCTTACGAAATTGTTAATCAAACGATTCCGGCACCACCGCAAAATGTGAGCGAGGATAAAAATGTTTAGTGATATAACATTTGCATATCCTATAGTATTATGGTTTTTACTTTTAATACCGGCAATTATTTACTGGTATTGGAAAAAACAGAATAAAGTTACACCGGATTTTAATTTTTCATCATTACAAATATTTAGCCGTGCACCTAAAACATTAAAAGAGAAACTGGCAAACATTCCAGCGTGGTTAAGAATACTTTCAATCGCTTTTTTCATTATAGCAGCAGCACGCCCTCAAAGTTTTTCCAGCGGAGAAAATATCTATACCGAAGGAATTGATATTGCAATGCTTCTTGATATTTCTGGCAGTATGCTGGCGGAGGATTTCAAACCTAACCGTGTTGAAGCTGCAAAAAAAGTTATTGATGATTTTATTGCCGGAAGAACTAATGATAAAATTGGACTTGTGATTTTTTCCGGAGAAAGTTTTACACAATGCCCCCTTACAATTGATTACAGTGTTCTGAGAAATTTGCTGAAAGAGATCCACACAGGAATGATAGAAGACGGAACAGCAATTGGAAATGCAATTGCAAATGGTGTAAATAGATTGAAAGACAGTAAATCAAAAAGTAAAGTAATGATTCTATTAACTGATGGTGTGAACAACCGTGGAGAAATTGATCCGCTTACAGCTGCGCAAATAGCTCAAAAATTTGGGATAAGAATTTATACCGTTGGTGTCGGCTCCACTACAGATGCCCCTTATCCATTTCAAACCCCATTCGGAATTAGGTATCAAATGGTGCCTGTTGAAATAGATGAAAATATTTTGAATCAGATTTCCAGCATTACTGGAGGAAAATATTTTCGTGCGACGGATAATAGAAAATTAGTTCAGATCTATGAAGAGATAGACCGTTTAGAAAAAACACGGGCTGAAGTTACATCTTACAGAAACGCAAAAGAATTATTCTATAGTTGGGCTTTTGTTGGTCTATTTTTATTATTAGCTGATGTTGGTTTATCAAGAACATATTTGAGAAGATTACCGTGATACGATTTGCAAATAGTGAATATCTTTATTTGTTCTGGCTTGTTCCAATCCTTGCTGTAATGTTTTGGTTTACTTTCAAAAAACAAAATAATATTCTTGAAAAATTTGCAGGAACAAAACTGAAAGAAGTTTTATTTCCGTTGAGAAGTAAATTAAAATCATGGTTAAAATTTGTACTTACTCTTTTTGCAGTTGTGTTAATTATAGTTGCACTTGCAAATCCACAAATAGGAACAAAGATAGAAGAAGTAAAACAAATCGGTATTGAAGTCTATATTATATTAGATGTTTCAAGAAGTATGGGTGCTGAAGATATTAAACCAAGCAGATTGGAAAAAGCAAAATTTGAGATCGCAAAGTTAATTCAAAAACTTCAGGGTGATAAAATCGGATTAGTTTTTTTTGCAGGACAAGCTTACGTGCAATTTCCATTAACTTCCGATTATGCAGCAGCTAATTTGTTTTTGAACGCAGTAGATTTTAATTCAGTTCCTCAGCCCGGTACTGCAATTGGTCCTGCATTAGATCTAGCTTTGAAATCTTTCCGTTATGATGACGACACAAAAAAGGCAATTGTTGTAATTACGGATGGTGAAGATCATGAAGGGAATATTGATGCAGCTCTTGATGAAGCAAATTCTAAAGATGTTAGTATCTATACTATAGGATTTGGTTCGTCGGCAGGAGTTCCTATTCCGGTTTATGATGATTCAGGTGTTCAGCGCGGATATAAAAAAGATAATCAAGGAAATATTGTACTTACAAAACTCGACGAAACAATTTTGAAAACTATTTCGGAAAAGACAAAAGGGAAATATTATAGAGGCACTAACACAGAAGATGAGTTAGAGGCTATTTATAATGACCTTGCAAAAATTCAGCAATCGGAATACGGCACAAAAAAAATTACTGAATACGAAGACAGATTTTACTATTTCTTGATTCCGGCAATTATGCTTTTAATTGGTGAATTTTTTATCTCATCCAATAAATCAAAATGGCTTGCTAAGTTTGAAAAGATTGTTGAGGTTAAACAATGATCAAAAAAACCATATATATAATTTTTCTTTTATCAGCAATCACTTTTGCACAAAGCAAAAGAAGTTTAAACAATGACGGAGTTGACCTTTACTCCGGCAAAAAATATTCTGATGCAGAAGTGAAATTCAAAAAAGGTTTGGAAAAAGATCCCGAATTGTTTCAAGGACATTTTAATCTTGGAGATGCTTATTACAAGCAAGGCCGCTATGATGAAGCACTTCAGTCCTATAAAAATTCTTTACAGTTTACAGAAGATAAAATAAACCAAGCCAAAGTTTATCATAACATTGGCAATGCCTTGATGAAACAACAGAAATATCAGGAGAGTGTTGGTGCTTATGCAAACTCACTCAAAAAAAATCCGAATGATCTTGATACAAAATATAATCTATCTTATGCTTTAAATATGCTAAAGCAAAATCAACAGCAGCAGAAAAATAAAAACGATAAGAATCAGGATAAAAATAAAGATCAACAGCAAAAACAAGATCAGCAGAACGATCAAGATAAAAAAGATCAGAATAAGGATAAGCAGCAGAATCAACAGCAACAACAGCAGCCGAAGAATCAAATTTCTAAAGAAGATGCACAAAGAATTTTAGAAGTTTTGAAGAATAATGAAAGTGATCTGCAGAAAAAACTTCGCAAGGTAAAAGGGAAACCGGTTAATACTGAAAAAGATTGGTAGATAAAACAGTATAAAGTATAGAGTATATAGTAACGAGAATAAAGATGTTAAATCAAAATTCAAAAAAATATTTTTTGACAGTTCTACTTTTCATTTTTAGCATTTTTGTTCAAACAATAAATGCTCAGCAGTTTAATGCAACCGTAGACAAATCAACTGTCGGTCAATACGATCGATTTCAAATCTACTTTACTTTTGAAGGTGGAGATGTAAATGGGATTAGTAATTTTCGTCCTCCTGCATTAACCGGATTTAGGATTCTTAGCGGACCGAATCAATCGAGCAATATGCAGATCATAAACGGAAAAGTTTCCGGCTCAATTACTTTTTCTTACATTGTACAACCAAGCAACATAGGAGAATTTGTAATTCAATCTGCTTCAATAGATTACGGCGGAAAGACATTTCATACTCAACCATTAAAATTAAAAGTTGAAAAGGGAACACCGCAGCAGCAGAAAGAAAGTACAGGCGGGTACTCGCAAGAAGAATTAGCGAAAAATGTTTTTATTGTAGCTGAAGCGAATAAAACTCGCGCACTTCTTGGCGAGCAGATTACGGTTACGTATAAACTTTATACAAAACTAAATATTTCTTCGCCGCAAATAACAAAACTTCCATCTTACGAAGGATTTTGGGCTGAGGAAGTTGGTCCTTTACAAAATATTAATTTTGAAATTGGAATGTACAAGGGCGAACGTTACCGCGTTGCTAAAATAAAACAGGTTGCACTTTTCCCTTCAAAGACAGGAACACTTTCGGTTAGTCCATTTGAGTTGAATGTTCCTGTAATCGTAAAAAAGAAAAAAACCGGGAACGATGTCTTCGATGAATTTTTTAACGATTCATTTTTCGGCAGATCTGAAACTGTAGAAATTAAAACACGTTCCAACACAATCAAAGTTGAAGTTGATCCGCTGCCGCAAAATCCGTCGGCTTCTTTTACCGGTTCTGTAGGTGATCTAAGTTTTAAGGCGGAAGTAGACAAAAAAGATGTTGTAACAAATGAAAGCCTCACTCTAAGATTAACAGTTGGTGGTAATGGAAATATTAAGTTAATCAAAGTGCCTGATCCAATATTGCCCTCAGGTTTTGAAAAGTATGAACCTAAAAATGTAGAGAACATTAACCGCGGATCAATTATTTCCGGACAAAAAATTATCGACTATTTAATTGTACCGAGAACTGCTGGTGAAAAAGAGATTCCTCCTATGGAGTTTACTTATTTTAATCCTTCTTCGCGAAGATATGTAACATTAAAATCGCAGCCATTTAAAATAAATGTAAGGCAAGGAGTTGCAGGAAGTGAAACAGCATCACAAGGATTTTCCCAGAGCGATGTAAAATTATTAAGCGAAGATATTCGTTTCATCAAAACATCTAATTTTAATCTTGAACCGAAACAAGAAATTTCTCTAATCAAACCTTGGTTTTGGGTTTCACTGATAGTTCCGTTCTTTAGTTTAGTCGGTGCTGTTGTAGTTAAGAGAAGGCAAGATAAACTTTCAGGTAATGTTCAGTTGATGCGTTATCAAAAGGCAGAGAAAGCAGCACGCAAAAGGTTGAAACTTTCAAAAGAAGCGCTGGATAGAAACGACATAACTAATTTCTATGCTGAATTATCTTTAGCTTTATTCGGATATTTAGAAGATAAACTTGGGATTCAAAAATCAGAATTTACACTTGAAGGTGCTGTTGAAAAACTTTTACGGAAAAATGTTGCAGAAGATTTAATCACTCAATTAAAACGTATTGCTGGAAAATGTGAATACGCACGCTTTGCACCGCAAGGTGAATTATCCGCCGAAGCAGCAAGTCTATACAATGAAGCTGTAAAGGTAATTGTAGATGTTGACTCATCTTTGGAGAGAAGAAGATGATGAAAAAAATATTGATTCTACTTTTGGTTTCCGTAAATCTATTTGCTCAATCTCCTGATGAATTAATGAAGAGTGGAAATAAATTCTATCAGGAAGGACAATTTGAGCAGGCAATTCAGACATACCAAAAAATTCTCGGTCAAGGTTTTGAAAGCGGTGTGGTTTATTATAATCTTGGCAATGCATATTTCAAAAACGGAAAATTGGGTTATGCAATTTACAGTTATGAAAAAGGATTGAAGCTTGAACCGAATGATGAAGATCTTTCATACAATTTAAGAATTGCGCACGCACGCACGTTTGATAAAATTACTGAACTGCCGAAGTTGTTTATCATTGCATGGTGGGAAGGATTAATTACATCTTTTAGCGCATCAGCATGGTCGTTAATTGTAATATTAATTTTCTGGATATTGTTGATCAGTTTTGCTGTTTATTACTTTTCTCGCAATTCAAGATTTCAGAAAATTACCTTTTTTAGCAGTTCAATTTCACTTGCAATATTAATTGTTGTTATTGTTCTTTTATTTGCAAGGGTTAACAGAGAAGCTGCAACAAATTACGGAATATTATTACAGCAAACTTATTCTGTAAAAGTATCACCGGATGTAAAGGGAAGTGATGCTTTTGTAATTCACGAGGGAATAAAATTTAGTATAGAAGATCATGTAAATGATTGGGTAAAGATACGTTTGGTTGATGGGAAGATCGGCTGGATTCAAAATAGTGTAATGGGGCAAATGTAAATTTTGAATAATACTCAGGCTAAAAAATACTCCAACACAAAACTTATTATCGGAATTACTGAAGCAGTTCTCTCATTCGTTCTACTTCTTTTCTTTATCAATTTTAATTTCAGCATACAGTTGGAAATTTATGTTAGGAATTTTATTTCAAGTGATTATCTGTCGCTTCTAATTTTTGTTTTAGTCCTAAGTTTAATTTCTCTGATTCTTTTCGCACCGTTTAATTTTTATACAGGTTATTATCTTGAGCACAAATACAATCTTTCGAATCAAACTTTTTGGAAATGGATTCTTGAAGGATTAAAAGGAAGTCTTGTTGGAGCAGTTATCGGTATTCCGCTTCTTTTCCTTTTCTACTACACAATAAAAAGTTTTGGAATAAACTGGTGGCTTCCTTTCGGTGCTTTGATGTTCATTATTTCGGTTCTACTTGCCCAAATTGTACCGATTATTATTCTCCCCATTTTTTATAAAATCACTCCAATAGAAAATGAATCATTGAAAGAAAGAATAGTGAATCTAAGTAAAGATGCCGGATTGAATGTTCAAAATGTTTACAAGTTCAACATGAGCAAGAATACAAAAAAGGCAAACGCTGCTTTTACTGGATTAGGTAAAACAAAACGGATTCTTCTTGGAGATACTCTGTTAGATAATTACACTGAAGATGAAATCGAAACTGTGATTGCACATGAACTTGGACATTACAAAAGAAAACATATTGTAAAAAATATTTTTATAGGAACCGTTTTTAGCTTTCTAACATTTTTTTTAATCGCACACCTACATAAAATTTCATTAAGCTGGTTTGGTTTTTCTGAGATCACACAGATTGCTTCTCTTCCACTTCTTTTTTTGTGGGGTGCTCTTGTCGGAGTAGTTCAAACACCAATTACAAATTTTATTTCTAGAAAATTTGAATATGAAGCAGATAACTATGCAGTAATATCAACGAATAAGAAAGAATCGTTTATTCAAACACTTGAAAAACTTACAGATCAAAATCTTGGCGACCGCGAGCCTCATCCTTTAGTCGAGTGGTTTTTCTATAGTCATCCGTCTATTAAGAATCGTACGAATAATTTAGACATACTAAATTAATAGTAAAGAAACATTCTTCACTTCCACATCAGTTAAATAATTTTTATAATTAGGTTAGAATATTAAAAAACAAAGCATAATTGATGAGGAAAACCACAACAAAGCTATTTATTATCTTTTTGTTGACGATAGCAATATCAAGTTGTTCTTTTGATAAAAATCCTCTGCCGACAACACCCAGTATTGTTTATAATTCTGTTCCCAATACTCCTACACCTGATGATGGTTCTTTAGATCAATTTTTATTTGTTACGTTAAAATGGAAATGTGACAATGCTACCGGGTATGAAGTTTACATTGGAGAGACGAATCCACCATTAACAAAATATTCAACCACTGCCAATAAATTTTATACAGTACCTCTATTAAAATACAACGTACAATATTTTTGGAGAATCGTTGCAAAATTAAATGACGGGTCAAGTAGTCCAGGACCGGTATGGAATTTTACTACATTACTTTCGTCATCAACATTGGGAAATGGTTATGCTTTATTATTAAATAAAATTGAAACGAGTACCCCGCATAATATAAATGCATCTTTTCAAGTTGTTGATCTTAATGGAACTGGAGTTAATGCATTAAATCTTTCAAACTTTGAAGTTTATGAAGATGTACTTCCTTTATCGCAACAGGAATCCGAGCTTAGCATAGTTAATCATCCTACGGTTTCAAATCAATTACGAACAGTTTTAATGCTTGATAATAGCACAAGTGTTCAGGCTGATATTGATAAGATCAGGATTTCTGCGAAAGCTATTGTTAACGGAATAAGACCAAATCAAGTAATTGCTGTTTATCAGTTCTCAGACAGAGTTTATCAATTACAGGATTTTACAAACAACATTTCAACGCTTAATAACACGATTGATAATAAATTTACTCCAGGAGTTAAAAGTACAGATTTCTATGGAGCAGTTGAAAACGGTACTGTACTATGGAGCGATGAGGTATCGCTTACTAAAGTACTTAAGGGAAGCATGGTGATAATCTCAGATGGAAATGATACGCAAGGATCATCGTCGTTAGCGAGAGCTATGAGAGCTGTTTTTAATAAACTTGTTTATACAATCGGATTAGGAAATGAAATTCAGCCGGATATTTTAAATGCAATTGGAACGGGCGGAAGTTTTAGTATTGGTCAAGAAAATGAAATCATAAAACAGTTCACAGATATTGAGCAATCTTTAATTAAAATAGCAAATAGTTTTTATGATCTTTCTTATAAAAGTCCAAAGAGAGGCAGCGGTACTCATACATTACAAATAAAAATTGTCGGCAATCAATTTACTGGCGAACAATCTACCATTTTTACGACATTTAGCAGTTTAAATTTTTATTAATTTTTTTTAAGGAATATTTTTTATGTCTGTTACAAAAAAAGACGTTGAATATATAGCAGAGTTAGCTCGATTAAAGTTTAAGGAGGAAGAACTGGAAAGTTTTACTCATCAGCTTAATGAAATTTTAAGTTATATAGATAAATTGAATGAGCTGAATACAGAAAATATAGAACCGTTTTCACATCCGATAGAAAATATAAATGTATTCCGTAATGATGAGCTGAAAAAATCTATTTCTACTGAAGATGCACTAAAGAATGCATCTGATAAAACTGAAGAGTTTTTCAAAGTACCGAAAGTTATTAACCAATAACAGCAAAATTAATGATAATAGGAATTATACCTGCTCGATTTGCATCATCACGATTAATGGGAAAACCACTCGCTGATATCGGTGGCAAACCGATGATCCAGCATACTTATAACAACGCTAGAAAATCTAAATTACTGGATAAAGTTATTATTGCAGTTGATGATGAAAAAGTTTTTCAAGTTGTAAAAGAATTTGGTGCAGAAGTTTACATGACTCCCAAAAACTGCACTAGCGGATCAGACCGAATTGCAATCGTAACAGAAAAAATTCCGGAAGCTTCTATAATCGTTAACATTCAAGGTGATGAACCGTTCATAAAAGGTAAAATGATTGATGAAGCAATTGAACCTTTGTTGTTTGATAGAAAAGTTAATGTAGCAACTCTTGCAAGAAGGATTTCTAATGTTGAAGACATGAAATCAGCTTCAGTTGTTAAAGTAGTTTTCGATTATAATAACATGGCATTATACTTCTCACGGTCTCCAATTCCTTTTGTACGAGAGGCGAAAACCAATCTTGCAAGAATACAAACAGCGGAAATTTATAAGCACATTGGATTATATGTTTACCGGCGGGAAGCATTATTAAAATTTACTCAGCTCAAACCAACAGATCTTGAACAAATAGAAAAATTAGAGCAGTTAAGATTTTTAGAACACGGCTTCAAAATGAAAATTGTTGTTACCGATTATGACAGTCTATCTGTAGATACACAAAAAGATCTTGAATTAGCAAGACGATTTTATGATAAGCATTCGAAAACATCAGGAAAAACAAAGTAAACCAAGAATTGATTGATTGTCTTTTCGAAAGATCAATGTTATTTTTAGAATGTGAATCATTTACAATTGGAATTGAAGCGGGAGAATATTGATGGATAGTAAAATCAGAGTTTTAGTTGCTAAAGCGGGATTAGATGGACATGATAGAGGAGCCAAAGTTGTTGCGGCAGCATTACGCGATGCGGGTATGGAAGTGATTTATACTGGATTACGCCAGACCCCGGAAATGATCGTTGAAGCTGCTATTCAAGAAGATGTTGATGCTATTGGAATAAGTATTCTTTCCGGTGCTCACATGACTTTATTCCCAAAGATTTTAAATTTGATGAAAGAGAAACAAGCGAATGATATTCTTCTTTTCGGTGGCGGAATAATTCCCGCAGAAGATTTGAAGAAACTTAAAGAGTTAGGAGTTGGTGAATTATTCACACCCGGAACTTCAACTCAAGATATAATTAAATATTTAAGAGAGTGGGCGGCTAAACACCCACGGAATTAATTCATTAGGAAGTTTTAATGTCTTCAGGTTCTAAACAAAGAATAATTTTTTTGGATCTAATGCGTGCGTTTGCAGTTATTATGATGATACAGGGACACACTATTGATACGTTTCTTGGCGATCAATATAGAACATTCGATTCTTCTACCTATGATATTTGGTTTACTATCCGCGGTTTTACAGCTCCAATATTCATGTTTGTTTCGGGTGTTACATTTACATATTTACTGCGATCTCAATCTGTTCCTTTTTTTGAAAACCCGCGCGTTAATAAAGGTATCCATCGTTTTATGATCTTACTTGTAATCGGTTATCTTCTGCGGTTTCCAACTCCCCGTATGTTTGATTTTAGTGAAGTAAATCATGGCCAGTGGTTAACATTCTTTACAGTTGATGCTTTACATCTAATTGCATTCGGAATTTTATTTATTCTCTGCTTAAGCTATATGGCTGAAAAATATAAACGAAGTGATTATTTAGTTTTTTCTATTGGTGCTGCATTCTTTTTCTTTGCATTTCTAATAGCTGAAAAAATAAATTGGGCAAATTTTTTACCTATTCCATTTGCAGCTTATCTATATCAAGGAACCGGTTCTTACTTTCCGTTATTTCCATGGACTGGATATGTAATTAGCGGAGCTATGCTGGGAAGTTATCTTGCAAGAAATCCTCTTTCGTTTTCTACAAAACAGTTTAGTTATAAATTATTTTTCTTTGGTGTTATTTCTTTGATTGTATGTTATTTAATTCACGCAGTCGAAGATTCACTTTACTATGAAAAAACTTTTTGGACGGATAACACTGCACTTATTTTTTATAGATTAGGAATTATTTTAATGCTAAACAGCTTTATGTCATTTATATCATTGCGGATTAAACAGATTCCTGATTTAATTTCTAAAATGGGGAAAAATACACTCCTTGTTTATGCTGTGCATGTTGTAATATTATATGGAAGTGCATGGATTCCTGGTTTTGGAATGTTTTATCCTAAAACTCTAAACATACCGCTTTCGATTCTTGCAGCATTATTATTAATTGTTTTCATGTTTTGGTTTGTATCTTTGTTTGAACGATTGAAGAATTATCGCAGAAGGAAAATTGTTGCGGTTGAGATTTAAGGGAGAATTGAGTGAAGCGAAAATCCGAGAACTTAAATCCAGTTATTAATGAAGATGAGAAAAAAATAGAACAAACACTTCGACCAAAATCCTTCAATGAATTTACAGGCCAATCTAAAATTACAGATAATTTAAAAGTTTTTATTGGAGCTGCAAAAATACGCGGTGAAGGTCTTGATCATGTTCTACTTACCGGTCCACCTGGATTAGGAAAAACCACGCTTGCACATATCATTGCAAATGAACTTGGTACCAAAATAAAGGTTTCATCAGGGCCGGTTCTTGAAAAGCCGGGCGACCTTGCCGGCATTCTTACTAATCTTGAAGAAAAATCTGTTTTATTTATTGATGAGATCCACAGACTTAGTCCTGTTGTTGAAGAATATCTTTACTCGGCAATGGAAGATTATAAACTTGATATAATGATTGACAGCGGTCCAAATGCAAGAACAGTTCAAATTAAACTTCCTCATTACACTTTAATAGGTGCAACAACACGAGCCGGATTGTTAACAGCTCCGCTTAGAGACCGTTTTGGAATTAAATCCCGCCTCGATTATTATGAAGGAGATTTGATCGGTAAAATCATCCATCGTTCAGCTGAAATTCTTAAAATCAAAATTGATAATGATGCTGCAGATGAATTAGCAAAACGATCGCGGGGAACTCCTAGAATTGCAAACCGTCTTTTGCGTCGTACACGTGACTTTGCGGATGTTGATAACAAAAAGGTAATTGATCTTTCAATTACTAAGAAAGCATTGAATGCGTTAGAAGTAGATGACTACGGTCTGGACGAAATGGATAAGGAAATAATTCTGACTATAATTGAAAAATTTAACGGCGGTCCAGTTGGTTTGAATACTGTTTCGGTTGCAGTAAATGAAGATCCTGGAACAATTGAGGAAGTTTATGAACCGTTTTTAATTCAGCAAGGATTTATTAAGCGCACACCTCGCGGCAGAGAAGCAACTGATCTCGCATATATAAGATTCAATAAGAAACGTGGCATACAAAAAGAGCAAGAAAATCTTTTTGAATAAATAAATCGGTTTAATTATGGTAAATGTTAACAAAATCAAAATTGGTGATAATTCCCCATTAGTTTTAATTGCTGGCCCATGTGTAATTGAAAACGAAAAAATTACTTTAACAACAGCGGAAGAAATAAAGAAGATTACAAGTGATTTGAATATTCCGTTTATATTCAAATCGAGTTATAAAAAAGCAAATCGAACAAGCATCAAATCATTTTCAGGAATTCATTTTGATAGGGCATTAAAAATTTTAGAAAGAGTTAAAAAAGAATTTTCAGTTCCTATTCTTACCGATATTCACTCCGAACAAGAAATTGAATCTGTTGCTCATGTAGCAGATGTGCTGCAAATACCGGCATTCCTTTGCAGGCAGACAGATTTATTAATTGCTGCAGCGAGAACCAAAAAAGTAATTAATGTAAAAAAGGGTCAGTTCCTAGCACCTCAAGATATGAAGCATGTTATTGAAAAGATCGAATCAGCTAAGAATAAAAAAATTCTTCTTACTGAACGCGGCTCAACTTTTGGTTATCATAATCTTGTAGTTGATATGCGCTCGTTGATAATTATGAAAGATCTTGGTTACCCTGTGATAATGGATGCAACGCACGCAGTACAGCTTCCAAGTAATACTAATGTTTCAGGAGGTGAATCAAAATTTATTCCTGCGTTAGCAAAAGCTGCCGTTGCTGTTGGAGTTGATGGATTGTTCCTTGAAGTTCATCCCGATCCTTCTAAAGCACTTAGTGACGCCGCAAGTCAATTCCCGCTTGAACAGTTACGAAAATTATTAACACTTATCAAAAAGATTGATGAATTAGTTAAGAATGAAAAATGAAATATTAACTAAGATTAAAGAGATCAAAATCTTTCTTTTTGATCTTGAAGGTGTTCTTCTAAATGACAATATAACTCCCGATAAATTATTTAATTTACTCTCTGCAAAAGTTAAAGAGTTTGATAGGTACGGATTGAAATTTGGGATTATAACTGCCAGAGAAGAAGATGATCTGATAAACAAACTAAAATTAATTGAAAATTGTAATGTGGTATCTTCATCGTTGGATAAAGTTACATCTACAGATAATTTTTTAATTTCAAATTCGATTGATTACAAAAATGTATTTTATATGGGGGATGATCTTTTAGATATTCCTTTACTGAAAAAATGCAGATTAACTTCTACCCCAATGAACGGAAGGAGAGAGGTAAAGCGGATTGTAAATTTTGTTATAAAAGCTAAAAATCCGGAAACTATATTAAATGAAATTCTAAGTTTAATTAAGAAGTCAAACGAAACAGTAACGAATTGAAATAAACTAATCTGTAAAATTAAAGGTGAGCAAAAAAAATCATTTTTAGAATTATTTAAATAATAGAGGAAGTTGTGACGAGCGAACAAATAATTGCAAAAGGGAAAGCTGTAATCCGAATAGAAGGGGATGCAATTCTCAGCTTGATTGATAACATTGATAAAAATTTTGCACAAGCTGTAGAACTGATTTTTAATTCTCACGGAAGAGTTGTTTTCACCGGAATGGGGAAATCCGGTATAATCGCACGCAAAATAGTTGCAACATTAAACTCAACAGGAACTGCCGCAATTTTTATGCATCCAACAGATGCTCTTCACGGTGATCTTGGTATGGTCCGAAAGAACGATATTGTAATTTTAATTTCAAAAAGCGGGCACACAGAAGAATTACTTCAACTCGTTCCGATGTTTAAACGAATTGATGTTACAATAATAGGCATACTTGGTGAAGCAGACTCCAAACTTGCCAGAGAATGTGATATAGTTTTAAATGCCGGAGTTAAAGAAGAAGCATGTCCACATGATCTTGCACCAACTACATCAACTACTGTGGCTTTAGTTTTGGGAGATGCGCTTGCCATTGCTCTATTAGAAAAGCGGGGATTTACTATTGAAGATTTTGCGATGCTTCATCCGGGCGGAAGTTTAGGTAAACGACTTTCTCTTAAGATCGAAGAAATTATGATATCAGGAAAAGATATTCCTGTTGTGAGTGAGAAAGAATCCATAAAAGATGCAATCTTAATGATAACTTCCAAACGGCTTGGTGCAACATGTGTTGTTAACAACGAAGGTTTTTTAACAGGAATAATTACAGATGGTGATTTAAGGCGACTTCTGGAAAGGACTTTAGACATAAAAAGTTTGACCGCAAAAGATATTATGACTAAAAACCCCAAAACGATCAATAAAGATTTTCTTGCATCATTTGCACTTCAACAAATGGAAAATTTTAATATCACTTCAATAATTGTTGTTGATAAATTGAACAAACCGGAAGGAATTGTTCATCTTCACGATCTGGTTAAGTTAGGCTTGCAATCAAGATGAAAAAAAAATTCATCACAATATTTTTTTTCATTCTAGCAATTTCTTGTTCTGAAGATAAAATTCAACCAAGCATTGATAAAACAAATGTTCAAGGAGAAATCCCTTCTAATGAGAGTTGGAAATCTAAAGTGATGTTTACTGATGAGGGCAAAATAAAAGCAGTTTTATTTACCGACCATTTAAAAATGTATGAAATGCAGAAAATAACTTTGCTCGACGGAGTTCAAATTAATTTTTACGATAAAGATCAAAAAAATACTTCTTGGCTTACTTCTCTTAGAGGTAAAGTAGACGATGTTACAAAAAATATGTTCGCATTTGACAGTGTAGTTGCTAAAAATGACAGCGGTACTGTTCTAAAAACAAGCGAACTGATGTGGCGGCAAAATGATCAGAGAATTCTTACCGATAAGTTTGTTACAATTACATCACCCAAAGAGGTTATACAAGGTTTTGGGTTTGAATCCGACCAGCATTTGAATAACTATGTAATTTATAATGTAACTTATTCTTCCTCGCTTTCAAGCAAGAAAAAATAATGAAACAGTTTCTACTAATTCTCATATCGCTAATTTCTATTGAAGCTAATCTATTTGCTCAAACTGAAGATAATAGAATTCAGGTAGTTGGTGACAGTCTTTTAGGAAAGACAATTAATGGTGAAAGCATTCGCGAGGTACATGGCAATGTTGTAATGACACAAGGTGCTGTTAGGATCACTTGTGATAAAGCAATTCAATATCTTGCTCGTAATGAGGCGGAGCTTATCGGTAGAGTAGTTGTTGTGCAGGACAGCATAATAATAAAAACTTCACGAGGATATTATTATGGCGATACTAAAATTGCATTTTCTAATGTTGGAATATTTTTAACAGACGGCCATGTTAATCTTAATTCGAAAAATGGTTACTACTATTTCGATGAAAAGCGATCTTATTTTTATGAAGATGTAAAACTGCATGATTCACTTTCCAATTTATCAACTAACAAGCTTACTTACTTTGATGATGACGATAAAGCTGTTGCTGTTGGTAATGTACAGGTTAGCGATACATCATCTACAATTTTTGCTGATAGTCTTATTCATTATCGAAACACAAAAACTACCTTCGCGTTTAATAATATTAGAATTTATGATCCATCCAACCGGTTAGCTATTTTTGGAAACAAACTTGAAGATTATGGAGAGAAAAATTATTCGAAGATAACGGATAAACCATTTTTAGTCCGCATTGATACTCTTTCAAACGGAGCTCTTGATACTTTAATTATTTCCGCAAAAATGTTGGAATCTTTTGACGATAGTTTAAAAAAAATGATTGCAACTGACTCGGTAAAAATTGTGCGTAAAAATTTTGCTTCAATTAACGGAGAAACAAAATTTTATCAGAAGAATGATCAAATACAAACCTTCAAACGTGAATCTGATGTTAATCCACCGGTAATCTGGAACGAGGAAGCTCAACTTGTTGGAGATTCTATAAAAATATATTTGAAGGATAATCGTTTAGATCAGATGGATATCAATGCTAATGCATCTATAATTACTTCAAATAAAGATTCCATTTACCGTTTCGATCAGCTCTCAGGGAAAAGAATAAAAATGTTTTTTGATGATAAAGGACTGAACCGAACAGAAGTTTATGGAAATGTATTAAGCATTTATTATATGTATGAAGACGGCGAACCAAACGGTTTGCTCAAATCAAGTTCTGAGCAAGCGAAAATTTATTTCAAAGATAAAACTGTTGCAGATGTTCGATTATACGGAAAACCGGTGAGCGAGTATCATCCCGAAAATTTAATTATTGGTAAAGAAAAAGATTTCACAATTCCAACTTTTAGAATATATTCGGATAAACCTACAAAAGAAAATCTTCTCTTTAAGAGAAAAGATATTCTTAAATACTTAATGAAGGATATACAATATTATGCAGGAAAACTTAGTACTAAGAAGTGAAAATCTTAAGAAGGTTTACAAAAAAAGAGCAGTTGTAAATCATGTGTCTGTTGGAGTTGAGCAGGGAGAAGTTGTTGGATTGCTTGGACCCAACGGTGCAGGAAAGACTACAACCTTTTATATGATAGTTGGGATGATAAAACCTAATGAAGGAAAAGTGTTTCTTGATAACAAAGAAATAACCGATGAGCCGATGTACAAGCGTGCAAAAATGGGAATTGGTTATCTGCCGCAAGAGGCTTCCATTTTTAGAAAATTAAGTGTTGAAGATAATATTATGGCTGTCCTTCAAATGATGCAGCTTACTCAAGAAGAAAGAAAAGAACGACAGGAAAAACTTTTAGAAGAATTAGGAATTATTAATGTCAGGAAAAATTTAGGATTTCAACTGAGCGGCGGAGAAAGAAGAAGATGTGAAATAGCACGAGCCCTTGCAACAAATCCGAAATTTATTCTTCTTGATGAACCGTTTGCGGGTGTTGATCCGATTGCTGTAGAAGATATTATGAATATAGTTGCCAACCTAAAACATAAAGGGATTGGTATTCTTATCACCGATCATAATGTTCATGAGACTTTGAGCATTGTTGATCGCGCTTATATTTTAATTAATGGAGAAATATTTAAGGAAGGTACAGCAACAGATCTTGCTGAGGATACAGATGTAAGAAAATTGTATCTGGGAGAGAAGTTTAAGCTCGACCGATATTCTTAGATTAAACAAATCTAAATTTGCAGTACAATAATTTTTTAATACTGTTCGTTGATGTAAAACAATTTATAGTGTAATAGTAATTCTGTACTGATTCAGATATTATTTATTAAACTCTCTAATAATTTTTTGAATTTCATCCTCACTAATCCCGCTTCCCAGTATAGCGCTATGCTTCTCGCTAACTGATTTTCTGCTAACATTTCCTAAAGGATTAGTTGAAGGATTGCCTGCTCTAGCGCGTAGTCTTTCTTCAATCTGTTTTGTAAAATTTCCTTCTTGATAAGAACTTTTTGTATTCATATCGGCAGGAAGATCAAAAGAAGTTACACAATTACCCGGATTAACAGGCCTGGTTTCAAAAGCGAGAGTTTTAACATTCATTAAATGTTTAGCTGTTACGTTCTCTGATATAATAGAACCGCCCCAAGTTCCCGGACCTAAAGTCATTGAAGGCATTAGTCCGGTTGTATAACCTACGGCCCCTACTGATGCAGGTGTGTTAACTACAATTCTAAATGCTGGTTTCTCTAAAGCAAATTTCATTATAATTTCTTTATTGTTGGAATGAATCGCCATTGTATGACCGATCCCTCCGAACTCTAACAATTCTATACAGCGATGACAACCTTCCAGCCAGCCATCAACAGTATAAAATGCAAGCATAGGAGAAAGTTTTTCTATTGATAGCGGTTCATCTTTTCCTACTTTATCACATTCTGCGATAAGAACAGTTGTATTATCAGGAACACTAAATCCGGCGTAGTTAGCGATCCATGGAGCCGGTTTGCCAACAATATCCGCATTCAATTTTGCACCGCGAGCAACTTTATTTTCTAATTTTTTCTTTTCATCTGCATTTACAAAATAACAACCAATTCTTTTTGCTTCATCAATTACTTTTTCTCTCAAAGATCTGTCAACAATCATAGCCTGTTCGGATGAACAAAGTGTGCCGTTATCAAAAGTAGTTCCGTAAACTATATCTGCAACTGCCTTTTGATAATTAGCAGTCCTTTCAATGAATGCAGGAACATTTCCGCTGCCAACACCGTAAGCTGGGGTGCCGGCACTATAAGCAGCGCGCACCATCGGCATTCCTCCGGTTGCAAGAATTACAGCAATGTTTTTGTCTTTCATTAATGCGTCTGTACCTTCAAGAGTAGGAGTACTTAAACATTGGATTAATCCTTTAGGCGCTCCGGCTTTTTCTGCAGCATCAGAAACAACTCGTAAAGCTTCACTTGTACATCTTAATGCTTTTGGGTGGGGAGAGACAACAATTCCGTTTCTGCACTTTAAAGAAATAATTGCTTTAAACATTGCTGTGGATGTAGGATTAGTAGAAGGTACTAATGCCGCAACAACTCCCATCGGTTCTGCGATCTTTAAAATTTTTCCATTCTTTTGAACATCAATTACGCCAACAGTCTTTAAATCTTTAATTGATTCCCAAACGTCTTTCGTTCCGAACTGATTCTTAATCGTTTTATCCGCGACATTCCCGAACCCAGTTTCTTCGTGAGCTAATTGAGCTAGGCGTTCAGATTCCTTAAAACCTGCATCAGCCATTGCTTTTACTATTTTATCAACTTGTTCTTGATTATAATGTTTGAATTCGAGTTGTGCTTCTTTTGCTTTAGCGGCTAATGTACGCGCTTCCTGAATTGATTGAAGATCTTTATCGAAGTTCATTTAACGCCTGTTCTTTTTGCAAACTAAATATAAAGAGAGGGGGGACAAACTTCAATTATACAATTTTGTTGATGTGACTACTTAAAGAATTCTTTTAAATTTTGGTAACCGCTTTTACTAACAGGTAATTTTTTCCCATCATTAAGCAAAACCTGGTACGATTCTTTTTCCAACAGTTCAATTTGTTTTATCAAAGATAGTTTTACAATATACGAACGGTGAATACGAGGGAAATTTTTGGGATCAAGATTCTCTTCAAAGTATTTCATTGTTTTCTGTTTAAGAAAATTTCCTTTTTCTGTATAAAGCATGGTGTAATCATCCTGCGCTTCAATATAATGAACTGCTTCAATTGGTATGATCTGTATTTTTTGTCCGCTCTTAATAATTACCCTGTCTAAAAACTCATTCCGTTTTTCCACTGATTTAACAAGACCGTTTAATTCTTGTTGTATCGGCGGAATATTTGTTATCAGTTTAATTGCTTTGTTCAAAGCTTCGGCAAATCGAACTTCTGAAAAAGGTTTGAGAAGGTAATCAGTAGCGTTCACTTCAAAAGCTTTAAGTGCGTATTGATCGAAAGCAGTAGTGAAAATAATAACTGGTGGTTCTTCCAATATCTCTAGCATTTCAAAACCGGTTAGCTTGGGCATTTGAATATCAAGAAAAATTAAATCCGGTTTTAATTCATTTATTTGTTTTATTCCTTCAAAACCATCTGAACATTCAGTCACCAGTTCAACATTATCAAATTTTTTTAAGTAGCTGCTAATTATTTCTCTGGCAAGTTTTTCATCATCAATGATAATTACTTTGATTCTTTTATTTGTATTCATAGACTCAAACCGGTATATATAAATTAACTCTGAATAAGTTATTTAATTTTTCCACCTTAACAAGATTATCCTGGTTGTAAATTAATTTTAATCTATTCTTAATATTTTTTATTCCAATGCCCTCACCTTTTCTTGGAACGGATTCGGGATCAAAATTATTATCAACCGTTATTTTAAAATAACCGCTTTCCATTCCGCAAGAAAGTTTTATAATTACTTTTTCAAGACTTTCATAAACACCATGTTTGATTGCATTTTCGAAAAGAGGTTGAAGTATCATACTGGGAACTTCTAACTCTTTACATTCTTGTTTAATTTCTTCAACAAATTCAAATTTATCTGCAAAACGAACCTTCTCAATATCAAGATACAGTTTTGCGTTATTTATTTCCTCGCCCAATTTATTTTTTTGTTTTTCATTTTTTGAAAGTGTACTTCTTAGAAACGCTGAAAGTTTAATTGTCATTTCCTGAGCTTGTGCAGGATTTGATAATGTAAGTGAGCTTATCGAATTCAAACTATTGAAAATGAAATGAGGATTGATTTGGTACTTCAGCGTTTTTAATTCCGCTTCTTTTACAAGAGCATTTAGTTCAACTTCTCTTAATAGTTTCTCCTGGAAATTATTGTAGTAGATAATAACATAATCAACGGCAATTATTACTGTGTAATATAGTATTCCAATTAAAAATCTCCATACTAAAGATTTAAGCAGAAATTCTGCATAAACATTTTTTCCGGCAATAATGTTATTCATAATATAATAACCGGTTAGAATCCATAAACCGGACGTAATAACAGCTGCAGCAATATGATTTAGAAAGATCTTAACCGCATTATAATTTTCGAGCGAGTTGAAACTAACTGTGTACCAAAGACTAATTCCGAATAATTGATAGATAAGATTAAAGACAGCACTATCAAGCAAAGCAGTTAGAATTGGAATATTCAAAAAGAAGTTTAATACACTTACTTGAACCAGAAAAATGAAAAACCAAACAACAAAATATGTAGCAAGGACTTTCTTATTGTTAATAAATGGATTTATCATTCTATGCTCATCAATTAATTTAGTAAAGAAGTTCTCCGCCGCCGAAAATTGCAACACCCTTTATTACTAAAATACCTTCCGAACTTTGTGACTGATCAAAAGGAGCAAAACGTTTATCATCAAATCCGCCAAATATAGAAGTAACATTTAGTAATATTTTCCAACCTTGAGGAACGCGCAGATTACATCCCCCAAAAATTGTTGTAATCTCTAAAGTATTTTCTCCGGGTGCCATTTTTACTTTTGTTAAATCTAATTTTGCACCGCCGAAAATTGTTGTAACTCTTCCGCCCTTAAAATTTTCCGAATGGATAACTTTATTACATGAAGTAAATACACAAGTTTCATCTATAATATCTTGAGTGTTTACGTTCCATTGAGATTGTGCTGATTCAACATTGAATTGAATGTTGTGCAAGTGTAACGGTTCTCTTTTTTTTAATATCAGCCAAAGACCTATAACCAATAACAGAATCGGCCAAAGGTCACCAAAATCAAAATCGAAAAAGAATGGAACATAATGTCTAATTGTTCCAAACAAACCGATTATTAAAAAGATGTATCCCGCTAAACTATTTTTGTGATTAATTAGAATTATAATACCGATAATAAGGAAGATCGAATGCCATGAAAAAACAGCGTGGCGAATATCGAACCAGAAGAAATTGAAATTATCCAGAAAAAATAGACTCCCCAAAATAATTAATACTACACCAAGCCATATTCTTCTATTGGAAGTTTGCATTGTAAGCTCCTTAAAAAATTGTTTTGATTTCGCCACCGCCAAAAAGAACGACTCCCTTCAACAATAGTGTTCTTCCTTCTTGAATTTTTTTGTTGGGGTCTTTCATTCTTTTATCGCTGAATCCTCCGAAGATAGGAAGTACATCAATTACTACATTCCAATCTGATGGGACAGTTAATGTAGTTCCACCGAACACTGCGGTTATTTCAATATTGTTTTCACCCTCTGCAAGTTTGGAATTAGTCAGATTGATTTCGGAACCGCCGAAGATGGAAACTATACTTCCGCCTTTAAAATTATCTGAGTTAATTATTTTTGATCCGCCGCCAAAAATGCTGACACTTTCAACATAATCAGTACTGCTTTTTGATTGTTCAGTTTCAGCAGATTCATCTTTTTGTTTATTGTGTCTTGTCCTTCCGTAAATTATATAAAGGCCGATCAAAACTAATAGCAACGGCCAGAGTTCAGGGACAAGATTAAATAAACCGATTGCAATAAAAACAAAACCCGCTGCTTTATTTCTGGAAAGAAAGAGAAAAAGTACTCCAATCAAAATGAAAAAATATTCCCATGTAAAATATTCGTAAGGAAAATCCAATATTTCATAATTACGCATGACGAATAATGCGCCGAGAATAATCATCAGGATTCCGATTATTACCCGTCCGTGAAGTTTTGGTGTTTCCATTTTATCCTCCAATAATTTTTTATTTCTACTTATTCTGACGGCAAAGATAAATGGTTGTTACAATTTGTTAGATAGGAAATCGGCGAATGGCGGAAAATTATCGGTGAATGCGAGAATTAGACATACAATTTCTTTAATGATGAATTATTTCACAGAATATACTTGAATCAGCAACTTCCTCAATGTTAACAGTTACGTTATCAATGCCGGAAGTCAATGTTTTGAACTGATCAATTCCAACTGTTGTTGCGGTAAATCCATCTTTACAAACAATATTTCCGTTGTTAGTTTTTTCATAATCTATTTCACCAAGTAATCCGGCATCGGATTGTAATTGAAACCATTCCAAACGGTCATTCCAAAATTTTTCTGAATAGCTTGAGAACAGAACAATTCCGTTAGGTTTAGTTATACGTAAACTTTCAAGTATTAATTTTTTTTGATTAACATGAAAAGCAGAAATTCCGTTTTGGATACAAATAACAACATCAAAAATATTATTTGGAAAGGAAAGTTGAGCAGCATTCACTTGCGCAAAAAAACAATTAGAAATTTTACAGTACATTTCTTTTCCAAGTAATAAACTTGAAAAGGAAGTATCAACACCGAAAACAAATTTTGCTTTTTTAGCAAGCGGCGGAAGGATACGGCCGTAGCCGCAACCGAGTTCTAAAACTAAATCTTGATTATTAATTTTTTGTAAAACATGATTTACTTCTGCTTCGAAATATTGTTTTACTCTGGTGGGAGCTATTTCATAAACTCGTTGTAATCTCACTGCGGAAAGTTTATCTGAGTAATAATCTTTCATAAAAAGTTAGATTAATTTTGTTTCGTCAGCTTCCGGCAGTTCTTCAACTTTATTCAATTGTTTTTCAATTTTTCTTGTGGCTTTTGATGCGTCATCAATCGTATTACTTGCTTCTTGTAATTTCTTTTGAGTTTTGTCTAAAAGGTCACCGAATTTTCCGAATTCATTTTTTACGCTGTTCAAAATCTTCCAAACTTCACTTGATCTTTTTTCAATTGCCAAAGTTCGGAATCCCATTTGTAAACTATTTAATAATGCGGCTAAGGTTGTAGGCCCCGAAACAACAACTCTATATTCTCTCTGTAAAGTTTCTGCTAAGCCGGGTCTGCGTAAAACTTCTGCATATAATCCTTCAACAGGTAAAAACATTATTGCAAAATCTGTTGTGTGAGGCGGATCGAGATATTTTTCAGCAATCTTTTTTGCTTCTCCTTTAATGCGGGTTTCAATTGCTTTGTTCGCTTCATTAATTGCAGAGATATTTGCCAAATCTTGTGCATCAATTAACCGCTGATAATCTTCGATCGGGAATTTAGCATCAATCGGCAGCCAAACTAATTCGCTCTTAGATAAATCACGCCCCGGGAGTTTAATAGCAATTTCAACTTTATCATTACTTCCTTTCTTTGTAGAGACATTTTTTTCATATTGTTCTTGGGTTAATATTTGATCAATAAGATTTTCAAGTTGAATCTCACCCCATCCGCCGCGGGTCTTCACATTTGTCAAAACATTTTTTAGATCACCGACACCACGCGCTAATTCCTGCATATCACCTAGACCTTTATAAACTTGCTCAAGCCTGTCACTAACAAGCTTAAAAGATTCTCCTAAACGTTTTTCTAATGTTTCGTGAAGTTTTTCATCTACTGTTTGCCGCATCTCTTCTAATTTTTTCTCGTTTTTGTCTTGTATTTCTTTTAGCTGTGTTCCAACTTTTTCTTGGAGTTTATCGAATTTAATTTCATTTGTTTGAATCAGTTGTGTCAATTGGTTGTTAAGCTGTTCTCCGAATAATTTTATAGCATTGCTCAACTCTAAGCGGTCGGATTTAGCATTATCGGATGTTTCTTTTCGGTTACGAGAAATCTCGTCCCGGAATGAACGGTCTAATTTTTCAAATTCGTTTATCAAAACGGAATTATCGCCTGCTGACAATTTCTTATTAATAAAAAAGAACAAAACAATAAGAGCGGTTAAGATTATTAGCGAGAGAATTATCAAAATTTCATTCATATTACACCATCAAGTTAGGAGTGTTAGAATTGTGCTTCTTATTTATCAAATATTTTGTTATTCAGCAAATCAATTATTTCATAATTTTAGGAAGTCTTTCTAGGATATATCAAAAATGAATAAATGGAAAAAAATATTAATCGGTGGCGTTGCAACTCTTATAGTTCTCATAATTGTTTTTTCTATCGTATCATATCTTTTACTTAGGAAATCTCTACCGGAATATAAAGGGGAAATAAAAACTGAAGGATTGGTTAATCAAGTAGAAATTCTTAGAGATAATTTTGCTATTCCGTTAATAAAAGCAGAAAATGATGAAGACGCTGCATTTGCATTGGGTTTTGTACATGCCCAGGAAAGATTATTTCAAATGGATGTTGCAAGAAGAGCCGGCGAAGGACGCCTAAGTGAAGTTTTTGGTGCTAAAACTATCCCGTTAGATCAAATGTTTAGAACAGTTGGCATCTACAAAAGTGTACAAGCGAACTATGAAAAACTAAATCCGCTTTCTAAAAAAATCTTAGTAGCTTATTCTAAAGGAGTGAATGCATATATAAAAACTGCCAAAGGAAATTATCCGATTGAGTTTGATCTGTTAGGTTATGATCCTTATTTGTGGAAACCGGAACATAGTTTGGTAATTGCAAAACTAATGGGCTGGGAATTGAATATAAGCTGGTGGTCGGATATAACATTTTCTCAATTAGTACAAAAGTTCGGATCGGAAAAAGCAAAAGAGTTATTACCTGACTTTCCGGAAAACTCTCCAACAATTATTCCATCTGGTTTAAGCGGAGTAGCTTCAATTTCTTCAGACATAATAAAAGTTGATCAGCAGTTCAGAAATTTTACCGGCTTTGTTGGAACACATATCGGTTCTAACAATTGGGTTGTTAACGGGAAAATGTCAGCTTCTGGTAAACCAATAATTGCTAACGATCCTCATCTTGCTTACACAGCGCCGGGACGTTGGTATTTTGCAATGATCAGAAGTAATGATTGGAACGCTGAAGGATTTACTATTCCCGGTTTACCTGCAATTGTAATCGGGAAAAATCAAAATATTTCTTGGGCGTTAACTAATGTTATGGCTGATGATGCGGATTTTTATGTTGAGAAAATAGATTCATTGGGGAAAAATTATTTTTTCAATAAATCTTGGCATCAACTATCAATTGAAAAAGATACAATTCATGTTAAAGATACTTCTAATGTTGTTTACGAAATAAAACGTACACATCGCGGACCAATAATTACAGACATTCATCCATTTCAACAAATGTATCCAAACACAGGAATTAAAACTGCTCAACTCAGCATGAGATGGACTGGATTGGAACCAAGCGATGAAATGTTTGCAGCAATCTCAATTAACAAAGCAAAGAACTGGGATGATTTTAAAAATGCTGCTAGATATTTCACAGTGCCAGGTCAAAATTTTGTTTATGGAGATGATAAAGGAAATATCGGGTATATCTGCGCCGCACGGTTGCCAATTCGAAATACAAACAGTACAACCTTAATTAACGATGGCACATCAGATGTAAACGATTGGAAAGGATTTGTCCCTTATGAAGAAATGCCGAAACTATTTAATCCACCGCAAAATTATATTGCATCGGCAAATAATAAAACTCTGATGAACTTTAAATATCATATTTCAAATATCTGGGAGCCGTCATCACGAATAGAAAGGATTACAGAGCTGCTTAATTCTAAACCGATGCATTCTAAAGAAGATTATAAAAAATACCAGCTTGATTTTACTTCACCGTATGCAAGAAAACTAACACGATATATAACCTCAGCATTTGGCAGTGTTAAGGTTACGGAAAAAAATCTCAAACTTGCCTTAGAACTTTTCCATAACTGGAATTATGAAATGAACCCGGGTAGTCAAGTCCCAACAATCTACTCGCGGTTTTTCCAATATCTCATAAAAAATATTTTTGAAGATGAAATGGGAGTAGATCTGCTTAAAGAATATATTTTTGTTGCGAATGTTCCTTATAGAATTATTCCCAAATTATTAGAAGAAAACAATTCATTATTTTTCGATGATATCCGTACACCGGAAAAAGAAACTCGTGATGATATAATCAGAAAAAGTTTAGTTGATGCACTAACTGATCTAGAAAAGAATTATGGGAATGATGTTGCAAATTGGCAATGGGGCGAAATTCATAAAGTTACTTTCAAACATATGTTTCATGATAAATCGGGATTGCTGGATAAAATAATTAACATCGGTCCGTTCAACATTGGTGGCGATGGAACTACAATCTTCAACACAGAATATTCATTCCCTGAATTATTTGAAAGCAGCCGTGATCTGACTAAGCCGCATCGTTCCGAACAATATGAAAATATTCTTGGTCCTTCGATGCGTTACATTTTTGATTTTGCAGATCCTGATCATTTGGAATTTATTCTTCCAACGGGAGAATCCGGACATTTTATGAGTAATCATTACAAGGACATGAGTGATATGTGGTTAAAAGGGAAGTATATAACAGTACCATTAAGAGAGGATGAGTTTAAGAAAGGAACAATAAATATATTGAAGTTAATTCCGTAATTGAATAATTGTAATACTAAGTAAGTTTAGAAAATATTAAATTGCGCCGAGACAAAACAGAAATCTATGAAAGTAATTGAACATCTAAATAAAGCGAGAAATACTCTAATCAGTTTTGAAATTATTCCGCCAAAACGTGGCGGTAATATAAAACAGCTTCTTACTGTCTTGGAAGATATCACAAAGTATAATCCACGTTTTATTGATATAACAAGCCATGCTGCAGAAGTAATTTATGAAGAGACTGTTTCCGGTAATATGCAGATGAAGATAAAACGCAAACGACCTGGAACGTTAGGAATTTGTGCACTTATCCAAAATAAATATAATATTGATGCTGTTCCCCATGTTTTATGTACCGGATTTACACGTGAGGAAACTGAAGACTTTTTAATTGAACTTCATTATTTAGGGATTGATAATGTTCTTGCAATCCGGGGTGATGATAGCGAGTATAAAAAACCTGTTAAGTTCGGAAGAAGTATAAACGAATATGCAGTTGATCTAATCAGCCAAATAAATTCAATTAATAAAGGAAGATATTTGGAAGAAGGTTTGTTAGATGCACAGCCGATGAATTTTTGTATCGGTACAAGCGGATATCCGGAAAAACATTTTGAATCACCCAACCTGAAAACCGACATCCGTTACACAAAAGCAAAAGTTGATGCTGGTGCTTCATACATTGTAACACAAATGTTTTACAGTAACAAAAATTATTTTGAGTATATAGATCTATGCCGTAAAGAAAATATTACGGTACCTATTCTACCCGGTTTGAAAATAATAACAAGTAAATCTCATGTTAGAACTCTTCCAAAGAATTTTTATATAGATATTCCTCAAGAATTGGCAGAAGAAATTGAAAAATCAAAACCGGAACATACTCTTGAAATTGGAGTTAACTGGACTGTAAAGCAAGTTGAGGAATTATTAAATAAGAACGTGCCCGCAATTCATTTTTATATTATGCAGGATTCTAAACCGATTAAAATGCTGATGCAAAAATTAAAAATCTGAGCTAATAGAATGATAAAGTCATCAACAAGATTAAAATTTTCTTCTGCAATTCCACGTAAACTTAAATGGGGAGTGGCCGGCTGTGGTAATTTTGCTGAAAATTCTTTTTTACCTGCACTGCTTTTGGCCCAAAGAAGTAAACTTGTTTCAATTTATAGTCATGATTTGAAAAGAGCTAAGAACCTAGCTATGAAATTTGGGGCAAGGAACTCATTTGATGATTTCGATACTTTTTTAGCTAGTGATATAGATGTAGTTTATATCTCAAGTGTAAACTCAGATCATCATTTGCAAGTATTAAAAGCAGCTAAAGCAGGTAAGAATATTTTATGCGAAAGACCGATTGCTTTGAGCTCAGTTCAAACTGAAGAAATGATAAAAGTGTGTAAAGAACACAATGTAATTTTAATGATAAATCATCTGCACAGATTTCACCCGCTTGTTCAAAAAGCGAAAGAGTTAATTAATAACCAAATGTTGGGCAAGATTGTTTCTATCTCAGCAACATACAATATTGATGTTTGTCCCGGAGATAATTTTAGATTTAAGAAAGAATTAAGCGGCGGAGGTGTACTTCGCGATCTCGGCGGGCAGATGATAGATCTGCTACAATTTTTTGGCGGAAATATAGTTGATGTTAAAGCTTATATGGATAATGTCGTTTATAAGAGTGATGTTGAAGATTTTGCATCAGCAATTGTAAAATTTGAAAAAAACGGGTACGGTTATTTCAATATTTCTTATAACACAAAGAAAGCATACAATAGGATAGAAATCTTGGGTTACAATGGTTCGCTTGCTATTGAAAACTTTTTAGGCAAAAAAAATCTTGCAACTAAATTAATTATAGATCTCCAGGGTGAGGGGAAAAAAATGTTCCGCAAGAGAACAAATAAATTATTGTTTATGATCCGCTCTGTACAAAAAACATTTTTGAAAAATGAACCGCCATTAATTACTGGTGAAGACAGTTTAAAAAATATGTTAATTATAGAAAAAATAGAGAAACAATGCCTATACGAAAAGAATTAATTCAAGCATGTCATAAAGTTTATGCTAATAGTTTTGTTGCTGCATATGATGGAAATCTATCAGCACGAATTGATGACAAGAAATTATTGATCACCCCTTCGGGTAGATGTAAAGGTGAGCTAGAAGAAAAAGATCTTCTTGAAATTGATTATGAAGGGAATGTATTAAGCGGAGATGGTTTAGTCTCAGCTGAAGTAAAAATGCATCTGCTTGCATATCAAAACAGAGAAGATGTTAACGCCGTAGTCCACTGCCACCCAATTCATGCTTCAGCCTTTTGTATTTCAAATAAGGATTTAAGTCAACCTATTTTTCCAGAGTCCATTCTTTCACTTGGGAAAATTCCATTATGCAAATATTCAACGATCTCAACTGAAGAAGTGGAAGAATCAATTTTACCTTATGTTGGGTATGTTTGGGTATTGTTATTGCAAAATCACGGTGTCCTGGCATTTGGTAAATCAATTAAAGACGCTTATTTCAAAGTAGAGAAGCTTGAACATTTTGCTAAAATTATGACTGTCGCGGAAATACTTGGCGGCGCTAACAAACTATCTGTTGATCAACTTAAGAAACTTTATATGATCTCCGAAGAAATTTACGGAGTTAAAGTTGATGATAAAATGAAATTCCTTTAAGAAATTACTTTTTGTTCGAAAATTCAGAGAAAAAAAATGTCAAACGGAAAAATTAATGTTGCACTTCTTATTGGAGGAACTTCACCTGAACGGGAAGTTTCAAAAAACACAGGCAAATCAATATTAAAAGCATTGAACGATCTTGGTTACAATGTAAAAGTTATAGATCCTGCATTCGGTCTAAATCAACCTAAGAATGTAGAAAAATTCTTTGATGAGAAAGATTACACGGACAGATCCAATAGGAATTTTGTTGAAGCGATAAACTCAACAATGTTTGATGATATTGATATTGCGTTTCTTGCACTTCACGGTAAATGGGGAGAAGATGGAAGGATTCAATCACTATTAGAATTTCGCGATATTAAATATACCGGCTCAAAGGTGTTGGCTAGCGCTCTTGCGATGGATAAATGCATGACCAAAATTATGTTTAAGCATTTTGATGTGAATACGCCAAGATGGTTTGTTGTTAATAAAAATGAAAATGATATGGATTTGATTCGTTCTAAAATAAAAAAATTCTTTGGTTATCCTTGTGTTATAAAACCTAATGATGAAGGATCAACAATAGGTTTAACAATCTGCCGAGGTGATATTGAAGTTCATCAAGCATTAAGGAAAGCACATGAGTTTTCAGACAAAGCTTTAGTTGAAGAATATATTGCTGGACATGAATTGACCGTTGCTATTATTGATCAGCAAGCTCTACCGGTTTTAGAGATCAAACCTAAGAGCGGTTTTTATGATTATGAGAATAAATATACAAGTGGTAGAACAGATTATATTATTCCGGCTGAAATCCCACAAAAAATTTCTGAACATCTTCAACACCAAGCGCTTCTTGCATTTAACTCTGTGGGATGTGAAAGCTATGCCCGGATTGATTTTAGAATGACAAATGATTTTAAAACTTATTGTCTGGAAGTAAATACTTTACCTGGAATGACAAGTACATCTCTAGTTCCCAAAATGGCAAAAGCAGCAGGTATTACATTCGAACAATTGATTGATAGAATTATCAAGAATTCGCTTCAATGATATCGCTAAAGAATAAACTGCTTAAAAAACTCATCATCATTTTGATCTTGCTTAGTTCCCTGGTTTTTCTATTTTTTAATGAAAATGGTATTATTAAGTATTTAAAAACCAAAAGTGAGTTGAAGTATCTTGATCAAGAATTAAGGAAAACTTCTGAAAAAGTAAAAGCACTTGAAAAAGAAATTGATTCCTTAAAAACAAGTAAAGCAAAAATTGAAAGAGTGGCCCGTGAAAAATTTCATATGATGAAAAAGAATGAAAAAGTTTTTAAGATCGAAGAGAAATAAAAATTGAAAAACAAAATAAATATTCCGCAAACACCACTTGCCGAAAGATGCCGTCCCAAAACTTTAGATGATTTTCAAGGCCAAGAAAAATTAGTTGGGTTAGGAAAGCCACTTCGCACAATGATCGAATCAGATACAATGAGTTCAATTATTTTATGGGGACCTCCCGGAACAGGTAAAACAACACTTGCTAAGATTATTTCTGAATCAACGCAATCGGAGTTCCATCAAATAAATGCAGTGTCCTCAGGAGTGAAAGAAATTCGTCAGATTATTGAGCTTGCAAAAAAGAATTTAGAACATTTCAAAAAAACAATTTTATTCATAGATGAAATTCATCGTTTCAACAAAGCTCAACAGGACGCATTGCTTTCTTCTGTTGAGAATGGTGAAATTATATTAATCGGTGCAACGACAGAGAATCCGTCGTTTGAAGTGATACCAGCATTAAGATCGCGGGTTCGAATCTTTGTTTTAGAAGAGTTATCAAAAAACAACCTTCAGAATATTTTTAATCAGGCATTAACTAAAGATGAATTTATTAATAAACTTAATATCCACTCAGTTGATAGCGATTTTCTCTTTTATGTTTCAGGCGGAGACGCACGTATATTGTTAAATATTCTAGAAGCATCTTGTATTCAAGAATATGAGAGGGAAGAAATTGTTATCAGCAAAGAAGTTATTGAGAATATAATCCAACGGAAAAATATATTATATGATAAAGCCGGTGAAGAACATTACAATATTATCTCTGCATTCATAAAAAGTTTACGTGGTTCAGATCCTGATGCAGCAGTCTATTGGATGGCAAGAATGCTGGAAGGCGGAGAAGATCCACTTTTCATAGCAAGACGTATGGTGGTTCTTGCATCGGAGGATATTGGTAATGCTTCCCCCAATGCTCTTCTTATTGCAGAAGCTACTTTCAGTGCTGTAGATAAAATTGGAATGCCTGAAGGAAGAATAATTCTTTCTCAATGTGCAACCTATCTTGCTTCTTCACCAAAAAGTAATGCATCGTATTTTGCAATTGATAACGCACTTACTGACGTAAAAAATTTACCGCAATATCAAGTGCCCATTCATCTAAGAAACGCTCCGACAAAATTGATGAAAGAATTGGGTTATGGTAAGGAATACAAATATCCGCACTCATTCGAAAATAATTTTCTACAGGAAAATTATTTACCAGTAGAAATGAAAGACAAACAATATTATTTGCCGTCAGAAAACGGAAATGAAAAAACGATTAAAGAAAGATTAATGAATTTGTGGAAGGGGAAAAAGAAATATCAGTAACGAATAAACATTTTCCCTGGCAATTGTTTTACCAATCCTTTGAATTCCAATGTTAATAAGTTTACCAAACAATCAGATGTTGCCATCGATGTTAGTGAAGCAATCTCATCGATTTGTTTTGATTCATTTGACAAAACATTAAAAACTTTCTCTTCGAATAATGTTAGTTCAACACTAGGTCTCGGAATGTTTATTCCAACTTCAGGCTTCAATTTTAAATTAAGTTCAAGTAATATATCTTCGACACATGTTACTAGTTTTGCTTCCCCTCTTTGAATTAATGCATTTGGTCCCTCGCTTTGTTGGATATTTAAATTACCTGGAACAGCAAATATTTCTCTATTCTGATCGAGCGCATATGCTGCTGTTTGCATTGCACCACCGTTAATTTTAGTCTCAATTATAAGCGTTCCTAATGATATTCCTGAGATAATTCTATTTCTTCTTGGAAAATTTTGTGCATCGGGTTTTGTACCTAATTCAAACTCTGAAATGATTACTCCATTTTCTTTAATCTGTGAAAAAAGTTTTTTGTTTTCAGGTGGATAAATTACATCAAGACCAGATCCAATTACAGCAATAGTTCTACCATTTGTTTTCAAAGCTGATTCATGGGCGATAGAGTCAACACCTCGTGCGAGTCCGCTTACGATGGTTATTTTTTTCTCGCTAAGTTCAGACGAAAATTTTTCGGTTTGAATTTTGCCATAAAGAGATGGTTGTCTTGTACCAACAATTGCAAGAGAATATTTATCTTGTTCTATAAAATTACCGAGTGTATATATAATTAATGGAGGAAAATAAATTTTTTTAAGAAGTTCAGGATAATCTTTATCCCAATAAGTAATTAATCGTCCCCCCATTAAATTTAATTTCTCAAGATCAGAAATTAAGTTAGATTTTATTTCATTATAATTATCGGAGTATAGTTTAATTTTTGTTGCTAAAGTTTTGCTAATACCTTCAACTTGCATTAAACTATTAAAATCTGAGTATAGAATTTTATCAAAAGAATGAAACCTTGAAAGAAGAGAAAATATTTTTTGCGGACCTATCCCTTCAATACTTTGTAATAATCGAAGATAAACTAAATCATCAAAGTTAGTTTGAGACAAATTATAGTCTAAAATTATTTTTCGTTGAGTTCAATATCGTCTACAATAGCAATTACCATTGTATTTACAGGAGCGTTTGCATGTCCCAGTATTTGTTCAATAGCGTCACCTTCTTGAACAACTAGTACAAAATCCCCGATTCCAGCGTCAATTTGATCTAAAGCAATAAATTCTTTTTGACCAATATAATTTCCATGATAATCAATAGGATGGACTATTAATAACTTATGCCCAATTAAAAATTTATTTTTGGGAGTAGATACAATATTGCCTTTAATTTTTGCTAGAAACATTTGACTTATTCTTAATAAAAACAGAAGATTTCAATAAAATAGCTAATGGAATAATAATAATATAAGCTATTAAAAGAGTAATCGGAGAAATGGTGAGGGAAAAAAAGCTATCCCAATTTCCCTGTGACATAAATATATATCCTAAAGTTAAGACCAATAGGCCAATTGCAATTAGAATATAGTTGTTCTTATCCCAATAATCTTTGAATGGTGATGATATTGATTTCTTAACTTCTTTTATATTTCTTTTATCTTTTACCACAATGACCTCTAAAAAATAAGATAATGATTGCTTTATAAAAGTAACATTAATTATAAAGAATTTGATTACAATAATAATATATTAATAAGTAATATTATTTGTGAGTGCTATATACAAATTTTTCCCTAATATTTTCAATCCATGCATTTGAAATTCTTTTTGGACTAAATCAATTACTAAAGAAATAACTATAAATATTATTATAGTTTTACATCAAATTTCAGTTTGACATTCTTAAGTTGCAACAGTTAATTATTTATAAATTTTTTAATTTTTCTTTTTGAAAACTCTTGACAAAAGAAGAAATAAAGTATAATTTTGAAATCCGCAACAAATAAAGTTCTTTGACAGAGTGAGTGACTAAAGAAATTCTTTAGATAGTTCAGCTTTGTTGATTCAAAAAAATTACAAACTCTACAACGGAGAGTTTGATCCTGGCTCAGGACGAACGCTGGCGGCGTGCCTAACACATGCAAGTCTACGAGAAAGAGGTAGCAATATCTTGAGTAAAGTGGCGCAAGGGTGAGTAATATGTAAGTAATCTACCCATGGATTTGGAATAACGTCGAGAAATCGACGCTAATACCGAATAATGCAGCGGCACCACATGGTGATGTTGTTAAAGTTGCAGCAATGTAACGTCTATGGATGAACTTTCATCTGATTAGCTAGTTGGTAGGGTAATTGCCTACCAAGGCTACGATCAGTAGCTGGTCTGAGAGGATGATCAGCCACACTGGAACTGAGACACGGTCCAGACTCCTACGGGAGGCAGCAGTGAGGAATATTGGGCAATGGACGAAAGTCTGACCCAGCAACGCCGCGTGGAGGATGAAAGCCGTAAGGTTGTAAACTCCTTTTGAAGGGGACGAATAACTAAGTTTCGTAAGGGACTTAGACTGACTGTACCCTTAGAAGAAGCCCCGGCTAACTACGTGCCAGCAGCCGCGGTAATACGTAGGGGGCAAGCGTTGTCCGGATTTACTGGGTGTAAAGGGCGCGTAGGCGGATTTATAAGTCAGTGGTGAAATCCTGCAGCTTAACTGCAGAACTGCCTCTGATACTGCAAATCTTGAGTTCGGAAGAGAGAAGCGGAATTCCAGGTGTAGTAGTGAAATACGTAGATATCTGGAAGAACACCAGTGGCGAAGGCGGCTTCTTGGTCCGTAACTGACGCTGAGGCGCGAAAGCGTGGGGAGCAAACAGGATTAGATACCCTGGTAGTCCACGCTGTAAACGATGAATACTAGGTGTTGGATGCATTAGTATCCAGTGCCGCAGCTAACGCATTAAGTATTCCACCTGGGGAGTACGATCGCAAGGTTGAAACTCAAAGGAATTGACGGGGGCCCGCACAAGCAGTGGAGCATGTGGTTTAATTCGATGCAACGCGAAGAAC
>JAHEZQ010000050.1 GCA_023250955.1 Melioribacter sp. | reverse complement strand
TAATAATGTTGTTGAAGGGAATTTTTTTCTGCGATCTATATAAACATAAAGTATATTATTGATGTCAGTAGCAAATTCAACCCAGGAACCTCTGAACGGGATAATTCTTGCTGAGTAAATCGGTGTTCCGTTAGGATGTAAAGTTTGAGCGAAAGCAACACCGGGTGAACGGTGTAACTGACTCACAATTACTCTTTCAGCACCGTTAATTATAAATGTACCGCGGCCAGTCATATAAGGAAGATTACCGAGATAAACTTCTTGTTCAACTGAATTTACATACTCACCTGTTTCGTCATCCTTAGTAGATAGACGAAGTTTTGCTTTTAAAGGTGCAGAGTATGTTAATCCTCTCTCTTCACATTCTGCCATTGAAAAGCGGGGCTTCTCAATGTAATACTCAATAAAATCTAATCTGTAAAATTCTTTATTGTCGAAGATTGGGTAGTTGGTATTAAATACCGCTTGTAAACCTTTGTTTTCTCTTTGCGCAGGTAAAACTTTTAATTGAATAAATTCTTCAAATGAATCTAACTGAATATTCAGAAGATCCGGAACTTTAACCGACTGAGAAATTTGAGCAAAGGTAATTCTTCCAGTGCTTTTGTTAATTTTTTGTTTTTCCAACCCTAACCTCCAATGTGGTTTTTGTCAGTTTTTCTTTCATATAAAAATGAAAGAAAGTGGTGAGACGGATTTTACCTTCTCACCACTTCAATTTATATCGAATGAAGGGAATTGAATCAGTTTATTTAACTTGAACAGTAGCGCCAGCTTCTTCGAGTTCTTTTTTGATCTTTTCAGCTTCGTCTTTTGAAACTGCTTCCTTAACAGGCTTTGGCGCACCATCTACTAAATCTTTAGCTTCTTTTAATCCGAGTCCTGTATGTGCACGAACAACCTTAATCACATTAATTTTTGTAGCGCCAGCTGCTTGAAGAATAACATCGAATTCTGTTTTTTCTTCAGCAGGAGCTGCTGCTGCACCTGCAGCCGGACCAGCCATCATCATTGGAGCTGCTGCTGTTACTCCAAATTCTTCTTCTAATGCTTTCTTTAATTCAGAAGCTTCAACAAGTGTAAGCGCCTTAATTTTTTCTACAATTTCAACAATTTTCTCTGACATTTTACTACTCCTATTACTTTAATTAATTATTCAAATTTATGATTGATTATGCAGCCTTCTTTTTTCCAACCTCATCAATAACACTAACAAGATCTCTGATAACTGCATTGATTGAACCGACTATTCCGCTTGCTGGAGCTGCAATACTACCAACAATACCTGCCATGATTTCTTCTTTTGTAGGCATTGAAGCAATAGTATCCAATTGATCTGCATCGTAAAATGCTGATTCAATATAGCATCCCTTAAAAGTAAATTTTTTCGATTCATCTGAATATTTTTTAATGATCTTTGCAGGTGCAACAAAATTTTCGCCTGCAAAAGCAACACCTATCATACCAACAAGTTGTGAATTAAATTTTTCATATCCGCTAACTTGTTCCAAAGCTTTTTTGAACAGGGTATTTTTTAAAACTTTGTAATTAATTCCATCTTTCCTAAAATTCGATCGCAGCTTATTAATATCAGCAACATTAACACCGCGGTAATCAACAAGAAACATTGCAGAGGAATTTTTCACAAGTTCTTTTATCTGCTCAATTCGTACGGCTTTTTCTTCTTTTTTCATCGTACTCCCAATCAGTTATAACTGCACACTTAATAATGTAGAAGCATTTATGAGTGCGTAAAATTTTATTTAATCGTGCTTGGTAGCAACGGTTGTTTCATCTTTAGTAATCTTTAAACCAGGACCCATAGTGGACGAGAGGTATAAACTTTTCACATATATTCCTTTAGCGGATGAAGGTCTCATTTTTATTATTGTATGAAGAAAAGCTCTTGTATTTTCAGTGAGTTGCTCAACACTAAAATTCATTTTGCCGAGCGATGTATGAATTATCCCAGCTTTTTCAACTCTGAATTCTATTTTACCTGCTTTAACTTCCTTAACAGCTTTTGCTACATCGGCAGTTACAGTTCCGCTTTTTGGATTAGGCATTAAACCTTTAGGACCTAAAACACGACCAAGTTTACCAAGCTCACCCATCGAATCCGGTGTAGCTACAATAACGTCAACTTCAGCCCAACCGCCTTTAATTTTTTCTAGATATTCTTCAAACCCGGCATATTCAGCACCGGCTTTTAAGGCTTCTTCTGCTTGAGCACCTTTGGCAATTACTAACACAGTTACTTTTTTCCCAGTACCATGTGGTAGTGAAACTGTTCCTCTAACCATTTGATCTGCATGGCGTGGATCAACTCCAAGTCTAATTGCACAATCGAGTGATTCGGTAAATTTAACTTTTGCATTATCTTTTAAAAGTTTAATAGCTTCTTCAACTGTGTAATCTTTTGTTTTATCAATATTCTTATTGACTGCTTTTATTCTTTTGGAAACTTTCATTTTAATTCCGCTATAAAATATTATTGAAATTTAGTCTTCGACTGTAAAACCCATACTTCGTGCAGTACCAGAAACCATGCTCATTGCATGATCAACATCATGAGCATTAAGGTCGGGCATCTTCATCTGTGCAATTTCACGAACTTGAGCTTTAGTTACTTTAGCAACTTTTGTTTTATTTGGTTCAGCTGAGCCTTTTTCAACTTTTGCAGCTTTTTTTAATAAGATAGCGGCCGGAGGTGTTTTTGTAATGAACGTAAAAGATTTATCAGAGAAAACCGTTATTACAACGGGAATAATTAAACCTTGTTTATCAGAAGTTCTTGCATTGAACTGCTTACAGAACTCCATGATATTAACACCTTTCTGACCTAAAGCAGGGCCAACTGGAGGTGATGGATTAGCTGCACCAGCGGGTATTTGTAATTTAATATAACTATCAATTTTTTTTGCCATTGTTTAACCTATATCAATTTATTTTTCAAATTCAGCTTGAGCAAAATCAATTTCGACAGGAGTTTTTCTACCAAAAATCGAAACCATGACTTTTATTTTTAATTTCTCTTCATTTACCTCTTGTATAAAACCGGAGAAGTTATTGAAAGGTCCATCAATAATTTTTACAAAGTCGCCTGTTCTAAAAACTGTCTCGGTTCTTTCTGTTTCATTATCCTGAGATAATCTGCCAACGATTCTTTTTACTTCTTCAGGTTGTAGTGGAACAGGATGATTTACTGATCCAAGAAAGCCCATAACAGATGGAGTGTTGATAATAAAATCTTTTGCTTTAATGTCTAGATCAACACAAACCAAAATATAACCTGGGAAAAAATTTTTCTTTTTTGTTTTTTTCTTGCCGTCTTTTACTTCAAAAACTTTTTCAGTTGGAACAAGTACATCAAAGATTCTCGAACGAAGTTCTTCATTCTCTTTTAATTCAGCATCTATCAATGTCTTAACTTTATTCTCATGACCAGAAAAGGTTCTGACAACATACCATCTAGCTTTTTCGTTTTCCAAGATTAAAAAATTCCTTGTAATATTTTATTGACAGCCATATCAACTATATAAGTGAAAGCTGCAAGCACTAAACAAACTATGATCACAACTGAAGTTGACTCTTTTAATTCTTCACGAGTCGGCCAAGTAACTTTTTTCATTTCTTTTACTACATCATTAACAAAGTTGACTATTTTTTCTTTCATGAAATTTTTTCTTTTTTATTGGTTGCACGTCAGGAGGGACTCGAACCCCCAACCTGCGGTTTTGGAGACCGCTGCTCTACCAATTGAGCCACTGACGTATTATTTAGTTTCCTTAAAAACTACATGTTTACGAACTACAGGATCATATTTCTTGAACTCAACCCTATTCGGATGTTCCCTTTTATTTTTTTTAGTTGAGTAACGGTATCCTGTATTAGAAGTACTTTCTAAAACAATAATTTGTCTAACGTTTTTTGATTTTGCCATTTCACCTTTCCTTATAAAAACTATTTTCCGAATTATTCTTCGGTATTGAGCTGATGATCGGGATTGAACCGATGACCTCTTCCTTACCAAGGAAGTGCTCTACCAACTGAGCTACATCAGCAGTTAGAGCGGGAGACGGGACTCGAACCCGCGACCAACAGCTTGGAAGGCTGTGACTCTAGCCAACTGAGTTACTCCCGCATAAAACACTACGTAAAGAACTCGTGGGCGGCGAGGGATTCGAACCCCCAAAGGCGTATGCCAACGGATTTACAGTCCGCCCCGGCTCTCCAACTCCGGCGTCCGCCCAGACGTATTTCACCCGTTTCTGTAAAAACCGAGCTTCAAATATAGAATGACTTGAATAAAAAAGCAATTAATGTTATGAATAATTCTCTAAAAATGAGGAATTAATGACCCCACAACTCACGATCTAAGCTTCTATATTGAATTGCTTCTGAAATATATTGAGGTAAGATATCTTTGGATTTTTCAAGATCTGCAATTGTTCGACTAACTTTAATAATTCTATCATAAGCACGCGCTGATAACCCAAGTCTTGTCATCGCCATTTTCAATAGTTCTTCACTTTTAGGATCTAATTTGCAAAATTTGCGTAATTCTTTTGATGACATATCAGCATTCTTATAAATGTTTTTCGAACCAATAAATCTTTCATGCTGGATTTCTCTTGCAACAATTACTCTTTTCCTAATGTCGATTGATCTTTCTCCAACAGAACTAGATGTTAGATCTTTGAATTTTACTGCTGGGACTTCAATGTGAATATCAATACGATCTAATAGTGGACCTGAAATTTTAGCCATATATTTTTGAATCTGCATCGTATTGCATGTGCAGTCTTTTGTTGGATCAGTAAAGAAACCACATGGGCATGGATTCATGGCGGCGGCAAGCATAAAATTTGCAGGAAATTCTAAAGACATTTTAGAACGACTTACAGTTACTTTATAATCTTCTAATGGTTGTCTTAAAACTTCTAACACATTTTTTTTGAATTCGGGTAATTCATCTAAGAATAAAACGCCATGATGCGCATATGAAACTTCACCTGGTCGCGGAATTGTTCCGCCGCCGATTAATGCTGCATCGGAAACAGTATGGTGAGGACTCCTAAATGGGCGTTCAGTGATAAGCGCTTTATCCTTAGCTAATATTCCTGCTACTGAATGAATCTTTGTTGTTTCAAGAGCTTCTTCAAAATTAAGCGGTGGCAGTATTGATGGAAATCTTTTTGCCAGCATTGTTTTACCAGAACCAGGTGGACCAATCATTAAAATGTTATGTCCTCCGGCAGCGGCAATTTCTAATGCGCGTTTAACATTCTCTTGTCCTTTCACATCTGAAAAATCGAGAGCATAAGTATTGACTTGTGCAAACACATCATCTTTATTTGTATGAACCGGAATAAATTTTTCTTCGTCATTTAGAAATTGAATTACTTCAATAAGATTATGAAGTCCAAAAACTTCGATGCCTTCAACAATCGAAGCTTCTTTTACAGAATCTAACGGTAATATTATTTTTTTTATTCCTCTTCTTCTTGCTTCAACAGTTATTGGAAGTGCGCCTTTTATTTTTCGCAAAGAACCGTCTAAAGAAAGTTCTCCTAATAAAATTGTTTCGTTTAATAAATCTTGTTTAACAATCTCATTTGAAGAAAGAAGTCCGATTGCAACTGCAAGATCAAATGCACTTCCTTCTTTTTTTATATCTGCAGGCGCAAGATTTATTGTGTGTTTTCTGTGAGGTAATTCTATTCCAGAATTTTTGATTGCAGCAGTAACCCGCTCGCGGCTTTCTTTAACTGCATTATCAGGTAATCCAACGATAGTAATTGAGGGAAGTTGTTTTTCAGAATGAGTTTCGACTTCTACTAAGTAAGCATCTATACCAAAAGTTGCCCCAGATAAAACTTTTGAAAACACTATTTGCCCCCAGTTTTTTAATTTTAATCTACAAAAAAATCATCTAACAAATACATGTGACAGAGAACTAAAAAATTTTATTTGAACTTTCTTAAAAACTCCAACCTATCTTTCAGTTTCTCGACAGGAACTAAAAGTTTTTCCTTCCCAAAAATTGCATCATTTCTGTTTTTAAAAACCAACTCATAATCTTTGCTCATTACAATTGCTTCTTCAGGACAAACTTCTTCGCAGAAACCGCAGAAGATACAACGTAGCATATTAATTTCAAATTTTACCGGATATCTTTCTTTTTCCAATTCGGTTTCAGAAGCTTGCACTTCTATTGCTAAAGCCGGACAAACTCGTGAACATAATCCGCAAGCAACACAACGTTCAATTCCGTTATTCTCTTGAACGAGTACTGGGCGACCTCGATATGAAGCTGACGGTTCAAACCTTTCTTCAGGATATTGTAAAGTTACATTTGGTCGAAACATATTTCTCAGAGTCAACGCCATTCCTTTTGCAATTTCCGGAATGTATAATTTCTCAAAAATGTTCAAATCTTTTTCTCTCTTTTGTCCAGACATCTTATTCCTTTAAAACTTTTTATAAATTGAATATCATTATCAATACTGCTACCCAAATTAAATTTGCAAGCGCTAACGGAAACATTACTTTCCAACCAAGATTCATTAACTGATCATATCTGAACCGTGGTATTGACCACCGTACCCAAATAAAGAAAAACAACAACGCACCCATCTTAACTAAAAATGCTGCAATTTGAATTATTGTTGTTAATGTTATACTCAGGCCAAGTTTATCAATATATGGAACTTGCCAACCGCCAAGATATAATGTAACAATCATCCCGCAGGCGATTATCATATTTGCATACTCAGCTAAAAAGAATCCTGCAAATTTAAATGAACTGTATTCTGTATGATAGCCGCCTACAAGTTCAGGTTCGGCTTCTGGAAGATCGAATGGCAATCTGTTTGTTTCTGCAAAGGCAGAGACAACAAATGTTATAAATCCTATCGGTTGAATAATTGCATTCCACATCCAGCCATATTGAGATTCAACAATTTTCATAGGACTTAAAGATTGCGACATTAATAAAACACCGGCAATCGAAAATCCCATTGATACTTCGTAAGAAATCATTTGAGCAGAAGAACGAATTCCGCCAAGTAAAGAATATTTACTTCCGGATGACCAACCAGCAAATGTAATTCCATAGACACCGAGAGATGTTAACGCAAAAACATAAAGAACACCAATATTTACATCAGCAACAACTAAATTAATTTTATAACCAAAAAGTTCTATGGGAGGACCAATCGGGATAACAGCATAAGTAGCAAATGAAACAAATAGTGCAATGAATGGCGCAAGTGTGTGCAACGGTTTATTCGCTGCATCTGGAACAATATCTTCTTTAAGAAGAAGCTTAAAGACATCAGCAAATGGCTGCAGTAATCCCAACCATCCAACTCGATTTGGACCCACTCTATTTTGGACCCACGCACTAATCTTTCTTTCAAAGTAAACCATGTACGCGACAGATAACAGTAATAGAACTACAACGATCAAAATCTTGATCAGCGAAATAATTATGATTTCCCAAATGTTCATTAAACCAAACTCCGTTTATGCATTTGCTGTTTGTTTGATTTTTAATTGTGTACCGTGATTTCCAACCACATCGTAATCCAATCCTTTGAAAGCAGAATTAGAACTTGCAATTTCAGAAAATATTTCTTCTGCCATATTAAATTTCATTTTAAAACCAAGTATTTGAGATAGAGCCATAAAAATTTTCCAGCTTGGCTTTGAATCAAATTTATGTCCTTGTTTCCAACGGTCGAATTCAGTTCCAAATTTATCCCAGCGGCTCATTTCCATTCCGTCAATTGCACGATCCATTTCTTCAGTGGCAACTGCAGGACGAATTCTCTGAACTCTTCCTTGAAAGTTTACATAAGTACCATACTTTTCCGCAAATGTAGATGCCGGAAAAACTATATCCGCTAACGCTGTTGTTTTATTTTCATTTGTTGCGTGGACGATTAACAAATCCAATTTACTAATTACTTGTTCCCATTCTTCACTGAATGAAACGATATCTTCTTCCATTACATACAGTGCTTTTATTTTCCCTTCTTTAATTCCTTTTAAAATTGCTGAGATATTCATTCCGCTAACACCTGGCTGAACTCCAACTAATTCCGCACCGAGTGAATTCGGGGCTTTATCTTCACGAATTAAAATATCATCTTGATCACCCTGAAGGATATGATTAGCGTAATCAAGATTTGAAACACCGAGTGACTTAGCAAATTTTACAAATGAATAATTATCTTCACAAGTTGCATAAGCAGAACCGATGAACGCAATTTCGTTGCTCTTATAATCTTTCAAACTTTTTGCTGTAACATTTAACGCTTCACTCCAAGAAACTTTTTGAAGTTGTCCTTCTCTGCGAATATAAGTTCCATCAATTCGATTACCGGCATTTACATTTTTGAATGTTTCCAGTCTTCCTTTATCACACATCCAGTAATTGTTAACATCTTCGTTATATCTTGGTGTTAATCTTAAGATCTCGTTGTTGCGAACCCAAACTTCCGTATTGCATCCGCGTGAACACCCAACACAAACTGAATCTGTCTTCGACATTTCCCATACGCGGGATTTAAATCTAAAATCTTGATTTGTAAGTGCACCGACCGGACAAATATCAGTAGTATTTAAAGTGTAAGGATTATCAAACGATTCACCCGGAAAAGTAGTAATCGTTACTTTATCACCACGCTGTACAAATGTAAGCTGATTCTTTTTTGCAATTTCTTCTGAAAAACGAATACATCTTGAACACGAGATACAACGCTCACCGTCAAACTTAATACGAGGACCAAGTTGAACACGTTTTTCTTTTCGGTTCTTAATTTCTTCAAATCGGCTTTCGCCCTTTCCATTGTCGTAAGCATATTCTTGTAGTTTACACTCACCGGCTTCATCGCAAATTGGGCAATCGAGCGGATGATTAATGAGAATGAATTCCATTACGGCATTTCGTGCTTCTACTGTTTTTTGCGAATGTGTATGAACAACCATTCCTTCAGTTGCATACGTTGAACACGAAATTGCAAGCTTCGGCATCTTTTCAATTTCTACTAAACAAATTCTGCAATTACCGGAAATTGATAAACTAGGGTGCCAGCAAAAATGTGGAATCTCAATTCCGGCAAAACGAGCTGCCTCAATTATAGTTTGTCCTTGTTTAAATTCTATCTGTTTTCCGTCAACAGTAAATGTTGGCATATCATGTTCCTTATGCAACTTTATGAAGCAATGGGTTTTTCGAAGACAAAATTACTCTTGTTAGGGTACCATTTTCAAATATTTCGTTGGATAAATCTCGAATATCTTTTGACGTTACTGCTTGGATATGTTTAACAGTTTCTTCAACTGATTTAATTTTATTAAAGTAAATCATTGATTGGGCAATTCTTAACATTCTATTAGTAGTGCTTTCCAAACTCATCAGCATATTACCAATTAAATATTCTTTCGCTCTATCTAATTCTATTAGCCCAACTTTTTTCTTCTTGATTTTTTCAATCTCTTCATAGATTAATTCTTGTGCTTTATTAACCGATTTATCATTAGTAGAAAGATAAATGCCGAATGTTGAGATATCCAAAAAAGAATTGAGGAATGAATTTATTTGATAAGCAATCCCGTTCTCTTCTCTTACTTTTTGAAAGAGACGTGAGCTGCTTCCTTCGCCTAAAATATGTGAAAGCACACTTACTTTAACCCGGCTTTTTTCTTTGTGGCCGTAAGTTGATCTTCCTAAAATGTAGTGAACTTGCTGAGTCTCTTTAGAAACATGTAGATCACTGGTTGGATTAACAATCAGTCCCCGTTTATTATTATTTGTTGCTTTCAGGTTTTTCGAAAGGTACTTCTTTGCAAACTTGATCAAATCTTTATGCTCAATATTTCCTGAAGCAACAATGTAGAAATGATCACAGGTGTAATTCTCATTTACATATTTAAATAAATCTTTTTGTTTGAAGCTACGTAAGTTTTTTTCTGTTCCTATTATCGGCATTCCTAAAGAATTACCATGAAAAATATTGCTCTCAAATTTGTCAAATATTAATTCATCGGGAGAATCTTCTATATCATAAAGCTCATCAATTACAACAGTGGATTCTTTTTCTATTTCTTTTGGATCAAAAATTGAATTCTGCACCATGTCGGCAAGTACTTCAAAAGTCTTTTCAACATGATCTGTTAATCCTCTTCCGTAAAAACATGTATGTTCTTTTGATGTAAACGCATTTAAATATCCGCCGAGTGATTCAATATCTTCTGCGATTTTTTTTGCGGATCGTTTTTTTGTTCCTTTGAAGAACATATGCTCTAGGAAATGACTTATGCCGCTATTCTCTTCAGTTTCATCACGTGAACCAACATTAAACCAAAATCCGAGAGAAAATGATTTGACATAATTGATTTTTTCTGAAATGACTTTTATTCCGTTAGGTAGTTCTGTTACATTTATATTCTTCAATTAGGATATATATTATAGTTAACAAAATGTGGAGCAAATATAGAGAAGGTTGGTTTGGTTATCAAATGAATGTATTGAACAAAGCTTAGAACGAAGAGTGAAAATCTTTTTTTACATTCAACACTCTACTTTCTTCGTTCTACACTTTTACAGCAAAATTCTCAACATACTTTTTATGAAACTGTGCGATCGCTTTGTAAGCTTTCTCCAAAATATTCTCCGGCGGAAGGAATACAATTCTAAAATGATTTGTTCCGGGCACTTGTCCAAATCCGCTTCCGGGAACTACAACCACTCCAGTTTCTTTTATAAGTTCCGAAGTCCAATGTGCATCGTTTGAAATGTTATTTATTCTGGGGAATGCATAAAATGCACCTTCGGGTGCAACACAAGAAATTCCCGGAATTGCATTTATCATTTCAACAGTAAGATTTCTTCTTCTTGTAAGTTTTTGTTTAGCAATATCAAGATGAACTTGGTCTCCGAGCAACGACGGTGCAATTCCATATTGAGCAGGATGGTTTGCACATAAACGCGCACGTAAGATTTTATTGATCGCTTCAATATATTCTTTTAGGACAGATTTGTTTCCGCTGGCAATTCCCCACCCGATTCTAAATCCCGGAACCATGTAATTTTTTGAAAGTCCGCCGAAAGTTATCATCGGCACTTCGGAATTTAACGATGCAATTGAAGTATGTTTTTTTCCGTCCATCAAAAGTTTATCGTAAATCTCATCGGCAAAGATCACAAGGTTATGTCCAATTGCGAGTTCAATAATTTGTTTTAATGTTTCTGGTGAATTGTTGGAACCGGTTGGGTTATTCGGATTTATTAAAATGATAGCCCTTGTCTTGCTGTTGATTTTACTTTTTATATCTTCAATATCCGGCTGCCATCCATTGTTCTCATCTAAGTAATAAGGATTTTCCATCGTCTGAAGCTTACTCTGGATTGCAGTGTAGAGAGGATAACCGGGAGTAGGTGTTAAAACATTTTCACCGTTGTTTACCAAAGCTGTAAGACAAATATCAATTGCTTCGCTTGCACCGGTTGTTACAAAAATATCTTGAACGTTTTTAATTCCTTTCTTCTCAGCTTCTTTAGCAATAGCATCAGTTGCTTGTTTTATACCGGATGACGGTGAATAACCGTTATAATTTTTTTTCATCGCTTCATAAGTAGCTTCAACTAAATGCTTGGGAGGTTCAAAATCAAAAATATTGGGATCGCCAATATTCAGGTATAACATTTCTTTTCCTGTCTTAGCAACTTCGTTGGCAAGAATTATTACATCGCGCACAGCATAAGTAATATTTTCTGTTCTAACTGCGGGTTTAATTACAAAATTTGACATGTCTTCTCCAATTCTTCAATCACACAAACAAAAATTAGTCTTTTTGAAATCTATTTTCCAGATTAGATTCTATTGAGGTAAGATCAAAAATTAATTTGGTTTTATAATAATTCCCTTATTATGATGTCCGTTAATCTTTATTGTTATCGGTTTTTCCATTCTGATATATTTTGTAAAATTCTTTTTCTCTGTAATCTTTAATTGTTGTAACCAATCCCAATCAATAAATCCCTGCTCGGCAAAATTATCTACAGTAAAATAACCGATCTTAAACGCAGTGAGGTTTTGGAAGAAATGCGATCCTTGTGAAGGGGAAACATTAAAATCAGTAAAGTTAGATTCTATGATTGCCTTAGCTCCGTTTATCTGTTCCCAAGTAACCGGAATTCCCAACCAGGGGTCCAGCGTTCCCCATCTCCCAAGTCCTATTAATAAATATGGTTTTCCTTCTCCAACTAACATTGCATTAAATTGAGCTATCTCGTGTGCAACTTCGCGGGATAATTTTCTGTCGAACTTTTCTATATCAACAAAAACAATATCCTTTACATTATTAATCAATCCGTGACCGAGGACTTGATCACTTTTGCAAAGAAGATTTTGTGATTCAAATTTATCCAACTCCAATTCTTCAATTTCGCTACTAACAACAAGAGGACGCATTTGAAGTAAACTAAATTCTTTCGGTTTCCCTTCGGGAACTGTAAGATTAACAGCAAATTCAAGTTCAACTGGAGAACCAGTTCCCCAGCTTCCCATCTCTAATAGTAAATCTAAAATTTCCGGAAGAGGAAATACTTTGTATTTTAAAATTGGCGCAAGAGAAAATATTTTTGGCCCGGGATGTTCCACTCCGTCATATATAGCCCTATTATCATGAGAATAAGTTGAACCTACCGTTGCAAGAGTTTTGTCTTTTTCAGCTTCAGTGAGAGGATATTTTTTTACCAGGCGATCTTCATTAATATTTTTATCGGTGTATTCTTCTTCTAGATCGAGAGCATAAAAATCATGAGGTGAATATTTTAAAAGATCATTTAGACTGCCGAACTGCATTGGATGAGTAGGATATTTTGGACAGAACCTAAAACTTAATCCTCCGTCTACAATTGTTTTTCCAAGTCCAGGTGCAACGGCTACAGTTCCATCTGTAGATTTTAGTGGAGGGTTCGGATAAAAATTATAAGATTTTGCTACTCCGGAAAATTCGGGATAATATTTTCCGTTGTGTTCTGCACCAACCAATTTTTGAATTATCACCGCCATCTTTTCTTCTTCTAGTCGGTAAGTGGTAACTTTTATATAATCTTTCGATTTCTTGAAGAAGACTGAAACATAAATCCGTTTAATTGCATGAAGTAATTGTTTCAGCCTCACGTTTAGATCGGGATGATTATTCGGAAGCATAAAAGTTTCATACACACCGGCAAACGGTTGCCCTTGTGAATCTTCCAACAAACTTGAAGAACGAACTGCTAATGGTTCGTTTACAATTTCTAAAAATGATTTTAATTCGTTAAGGGCATTCTTAGTAAATTTTTTAGCACTAAAAAATCTTCTCATTAGCTCATCATCATCATGCGAGCGTAATGCAAAATCTAGAAGATGATTATCATTAAGGAATTGATCAAAAACATCTGTAGCTAAAACCACTGCCGAAGGAACAAATATTTTTACTTTATCAAATCTGTAGCGAATCTCAAAATTTGCGAGAAGATTATTTACAAATCCTAATCCTCTTGCCTTTCCTCCTAAAGAACCTCCACCAATACGTGCAAAAGTTGTAGTTACATCAAATGTTTCTTTATTGAAATCTGAGATTACGCCGATCTGCCGGGATTTTATAAACTCCCGGACATATTCAATTAATAATTTTCTCAATGCATCTGCAGATTCAAAATCAGTAACTTTCTTCGGACGCAGTTGATGTGCAAGCCAAAATTCCGTTCTAGCTTTTAACCAATTTGAAAAATGATTTCTTGAAGCATGATATAAAATACTTTCAGCCGGTACTTTCTCAAGTTGTTCTTTCAATTCACTTAATGAGTGAGCTCTTCCTACTTCATTAGCGGCATCGTCTATAAATACAAAATCACCAAACCCAAAATGATTTATCATAAATCTCTTAAGATCTTCAAGCAGAGTAGGTGAATCTTTTTTAAGAAATGTTGTTCCAACGGCAAGCGCATCTTTTTCTTTGGAAAGATTTGTTGATTGCAATAGGATTGGAATATCAGGCTGTCTTTCTTTTACTTTTTGTGCAAATAAAATACCCGCTTCAGGATCAGGCTTTGAGTTATGAGTAAACTCTATATCGGAAATTATTCCAAGAATATATTCTTCATACTTCTCAAAATAATTCCAGGCTTCTTCGTAAGTAGAACAAAGTAAAATTTTAGGACGAGCACGCATTCTCAAAAATTTATGAGATAGATTTACTCCTTCGGAAATTAAACTTTGCGATTGCTTCAGTACTTCTGTATATATTATCGGCAAATAGGAAGAATAAAATCTAATATTATCTTCAATTAATATTATTGATTGAAGACCTACCTGCTGAGTATCGTGTTCAACATTATACTTATCTTCTAAAAATTTAATAATACCAAGTACAATTCTGTAATCGCCTTGCCAAATAAAAACTTTATCAAAAACAGAAATATCTTTTGTAGAAATTAGATCGGTCATTTCGCGGTTATCGTAACTTAGCAACACAACTGGAATATTCAAGCCACTCATTTTTACTTTTTTAGCGAAAGTTATTGGTGACATATCTTCAATATGAAGAGTGGTAATGATCAAATCAAAACGTTTCTCGTCCATCGCCATATTTAATGCTTGCTCACCGTTTGATACTTGAATCAATTCCGGCGAATGACTCAAATTTAATCCTTGGTATTCTTGCCGTATCAATTCGTAAAGTCGTTCATCCTCTTCAAAGATATAAGAATCATACAAACTGGAAACAAGTAGAATGTCGCGAATGCGGAAGCGCATCAAGTTATGGAAGTCTTGAAACTTTGAATAGCGGCTTTTCTGAATTAATTCTTTATCAAACTTGATTGTTTGTGAAGGCATAATGAAAACTCTAAATCGGTTGGCAAAAGGTAAGCAATCTTGTTTTTTATATCTATAATATAATGTGGGGCGAATTCTCGCCCCACTTTTTATCTATTATATTATACTATTCCTTGGTCTAACATTGAATCGGCAACCTTAACAAAACCACCTATATTTGCGCCATTAACATAATTTCCCGGAGTGCCATATTTTTCTGCAGTATCAACACAGGTTTTATGAATGCTCTTCATGATCATCTGTAATCTATTATCAACTTCTTCTCTTGTCCAGCCATAACGCATACTGTTCTGAGCCATTTCCAAACCGGATGTTGCAACTCCTCCGGCATTAGCTGCTTTACCAGGACCATAAAGAATCTTTGCAGCAACAAATTGATCAATAGCTTCAATTGAAGACGGCATATTTGCACCTTCGCTAATAACATAAATACCGTTCTTTAAAAGATTAGCAGCATCTTTAGCATTAACTTCATTTTGAGTTGCAGACGGGAATGCACAATCAGCTTTATGATTCCATAACGGATTATAATCAGCGTTAGCATCTATTTGTGTATAAACGGAACCTTTGAATTTGTCTGCATAATCTTTCATTCTTCCGCGGCGGACATTTTTTAGATCCATTACGAAATGTAATTTTTCAGTTGTAATTCCGGCTTCATCATAAATATATCCGTTAGAATCTGATAATGTGAGAACTTTACCACCTAATTGTAAAATCTTTTCTACAGTATATTGAGCAACATTACCGCTGCCGGAAACTAAACACTTCTTACCTTCTAAAGTTTGTTTTCTTGTACTTAACATCTCCGCTGCAAAATATACTGAACCATAACCAGTTGCTTCGGGACGAATTAATGAACCGCCCCAGTTCAAACCTTTACCTGTTAGTACACCGGTAAATTCATTCCGTAGTTTTTTGTATTGACCGAATAAGAAACCGATTTCGCGACCGCCTACTCCAATATCGCCGGCGGGCACATCTGTATTAGATCCAATGTGTCTGAACAATTCGCTCATAAAACTCTGGCAGAAACGCATTACTTCGCCATCACTTTTTCCTTTGGGATCGAAATCAGATCCGCCTTTACCGCCGCCCATTGGTAAAGTAGTTAAACTGTTTTTGAATACTTGTTCAAACGCTAAAAATTTTAGAATACCAAGATTGACAGAGGGGTGAAAACGCAATCCGCCTTTATAAGGGCCTATTGCACTATTCATTTGAATTCTGAAACCGCGGTTGATTTGAACTTCACCTTGATCATCAACCCAGGGAACTCTAAACATAAATACCCGCTCCGGTTCAATAAGTCTTTCAAGAATTTTTTCTTTACGGTATGCTGGATGTTTTTCTAAAACTAAAGCTAATGAGGATGCAACTTCGAATACTGCTTGATGAAATTCAGGTTCACTTGGATTCTTGGCTTTCACTTGAGCCATCAAATTCTTAACAAATTCTGACATAGTTTCCTCGAATGTTATTTGTGATTAATTGAGTTAAAAATAGAA
>JAHEZQ010000027.1 GCA_023250955.1 Melioribacter sp. | reverse complement strand
ACAGGATAAATATGAGTCTGAGTCAAATTGCAAGATCAATTAAAGCTTCCCCAACCCTGGCTTTGAATGAAAAGGCGGCAATCTTAAGAGAAAAAGGAGACCCGGTAATACATTTAGGCGGTGGAGAACCAAAAAGCAGAGCTCCTATGGATGCACTGTTAGCAGCTGTAAATTCACTTAACACCGGAGAAGTACGTTATACTCCGGCAGATGGAATTCCAGAACTGAAGAAAGCAATTATTCGATACACGGAAGAATTTTATCATCGTAAAGTTAATCCGGAGAATGTAATTGCATCCGGTGGAGCTAAACAATCTATCATGGTAGCAATGCAGGCAATATTAAATCCACAAGAAGAAATAATCTATCCGACTCCTTACTGGGTTAGTTACCCTGATATGGCAAAACTTTGCGGGGCAATTGGAGTTGCTGCATTACCTGAAGATGGAACGTTTTATCCACGGCTCAAAGATATTGAACAACGTATTGGTTCATATACAAGAGCCGTAATAATTAACAGTCCAAATAATCCTTCGGGCGCTATGTATTCTGAAGAATTTATTTCCGATATAGTTGATTTCTGCGAGAAGAAAGATTTTTATTTAATCATGGATGATATTTATCATCGTCTCGTGTTCGATGGGAAAAAACCTTTCAGCGCTTACGATTACACTAAAAAATCAGTTGAGAATTCTAAAATCATAATTGTAAACGGTGTTTCTAAACAATATGCCATGACTGGATTTAGAATTGGCTGGGCTGTTGGAAATAAAAAAATTATCGAGGCAATGTCAAACATTCAAGGACATCAAACATCCGGACCTTCCGTGCTTCTTCAAAAAGCAGCTGCAGGTGCTCTTAATGGAATTCAATCAAGTGTTGAAAGTCTCCGAATGACATTAGAGAACAACCGTAATGTTTTAATTGAGCAGCTTCGTTCATTTAATGGTGTTAAAGTTAATGTGCCTGATGGAACATTTTATTGCTTTGCAGATTTTTCAGCTTACGAAAAAGATTCGCAAAAACTTTCTTCATTCTTAATTGATAAAGTTATGGTACTAACCGTTCCCGGAAAAGAATTTGGTTTAGATGGTCATTTAAGAATTAGTTACTGCGGAACAATTAAAGATATAACCGAAGGAGTCGAAAGAATGAAATGGGCGCTCGATCCTAATTCACCTAATGAACTTTATATTGGTGATAGAAAATTAGTGAGGGACTGGTCATGAGTAAATATTTAGAATTCAACACACCGGCAACAAAGCAAGCTTTAGATCTTGCTTCTGATTTCAGATTAAAGAATCAAGGTTTAACAAATCTTGATCGTGTCTTTTGGAATTTACCAAATGAAGCTCTTTATGAGGAAATCATTTTTAGAAATGAAGGTAGGATTGCTAAAAGCGGACCCCTTCTTGTAAATACAGGAAAACATACTGCTCGTGCGGCAGCAGATAAATTTGTAGTTCATGAAGAATCAACCGCTAAAGATATTTGGTGGGGAACTTACAACCGTCCTTATGCTCATTCAATGTGGTCTCAATTAATGGGACGATTGCAAGCTTGGGCACAAGGCGAAGAATTGTTTGTACAGGATTGTTATGCGGGTGCAGATCCGGAATACAAAATGCCTGTTCGCATCATCACAGAAAAAGCATGGCACAGTTTATTCGCTCGTAATATGTTTTTAACTACTAACGATAAAGATGAATTGAAAAAATTTGTACCTGAATTTACTGTTATCGCAGTTCCAGGATTTAAGGTTGATCCGATAACAGACGGCACACGAACAGACACAGCAATCATTTTAAATTTCGATCAGAGAACGGCTATAATTGCAAACACACTTTATGCAGGTGAAATAAAAAAATCAGTCTTTACTGTTTTGAACTTCTTACTTACTTATGAAGATGTTCTTCCGATGCATTGTTCCGCAAACGTTGGCGATAAAGGTGATGTTGCGTTGTTCTTCGGTTTAAGCGGTACTGGTAAAACAACTTTGTCTGCAGATCCAAAGCGTAAACTTATTGGCGATGATGAACACGGTTGGAGTAATCAAGGTGTATTTAATTTTGAAGCAGGATGCTATGCAAAAGTTATCCGCCTTTCTGCAGATAATGAACCGCAGATATATGAAACCACCCGCCGTTTCGGTACAATCTTGGAAAATGTTGTTTGGGATCCGACAACACGTAACATTGATCTTGATGATGATACAATAACAGAAAATACACGTGCTTCATATCCGATTGATTTTATTCCGAATGTAATTAAAGAAGGTTATGTACATACACATCCAAAGAATATAATTTTCTTAACTTGTGATGCTTCAGGTGTAATGCCTCCAATTGCAAAATTAAGTCCCGAACAGGCACAGTACCATTTTATTAGCGGATACACTTCAAAGATTGCCGGAACGGAGATTGGTTTAGGCATTGAACCTCAGATTACTTTTTCTGCATGTTTCGGTGGACCTTTTATGGTTCGTCATCCATCGGATTATGCAGCAATGCTTAAACAGAGAATGTTGAAACACAATTCAAATGTTTGGCTGGTAAATACAGGTTGGGTAGGTGGAAGATTCGGTGTTGGTAAACGTATTAGCATTCGCCATACAAGAAATCTATTAATTGCAGCTCTCGAAGGAAAATTAGATAAGGTTAAATATCGCAAGGATAAATTGTTCGGCTATGAAGTTCCTATGACTTGCCCTGATGTTCCGGAAGATGTTTTATTCCCGGAAAATTCTTGGGGAAATAAAGATGAATATTGGAAAAAGTATGATGCACTGTCTGCACGTTTCCAAGATAACTTTAAACTGTTTGAAAAAGGTTGTCCTCAAGAAGTTATTAATGCCGGACCAAAGAGATTAGCACAAATAAAATAAATTGATTACCGGAGTTTTGTAAAAGCTCCGGCACAATTTTTTAGGAGGATAAAATGAAAATCCCGAAAGCATTTTTATTTTTAGGAATATGTGGATTAATTCTTATCTCCGGCTGTAATAACAATGTTGATGTGTTCACCCCTACTTTAAGCGATGGTTTAATCGAAAATACCCCGGCTATTGTTAATGGATCAACTTCCTTTACATATGCATTAAAAGCAAATAATTATGATGGCAATTACAATAACACTTTAATTCTAAATTCAAAATATTTAGAAGCTAGCTTAGCAATTGGTAATTATTCCTTGGGGAGAGTAATAATTGATATTTACAACGAAGACAATATTAATATCTTCCATGGGAATTATATTGAGGGTGTTGCATTAACTCAAATTATATCAACAGAAACATTTGCAAAAAGAATAGAATTAACTCTTACGAAAGTTACCGCATCAGTTAGCTTGGCAGTAAAAGTTAAATAATTTTCAAAATTATTGTTTTCTTTTCTAAATTTATTTTATCTATAATTTGATAAAAATTCATGTTAGATAATTTTATACTTTCCGCTAAATTAAAGAAAACACTGCTTCCTTAAGTATCTTATTCGAAACCGGTTTTGTAATAAAAAGATCCGAACCTGATTCCATGGCTGTTTGACGCATCTTTGTTTGTGCATGTGCCGTTAAACATAGTATTGGTGTGCCGGTAAATGATGGTGATGCTTTTATCTCCCTTATTAACTCCAGACCATTTTTATTTCCCCTTAACGATACATCCACTATTATAATCTCATACTTTGTTTCCGAGTACTTTTCATAATATTCATCAACCGATTCACAATAATCTATTTCAAAATCATTTTGAAAAATCCTTCTCATTACTTTTACTGATAAATCATCATCTTCTACTATCAGCATTTTTTTCATTTGAATCTCCTAGCTGGATGAAATTTATAAACTTATAGTTTGTCATTCTGAATGGGACTGTTGCGAAATAAAGAATCGAGTTTTTAAATTTTTCGTAACTGTGTTCATTAAAATGACAATATAATTACCCTTAGTTAAATATAACTCTAAAAGTTGAACCGACATTTTTTTCACTCTCTACTTCTATTACGGCATTGTTTATTTCACAATATCTTTTAGTTAGTGCTAGGCCAAGTTCGTTCCCTTCATAGGATCTGCTGTAATCTTGTTCTTAGAGAAGTGTGATTAGAAGTGGTAACCGTCTTGTCCCGCCAAAGTAGTTTATCATAATTTGAAAACTTGCTTTCATAAATCCAAAGGATATATACCTTAATTATTTTTAAAAGTAAACATACGGATTACAACCAAAAGTAATTATTATGCCGAATGAATAATCAGTGAAGCATTTTATTTAGATCAATTAGTCTAAAATTATTTTTTGAAAAATTTTTTCTATTACTTTCTCTTAAACTTCTCAAATACTATATTGCCGCCATCATAATTTAGAACTGTTTTCTATCAGCATTCAGTTCATTTTATCTGTTCAAAATAAAATTATTAGGTAAAAAAATGCACGTTTCAAAACGAATAAATAAAATTGGTGTATCTCCTACAATGAAAGTAGCGGCAGAAGCAAAGCTAATGCAATCCCGTGGAGAAAGTGTAATTGATTTTTCTGTTGGCGAACCTGATTTTCCAACACCGCAAAATGTTAAAGAAGCGGCAAAGCGTGCTATTGATAACAATCAGACCCACTACACGCTCAATAATGGAACGATAGAACTGAGAGCTGCTATTTCTCAAAAATTGAAAAAGGAAAACGGATTAGATTATTTATCGAATGATATTATTGTTTCTACGGGTGCAAAACAAAGTCTTTATAATGCAGTTCAATCTCTTGTTCATGATGACGATGAGGTTATTTTCTCTTCACCATATTATGTTTCATATCCCGAGATGGTAACTTTAGCGCACGGTCATTCAGTGATAATTCCTACAACTGAAGAAACAGAATTCAACTTAACTCCGGGTCAGTTAGAAAAAGCGATTACTTCAAAGACAAAAGTCCTGATTCTTTCTTATCCTACTAACCCAACCGGCTCATGTTATACTAAAGAAGAGTTGGAAGCGTTTGCAGAAATTGTTGAAACAAATAATCTCTATGTCATTTGTGATGATATTTATGAGAACATAATTTATGACGATAATAAATTTGTGTGCTTTGCTGCACTAAATGAAAATATTAAAAACAGAACGGTTGTTGTTAATGGTTTTTCAAAATCTTATGCGATGACAGGCTGGAGAATTGGTTACGCTGCCGGACCCGAAGAAATCATAAAAGCAATGAACAAGATTCAAAGTCACAGCACATCGAACGCATCATCAATTTCTCAAGCTGCTGCTCTTGAAGCATTAAATGGACCGCAGGATTTTATTGAGATGATGAGAAAGGAATATGAACAGAGAAGAGATTTTATTTTTGAACAGATTATTTCCATCAAAGGTATTACATGTTTCAAACCGAAAGGAGCTTTTTATCTCTTCCCAAACCTTAAATATTATTTCGGTAAATCAACTTCGGTATTTAGAATTGAACATTCGTTTGATCTTGCCATGTATCTACTTCACCAGGTAAAAGTCGCAACTGTTCCCGGAAGTGCATTTGGTGCAGAAGGTTATTTAAGATTATCTTATGCAACATCAATGGAAAATTTGAAAGAAGGTGTTGAAAGAATTAAAGAAGGGTTGGCACAACTACATTGATATTTTTTTTGATTATGAACATTTTTCAGTTCAAAGATTAAGAGCAAGAAAATTAATCTTGATTGAGATACTCCGCTACGCTCAGTATGACAACAACTTTGTTGTTGTCAACTAACTAGATATGATTCAAGAGCGCGGTAAACTTTTTCAACAGGCATTTTCTCTCCGCACCATAATTCATAAGACTTTGCCCCTTGTTCTACAAGCATTTTTAATCCCGTTATTATAGTAGAACCTTGACTCTCAGCAAGCCTCAGCAGTTTTGTTTTTACCGGATTATAAACAATATCAAAAACAATTTGTCCTTTCATAAATGATTCTTTGATAGTCGTTGCTGAATCATCTACCTCAGGATACATGCCCATTGATGTGGTGTTTATAATAAGTTTCGAATCACGGAATGTTTCAACAAGATCGGGTGGAATAAGAGGAAATGCTTTAAAGTTATCGAACATCATTTTTGCAGAAAAATATTCTTTTAATGATTCGGCAGTTTGTTCTGTGCGATTAATAATATTAATGTGACCTACTTTAAAATTCCGGATAAGCGCATAAATCACACTTCTAGCTGCACCACCAGCACCAATCACAGATATTTTCGCTCCTGCAATTTCATCCTTAAACGGATTTAATGATTCCACCACTCCTAATACATCGGTATTGTAACCTCGCAGAATTCCATCCTCGTTAGTAACTGTGTTTACAGCACCGACAATATTTGCTTCTTCTGTTACATCTTTTAATAATGGAAGAATTTTTTCTTTCAGTGGTAAAGTAACATTGAATCCTTTAATCCCAAGTGCAACAATTCCTTTTAGAGCATCTTTTAATGAATTTGCCGGAATATCAAAAGGAAGATAAATATAATTTAGTCCGGTCAATTCGAATGCAATGTTTTGCATTAACGGAGAGTAAGAATGTTTAATAGGATGACCTATAATTCCTATAATTTTCGTATTGTGATTAAATTTATTTTGAGATTGCATTTTCAATTATTGTTTGTTTTCATCAAGTAATTTGATGAATAGTTTTGATGTCTTAACTTCAGGATAATCTCTCGTAAACTCGTTTCTTATACTTGGATCAAGTTCAAAAGCTAATTTTAGATTATCAATTGCTTCCTGAGTATGCCCCAATAAAAAATTGATTTTTGCTTTTCCGTAAAATGAATTTGCATGTAAAGAATTAATTCTGATGCATTCATCGTAAGATTTTATTCCTTCCAGCCAAAGACCAACCTCGGTATATGTCTCCGCCAATTTATACCATGCATTAAAATTATCCCGATTAATTTCAGTTGCTTTCAAATAATTATTTATAGATTCTTGAAGATTGCCAAGTGAATATTCTAGATCAGCAATTGCAAACCATGCATCTTCGGGATTTCCGGTTAATGAAATAGCTTTGTTAAAATCTTTCAAAGCTAATTGATATTTTCCAACCAGATCATAACAATAACCACGCGCAAGATATGCTTCATAATATTCTGGATCTAGTTTTATAGATTCTGAATAAGAACGAATCGCGTGAAAATACGATCCGAGTTCTTCGTAAGTCTGCCCCATATTAAAAAGAATCGTCTCATCAAAAGGATCAAGATCAAACGCTTTTTTGTAAGACTTGAGTGCATCATTAGTCCTTGCTACTCTTGAATAAGCATAACCTACATTAAACCACGAGCTTGAAAAATCATCTTTCAAAGCAATGGATAGTTCAAAACAATTAATTGCTTTTTCAAATTCTTCTATGCGTAAATGAACGATTCCTTTATTATACCAGCCTGTAAAACTATTCGGGTCATACTCTAAATATTTATCGTAGGCAATCAAAGCTTTATCTAACTGATCAGTATTCTCAAAACAGAATCCAAGCTCATACCAGGCTTCCAGGTATTCTTGATCGGCAGCGATTGCTTTATTAAAGTACTCGATTGCTTCAGTATATCTTTCCTTCTTTTGATATATAACACCAAGACTAAACAAAGTTTCTTCGTTATGCGGTTCAATCACTAATGCTCTTTTCAATGATTCCACTGCATCTTCAAACATACCCAAATTATCTTCAGCAATTGATTTGTTGATATACGTTTCAACATCATTGGGATTTAATGAAAGTGATTTATCAAAGCAGTGGTATGCTTCTTCGAAATTAAATGTGTTGTTTAAAAGAATTCCTTTGAACTGCCATGCATCAGAATTATAAGGAACTGCTTTCAACAATGCATTGGTTAGATATAAACCATCCTCAATCAAATCATATTCAAGGCAGTGCTGAATAATTTCCTCGATAAAATCCAGGTGAGCAAATGTATGGTCGTTATCTATGTGTTCCCGGCATATTTTAATTTTTAATTTTACTTCTTCTTCATCATAATTTGAATCATAATTGTCGCCTAAATAATCTTCAGAAAAACTCATTAAAACTCCCTCTTAATTCGGAAGAAAATGTATAGCTAACAAAAGTGAAAATCAAGTTGAAATTAAGAAGGTAATTTCGGGTGCGATAAAATAAATTCTTATATAAAAAGAATTATTGAAGACTAAATTCAAGATCGTGTAATAAAATCTTTTTTACTCCGCTTGAAAGTTTTACGGAATGTATTATAAGTTGTTTATTAAATTTTTGTTCATACGACCTTTTCATGGTTTGTGTGAAGACATTAATATTATTATCAGCCACAATATTAAATGTACTGCGTATAGGACTGCAGCTGATCATTTTCGCACACAGAACATTCTCTAACTTAATGGCTTCATTTACTAAAAAATCACTGTGCTCATTTCTGAGTTCATATTCTTCAGCCAAATTATTATAAGATTCTATAACTAAGTTACCAAATTCTCTAAAAGATTTTTTTCGTATTAATTTAACCGCTTCTTCCGATCTGTTCCTTTCTTTTACGTTATAAAGTATCCTATTGAATATTCTATGAGGCAACATATGATAATGTTTGTGCAGAAAATCTAAATTGACATCGCGTAAATTTTTTATGCCCCAGATATATAATCTTAAACCTTTCACTCCAACTTCGCATTCTTCAATTCTTTCATTACATATTTTTTGAGGATCAATAATTTCTTCGCCACTATCACAAATAATTAACGAATAATCATCTCTGTCTATCGGTAACATTTTATGTTCTTTTGTCCTCAGATCCATATAAAATAATTTTTTTTCTCGTCCGAACTGAACAGTATAATGATGAGCAATATTTGATATTTTACCCACAATATTAAGTTCATTTTTTCTTACATAATTCAACAGCATGTCACTATCAATATCAACATGAAATGTTTTTTTAATTGTATTTAAAAAGCCGACTTGTTCAGCAGCAATTGATCCAAGACCAAGACATTCGGGCACATCAGAGGAGATAACACAATCAAATCCATTTCTTATTAGTCCATCTTGTTTAAGTAATCCGATTAATCCGCGCAAAAGTTTGTATTCTGAATTTGCATAATCATCCAATCTTTCTAAATTCATTTTTAATAATTTATTATTATCTATTGATACAATGTTAATCTCAGAATCTTTTCTTCGGTGCATCAGAAAGGTCCAATATTTATCTATACAAGCCGATATTAGTACCCCATCATTATAATGTGTATGATCGCCTAATAGAATTAAACTGGCAGGACAAACATTTAATGTTGCTTTAGAAGCATTACCAAAGAGATTTGTAAATAATTGTTTTACTTGGATTATATTCCGAGCACTATTGTTCTCAGGTATCATCTTTTCCTCACAAAAATCTATAACATTACAAAATCTTAATCATCATTGACTTACTAAAGAGTAAGGAATGAAATTGTCTTATTAAAATTAAGAATTTCTTTCTTTTTCATCTAATTCATTTTAAACTTTATGAGAACAAAGCGGAGTTGATGGATTCTTTAATTGTGAAGAAATATAAAAATACTTGCGGTTTTTATTGAAGATTATGAATTATTTTAGTTAAAAATAACTCTGAATATTGAACCAACACCTTTTGCACTTTCAACTTCTATTTTGGCATTATTTAATTCACAATATTTTTTTACAAGAGCTAAACCCAAACCGTTGCCTTCATACTTGCGTGAATATCCGTGCTCTTCTTGTGTAAAGGCATCAAAAAGTTTTGGGATAAATTCTTCCGATATTCCAATACCGGTATCTTTCACTTCAACATACAATTTATTTTGTTTATTGCGATTTATAACAATTTCTATTTTCCCTTTATCCGTATACTTAACTGCATTATCTATAAGGTTAGTAAAGATATGTGTTGCCAAATAATCATCGGCTAATACCTTTGAATCGTCTGTCTCTACTCTGTATATAAAAGATAAATTTTTTCTTTCCGCCTGATTCTTATATTCCATATATAAAGTAGAGAGCACTTCTTCAGACAAATCTAAAATTTTGTGTGACGCTGTTACTGAACCTGTTTGAATCTCAGACATATTAAGTATCATATCGACAGTTCTCATTATTCTTTTTGACGCGGATTCAATACTATAAAACGATTCCGATAATTCTTCAGTAATATTTTTTTTAAGCTCTTCTTTAATAAAACTATTAAATCCAAGTATTATGTTAATTGGAGTTCTAATTTCGTGAGACATTTGTTCGAGAAACTCTGTTTTTACTTTTTCTGATTTTTCTGCTTTATCTTTCGCAAGCATTAATTCTTCTATCATTCGTTTTCGATCTGTTATATCCTCTTTAATTGCAATGAAATGTGTAACATCTCCCTTTTCATTTTTGATCGGAGATATTGAAGCAAATTCCCAGTAAAGTTCACCATTCTTTTTTTTGTTGTGAAATTCTCCACTCCATTCATCGCCTGAAAGAACAGTCTTCCAAAGTATCTCATATTCTTCTTTTGTCTTCTCCCCCGATTTTAATATGCGGGGATTTTTACCAATCACTTCGGCAAAGGTGTATCCGGTAGTTTCACAAAACTTATTATTAACATACTCTATATTTCCTAGTCTATCTGTAATTACAACTGTTGCAGGACTTTGTTCAACCCCGCGATAGAGTTTACGTATTTCTTCATCGGCTAGTTTACGTTCGGTGATATCGGTTACGTTTCCTAATATAGCGTTTACACCTTCATAGTTGATAACTGTGGCTGCAATAGTTACTTCAATTCTTTTTCTATCTTTTGTAATCAAAGCGTATTCATAAGAATCTTTTGCTTTACCTCTATAGCGATTAGTAAAATTTTCTTTAACCGTTTCAATGTATTCCGGTGCTATTAGATCAAGAAAATTAAAATCTGGGTCTAGAAATTCCTCTCTTGTATAGCCCATAACCTCAACACATTTTTTATTTACATAAACGACACGGCCAGCTTTATTAATGAAAATCATATTAGGAGATTCTTCTGCGAAACTTCTAAATTTCTCTTCGGATTCTTTCAATTCAACTTCAGCTTTTTTACGTTCAGTTATATCACGGAAACTCCAAACTCTTCCGACACTTTTCCCATCTATTCTTTGTGGTTGAGAATAACGTTCGAACACACGGCCATCCTTAAATTTCAGCAAATCAAATGAAGTAGCTTCATGTTGATTATATAACTCTTTTACCTTAGCCAGAAAAACATCAGGGTGTTTCAATTGATCTATAACAAATGCCAGAGCTTTATTATCGTCCCTTGTGGCTAAAATTTCCTTTGGAATGTGCCACAATTCAGTAAACCTCCGATTAAATTGAACTATCTTACCTTCAGCATCAACAACCAGGAGTCCATCAGCTGTTGATTCAAAAGTTGCTTGCAGTAATGAAACAGATTTTACTATTTCTTCCTCTGCAATTTTGCGTTTGGTTATATCTATATACATTCCATAAATACCAATCTGTTTTTTATCAACAATTATTGGTACGCCAAATATTTCTACATTAATAAGTGATCCGTCTTTTCGTTTACGTATAGATTCTTTTTGAACTACTTCCCCCGAGAGTGACTTAATAGAAAGCGACACCGCTTCGTTTATTAATTGATCAGGTGCAATAATCTCGTTGATGTTAAGTTCTTTAATTTCTTCAAGGGTAAAATGAAATATTTTTTCAAACTCTCGGTTAATAGAAATAATTCTATCAAGGTCATCAAGCATTACAATGCCAATTGGAGAGTTATCAAATAAATTTTTTAATCTTATTTCACTTTCGCGCAGTATCTCCTTTGCTTTAATATTTTCTAATGCAAAAGAAATATCCAATCCAACTTCATCAAGAAGTCGAATCTCTTCTTCGTGAAAATAATTTGCTTCTGAAGAATACACTGTGAAAACACCTACAATTTTATTCTCGAATTTTATTGGAAGCACTGCTATTGAACAAAAGTCCAGATCTTGTAATTCAACTATACTGTCGGATAAACTCCTTCCCGAATGGATTTCATTATTTACAGTTACGAATTGGGTATTAAGAGCTTCTGCAAAAACTAAAACTTCAGAAGTTTCATTGGTATAATTAATAACAGAGTTTTTTATCGTTTCATTTTTATTAGGGAAAGCGGCCAAGATATTTATATTTTTTTTCTCGTAATCTACTAATCCGAACCATGCCATATTAAATTTCCCAAATTGGATAGCAATTTCACAAATTTCATTAAAGAGTTTTTCTCTTTCATTTGCTCTAACGATGGCCTGGTTAATTTGACTTAAGAAAGCATACAGTCTGTTTAACCGTTCTAATTTTTCTTCGGTTTGCTTGCGTTCAGTTATATCTCTAACAATACTTTGATAATAGACCGCATTTTCAATTTCGATTGTACGTGAACTAACTTCAACAGGGAATTTAGTTCCATCCTTTCTTTTATGTTCAGTTTCAAAAACGAGGCCGCTATTAGTCCGAACTTCTTCCAAATCTTTAGTAATTAATTCCATCGTTTCTTCGCTGCGGATATCTTTAATGTTCAATTCCAGGAGCTCATCCTGTGTATATCCATAAACAGATAAAGCTCTATCGTTAGCTTCTATAATTTTCCCGCCCTCGTTAAGTAACAGTATAATATCGTTTGCATTTTTGATTAAGTATGAGAAATGTTTTTCTAAAACTTTGCGCTCGGTTTCTAATTTATATTTCACTCTATAGAAAACTGATCTCTGGTGTCTCCAGATCAAAACACTGCTGACAAATGCAATTATTATTAAACCTATCGCAAGCAAGAAAATCAGTAAAGCTCTTTCTCTTAATGGAGTATAAATTTCCTCAAGATCAACTTTTGTTACCATAAACCAATTAGTACCAGGTATTCGAATTAAATCAGAAAGAACTTTAACTCCACGATAATCAATCCCTTCAAAAATTCCTTTATTACCAAGTACTGCTTTTACTGCCGGAAGAAGTGTATCACTTAAAGGAGCAGTTAGATTAAGTGCAGTATTTTTTTTGTGGCGGAGTTCATTTAAGAAAAGGATATGGTCATTCTCTCTGCGGATTAATAATGTCTCGGCAGATTTACTTAACGTCGGCCATGATTGTATTGCGGGATAAAGATACTTCTCAGGATTTATTCTTATTATCATAAAGCCGATTAAATTTTCCTTTTCATTCAATTCAAGAACAAGAGGAATAATATAATCAAGATGAATAGCTGAATAAATTTCTGATTTATGAAGATCGGTAAATAGATTTTTTTTTGTTTTGGAAACTGTTAGTAAATTTTTCTTGTCATATTCACTAAGTGGATGGTTTCCATCCCATGAGAGACGAACGTTAAACCCAGTATCTATTAAATTTACATCTGAATAATTGCTGTCACGTTGTATTACTTCTATTAATTTTTCAATTCTTTGTCTTAATCCTTTCTCGTTGTGGTTACTCAGCCATTTCTGAACGTCGAAAATAAATGATTGATTGCCCGAAATTTTATATGCATCACCAAGTCTGTTATTTTTCCATTCATTTATTTGTTCTAATTTGGATTTTGAAATAAAGGAAAGCTCGGAGTAGATATTGGATTTTATTTCCGCTTTTTGAGCGTTATATATATATAATCCAGTTATTGAAATTATTATTGTAATTGCTAGAAAAGCAAATAAAAGAGCCCATGGGATTCGGCTAGGATTATTATTATCGAGCATTCAGAACTCAAAAAAATGTTATAAATATATATTTAATTGTAGCTCGACTGTAAGCTTTGTTTAGTCGTTTTTGCTTAAGTAAAAATCTCTATATAAACTAAACTTAGTATTAACATAATAAATATTTTATTCTAATAGAACTAAATATTAAGATATTAGCATAAGGGAGGAGTTAAAATATTTTAACTCTAATTAATGGATAGTCAAGATGGCAATAAATATTTAATTGAATATTACTCTGAAGGCAGAACCCATTCCTTTTGTGCTGTGAACTTCAACTCGGGCATTATTCATTTCACAATAATTTTTTACAAGCGCTAATCCCAATCCGTTGCCGTCAAACTTACGCGTGTAACCATGCTCTTCTTGTGCAAATGATTCGAAAAGGAGTGGCAGAAACTCTTCCGATATACCAATGCCAGTATCTTTTACTTCAACAACCAATTTTTTATCATCATTTCTTCTAACAAGTATTTCAACTTTTCCGTTGCTGGTATACTTAACTGCGTTATCAATCAGGTTGGCAAATATTTGAGTAGCGCTGTATTCATCTAATAAAATTTTAGTGTCTCCGGTTTCTTTCCTGAGTGAAAAATCTAAATTCTTTCGTACTGCATAGTTTTTGTATTCATTATATAATCTATCTAAGACATCTTTATTAATATCAATTAAGTTTTTAGTCGGCTCATATGTTCCCGTTTGGACTTCAGACATGTTTAATATCAAATCAATTGTGCGGATAATTCTTCTACTGGCGGAATCTATAATCTCGTATGATGTTTTCAGGTCATCACTAGTTTCCTGTTTTACTTCTTCTTTTATCAAACTAACAAAATTCAAAATAATATTTATCGGTGTTCTAATTTCATGAGACATTTGAGCAAGAAATTCCGACTTGAGCCGATCGGATTTTTCCGCCTTGTTTTTCGCCTCAATAATTTCCTGCTGAACTTTTTTCCTTTCAGTAATATCTTGAATTGTTCCAAACATTGTTACAGGGGAACCATATTCATTATAAACAAATTCACCAAGTCCCAAAACCCATTTTTCAATTTTATCATTCTCTCTAATTATTCGATACTCTTTATTAAATGGTTGTTTGTTTTTTATTATATTTTCAAAATACTGAAGCATCTCCTCTCTTTGTTCGGGATGAATAATCTTACTCCATCCATCAACATTCCTTTCATAATTTTTTCCGATACCGAATATTTCATCAAGAATTTCTGAGCTTGTCCATAATCCTGAATTAAAGGAAAGTATATATGACCCTAATTGGGCTACTTTTTGAGATTGCACCAGCCAGTATTCAGCTTCGCGAAGTGATTCTTCTGCTTTTTTTCTATCTGTTATATCGCGTGTTAGGCTTAAAATCGCTTTTACCTTACCGTCTTTATTAAATATCTGTGTTGATGTAACTTGTCCCCAAAAAACAGATTTATCATATCTTATCATTTTATATTCATCGGAAACAAAATTGCTATATGGGACTGAAAATTTCTTTATTCTTCGAAAAGTTAAATTATGATAATCGGGGTGGATCCAATCTGTAATTGAACTGCCACACAAATTATAATTTTTAGGAAGTGCCCATAGTTCATACAACTTTGATGAAGCAAATATTATTTTTCCATCAAGACTAATAACTGAAATCCCTTCCGGAGAAGCATCCACTAAAGTTTTATAATAGATATCGGTTTCTGCTAATTGTGTTTCTAATAATTTTCGTTGCGTAATATCCCTTGCAACAACTTGAATAGAGGGTCTACCATTATATACTAGCGGCATAGCCGCCACTTCTACATCTACGATTGTACCGTCTAAGCGAATAAATTTCTCTTCGATGAGCGACATTGTTTTACCTTCGCTCATCTGATTTAGCCTTTCTTTTACAATTTTCCTAGAATCCGGATGCACAATACTTAAAACCAGCTTACCCACTATTTCCTTCTCGGTTTTGGCTCCGATTAAGTCTAATCCGGCTTTATTAACATAAACGAACTTACCTTCTGTGTGAACTGCAATTGCATCCGGAGAAAGTTCAACAAGTTTTCTATATCGTTCTTCGCTATCAGTTAAAAGGAGTTGAACTTTTTTTAGATCGGATATTATTTTCTTTTGTCTGAAAAGTTTTTGAGATGTAGAATTACTTCCTGATGTAGGTGTAGATTTAGTTTTTACCTTAGTTTTTAACTGCTGTATTTTTTTCTTTGGTATTTTTTTTTTCTTCATTATAGAACGATTCTAATTAAAAGATACAACATTATTTTAAAATATATACTCACTGATAGCAGCATAAAAATATTAACATAAAACGTGGCATATCAACAATTGAAATATATAATACGCTTCTACCTCAATTGTAATTATATATATTTTCTTTTAGTGAATCTTGAAAGTAATTGTAGATTGGATCAATTAGTTTTCTGGCCTGTTGTGTAGTGTAAAGTAAAAATTCCTCCCGGTGAAGAACTTTAGCAAGTGCACGCACTGTTCCAGTAATTATTTGTATAAGATTTGTTTCTGATGTGATCAAATCTACAGGTAAAAGAAAGACCGTATCAAAGACCGATGCTTCGATTAAATTAATAAGATCTTTATAAGATAGATTTTCCAATCTTAAACCAGGTTTAAGAACTCCTTGTTTCTGACGTAACTTTAATTCGAATTTCATTCTATCCAGAAGAAGACTTAAAGCAGTATCTATTGTAATTTTTATTTCAATCATTTTACTTTTATAAATTCCTTTATAATTATTTTATACAACAACTTCGGCAGTAAGAACGGATGTAACTTTCTTTGCTGCATCTTGTAGTGTTGTTGCAACTTCAAAATTCAATCCTGAATTCTCAAGAAGTTCTTTTGCTTCCATTGCATTTGTTCCTTCAAGACGGACAACAACAGGAACAGTAACCGAAATTTCTTTCACTGCATCAATAACACCTTGAGCAACACGGTCGCAGCGGACTATGCCACCGAAAATATTTATCAAGATTGCTTTAACATTTGGATCGGACAAAATTATTTTAAAACCATTTGCAACTGTTTCTTTGTTCGCTCCACCGCCGACATCCAAAAAGTTTGCCGGTTCACCACCAGCTAATTTTATAATATCCATTGTAGCCATCGCCAATCCTGCTCCGTTAACCATACATCCAACATTACCATCAAGTTTAATATAATTGAGATTAAACTTAGAGGCTTCAATTTCCAGTGGATCTTCTTCATCAAGATCACGGTAGGCAACAAGTTCGGGATGACGATATAGTGCGTTATCGTCAAAATTCATCTTAGCATCAAGCGCAACAATCTTATCATCATTAGTGATAATTAACGGATTTATTTCAAGAAGTGATGCGTCTGTTTCTTCATAAGCTTTATATAATTTCATAATGAAACTGATAAAACTTTTAAATGCATTTCCTTCAAGTCCAAGTCCAAATGCAAGTTTACGTGCTTGATAAGATTGAATGCCAACAGATGGTTCAATCCACTCCTTAATAATTTTTTCCGGAGTCTCTTCGGCAACTTTTTCAATTTCAACTCCGCCTTCTGTTGATGCCATTATTACATTCTTTGAAACACCGCGGTCAAGAAGTATTCCTAAGTACAATTCTTTTTTATAATCCAATCCTTCAGTAATAAAAAGTGTCTTTACAATTTTTCCTTCAGCTCCGGTCTGATGAGTAACCAATAAATTGCCAAGCATTTTGGATGCATACTCGCGAGCTTTATCTACCGATGTTGTAAATTTAACTCCGCCTTCAAAAACTAATTCCTCTCTATTATTTGGATTGTAAAGTTTACCCTTTCCTCTTCCGCCGGCATGAATTTGTGATTTGACTACAAACTGATTTATTCCTCTCGCTTGAAGTTGTGAAATTGCGTTGTCAAATTCTGATAATTTTTTTATGGCTACTCCGTCTTGAACAGGAACACCGAATTTCTTTAATGTTTCTTTTGCCTGATACTCATGAATTTTCATAATAACCCTTATTGATTTTCCTTTTCGATTTTTATTTAATTAATAGTGGTGAAAAATTAAATCATTTCATAGTAAGATTCAATTTGATAGATTCACCATTACAATGAATTTATTCGTTATTTAGTATATTCCAAATGTAATAACATGCATAAAGGAATTACAAAATGAACATAAAACAAAAACGAACCCTGATTATAGCAGCAGTTATAATTGTTGCTCTTATAATCATATGGATAGCATTCGGCGGGCATATCTTTACAAGAACCCAGGTACTGATCGAAAAGAAAGATGAATTGTTCCCGGATATGGTTCAAAAAGAGTGGGTTAATAAATTTATTTGGGGACTTGATCTTAGTCTTGTAATTAGTGTGATAACTATTTTCATCAGCAGTCTTTTATTCTATCTGTTTAGGGATAAAAAAAGATCTACTGAACTTTCGTAACTGAACAAATGTTTAGTTCAGTAATAACTGAAACGGAGTTCTTTATGAATAAATTTCTTTCGTCTTTTTTAACGGTTCTGTTTATAAGTACAATTATATCCGCACAAGGATTCAAAGTAAAAGCAACCGGGACACAAACTTTTAATTTCGAAGATAAAAACGGAAGGAATCAAGCTTCTTTTTTCAGCGCAACGCCGCTTGAAGATATTACCGGAACAGGAAATGTAGTTCTTGGTTCTGTTACATTTGATGTTGCTAATTTTGCCAAGACCTTAAAAGGAAAAATATCAGTTAAAGTTTCTTCGATAAACACAGGAATTGATTTACGTAATCACCATTTGCAAAGCTCTAATTGGTTATATGCTGATAAATATCCTGAAATTTCCTTTGAGATCGTTTCTATTAGCGATGTAAAGCAAACAGCCGATAATAAACTCGAATTCAAAGTAAAAGGAAATTTTTCTATGCATGGTGTAACAAAAGAAGTTGTTGCAGATATTGATGCTACTTACCTTGATGAAAATGATCAGACAAGAAAACGTGCGCCGGGTGATTTGCTGGGGGTTCATGCAAAATTTAATATTAATCTTTCAGATTACGATGTTGATAATGCTTTGATCGGAAATAAAGTTGCGGAAAAAATTGAAATCAGCATTAATATAGTTGGTTCGAATAAATAATTAATCTAAATAATAAAAACCCTATTTCTTTTAGAGGCTTGCTCTAGTTTTTAAATACTAGTCAATTGTTTTCTTCTTCTCTTTTTCCTTCTCAACAAAAAAACTATCCGGTATTCCTTTATTGATCTGATAATTTTTATAATTCATAGTAACGGAACCTTTGAGAGACATTCCTTCGCCGATCGCTTTATTTCTTCTTCTGTTTTTGTCTTCTGAATCTTTATTTTCATTTGTTTGATTAGAAAGTGTTGAAGGCATTTGCATTTCACCTAAATTGAAAAAAAGTTTAACCTGCGAGGGCAACCCGTATTTGGTGTTATCATAATTCAATTCAATTTTTGTTGTTCCACCTTTTTTTGAAGAAGTTTCTGCTTTGCGAATTACAGATTCAGCTGCATCAATCCATAATGTTGATAGAATAACATCAGACGAATCACTATTCGGGATTATCTTTATAACATTTATTTTACGATTATCAATTGTTTCGGAACGGACGTAAATAGTTGTGAAATCTCCTTTAAGCAATTGAGCAGGTGAAAAATTTAAACCTTGTTTAGGCACCATAGCAAATCCTTCCGACTGAAGTTTCACTTTGTCCGGCTGCTTAAAAAACACTTTAACATTCATGTCAGGAACTTTAATAAAACTCATATCAAGTTTTACGTTCACATCAACCTGATAATCTTTTGCTTGATTAAATTTTTGACGGACAGCATCTAGTATTTTATTAGGATCTTTAGTTTGCGCAGATGTGGACACAAAGGTAATTATACAAAGTGTTATCAAAATCTTTTTCATATTATTCTCTCTAACTTAAAATATCTTTTTTAATGAAGATGTAAGTTGTAATTCCGTAAATAACTACTATGTGTGCTAACAGATACCACATTGAATGAAAGATCTCGCCATAATCAACCGGGTCGCTAAAAAAACCATCCCATTGAGACATGTGATTGGTAAATAGATATGGTTTAATTGTTTGGAAAAAATCAATTGGTATTGCTGATAATATCAGAAATATTATTATTACCGCCATCGTTGCAGCAATTGGTCCAATTGCATTCTGAACAAATGAAGAAAAGAAAATCGAAATTGAAATAACTGTTGACATGCTTATTAATGCAAACAGATAAGCACAGAGGAATCTCCATAGGATATCATTCTGAGCAATTATGACTAACTTCATTCCTTGAAATGAAAGAAGAGGACCGGAACCGAAAAGCAACAGACTTACTATTAAACTTAAAAACATTAACCACACTAAGAGTAAAAGTACAGAGATCCATCCTGCAATAAATTTTGCTGTAACCACTTGAAAACGGGAAGCCGGACGTGTAAGTAACATGCGATATGTTCCGGCAGTTGCTTCACCAGAGAGTAGATCGCCACCGACAATAACTATTAAAAACGGGATGTGAATTATCAATGCCATTAGAATGAACCGTGCGATAAAATAACCATTGAAGAGATTTCCAACCATTACAAATGATTGTTCTATTCCACGCATCTGAAAATCTATCATCTTTGCGCCGGTAAAATAAAGCGCAACTTGTACTACTATTGCAAGAAATCCTATTGCGATAAAACCGATGTAAGTTCTCCATTTCCTAAACATTTTTTGAAGTTCGAGCCAAATTAATGTAATCATTTTGTGCCTCCTTCCGTAATTCTTAAGAAGTAATCTTCAAGGGAACGAACCGGCACAACTGCGCTCACTAATATTCCTTTCTCAATTAAATATTTATTTAGCAGTGCAATCTCATTTTTCGTTAATTCAAAATTAATTTCACTTTTTGATGTTGACTTAAAATTTTCTTTCCACTTAGATTCATTCACTGTCTTCATCGCTTCTTCAATTTTATCTACTTCGAAAGTTACCACTACCTTTTCGCTCTTTAGAAGTTCTTCAACAGTTCCCTCTACTTGTGCTGTTCCTTTACTAATGATGATCATTCTTGTTGCAATCAATTCAACTTCGTGTAGTATGTGAGATGAAAGAAAAATTGTTTTCCCTTTTTCTCTACTAAGATAAATTATCAAATCACGGATCTCTTTCATCCCCTGAGGATCGAGACCCGTTGTTGGTTCATCAAGTATGATCAATTCCGGATCGTGAAGTAAAGCTTGAGCGAGGCCAAGACGCTGTTTCATTCCATGCGAATAAGTTTTCACCTTGCTTTTGTATCTTTTCTCAAGACCGACCAATTCCAGCATGCTCATTATTTTTTTCTTTGAAGTATCTGCGCCGGAAAGTTTACCAAGAATTTCCAAATTCTTGTATGCGGATAGATAAAGATAAAAATCCGGCTTCTCTACAATAGCGCCGATCTTTGAAAAAATTTCTTTTCTGTCTTTTGTAATAGACTTACCAAAAATTTTCATCTCACCGCTGGTTGGTTTGATTAGCGAGAGCAGCATTCTAATTGTTGTACTTTTGCCGGCTCCGTTCGGCCCTAGAAATCCGAACACATCTCCACGGTAAACATTTAGATCAAGATTATTAACGGCAGTTAAACTGCCAAATTTTTTAGTGAGTCCGCGAACTTCAATTACTTGTTCGGAATTCAAAATAACTCCATTTGTTTGATGATTAAGACGAATGAACCGTGTTAATGTTGTCCCGTCCATTCCTTTTATGCAATTAAATTATTGTTTCGCCAAATTTATAAAAACTTTCTTAGGAATCAGATTTTTTTCGCTAATAAAATTGAGCCAATTTCCGACGGGTATACAACTTGTTTAATATTTATTTGGGAGAAAGATTTCAGAATTTTTGTTTATGGGTAGATACCATAGGCTCCCCTCTAGTATTGAGGGTGGTTCAGTTCCAGTAATATAATTACTATATTACTTTTAAATTTTACAATCAATTCTAAGAATCAATAATCATTTCAATAATTTGAAAAAATTATTTCTAATAATAATTTTAATTTTTGTTGGCGGAGAGCTTTTCGCCCAACATATAACAATCTGCAAAGCTTACACACAAACCGGAGAACCGATTGATATTGTTTACTCAAAAAATATTTCTCTTAACCAAACTATCTGTTTTTTATTAAACACCGGGAACAAAAAAATTTCTGGTAGTACTGTTTTTCTTTTTATAGATATGACCTCTGGGGGATTTAAACAAAATCAATTTAATAAAGTTTATAAGTTAGAAAAGGATAGGAATTGGCTTGCATCAAATTTTAAATTTGCTAAGGAAGGCAAGTATGAAATTTTTTTCACCGACGCAAATAAAAAAACATTAGCTGCGACAAGTATAATTGTCGGTAATTATAAAGAACCTCCGCAAGATCAATCAACCAGTTCAATTAACTACAGAAATGTAGAAGCTGTTTTCTGTGATAATGTTTTATCGGGCATCCCTGTCAATCTAAAAAAGAATATATCTTTAAAATCAGACAACGGTTTGGTTTGTTTATACTTGAAATGTAGTAGCCCGCTTAACACAGAACGTATTCATGTCACTATTATGCGTAAAAGCAATTACAGTATTGATTACGATGAATTTGTTGCTTCAAAAAAATATCAGTTGGATCCAGATTGGGAAGATGTTTTTTTCAAATATACATTTACCAAAGTTGGTGAATATCGGTTTTCAGTTGCCGACGAAAAGGAATTATTAATCAAAACGGCTTATATTACAGTTATTAATTGATCAAAGTAGAACGGAAAAATTTATGAAAGGAATTATTTTAGCAGGTGGCTCCGGTACGCGGATGTATCCTGTGACACGTGTTTATAGCAAACAACTTGTTACAATTTACGATAAGCCATTGATATACTATCCCCTATCTATATTAATGCTTGCCGGTATAAAAGAAATTTTGATCATTTCAAATGAAGAAACTATTCCACTTTACAAAAAACTTTTTGAAACCGGTTCTCATGTTGGACTAAAGATAGAATATGCTGTACAACCATCCCCTAACGGTATTGCTGAATCATTCATAATAGGAGAAAAATTCATAGGCAAAGATTCCGTTTCTTTAATTCTTGGAGATAACATTTTTTACGGTACTTTAAGTTTTTTCTACCGCTCAGTTGAACAGCTTAAAGATGGCGCAACAATTTTTGCTTACCAGGTAACAGACCCGGAGAGATACGGTATTGTTGAATTTGATAAGAATGGAAAAGCAAAAAGCATTGAAGAAAAACCTAAAATGCCAAAATCTAATTATGCTGTTCCCGGTCTTTATGTTTATGATAACAAAGTTGTTAGTATTTCAAAAAATCTAAAACCTTCTTCAAGAGGCGAACTTGAAATTACCGATGTGAACAAAAAATACTTAGATGCAGGAAAATTACACGTTGAAAAGATTGGAAGAGGTGTAGCATGGTTAGATACTGGAACTCCTGAGGCATTACTGAAAGCATCAAATTTTTTTGGTATTATAGAAGATAGACAAGGATTGAAGGTTGCTTGTATTGAGGAAATTGCATATCAAAAAGGATTTATAAATAAAGAAGAATTTCATTCTCTAATAGAGAGCATTCCAAAGTCTTTGTACCGTGATTACCTTGAAAGAATTATTAATGAATAATTAAATGTTATCACACTTATTCAACAAGAATATTAAAGTTAAGCAGACAGTCCTTTAATAAAAATTGAGATACATTTAACAAAGTTTATTATCTTTACCAAGAATAAATATAATCGGCCAATCATGGGAGTAGCATTAGGATGAGTCTGTTTTCATCAAAGTCAAAAAGTGAGATAGAAAAACTTGTCGAAGAGAATGATGAACTAAAGAATACTCTCCATGCTGTTCTTCAGAAACACCAGAATCTTGCTGAACTAGACAATAAACTTGGCGAAGCACGCAAACAGTTTAGCGAGCTTCAGAAGCAAACCGAGAAATATAAAGATGAAATTGATTCTAAGACCGGGCTAGTCCGTGAATTAACTAATTCCATCGAATCATTGAACGAGAAAAAAACTTTGTTTGAAACTCAAGCAGAGGAATTAACCACAAGCGGATTCGATGCCCGAAAAGGTGAAATTGATAATCTTAATAAACATTACAATGATTTAAAATTTTCCTACGAAAAACTGTCAAATGAATATAATTCGCTCCAGCATAATGTTGCATCGTTACGTTTAGAAGAAGAAAAACTTACCGGGATGTTCGGTCAGTTCGGCGGAAACATTGATGAATCCATAACCCGTGTAAAAGAAATCGAAACCGAGCTTGATGAGCGAATTGCTCAACTTAAAATTGAGGAATCTAAACGAAACGCTGTAATTAAAACACTAGATGAAAAAATAACTTTATCCGAAGATATTAAATCTAATCTTGAATTATCTCTTTCTGCAATTGTCGGACAACTTGCTGAAAAAGAAAAGTTATTTGCCGAGTATTCCAACAAAAAAGATTTACTTTCTGAAGAAGTTAGAACAAAACAAAAAGAATATGACGGATTTGATTTAAGATTCAATTTTGCAAAGGAAAATATTCAAAAGATGGAAGATGAGGTGCATAGCTTATACGAAAAAAGAACTTCTCTATCAGATGAAATTCACAAGTATGAAGTTATTAAAAATGAAATTCAGGAAAAGATATTAATCTATAGAAACGAGGAAGAGAGTTTCTCTGAATCGCTTAAGCAGAAACAAAATGCAATTGAAGAGATTGAAAAACATAAATTCGAAGTTGAAGAAGCACACCTTATAGTTGAAAATAATTTTTCGCAAGTGCTTCTCAAATTTACCGAAGAATTGAGCACTGCTAAAAACAGACTGAGTTCTTTACGGCAGGAAATTTTAGATAAAGAAAAAGAACTTAACAGCAAAGAAAAAATTCTTCTTGAAAAAACTACTCAGATTGCCGAATACGGCGGTATGACGAAAGTCTTACAAAAAGAACGGGCAGCAACTGAACAGTTTATGAGAAATCTTAAAGAGGAATTTTCCGAATTAAACGATAAAGTCGTACAACTTAAAGACGAAGCAAATAAACAAAAAATTAATTTACAGCAACTTCGTTCCGAAACTTCTTCCCTTGATATAAAAAAGGAATCTCTGGAAAAAGAAATCAAGCAGTTACTTAATCAAACCAGCGAAAATTTTTCGGGATTAAATGAGAACAAACAAAAATTAAGTCTTGAGGTTGCTCAAGGTTCTCGTGAACTTGATGAATTAAAAGAACTCATTTCTAAAATGAGAAATGAACTGCGCGATCTTAAAGCTGAAACCGCGAATGTCGAGACTCAAAAAGAAGAATTTACCGCAAAGATTTCCGAATTAATCGCTATGGAGAAAAATCTTAAGTTTAAAATTTCGGAACATGAAAAAAAGATTAACAATTCAGATAGTAAAAAGTAATTTTTATTTTGTTGAATTATTACCCTCGCATTATTACAATTCACTATAGATTTTTTGATTTTTTACTGATTAACTTTATCTTGCGTGCAATTTAACTTAAGAATTTTAGGACTTATTAAATGAAAAGAATAAGCTCATTAAATAAAGTAATACTTGCTACTGTATTTTTATTTATAAATCCATTATCAGCCCAAAACACAAAATCTACATTACCAAGTAAAGATACATTGCGATATCGCACTAATCCGAATTACCAACTTCAAAATCCAATGTATGACATTTATAAAACTCGTCAAGCAGATATAATTATGTTCGGTAATTCAATAACACATGGTGCTGCATGGAATGAATTACTTGGAAGACCAAATGTTGTGGAACGCGGTATCACAAGCGATGTTCTTTACGGTTATGAATCTCGATTAAATTCAATTTACAAATTGAATCCAAAAATAGTTTTTATAATGGGCGGCTTAAATGATATTTATAATTGGACTCCGGTTAATGAAATTTTTTCAGTGTATGCCAGAGTTATCAACGTATTAAAATCGAAAAAAATTATTGTTGTGATACAATCCACAACGTATTCTGCAAAAAATTATGGAAAGGATTGGGGTGGAACTCCAGAAGTGAATTTTGGCAGAAACCGTGAGGTAGATAAGCTAAATAAACTTCTTTCTGATTACGCTAAGAAAAATAACTTAGATTTTATTGATCTTAATTCTCTTACAGCTGATAAAGACAGTTTCCTTCGTCCCGACCTAACATGGGACGGAGTTCATTTTAAGGCAGATGCATATAGAATATGGGCACGAGAAGTTGAAAAAGTTTTAGCAAAATATAATTTATAAAAAATATTATGTCTCAACAGGATTTAGATAAATCAAAAATTTTAAAAGAATTACAAGTAATTCCCGGTGTTGGTAAATCAATTTCTCTCGATTTATGGAATCTGGGAAACAGAAAAGTTTCTGATCTTAAAGGAAAAAATCCAAAAATATTATATAATAGATCGAATAAGTTAGTTGGCATTAAACAAGATCCTTGTTTACTTTACGTTTTCCGATGTGCAATTTATTTTGCGACGGAAAAAAGATTGATTAAAGAGAAATTGAATTGGTGGTACTGGAAAGATAAAACTTATAATGAATAATTATTTAGTTTCACAAACTGAAAAAATTTATAAAAACTTAGAAAGGTTAATATGAATAACGAAAACAAGTTTAGACAACCGCTAATTATTCTGGGCGTTACGATTGTAATTCTTTACGCAATTTCCTTCATTAATTTAGATTACGAAGTTCCTGTGATCAACTTTAAATTGAAGAGTGTAGATTTTCTAAGCGACATTAAAGATGTTAATTTAAGCGAACAATCTTCCTTAAATTCACAAAAAAATAATTCTGCAAAGAAATCATTGAAAATCAATCAAGCATCTTTGGATTTCTCAAATATCTTTGTAGAGGCAATTTCTTTTTTAGAAAATAAGACTGATAAAACAACAATTGACAGAACTCCTCTTCAAGGTAGAAAAACTTCAATAACCGGAAATGTTAAACAGTTAAACTATTTCTTTGATGCCCTCAAAAACGCGAAGACAAAAACTGTTCGAGTTGCACACTTCGGTGATTCTGCCATTGAAGGAGATTTAATCACATCGGATATTCGAGAAGCATTACAAAATAAATTTGGTGGCAACGGAGTTGGATGGCTGGGAATAGTATCACAAGATATTACATTCAGACAGACAACAAAACATTCATTTAAAGGGAATTGGGAATCTGCAGCGCTTTACTCAAGTAATCCAAAAGGACTTCCGTTGGGAATTAGCGGTGAGATAAATATTCCTAAGGGAGAAGCTTCAGTTCAATATGAAACCACGCGTTCAAAAAGATATTTAAAAGATTTTAGTGCTGTTCACTTGTATTACAGTAACGCAAAAAATTCTACAATTAGTTATTCGTTTGATGGCGGAGCTAAGCAAACTGCATCATTAAAAACAGGGTCGCTAATTCAGGAATTAATATTGAAACCGTCATCGCGCGCAAAATCTATACTTATTGAATTTCCACAAGCAGATCAAGCATATTTTTATGGAGTTACTTTAGAAAATGAACCAGGCATTTATGTGGATAATCTTCCATTACGCGGCAATACTGGTGTTGATCTTGGGTCACTACAAGTTAATACTTTAAGGGATTTTGCTAGATATCTAGACTATAAATTAATCATACTTGAGTTTGGTTTAAACATTGCTGGATCCCGTAATACAGATTACAATTGGTACGAAAGAGAAATGGTTAAGGTGATTAATAATTTAAAAGCTGCTTTTCCAAGAACAAGTTTTTTGATGGTCTCCGTACATGATAAATCTATAAAGAAAGGATCTAACTTTGTTACCGATCCAACAATTATAAGATTACTTGAGACACAAAAAAATATTGCTAAGCAAGCTGATATAGCAATCTGGAGTTTATTTGATGCAATGGGCGGAGAAAATTCAATGCCAAATTGGGTAAATGCAAATCCACCTATGGCATTTAAGGATTTTATTCATTTTAACGATATTGGTGCAGCAAAAGTTGCGAACCTTTTAACAGATGCACTTTTAGAACAAAACAAATAGATAATTTTTTGTGATCATAAAGTGAGCAAGCATGAGCAACATTCAAATGGATGATTCTAAAACCTTATGGCAAAGATGGGAAAGAATTGCTGAAAAAAATCCCAACAAAGAAGCAATTGTTCATTGGGTTGCCGGAGAAGAGCCGATACGCTGGACTTACAAAAATTTAATTGAGACTGCAAAAAAATTTTCTGTTAGAGTTAAAGAGGCCGGCATCAAACGCGGTGAGGTTTGTGCAATAGTTATGCATCACAATCCTTTTTTCTATCCTTTGTATCTAGGAATTTCAAGAACGGGAGCTTTGCCTGCAGTTCTTGCTTATCCTAATCCTCGTTTACATCCGGATAAATTCCGCCAAGGAATAGAAGGAATGGCACAGCGTTCTGGTCTAGATTACATTTTGACTGAACGCGAACTTGATCCAATTATTCGCCCTTTAATTGAAAAAAAAGAAAGTACAATCAAATCTGTTTTTTTCCCATTTGAGTGGGATTATAAAAATAATGTTGATCAAAAACTTGATGATGAAGTGGAACAAATTGCTCTTTCAGTTAAAGAAACAGATCCTATCTTGTTGCAGCATTCATCCGGAACAACCGGTTTACAAAAACCCGTTGTTCTTTCTCACCGCGCAATATTAAATCACGCAGAGAATCTAGGTAATGCATTAAAACTTTCTGAGAATGATAAAATTGTAAGCTGGCTGCCGTTATATCACGATTTCGGTTTGATCGCATGTTTTCAAATTCCTCTTGCATATGGAATCACAAGTATACATATCAATCCTTTTGAATGGGTTTTAGCACCAATACTTTTGCTTGAAGCAATAACAAAAGAAAAGGGAACTTTAATATGCCTGCCAAACTTTGCATATAATGTTCTTGCAGAAAAAATTCATGACGATGAATTAAATGAAATTTCTCTTGAGAGTTTAAGAGCTGTGGTCAACGGCGCAGAACCTATTCGGCATGATAGTCATAAAAAATTTGTTGAAAAATTTAAGAATTATGGATTCAGCCCTCTCGCGCTTTCTTGTTTATATGGAATGGCGGAAATAACATTGTGTCTTACTGTTCACGAACCCGGGAAACCAATTACCGAATTAGCCGTTGATAGAAATAAATTATCGAATGGAGTAATGAAACTTGCAGAGAAAGATTCAGTGATACGCATATGTGTTTCCTCCGGAAAACTTATCGGCGGTTGTGAAGCTAGGATTGTTGATGAGAATAGAAAAGATATTCCGGATGGAATGGTTGGTGAAGTAGCTGTTAAATCCGTTTCTATGTTTGATGGCTACAGGAATTATCCCGAAAAAACCGCAGAGGTAGTTGAAAACAATTGGTATTTTTCCGGCGATTTCGGATTCAGATATAAAGATGAATTTTTTATCATCGGCAGAAAGAAAGATTTAATTATTGTTGCTGGAAAAAATATTTATCCTGAAGATATTGAAGATATTATTAATCAAGTTAAAGGTGTTGACGCTGGCCGCGTAGTTGCTTTTGGTGAAGAAGATGAAAAAATGGGCACAGAACAGATTGCGGTTATTGCCGAGACAAAAGTTGAAACAGAAAAAGAAAAAAATGATCTGCGTCTTGCAATTCTAAAAGCCGGAATGTCTATAGATGTTAACATTCATAAAGTTTATCTTGTGCCATCAAGATGGTTGATAAAAAGTTCTGCCGGCAAACCGAGCAGAAAAGCGAACAAAGAAAGAATTATAAGTGGTGAAGACAAACAAGTTTGGAGTAGATAATGATTTCGACAGAATTAAAAAAAGTAATTCTTAATGAATTAAATCTTGATGATTTTGATCTTCAAGATGAAACTATAGCACAAGATGTCCCCGGCTGGGATTCCTTGAATCACGTAAATATTATTTTAGCTGTTGAAAATAAATTTGCAGTAAAATTCAAAAGCTATGAAGTGCTGCGCTTAAAAAATGTTGGCGATCTTCAAAAGTTACTCGATTCAAAACTTGGTAAATAACTTTATAGTGCTGTTTAATATAAAAATAGAAAGTGTTTGGAATCTCCTTAAATATAAACCGGGTGACCCGCTGTTATTTAATACAAGTCTTTTTTTAATTCTATTTTTCTTTTTCCTTATAGTTTATAATCTCTTTAAAAACAACAAACCGGCGCGTGTTCTCTTGTTGATCGTTTTTTCTTTTTACTTCTATTATTTATCTGCCGGATATTTTACTGTCATACTAATCATTTCTGCGGTTATAAATTTTTTCTTCGGAAAATGGATTGCTTCAACGGAAAATTTTCCTAAGAAGAGAATTCTTCTTGCCATTACTCTAATCCTTAATCTTGTGCTTCTTGGTTATTTTAAATACACAAATTTTTTATTGCAAGCGATTAGCGATCTACGTGGATCGGAATTTAATCCGCTTCAAATATTTTTACCAATTGGAATTTCTTTCTACACTTTCAAAGCTCTTACATACATTTTTGATATTTATTACGATACGCTAAAACCAACCAAGAATTTTTTCGATTTCGTTTTATATCTCTCTTTTTTCCCAAATGTTTTGATGGGCCCGATTGACCGCGCTGCTGATTTTCTTCCGCAGATTAATAAAGAGCCTTTCATTTCAAAAGATGATCTCGGCAAAGCAACTTTTTTAATTTGTTCGGGATTACTCAAGACAGTTATTCTTAGCAGCTATCTTGAGGATAATTTCATCGGAAGGATTTTTGAATTTCCTCTTAGATATACCGGCGTGGAAAATTTATTTGCCATCTATGCGTACACTATTCGTCTTTACTGCGATTTCTCCGGCTATACCGATCTTGCAATCGGAATTTCTTTGTTCCTCGGGTTCAAGATTATGGATAATTTCAACTCACCTTTCAAAGCAACAAGCATTGCGGATTTCTGGAGGCGTTGGCATATTTCACTTTCCAAATGGCTTCTAGATTATCTTTTCAAGCCTATACAAATTTCACTACGAAGCTGGAGGAATTTGGGTAATGTGATTGCACTTGTAGTTACATTTTTTGCTTGCGGTTTATGGCATGGCGCCGGGTGGAATTTTATTCTTTGGGGTATATACTTCGGTGTGTTGATGTCAATAGCTTTGTTCTTGCAAAAGCCGAAAGAAAAACTTTATAAAGCATTAAAGATCCACAACACAAAGTTTTTAAGATTTTTCCAGATCATAATCACATTTCACTTCATTGCATTCTCATTTCTGCTTTTTAGATTGAGCGATTTACAGATCGCGAGAGATATGCTTTCTCAAATTTTTGATTTTTTCCATAGTGAAGTTGCTTTACAATTTGTAGAAAAGATGCCATTAATATTCGGACTAATTGTGATCGGTTTTGTTTCTCATTTCTTCCCCGCCAAGATTGAAGCTGCTATTAAGAAATCAATAACCGCGTTGCCCATAGCAGGAAAAATAATTTTACTCGCGTTTGTAATTTGGCTCGTTGCACAATTTAAGTCCGCAGATATTCAGCCATTCATTTATTTCCAGTTTTAATAAAGGACAACTTCTCTACTATCAGTTAGATTCATAATCATTCAAGATTTTATTGTCCCATTTCACTATCTTTCAAATTAGAAAGCTCTTTTTGATATATAGAAATCTCACTTGTCAATTTTAATTTGAATAAGTTCAGGAAATAATTAATCAAGAATATTTATTATGAAGGAAACTTAGAAATGATTAATCAAAATTGTTGGGAGCCGAAAATGCAGATCATTAGCAGTAATTATCATTTAAGTCTATTATCCATCCTAAGATTTTTCTTTTTTTTTATTTTATTAAGCATTACTTCATACGGGCAAAATTATGACGAGATGAGCCTTGATCAGTTATTAGATATTAAAATTGACGTTGCATCATCAAGCGGTCAAACTATTCTAAATACACCTTCTACTGTGTCCATCATTGATCAAAAAATGATTAAGCAGTACAATTTCAATTCAGTTGCAGAGGCACTTTGTATTATTCCCGGGTTTGAAGTAATGCGAACATATTTTAAAAGAAATATTCCAACATCGAGAGATATTTTACAGCCTCACTATGCAAATAAAGTTCTCGTTTTAATAAATGGTATACCGCAATGGAATGCTGCTACTGGTGAAACAAACATTGACAGGATAAATATCAACGATGTTGAAAGAATTGAAGTATTAAAAGGACCGGCGTCTGTACTTTATGGAACCAATGCATACACCGGTGCAATAAATATCGTAATAAAAAATTCTGAACTCGAAAGTTCTGCCGTACATTTAGCTTTTGGCTCTAATGGAAGACTTCAGGCTGGCGGAAATTTAACTCTAATAAACAATGATTGGAAAACTTTTATTTCAGCAAATACATCTGATGAAACCGGTCATGATTATTTATTTAAAGATGAGGATAAAGTTGAAGGTTTTATTAAAGAATATTTAAAAGAAAATAACTTCAACCTTCTATCAAAATATAACGGGCATACTTTCCTTTTTAACACATATATAACTCACGAAAGTTATTTAGGAAACACTACGTCATTTGCTACAGGCGCCGGAAAAGATCAAGTATTAAACGGTTATTTATTGTCATACGGTTTAGATCATTCATTTACAGAGAAGCTGAATGTAAAATACAATTTAAGTTATGATTATAGTCAGAGAAATTTTGCAGGGTCTTTGGATGGAGTAATTAAATCTCATATAGAAGGATATAGAATTACCAATAAAGTTAATCTTAATTACTCTATTTCTGAAAATTTTGGATTTGATTTAGGCGTTGATTATGATATAAGAAAATCTTTAGCATGTGCTAATTATAACGAACTTAGAGATTCTGTTATTGATTTTAATAACATGGCAGACAAAAAATTGTATGAATATTCTCTTGCCGCTCAAGCTTATTGTAATTTCGGTGCATTCAATTTAGTTGCCGGTTCAAGAATTACTTGGAATGAATTGTTCGGTAATAATCTTTCTTCAAGAGCTACGCTTGTTTATGCATTGGATGATAAGAATAGTTTTAAATTAATTGCGGGGCAATCATACCGCGCACCAAGTTTGTTTGAGTTATATTTTGAAACTCCGGATAACCAAGTTTTTGGAAATATTAACTTGAAGCCGGAGACCAGCAACTCAATCGAAATAGCATATTTAAGTGCCATTGATAATTTTTTTGTGCAGGCGCTTGTATATTTCAGTTCGTATCAGAACAAAGTTTACCGCGTTAGAAGATTTCCAAATGATCCTACGAATTATTCAGTTATTTACATTAACGGAAATGAATTTACAGCCAAAGGTGTTGAGTTAGAATTTCGTTACAGTCGTGCTAATTTATTAGATGCATTTTTAAATTATTCTTATTCAACCGGAAACTCGGGCGATGAGGTTAACAACAGCGGTCACTACAACTTCAAATATAATCCGGCACATACTATTTCTTTTGGATTAGCAAAAGATTTCTCTGATGTAACACTTTCGTTACTTTCTAATTACCGCTCCAAGATCAATAGTCTTCTGGGGGAAATAAAACCAAGTATAACATTCGATTTTAATATCAGCTACAATCAAAAATTTCTTAACGGAACTTTAAGCCATAACCTTTCTGCAAAAAATTTATTTAACGAAACTGTAATGTTTCCTGAATACAATGGACGCAACATAAAAGAAGTGCCTTCCGGATATGGAAGAAGAATTTATTATGAACTCAAATACTCTTTATAATTTTAAGGTGACTTGAATGAAAAGATTTATACTTCTTGTATCGATATTTTTGATTGTGGCAAAAGTTTTATTCTCACAAACAATGCCTGTTCCGATAAATTTACAATGTGCTCTTTTCAAAAAAATTTTCTCCTATAATAAAACACTTCAAACAAAAGGTATTAAACTGGCAATTTTATACACAGACTCGTCAATTAAAGATGAAGTAGTTGAGAGTTTTAAACAATTTGGTTTATTCCCTACTCTAGTTAACAACAATGATATTGGGAATGTAATAAATAATTTTACGGTTATTTATATTACTCCGGGATGCGGTTCTATAAAAGCATTGACCGATAAGCATCAAGTCTTTTCTATTTCTGGACTTCCATCATTAGCAGAGAAAAGCGAAGCATCTGTTGCAATTGGAATTGAATCAGGAAAACCTAAGATTTTAATTAACAAAAAAAAGGTTGAATCTGAGGGTCAGGAACTGTCACCTGATTTATTAAAAATAGCTAAGATTTTATAACATATTTTTTCATAAATATTATCTTCAACAAAAAAGTATTGGCGATATAAGATGAAATTAAATATCAGAAGCATACGATTTAAATTGTTATTGGCAATTATTCCAGCAATCACAATTTTTTCCTTACTGAGCGGTTATTTAACAAGTAAGTATGTAAGAGATTCTCAAATAAATTCTATTGACCGGTTTATGGAAGTCTATACTGAAGATTTCGCTAAGAGAATTGATGATCAAACAGAAAAAATAATGATAATGACTGATAATACTGCCGATTATGTAGGTTTCTCTGAATTCGTATCCGATGATGAAGCATACAAGGTTCTTGAACTCAAAATTGGAAAAAGTCCTCTTGTTTTAGGTACAAGAATAGCTTTTGAAAAAGATTATAATAAAGGAAAATTAAGACTTAATTCTGTCTCTAATATAGATGGTAAAATAGTAAAAGGTGATTTATCAAAGTTAATTGATTATACAAATATGAATGAACTTTGGTATCAGGTACCTGCTGGTATGGGAGAATCTTTTTGGGAGGAACCTTTTATTGATAGAGAGACTAATAAGTTATGTAGTAGGTACTCTGTTCCCATTTATAAAAATGGAAAATTTATAGGTGTTTCCAGTACCAGAATTGATCTGACAAAGTTTAAAGGATTTACAGATTCCTCTTATTACAAAACGATGAACTACATAATGGTTTCTCAAAAAGGTCAGTTCATCTATCATCCAAGTAAAAAAAGAATATTCAGAGATAACATACTTACACTAAAAGGAAGTTCAGTTAATCCGGATGATCAGAAATTAGAAGGTGAAAAACTAATTAAGGGAGAAAAAGGCAGAGTAATTTTACGGATTGATGATGAACCCGGCCAGAGAATCTGGGCTTATATGCACCCGATTAAAAATACAAATTGGGGTTTAGCAATTTCTGTTCGCGAGGATGAATTATTATCTGATGTTAAAAAAATAACTAGAAACACTTTTATAATAACATTCGCGTTAATAATGATTCTTTTTGTTATTACACTGATAATTGCAAGAAGCATTACCAACCCCCTTAAGCATTTTACGAGTATAGTTCAAAATTTTTCTAAGAATAAGAAATATCAAAAAGTTGAAATAGCTTCTAAAGATGAAATTGGTACGCTAGCCAACTCATTTAATCAAATGACTGAAACGATTCAAAAAAGCGAAGCAGATCTAAAAGAAATAACTCACAGATTCAAATTTGCTTTCCAGGCTGCAAATGATGGCATTTTCGACTGGTTCTTGAATACTGGAGAAATTTATTTCAGCGATAGAATGTTTCAACTTCTTGGCTATGATGTAAATGATTTTAAGCCAAATTTTGAAAAGTGTACAGAGTTAATTTATAGTGAAGACCGTGAAAATGCTTTGGCCAAGATAATGGCTTCCGTCCAAGCAAAAGAAAATTATGATCTTGATCATAGAATGATCAAGAAAAATGGTGATGTTATATGGGTAACAGCAAAAGGAATAGTTGCAGAGATTGATGTCAACGGTAATCCATGTCGAGTTGTAGGAACATATACAGATATTACACAAAGAAAGAATGCTGAAGAAGAAATTCTTGAACTGAATAAAACTTTGGAAGCAAAAGTAGAAGAAAGGACAAAATCACTCCATGAAATATTGGCTGAGGTTAACTCATTAAATTCAAAACTCGCTTCTCAGAATTTAGCGTTGAATACTTCAGCAATTGTTTCTGTTGCTAACCTCGATGGAAATATTACCGAAGTGAATGACGAGTTTTGTCGCATATCTCAGTTCACAAAGGAAGAACTCCTTGGTAAAAATCATAGAATCGTCAATTCGGGATTACATCCAAAAGAATTCTTTAAGACAATGTGGGAAAATATTACCGACGGGAAGATTTGGAGAGGACAAATTCGTAACAAAGCTAAGGATGGTTCTTTCTTTTGGGTTGATGCCGTCATTGCGCCCATTTTAGGTGAAGATGGTAAACCAATTGAATATTTATCCATTCGCTTTGATATTACAGAACAGAAACTAACCGAAGTAAAAGTTCTTGAGAGTAAAAATAAGACCGATGCTATTCTGGCTGCATCTACAAATGGTATAATCACAATTAACGAGAATGGTATTATTGAAACTTTCAACCCAGCAGCTGAAACAATATTTGGTTATTCAGAAAATGAAATTTTGGGTAAAAATGTTAATCTGATAGTACCTGAAGAGCACGCTTCAAAACATAACTCTTATATCAAAAACTATCTTGAGACCGGTAAGAAAAAAGTAATTGATAAAAGAATTGAAAACTTCGGCAAACATAAAAACGGAAATTTAATTTCTCTCGAAATTGGCATCAGTGAAGTTAAACTTAGAAATGCCAGACTTTTTACTGCAATTGTAAATGACATTACAGAAAGAAAACTTGCCGAAAAAGCCCTTGCAGAGTCGGAAGAAAAAAGCAAATCCCTCCTTAACTCCGCTAGCGATGGAATTTTTGGATGTGATGTAAACGGAAATACAACTTTCATAAATCCGGCAGCTTTAGAGATGATTGGATTTAAAGAAGAAGAAATATTGGATAAAGGAATACATGCACTTATACATCATTCATACAACGATGGATCAAAATATCCTCGCGAATTCTGCCCAATGTTTAAATCTTATTCTTTAGGTGAAAAAGCAAAAGTTGATGATGAAGTTCTATGGCGAAAAGATGGAACAAGTTTTTATGTAGAATATTCAAGCACTCCATTGATGAAAGGTGATGAATTAATAGGTTCAGTTGTAATCTTTAAGGATATTTCTGTAAGAAAAGAAATGGAAAAGAAATTAAAATTGATCCAATATGGTATTGATAATGCTAAAGATAGTATTTGTTTTGTTGATCCGGTTTCAGGAAAAATATTGGATACTAATATTCATGCATATGAATCGCTGGGATTTAATAAAGAAGAAATTGTAGGACGCGCATTCTGGTATTTTGATATCAACTTCGATCGTGAAAACTGGCATGCTTTTGTTGATAGATTAAAATCAGGCGAGAAGGTTTCGTACGAGTCTACTCTCTGCAGTATTGATGAAGTATTGATACCGGTTGAAATTAACACTTCCTATTTTGAGTTTGAGAACAATAACTACATAGCTGCATTCACTCATGACATAACAGAACGCAAAAAAGCTGAAAAGAGTATTGCAAAAATTAATATGCTCTCAGATAGTGCACTTGATCTTACAAAAGCTGGATTCTGGGAAGTACCAATGGATAATTCCGGGTACTATAATCAATCAGACCGAGCAACAAATATATTCGGAATGTTTCCTAAAGAAGATCAGCGTTATCTGTTATCTGACTGGTATAATGCTATGGCTTCGGCAGATGATACAATAGCTAAAAGTGTTAGTGAACAATTCGGATTAACTGCCGAAGGAAAAATTGAAAGGTATGATGTTATCTATCCGTTCAAACGACCCGTTGATGAAAAGATCGTTTGGATACATGCAATTGGTGTTATGCGTAATGATGATGATGGTTTAATGCATATGGATGGTGTTACTCAAGATATAACTCAAGCAAAATTAGCTGAATTTGAGATAGAACATATAAGTAAATTATCGGACAATGCACTTGAGCTAACAAAAGCTGGTTTCTGGGAAATAGATTTGTTAGATCAAGAGTGGTACACTTCATCAGAAAGAGCAGCCAAAATATTTGGCGATCCTCCTGCTAAAGGTTATCGTTATAAATTGTTTGAGCATTGGGCAGAATGTGTTAAAGCCGGAGACCCCGAATATGCAGCTAAAACATTTGAAAATTATGGAGCGGCAGTAGAAGGTAAACTACCGAGATATGATGCAATTTATGCATACAAGCGACCTGTTGATGGTAAGATCGCTTGGATTCGCGCAATTGGAGAAATTGAAAGAGATGCTTCGGGGAAAGCTTTAAAAATGTATGGCGTAACTCAGGATATTACTGAACAAAAAATTGCAGAAATGGCTCTTGAAAAAGCTAAAGAAGCAGCAAACAGAATTGTTGATTCACTACCAATACCAACAGCAGTTACTAGAGTTACGGACGGAACCATATTAAGAGTAAACACTGCAATGGCAGAATTCCATCAGGTTGGTTTGGATGGATTCACTAATATGAAATCGAGTCAGTGGTATGCAAACCCTGAAGATAGATTAAAAATGGTTTCACTCCTACAAAAGGAAAGCTCACTAACTAATTATGAAGTAAATTTTAAACGATACAAAACCGGGGAACTGCGTGATTGTTTAGTTTCATTTATTCCGATTAACTATAACGGTGAGGATTGTCTTGTAGGTTCTATAATTGATATTACTGATATGAAAAAAATTCAGAGTGAACTAGCACTTGCTGTTAAATCAGCTCAGACTGTTGTTGAAGGAAATCCGATGCCGACAATGGTTTCAAGAATATCTGATGGCAAATTGCTTCTGGCAAATCAAGCGCTTGCAGATTTTCATGAAATATCTTTAGAAGAAACAATGAAGTGTAAAACAGCGGACTGGTACGTTAACATAGAAGACCGTGTAAATGTTATGAATGCATTACGAACCGGCGGCGGTAAAGCGCATAACAACGAAATACAATACTATAAATGGGGAACAAAAGAAATTCGTACTATGGTTGTTTCCCTCAATTATATAAGCTATTCAGGAGAAGATTGCGTAGTTGCTGCAGCGCTGGACGTTACAGAATTAAAAAGAATACAAAAAGAGCTGGCGGAAGCCAAGCTGGTTGCTGACGCTGCAACAGTTGCAAAGAGCCAGTTTCTTGCAACCATGTCGCACGAAATAAGAACTCCAATGAACGCTATTATTGGATTATCTCATCTTGCACTTAAAACAAAACTTGATAATAAACAGTTAGATTATTTAGTAAAGATTGAGCGCTCATCTCAAGCATTATTAGGAATCATCAATGATATATTGGACTTCTCGAAAATTGAAGCCGGCAAGTTGAATATTGAGAATGTTGATTTAGACCTTGAACATGTAATGGATACAGTATCAAATCTAGTTTCTCAGAAAGCACAGGAAAAAGGTCTTGAATTCAGTGTTCACATATCTAAAGATGTTCCGCTAAATTTAGTTGGCGATCCACTACGTATTGGACAGATAATAACCAATTACTGCAGTAATGCTGTTAAGTTCACCGCAGAGGGAGATATTGTTGTTGCTGCAGATATACATGAAAGAGTTGGAGATAAAGTAAAGATAAGATTTTCTGTAAGAGATACTGGTATAGGGCTAACTCCGGAACAACAGAAAAAAATGTTCCAGAAGTTTTCTCAAGCAGATAGCTCAACAACGAGAAAATTTGGGGGCACGGGACTTGGATTGGCAATTTCAAAATCACTTACAGAATTGATGGGCGGAGAAGTATGGTTAGAAAGCGAATACGGAAAAGGAAGCACTTTCTTCTTTACAGCTTTACTTGATGTTCAGAAAGAACAAAAACGTGATGAGTATATGCCAACTATTGATCTTAGAGGATTAAATGTTCTTGTTGTTGATGATAACGATACTGCCAGAGAGATATTGAAAGAAGCGTTGGAAACATTTTCATTTAAAGTGAGTCTTGCAAAATCGGGAGAAGAAGCAATTGGTCTAGTTGTAAATAATAAAAAGCACCCATTTGATTTAGTGCTTATGGATTGGAAGATGCCGAAGATGGATGGTATTGAAACTTCTAAAATTATTTTTGAAAAGAATAAAATTAAAACTCCGACCATAATAATGGTTACTGCGTTTGGTAAAGAAGAAGTTGCAGAGAAAGCTAAAAAAATTGGCATCAAAGGATTTTTAATTAAACCGGTTTCTCATTCACATTTATTTGATACAATAATGGAAGTATTCGGTAAAGAGGTTAGAACAAAACGCAGCCGGGCAGAAAGAGGAATGAAACATAAAGACGCTTTAGAGAAGATAAAAGGTGCGCGAATACTTTTAACCGAAGATAATGAGATCAATCAGCAAGTAGCTTCCGAAATTTTTGAACAAGCCGGCTTAGTTGTCGAGATTGCAAATAACGGAAAAGAATCATTGGAAAAAGTTTTGGCTTCGGGTGTTCCCTCAAAGTATGATATTGTATTGATGGATCTTCAAATGCCGATTATGGATGGATATACAGCAACAATAGAGATCCGAAAACATTCTATATATAATGATCTTCCGATAGTAGCAATGACAGCTGACGCTATGGTGGGAATAAAAGAAAAATGTCTCAGCGTAGGAATGATGGATTTTGTTACAAAACCGATTGATCCAGATGAAGTTTTTGGTGCATTAGTAACATGGATTAAACCGGGGGATAGAAAAATTGAAGACTTACCGAAACCCAAAGAATTTATTAAAGATGCAGACGAAACATTACCGGAATTCAAGAATATTGATGCCAAGAATGGATTAGTACGGGTAGGCGGCAATAAGAAACTGTACTTGAGCTTACTGGAAAAGTTTTATGAAAATAATATAAATGTAGTAGAGCAGATAAAGACAGCAATACATAACAAGGAACAAGAGTTATCAATTAGATTAGCACACACAGTAAAAGGAGTCGCTGGAAATCTTGGAGCTGTGGAGCTAAATCAAGTTGCAGCAAGAGTTGAAGCAAAACTTAAAAAAGGTGAAATGGAATTTGATGATGCTGATTTTGTTGAATTTCAATCGAAATTGAATCTCGCGCTTGATGAAATACTTAAGTGGAAAAGTTCGAGAAAGAAAGAAGAGAAAAAAGATGAAGGCGGTGTTTTGGATTTAGTAAAGTTTAAAGCTTTATTAAATGAATTAAAAAAATTAATTGAAGATAATGATTTTGAGTCGAGTAAAAAGATAGATGAATTATTGGATTTACCTGGTGTGGCTCCGTATAAGGCTACATTAAAGGAAATTGAAAAGGCTGTCAAAAATTATGACTTTGATGAAGCATTGATACAATTGAACAAACTAGAGAGCGAATAAAGAATAAGTTAAATTCTATAACATAACAAATAACGATTTTGAACTTCCTTGGCAATTTAGGAATCCCGGCTTTTCTGGAATGTTGGGTGTTAAGTTGACATTTTGATTTAGCATTTTTAATAGAATAATATAATTCATATTCAAGAAATAATTAATTGGAGAAAAAAATGGCACTTGTTGAATGGAAGAACATTTACGTTGTAAATGTTGTGGAAGTTGATAATCAGCATAAAAAATTGGTCGGATTAGTTAATGAGCTTCATGATGCAATGATTATTGGTAAAGGCAAAGAAGTATTGCAGAAAGTATTAAATGATTTGGTTCAATATACCTTATATCATTTTGCAACCGAGGAAAAATATTTTGATCAGTATGGATATCCGGAATCGGAACATCACAAAAAGCAGCACAAAGATTTAGTTGAACAGGTTGCTGCACTACAGAAGAAATATAATTCTGGAGAAAAAGTTTTAACACTGGATGTGATGAATTTTCTACGTGATTGGCTGCATGATCATATCATCGGATCAGACAAATTGTTTGGTCCTTACTTAAACAGTAAGGGAGTTAATTAAAAATAAACTGTAAGGAAGAATATTTTGCTTTCAGACAAAATGATTCTGCTGGTTGATGATACTCCTGAAAACCTCACAATACTTGGCGAGTATCTATTAGAATACAAAGTTAAAGTTGCCTTAAATGGCGCAAAAGCCCTTTCTATTGCGTTTTCTGATCCTAAGCCCGACTTGATACTTCTTGATATAATGATGCCTGAGATGGATGGTTACGAGGTTTGCAGACAATTGAAAGAAAATAGCTCAACTAAAGACATACCCATAATTTTTATTTCTGCTTTGAATGAAGTAACGGATAAGGTAAAGGGATTTGAATTAGGGGCAGTAGATTATATTACCAAACCATTTCAGATTGAAGAAGTAAAATCAAGAATCAATACTCACTTAACTCTCAGCTCCCTTCAAAATAGATTAAAAAATATTAACAATGAATTAGAACAAAAAGTTGAAGAAAGAACTGTGGCATTAATCGAAGCAAAAGATAAAGCGGAAGAATCAAGCAGAGTAAAATCCCACTTCCTAGCACTAATGAGTCATGAATTAAGAACACCTATGACTGGAATTCTAGGATTCTCAGAAGTGTTAGTAAATGAATTAGAGGATGAAACACTAAAAGATTTTGCAAAAACAATAAATGAGTCGGGGCACCGTCTAAAAGATACGCTCGATTCAGTTTTGAATTTATCCAAGATTGAATCAGGCAAGATGAAAGCTCATTACAATGAATTTGAAATCATAGAGAAAGTAAAAAATTTATTAAAAGGACATGAGTTTAATGCTAATGCGAAAAGCCTTGAACTTAATTTCAAGACAGAATTTTCAAAACTCAATGTGAAACTTGACGAAATTATGTTTGAAATAGTTTTTAATAATCTTGTTAGTAATGCAATTAAATACAGTAATAAAGGAAAAATTTGCGTCGAGATCTTTCAAGATAAAATTCAAGAAGTTAGTTATAACTGTATGAAAGTTTCTGATAACGGCCAGGGTATTCCGAAAGAAAAGCATCAATTAATTTTCGAAGAATTTCGTCAAGTTGATGAGGGGGTCAAAAGAAATTTTCAAGGTGTCGGTTTAGGTTTATCTCTCGTAAAAAAATATGTTGAAATTATGCGCGGCAAAATAGAATTAGTCAGTGAACTGAAAATTGGCTCAACTTTTACAGTTAAATTTCCTGTAAGAACAAAGCTTGAAGAAAAAATTGAAATGGAAAAAACAATTTTAACGGCGGTCAAAACTGGCAATATTGTATTCGAAAAAAACAAAGAGTGGAAACCTAAGCTCCTTCTTGTTGAAGATGAAATAACAAACATAAAAATTGCAAAATTGTACCTAGCTGATTTTGGAGATGTAGATGTTGCTGAAAATGGAGATGATGCAATTAAACTTACCAAGTCCAATTTATATTCTGCTATATTAATGGATATAAATCTTGGACAAGGTCTTTCCGGAATAGAAGTAACAAAAGAAATCAAAAAAGATGTGCGCTATAAAGATGTTCCTATAATTGCTTACACTGCATTTGCTCTTGAAGGAGACAAGGAAAATTTTCTTAATGAAGGATGCACTCATTATCTCCCAAAACCATGCAGTAAAGAGGAACTGATTGATTTACTTTATGAGGTGATTTAATTCTATCTTCACTATTTTGAATTTATAAAATTTAGAGGAAATAAAATGAGCACTTCTATATCACCCAAAACAATATTAGTCGTTGATGATGCTCCGGAGAATCTATCCATTCTTGGCGAACTACTTTCAAAATATAAAGTGAAGGTTGCTCTCAATGGCGAGAAAGCTTTAAAAATTCTTGAGTTAAATCCCAACATTGATTTAATTCTTCTTGATGTTATGATGCCCGGTATAGATGGATTTGAAGTAGCAAAAAGAATTAAAGCTAATCCCCTTATTCAAAATATTCCTGTAGTTTTTATTACAGGTAAATCCGATGCTGAAAGTTTTGTTCAGGGATTTGAAATTGGCGCAGAGGATTATATCCGCAAACCTTTTGAGGCTGATATAGTTATTAATTTAGTGAATAAAATTCTTAATAAATAAAAAATCTAACTGGTCAAATATGATTGAGAACATACTAAACAGAAAAATTTTAATTGTTGATGATGCAACTGAAAATGTAGAAATATTAGGTTCAATACTTTCAGATTACAAAAGACAGGTTGCGCTCAATGGTGAAAAAGCTTTAAAAATTGCCTTCGGATCTAACAAACCTGATTTAATTCTGCTTGACGTAATGATGCCTGAAATGGATGGCTTTGAAGTTTGTAAAAGACTTAAAGAAAATCCTGAAACAAAAGATATTCCTGTTATTTTCATCACTGCTAAATCTGAAGTAGAAGATGAAACGAAAGGACTTGAATTAGGCGCTGTAGATTTTATCCCAAAACCAATCAGTCCGCCGGTAGTTCTTGCAAGAGTAAAAAATCAATTGGATTTGCTCACCGCAAGAGAAAAACTTCAGATTCAAAATGCCGAATTGACTAATATAAATAAATACATAACGGACAGTATCAACTATGCTAAAAAAATTCAAAGCGCAATTTTACCTGCCGAAGAAACTCTCTTAAAAATGTTTCCAAATCATTTTTTAATCTTTAAGCCGAAAGATATAGTAAGCGGTGATTTCTATTGGGCACAAAACATTGAAAATAAAAAAATAATTGCTGTAGTGGATTGTACTGGCCATGGTGTGCCGGGATCATTGATGTCGATGATCGGTAATACTTTACTCAATGAAATAATCACATATAAAAAAATTCTGGATCCTGGAAATATCTTGGATATGCTTAATGCCGGTATTATAACGGAATTAAATAAGGATATTAATCAAGAGACCTTTGATGGAATGGACTTAGCTTTGTGTGTAATTGATGAAAAGAGCAAAACAATTTCATACGCAGGCGCCTACCGACCGTTTTATTATTTTTACAATAATCAATTCGTTGATATTCATGGCGATAGAAAATCAATCGGAGATAAAAGAAAACAGATTAACTATAAAACAAATACGATAAAATATGACGACGGTTTTTCGTTTTATTTATTTACTGATGGTATCATAGATCAAAATAATAGCGAGGGATTGAAATTTGGTTCAAAACGGTTTAAGGAGTTGTTAAATAAAATAAACTCAAATAGCTGTAAAGAAAAATACAGTACTATTATTTCTGAATTGAAATCACATCAAGGAAATGAAGTTCAGAGAGATGATATTTCTTTAATAGGTATAAATCTTTAATACTAAGAGAATTAATTTGGCTGAACTGAGTACATACAAATATTTTTACGAGTATGAAGGTGTTTTTTCACATCAGTACCTTCTTGATATAAACGAAAAATTTGAAAAGGATTTAATAAGCTTCGTTGAACACAAAGTTTTTAAATTGTTCTTTTTTTGTGTAAACGAAATGATTCAGAATGTCGGTTTTTACTCAGCTGAAAAACGTCTTATGGAAGATTCAAAAGAATTTGGTTATGGCTCAATAAAAGTAATTCTAACTGAAAATACTTTTGAAATCCTTACTACAAATCTGATATCCGAGGAACAGCAAGATAAGATCACGGAAAAAATTAATAAATTAAACTCTCTTAACGCAGATGAGTTAAAGGGGTTGTATAAAGAAAAACTTCGATCGGACCAAGAGTTTGATAGCAAAGGCGGCGGTATCGGCTTTATCGAAATAATCCGTAAGACAAAAAATCCGATCGCAATCAATTTTGAAAAAACTAATAACTTAATAAAACTAAATATGAAAGTTGTAATTAATGTAGGAGTACAAAATGGATAATCTAATTTTAGCAAAAACCAAAAGTACGTTGGGTGTTAATTTTAATGCTTCTTCAGGTGAGTGTGTACTGGAAGGATCATCCTTTCCTGAAAACACAAGTGATTTTTTTAAACCAGTGACCGACTGGCTTATAAAATATATGCTTGAGGTAACAGGTAAGGTTACTCTCAATCTCAAGTTTGACTATCTTAATTCGAGTTCAATCAAATTTATTTCCGATATTGCCGATAGACTGCAATCATATCATAATGCAGGTGCTGAGGTTGAACTGAAATGGTATTATGATGAAAATGATGAAGACATTTTAGAAATGGGTCAAGAATTGAAAGAAGATATAAATTTTCCATTTAATTTAATTATGAAGTGAGGGACAAATGTCAGAGCAAAATCAGAAATTGGATGAAACCGAACAAATCTTTACGGAATTCTTTGCCGTACTTGAAAAAGCAAATCAGGTAAAAGCAAATCAAAACATGCCGGCACAAGCTATGATGATCGCTTATATGCAATTAGCTGAAAGTTTTGAAAATCTATTGAAGACTTCAGTAAGAATTGCACGGCTTGGAGATAAAGCACAAAAAAAATTAATGAAGTACAAAGAATTAATGGATACACTAAGAAGCCTTGAATAAAAAATGGAACAGAAAGATCTAAATCAAAAACAGCAAGAAGCTTTCGAACACCTTCACAAAGGACGCGCTAGAATGGCGCTTCCCATTGCCGAGGAATTAATTCAACACCGACCCGAAAGCAGTGAAGCAGCTATTTGCTACGCTTGGGCATGTTTGGAAAATGGAGATACTCCGAAGGCTATGTACTATACTGAGTTATCATCTAAATTACAAAACGATTCTATACTTACTAGAATGTATCGCGGTTACCTTCAGATGCGGCTCTCGAATTTTGAAGCATCTATTTATGATTTTAATATGACTGAAGGTAAACAGAAAGAACTCTTAGCTTGGACTTATCTTAACAAATCTAAATCTCTTGCAAGTATTGGTGAATCTGATAAAGCCGGAAAGTTTTTTGAATTATCTCTTATGATTGACAACAATGCTAACCCTGAATGGAAATCATTAAGAAAATATTTTAGCACTTTAAGTGAATTCAAAAATGATTTAGCAAATCTCGACGAGAACAAATTCAATAAATATTGTAATTCTGCCGAGGCAGCTTTCAAAGAAAAGGAATATTGGTTTTCATTATTGATAGCAAAAGAACTTGCGAAGAAAGAAGAATTTGTATTAAAGAACAATTCAGTACTCTTTCTGGAATTGGAATCAATGTTGAAGTTAAATCAATATGTAGCTGTCGAGAATAAAATTGAAAAGATGCAAGATGCGTTTAAGGATAACGAAAAGATTGCTGTGATAAAAGATTTGATAAATAAATATCATCAGAAAAAGGAAGCAAAAATCTCTGTCGAACCGAAATTAGAAGTTACCAGTTCGTCAGATAATTTAAAACTACATCCTAATTCTTTTGCAGAAATAACATCATTAAGTTTATACGATCATAATAAAGAAAAAGATGCAAAGCAGAAATCTAATTTAGTACAGATAAATTATGATGCAGTCCCGATCATTAGTCTTCAGGCAATATTAAAAAACCTTTTCTACCAAAAAGAGACAAAAAAACATTCATGCTTCGTTGCTTGGTACCTTGATGAGGATATTGTTGACCAATCTACATTTGAATTAGAAGTACCTGCTGATTGGGATGCAGTGATGATTAATGAACATTCGTATTTACAAAAAAATAAATTCTGGCAAAAAGGAAATGCTTCGGTAAGCATGTTTTTGAATCGTGAAAGAATTTTTGATTATCATTTTATTGTTGGTGAGTCGAATGTTATAAAAGAAAATACATTGGGGCTTTCAGAAGATAAAAAGAAGGAATCCAAAGAAAGTAAACCAGTTTCTATTGCAGATGCATTAGCTGAGCTTGATAAAATTACCGGACTTAAGAATGTTAAGAATACAGTTAAGGAGTTGATAGATTATTTAGAGTTTATGCGCGAAAGGAAACAGCTTGGATTAAAATCTAAAGATCAAGTTTCCGTTCATGCAACATTTTTAGGAAATCCTGGTACCGGAAAGACAACTGTCGCAAGATTAATGGGCAAAATTTTCAAAGGTATGGGTCTTCTGGAAAAAGGAGAGGTGATTGAAGTTGATCGTTCCTCTCTTGTGGGTCAGTATGTTGGCGAAACAGCCCAGAAAACTGAAAAAATAATTGAAAGCGCTATTGGTAATGTTCTTTTTATAGATGAAGCTTATACACTTGTAAAAAAAGGTGCTACCTCGGATTTTGGTCAAGAAGCAATTGATGTGCTTCTAAAAAGAATGGAAGATAGGAAAGGAGAATTTTTTGTTATTGCTGCCGGTTATCCAAAAGAAATGGATGACTTTCTTGGCTCTAACCCAGGCCTGAAATCCAGGTTTACGCATCATTTTATTTTTGAAGATTACGTACCCGAAGAACTAATGGAAATTTTTAAGGGAATGGTTAAGGATGAAGAATACAGGGTAATGAATTCTGCTGAAGTGTTTTTACTAAAAGAATTAGTCAACTTATATCGTAAACGGGATAAAAATTTCGGTAATGCTAGAACTGTTAGAAAAATTTATGATGATATTAAAATACAACTAAGCAAACGTTATTTAAGTTTACCGAAACATGAAAGATCAAAAGAAAAATTGATGACAATTACCGAAGAAGATATAAAAGAAGTTTTGCAAACAAAAGATGATACTAAACATTTTGATGCCCCAATAAATGACGAACTTTTAAATGAAGCCCTTCAGGAACTCAATAAACTTACCGGTCTTTCTTTGGTCAAAAATGATGTCCACGAATTAATCAAACTTGCTAGATATTATAAATCATCTGGCGAAGATCTGAGGAATAAATTTTCATCTCATATACTGTTTTTTGGTAACCCCGGTACTGGTAAAACAACGGTTGCAAGAATTATAAGTAAAATTTATTCAGCACTTGCAATTTTACCGAGTGGACAATTAATCGAAGCTGACCGTCAAGGATTAGTTGCTAGTTATGTCGGCCAAACTGCCGAAAAGACTAAAAGCATAATAGACAGTGCTATCGGAGGAACATTATTTATTGATGAAGCATATACTTTAGTAAAGAAAGACAGCGGTGGAGATTTCGGTCAAGAAGCTATTGATACTCTGCTAAAAAGGATGGAAGATGATAGGGGCAAGTTTATTTGTATTGCTGCCGGATATACCGAGGAAATGAAATCTTTTCTTGAAAGCAATCCTGGAATGAAATCAAGATTTACAAAAACTTTCTTTTTTGAAGATTATAATCCCGATGAGTTGATGACAATATTTGAAGCCATATCAAAGAAGAATAACTTGAAATTAAATGAAGAATCCAAAATACTTTTGTTCAAACATTTTAATGATATATACAGGTCCAGAGACAAAAATTTCGGTAATGCAAGAATTGTTAGAAATCTTTTTGATAGCGTAAATAAAAAACATATGATGCGTTTAATCAACATGGACAAATCTGAATTGACGGCCGAAGCAAAATCCGTTTTAACCCAAGAAGATTTTGAAGAGATCGGACCGAAAGAAAAAGTTACATCATTCAAAATTAAAGGTGACGATCAAAAATTAAATGAATATCTGGATGAACTGAAGAGGTTAACCGGTCTAGATGAAGTTAAAGATGGTGTACAAAATCTAGTTAACGGTTTAAAGATTGCAAACCTTAGAAAAGAAAAAGGATTGGATGTAATTCAGAAACCACTTCACTCCGTATTTACAGGTAATCCCGGTACAGGAAAAACTACAGTTGCAAGACTTCTTAGTAGTATATTTAAGGAATTGGGCATATTAGAAAAAGGGCATCTAGTAGAGGTCGATAGAGCCCAGCTTGTCGCTGGTTACACTGGGCAAACTGCAATTAAAACAGATCAAGTTATTACAAGTGCATTAGGGGGTACCTTATTTATTGATGAGGCTTATACATTATCCAGAGGTTCAAACGATTTTGGACAAGAAGCAATTGATACATTATTAAAGAGAATGGAAGATTTCAAAGGAAAGTTTATTGTAATTGCTGCCGGTTATACAAATGAAATGAAAACTTTTCTTGAAGCAAATCCTGGTCTTACTTCAAGATTTAATAATAAATTTCATTTTGCAGATTACAATCCGCAACAACTTTTCACAATTGCTGATGCTATGGCTAAATCAAGTAAATATCAGTTTGATGAAGGTGCAAAAGCTATGTTGATAAAAAAATTCGAAACACTCTATTTAAATAGAGATAAAAATTTCGGTAATGCCCGTACAGCCAGAAATATTCTTCTGGATATTATCTCAAAACAGGAAACTCGGTTAGCTCAAATATTAAATCCTACTCTTGAAGAATTGACACAATTGACATCTGCAGATGTAAACAATTGATTGATCCACAATTAATAAAATGACAAAATATTATTTTTCTAATCAACCAATTGCTGTCCATGTTCAAAGCTTTTTTTAAAAATACAATAAAAGTAAGGTGGATGTATTCAATAATACCGAGCAAATTAGAATAAAGTCCCAATATTCATTATGAGACTGAGTCCATTTTACGTCTCATATTTAACCAAGTATACCTACTCCATTTTTTAATATTGTTAGAAAATAAAGCTGAATCAAAGATTTTATTCGTCCGTTACTTTTTGCATAATTTTTGATAAATTGAATCGGGAAATAATGCCCGTGAATCAATAATCATGAATCCTTTTGAGAGGGTTATTTTTTATTAATAATACTTATATGATACAATCTCGCACCAAAATGTCCACCCTCATTTTAATTTTGCTTTTGCAGATTTCTTTTGCACAGCAACAAAAAGTAGATGTTGACGTTTACAAGAACACTGCTCTCCTTCACATGAGAGCCGGACGTTATGGAGAGGCGATAGATCAACTGAACAAATATATCACTGCTTTACCTCAGGAATCCGAAGGATATAATTTACGTGCAACTTGTTTTGAAAAACGCCAGCAGTATGAATACGGAAGGTTGGACTACAGGCGCGCCATTGCAATCGAAACGAGAGATGCAACAAAGAGAGCTGAATATGAAAGAAATCTTCAGCGACTTATTGATATCTGGTATCCAATACTTAACAAAAAAATCGAAGGACACTTACGCGAGATTGCAATAGATCCAAATAAACCTTTCAATTATCTCGAGATCGGAAAAACATATAAGCTAATGGAGATATGGGATAAGGCTGAAGAATGGTATGATAAATATTTAAGCCGTGATGACAATGCATCGCCAGATGAAATAATCCGTTACACTGAAATTCTTGCAAAAACAGGAAGCATTGTTAAAGGAGAAAAGATTCTTAAAAAATTTACAGACCGCTATCCAGGTGATTGGCGATTATGGAGCCGTTACGGCTACTTTACTTTGTGGCTTGGTAAATTTCAAATATCAATTAAAGCATTCGAAAATGCGCTTGGCTTCAAACCATTTTTTAAGGAAGCACAAGACGGACTTGATATGGCAACAAACAAAGCATACGTAACTCAAGAAAGTCCTCGCGCATTCGAAAAAGAATATAATATAGACCGTTACTACCGCGTTTTAAGAAAAAATCCGAACGACTTTGATACACGCTTCAAATTGGTTGATGAATTAATAAAAGCTAACCGACTTGAAGAAGCTTATCAACAATTACAATTTATTGGTGTAACAAGACCTGATGATGAACTATATAAAGAGAAACTGACATTCGTTACAGAAACAAGAGCAAAGACTTATAAAGAAAATTTAGATAACGCCAAAACTCGGCTCTTAACTAATCCGGCGGATAAAGATGCAATTAAAATGGTGGCCGAATATTATGAATACCTCGCGGAGTATGATAGTGCTATGGTAATGCTTGATCAATATTTTGAACAAAATCCGGATGAAAAAGATGCTACTCTTCGTTTTAAATGGGCAAGAATTTCTGCATGGAGCCGGGAGTTTGATAAAGCAATTGATATTACAGATAAACTTCTACAAGATTCTCCAAACAATCTTGATTATCAACTTTTCCGTGCTCAAACATCTGTCTGGATAAACCGCGATATAGATCTTGCTAAACAATATCTTACTAATGTTTTAAAATCAAGACCTGATAACATTCAAGCTCTTGTAACAATGGGTTCAGTTAAATTGATCGAAAAAGATTTTGAAGGTGCCCAGCAAGAAGCAGATAAAGCAAAAAATATTGACCCGACTAACGATGATGTTACTAAACTGCAGTCAAATATTGATTGGCAGAAAATGCGTTTTGAAGAAGAAAAACTTTATGCTATTCTGGAACAAGGAAGGAAAAATGTGCTTGACGGCGATTGTGCTGGCGCTCTTCCATTCTATGAAGATTTTTTATCTAAAGCTGAACCTAACAATCAAATTATCAAAGAATATGGTGATGTTCTTTTCTGTGCAAAAAATTATCCCAAAGCACTAGAAACTTATAATAAAGTTCTTTTTGCGGGACCAAATTACGACGCCCAACTTCAGCGTGCTAAACTATATTTTGCAATGAACGATACAGTTAACACTATTCATGAATTCAAAGATTTAGTAAGACAAGATTCGTCCGATTATGATGCGAACATAACTCTAGGTGATTCTTATGCAAAGTTTGGAGAACCTGATTCCGCACGGATAGTTTATAACAATTTACTTGATTGGAAAGATATAGATTCTACACAGATCGCAGCAATCAAACAAAAAAAAGGTTGGCTGCCTATTACGGGCATTGCTTCTATCTTTGCAACTTTCCCTAATTATGTTGGACTTAATCCCTCTACCTCTTATTACGCAGACAATGCAAGTTTCAGATTGTTCGGCGGAGGGGCACGAATGGAACTTGGTGTTTCAAGATTTCTTTCTTTGGGAGTATCTTTTTATCGCACCTCAATGAAAGCTAATGCTGCAAGTCTCAATCAAGATGTAATAAGTAAATATACTTTTACCGGTTATGAACTCTTTACTACTCTAAAGGGATTTATTTTATTTAGATTTTCAGATAATCTTAGCCTTGGTGTAGGATTAGGAACAAGTAATGCGCAAGGAAAATATATCCGAGATGATAATGATATATCTTTCCGTTACGAAAAAAAGGATACTATTGGCTTTAGTCTAACTTATCAAAATTCCGATGCTGCTTTGATTCTTAATTCTCCTTATCTATTGGATAACCGTTATTATGCAGCTTTATATAAATTCAGCACTTTTTACAGGAACAGAGAGGGATTAAAACTTTCATTATACTTTCAATATATTGGAGTAAATGATGGTAATGCCGGTAATGATTTCAACATTAGAGTAGGAAAATATTTCTGGCCAAATATCGCTGTTGGTTATGAATATGCATACTCAAATTATAAAATTAAGTCGGATTATTATTACTCGCCCCGCAATTTTGAATCTCACTGCTTTTGGTTAGATAATGATCTCGATAGACAAGAAAATCTTAAAGTTTCTATAGGCGGAAAAATCGGTTTAGTTCCGCAAAGTACATTGACTGCTCTTGAAGGACATATTGAAGTTGAATACCAACCAATCAAAAAATTAATGTTTTCAGGAAGAATAGGCATTGGAAGTACGTCACGTGATAACTCCAGCTATCGTTACTTTTCAGGTCAGCTTTCCGCCTTTTGGAATATATTTTAACATTGCCTCTTATTCTTCTTCTCTTATTTTTTACAAAAAAAACGGAGTACTCTTTAGATGAGAACTATTTTTTTGTTGTTCATAATAAATATTTCAATTTTAACAACTGCACAGGAAATAAAATTTTTTGGTGAGGCAAAACCCGGTGGGCTAGTAATAGGAACAGGTGAAAATATTATAAGTGCTGTGTTAAATAACACTAAGCTTCAAATTGATAAGAACGAAGTTTTTCTTTTTGGTTTTGATCGTGATGCTTCAGGAAAATATTTATTAAAAGTAATATTTAAAAATAAAAAAATTCAGACTTATGAATATATTATAGAGAAAAAGGATTACGAGGAACAACACCTCAGATTAGCGAAAAAATATGTTACTCCGCCCAAAAAATTAAGAAATAGAATTCAGCATGAAGCATTGCTGATGAAGTCTGCACGGATAAAAGTCGGTAAAGTTAAAGACGCTTTTTTTATGGAAGGATTTGTTTACCCGGTTGACAGCGTTGATATACGCTCTACATTTGGCCTTCAAAGAATATTAAACGGAAAGCCAAGCAACGTTCATAACGGACTTGATTTTGGAGGTTCGGAGGGAGATTCCATACGCGCAATTACTGACGGTATAGTTCGAATTGCCGGTAAAAATTTTTTTTATAACGGTAATTTTGTTTTGTTAGATCACGGACAAGGATTAACAAGCGTTTATCTTCACATGAGTAAAATAATCGCTAAGGATAATCAGAAAATAAAAAAGGGCGAGGTTATCGGTCTTATCGGAGAAACGGGACGCGCAACAGGTCCACATTTACATCTTGGTGTTCAGTGGTACAAAAAAAGAATTGATCCGATGAGTTTGTTTGAAATAAAATTTTAATTTCTGATCAGAGGAGCTGCCGTAAATTATCTATAACTACTGCACCAATTACTTTCAGTTTTTCTTTGCTTTGATGCCCGTTAGAACTTAAGATACAATCCGCTCCAATCTCAGTTGCAACTTCATAATCATGCTCAGTATCTCCAATAAGAAGAGTTTCCCCTTTTCCGTTACCAAGACTTTTCATTAAATCTTTTCCAAGATGAAGTTTGCCGGCAGCATAGATGTTATCAAGACCAACGATATGAGCAAAATATTTTGTAAGACCGAAGTGGGCTACCATTTCTTCAAGAGTATGTTGTGAATAAGCCGAGAGAATTGACTGCCCGATTCCGAGTTTATTTATTTTTTCCATCACATCGATTACTCCGTCATAAACCTTACACTCAAATTTTCTGCGCTCGTATTCATCCATCCATCTTTTGCCAATAACCTCGAAGGATTCTTTATCAAAATCAAACCCAAGTGCTGCGTAATAATTCTTTACGGGAATTGTAAATACATTTTTGTATTCTTCTTTAGCGATTGTTTTAAGATTTTTTTCTTTAAGCAGCCAATTAATCAGTTCAACACAAAGATTAACATCGTTAATAATTGTTCCGTTCCAATCCCAGATTATATGTTTGTATTTTTCAATCATGATAAAGCAAATTTAATGAAATTATTTTTAACACATTATTAAATAAGCGTTGCTTCCCTATCCGTCAATTCCTAATTTTCATCGTAGTTCATTGGCGGTGTACTTTTCATTTAAATATTTTAGCAATTATAAAATGGATGTTATTATGAACCCATTCAAATATACTTCATTCGTAAAATTGATCTTTATTCTTATTCTCAGTTCACAAATTTCATTTTCCCAACAGACTGAAAAGAAAATCAAGAAAGAAGATATTCCTAATGCAGAAAAAATATTCGGGATTGAATTTACCGATGCTGAGCGTGATTCAATGCAAGACGCATTGAACGAACAACTTGGATATTACACAAATATTCATAAGATTCATCTGGATAACAGCATTCCTCCGGCAATTCTTTTTAATCCGATTCCAACGGGATTTAAGTTCGAACAAAAACAACATCCGTTAAAACTTAGCAGCTATTCAGGCACAAAAATGCCTTTAAAAATTGAAGATCTGATTTATTCCTCGGTTGGTGAATTATCATATTTAATCAAAAACAAAAAAGTAAGTTCAACCGATTTAACCAAAATGTTTCTTGATCGGTTAAAAAAGTACGGTCCAAAACTTCACTCTGTTATAACACTTACAGAAGAACTTGCACTTGAACAGGCAAAGAAAGCCGATGAAGAAATTTCAAAAGGAAAATATAAAGGCATGCTTCATGGGATTCCTTTTGGAGTAAAAGATTTGCTGACAACAAAAGATTACAGAACTACGTGGGGTGCTGCACCATACAAGGATCAATTAATAAGCGAAGATGCAACGGTAATAAAAAAATTAGAAGATGCAGGCGCAGTTTTGTGCGCAAAACTTTCTATGGGTGAACTTGCAATGGATGATGAATGGTTCGGCGGAATGACGCGCAATCCTTGGGATACAACAAGAGGATCAAGCGGTTCTTCAGCAGGTTCAGCGGCGTCGGTCTCAGCAGGACTTCTTCCGTTTGCAATAGGAACGGAAACTTGGGGATCAATTGTCTCTCCTTCGACTGTATGCGGCGTAACGGGATTACGTCCAAGTTACGGACGAGTAAGTAGAACCGGTGCAATGGCATTAAGCTGGTCTATGGATAAGATCGGTCTCTTATGTAGAAATGCAGAAGATCTTGCAATTGTTTTTGATGTTATCCAAGGAACTGACGGAAAAGATCAAACTCTTTACGATGTGCCGTTTAATTATAATTCCCAAGTTGATTTTAAAAAATTAAAAATCGGTTATTTGAAGAATGATTTTGCTAAAAAATATTCCTTTCATCAAAATGATTCTTTAGCATTAAAGAAATTAGAAGAGCTCGGCGCTAATCTAATTCCGATAGAGTTGCCGGATGTTGCGGTTAATGATATTCAAATTATTTTAACGGCAGAAGCCGGCGCTGCTTTTGATGAACTAACACGATCTAATAAAGATGATCTTCTCGCCCGTCAATTTAAAGGTGCGTGGCCAAGTATTTTTAGAGCATCCAGATTTATTCCCGCTGTAGAATACATTAACGCAAATAGAATTCGCTATAAACTGATTCAAGAGATGCAAAAGCTGATGGAAAAAGTTGATCTCTACATTGCGCCATCTTGGGAAGGAAATAATTTACTTCTCACAAATTTAACAGGTAATCCTTCCGTTGTAGTGCCAACCGGTTTTACCAAAAAAGGGACATTAACCAGCATTACATTTATGGGAAAATTATTTGATGAAGGAAAAATTATCGCTGTCGCAAAAGCTTTTCAGGATGCAACTGATTATCACAAGAAGCATCCGAAGTTAGATTAACACACATTTAAATGCTTTTCACGCCTCAAATTATAATCCGCAGCGAAAGTTGCGGATTATTTCTATCTATAATTTTAGTTAAATTGCATATACAAAATTCCTCTCCTCCATTTTAAAACAATTCTTGGAGGTGGAACATGAAAGTCATCGGTTCCTACGAAAAAGCACGCATTTACATTGACAAACATTATCAAGAATCCGACGAGGCAAGACTTCACAGAAGAAAAACGAATCCCGGCCCCACAATCACAATCTCACGTGAAACCGGAATTGGTGCTGTAGCAATCTGCGAAAAATTAATTGAGTATTTTAATCATTACGCTGTTGATGATTATAACGATTGGACATTCTTCGACCGTGGTTTGATTGAAAAAATAATGGAGGATCACCACTTACCTGAACATTTTCGGAAATATCTATCGGAAGAAAAACAGCACAAAATTGATTCCTGGTTCGGAGAGATATTAGGGATCTCCCCATCCAAACTTTATCTTCTTCACAAAACTTCGCATACAATTTTAAAACTTGCCGAGTTTGGAAATGTAATTATTGTTGGAAGAGGTGCAAATATTATATTGGCAAAAATTCCTAATGCTTTTCATATACGGTTTGTTGCACCGCTTAGTTTCAGAATTGAAAACGCAATGCAGCTTTATAATGTTGACAGGAAAACTGCAACTGATTTTATTGAGGGGGAAGATGTATCCAGAAAAAATTATATCTGGAAATATTTTCATAAAAATATTGAGGACCCTCTTCTTTATCACTCAGTTGTTAATACGAACCTTCTCAAATTTGAAGAGATTGCAGAAATGATCGGGCATTGTGTAATAAGACGGTTTCCGGAATTCTTTACTAGCCCATTTAAGGAATTAGTCAACGAATAATGGAATATCTAAATTCCTATTGCTCGATTTTATTAAATGACATATCTTAGAAGCAAGAGTAAGAGAAAAATTAGGAGTAAGACAATTTTTATTTTCTCAACTGGACGCTTAGAACATTGCTCTTTCACATTCTCTATCTTTTTAATCTTACTAACTTTACCTCCACAAATATTTCGGAGTTTTAAAATGAAATCAAAAAAACTGTTTCTTAACGCTGTTTTTTTACTAATTACATTTCTTCTCACAAACTCTTTCGCCCAGCAGGATAAGCTTCAAAAGATTGATGAGTTTATTAACAAGGCAATGAAAGATTGGGAAATGCCTGGCTTTTCTATTGCAATAGTAAAGAACGACTCTGTAATTTTTGCTAACGGTTACGGCGTTCGTAATATAAATAAAAGTGATCCTGTTGATGAAAATACTTTGTTTGTAATTGCTTCTTGCAGTAAAGCTTTTACAACAGCTTCTCTTGCAATTCTTGTTGATCAAGGAAAAATTAAGTGGGATGATCCAGTAACAAAATATCTTCCCGATTTTCAAATGTATGACCCCTGGGTTACAAAAGAAATTACCATCCGCGATCTTACATCTCACAAAAGCGGATTAGAAACATTCAGCGGGGATTTTCTCTGGCTCAATTCAGCATATGATAGAAAGGAAGTGATTAAGCGGGCACGTTTCCTTAAACCGACTTCCAGTTTTCGCAGTAAGTACGGCTATCAAAACATTATGTTCATCACTGCTGCGGAAATAATCAAAACAGTAACGGATACTTCGTGGGCAGATTATATTAGAGCGCATATACTTGATAATTTAGGAATGAAACACACCGACACCAGTTATAAAATATTTAACAATGATGACAATGCCGCTAAAGGTCATTACAAAAAAGATAATGCAATGAAAGTTTTTACCGATACACAAATAGATAACGCTCACGGTGCGCTAGGTATTAATTCAAGTGCGATTGAAATTGCGCAATGGATTAGGTTACAATTGGGCAAAGGAAAATATAACGGTAAAAGAATCTTCAGTGAACGCCAATCTGCAGAGATGTGGTCAAATCAAACCCCTATAGGAACGATGAACTACGGATTAGGTTGGTTTATTCGCTACTGGAATGGAAAAAGAATGTTGAATCACGGCGGCGGAATGCCTGGGATGATTTCTGATGTGACTTTGGTTCCGGAAGAAAATCTTGGTTTTGTACTTCTTAGTAATTACGAAACCGGAATGGTTGGAGCTGTAAGAAATTATATCAGCGATCTCTTCACAAATACTGAACCGAAAGACTGGGAGAAATTGATGCTTGATGGTTTCGCCAGGAGAAAAGAAGCGCAAGAAAAAGAATTTAAGCGAAGAGAAGAAATACGGGTTAAGGATACAAAACCATCATTATCTCTAGAAAAGTATTGCGGAGTATATGAAGATAAGATGTATGGTAGAGCCGAAGTATCATTGAAAGACGACAAATTATTTTTGCAATTTCTACCAACACCAACCTTCCGTGGTGAATTAAAACATTACCAATATGATATGTTTTATATTGATTGGGAAGATGAATTCTTAACGCAAGGATGGGTAAAATTTGATATGAACTTTAATGGCGATATAACAAAAATGACTTTTGAAGTTCCAAATTCACCCGATTTTATATTTACCGAACTCTCATTTGAAAAACTACCGGAGAAAAAATAGTTTTCTTGCAAACATCAGAATATCCCCAAAGGATTGTTTTGGTGTTTGCGTTTTTTATTGCCTATAGCAATGCAAGAACTTAATCCAATGCAAATCGTCTTAATACTTACTCTAATAATAATTTAGGAAATTTTATAAATGAAAAATCAAATTAGGTTTCTATTCCTAACAGTCTTATTGCTTCTCGCCTCGTTAGCAGCAATTTCTGCTCAGCAAAAATTTTATGTTAACTTGAATGACCGTGCCGATGATCTTTTCAAAGTAACTTTAGTACCTGAAAAACTTTCAGAGCAAAATAAAATTTATCAATTTGCTTCAACAGCTCCTGGTACATATCAAACAATGGACATTGGCAGATTTGTTCGTTCATTCAAAGCATATGATGAGACTGGAAATGAACTTGATTCGAAACAGATCTCTACCAATCAATGGGAACTTGAAGAACCGGCAAAAACTAAAAAAATAGTTTATACAGTAGCCGAAACATGGGATAATCCCGTTCAAGAACACCAACTCTATCCAATGTGCGGAACATCTTTAGAAAAAGATCATGCTTTGATAAACGGTCAATGTGTTTTCGGATATTTTCATGGAATGCAAAAGACACCGATCAAAATTAAATTAGATTATCCCAAAGAATGGCTGGCAGGAACAGCATTAAGTCTTGACAAAGATGGTTTTTATGATGCACCGGATTATGATTATGTTGTTGATTCGCCAAT